>CAVXXE010000012.1:0-116213 GCA_963765595.1 uncultured delta proteobacterium
GCAATGCCTCTACAGGTCGGGTAATAATAGATTGACAACTTTTTCCCCTAACATATAGATAATCACTTATGTGTAATCTTTTGGGCCAATCTTCCGTCTTACGATAAAATAATTCCAAAAAGGAGGATCTTTTTATGGAGACACCAAAGGCTAAAACGGAAGAACAGGTTCTAGATAACAAAATTGAGAATTCTAATTGCAATTGGCGCCGCGACTGCATCAAATTGTATACCCTGCTTTGAACACCTTTATGAAAAAGCTATCAATTCCGGCCTTACATTAGCAGAAATTAAACGAGCTTCAGAAGTAGCCGGACAGGTCAAAAAGGGCGCCCATATTGCCCTCGCAAACAGCATTAATGAACTCATCGGAATAAAAGAGACCCATGACTTGCCGTGCGACCAGACGGCGAATAAATCTTGTTGCTGTTAATGATGTATATCGCCTAAAAACAATTAAAATGGGGGAGTTCCAAATGAGCAATTGCGAAAATTGCAGATTCCGTGCAAAATACGACAATAACTCTCGTTCCATCCTGGGCAGAATTTGGAAATGGCATATTGGCTGGTGTCCTGGCTGGAAGGCATACCTGAAATCGCTGCCCGATGAGAAACGTAAGAAACTGAGGGAACAATACTCTTAGCTTTACCAAAAATCATGCAGTGATTAGCTGTTATGAAATACAGCTCAGCCCATCAATCAAGCTAAAGGAACACAAAAATGGATTTCTGGGATATATACTATGATTACTACGAGCGAGTAAAAAGATTCATTTTTGCGCTTGTTAAGGATGAATGGGTGGCCGACGATTTAGTCCAGGAGACTTTCATCAAAGTTCAAAAAAACTTGAATCAGCTGAGAGAGGAATCTATGCTGTCTTCCTGGATTTTTAAAATTGCTTACAACCTTTGTCATGATCACTTTCGCAAAACGAGCCAATCATCGAAAAGAGAACAAGTTCTTAGCGAAAATAAAGGAATACTTTCAGAGCCTTTGTTTCAAAAAGAATTCGAACAGCATCAAATGGGAGCATGCGTCCAAGACAAAATCAGATTATTGCCGGAATCATATCAGACAGTTCTGGTCCTTTTTGATCTGATGGAATTTAGACATCAGGAAATCGCTGAGATTCTTGATACAACTGTTGAGAATGTCAAGGTTAGGTTGCACCGAGCCCGCAAACAATTAAAAACAATTCTGGAAAAAGAATGTAGATTCGAAGTCGACGAACGAAATGTCCTTATTTGCGATCCCGTATCAAGCAAAGACTAATATGAACCCATCTCAAATCCCAGGGCTTCAGAAATATTTTCGCTGCAATCGGTGCTTGGTTGTTCCCATTAAGAAGGTAATTAACGTCCTACTGAGACAGTAGCGGTAAAATTTATGGAATCATTAGAATACACTAAATACTTAATGCTATCATTACTTGTTATCGCATGGTGCGTCCTGCACAGTGCAATAATATCGGTATCGGTGACAGAATATTTTAAGAAACGTTTGGGGTCTGAATTTCGATTTTATCGCTTATTTTTCAACCTCATTGCCTTTCTAACGCTAATACCTGTTGCCTTATTTGCATATTCGATACGAGCTCAAACGATATTCCATTGGGATGGATATATGCGTATTGGCCAAGTGCTCTTACTTGTTGTAGCTGTTTTGTTATTTTTCCTTGGCGGGCGCCACTATAATGCGCGTCAGGTTTTGGGAATTAAACAGATAAAAGAAGGAACCTTGAACAAAGCGATAAGCGATACAGGTGAGTTAGACACTTCAGGTGTCCTGGGAATAACTCGGCATCCATGGTATCTCGCAACCATTCTACTTATCTGGGCACGTCAAATGGATGCATCCGTATTATTTGTAAATGTAATACTTACATCCTATTTGATTGTCGGAACTGTTCTCGAAGAAAAAAAACTTATAAGGGAATTTGGAGAGAAATATGAAGCCTATCAGAATAGAGTGTCTATGCTCATACCATTTAAGTGGCTCAAGTCTAAAACAGTTATGATGACATAAATATATCAATGATAAAATGCACAGGAAATAATACCCAGGACTGGGGTTTTGACGCTATTTTCGATGTTAAACGGTCAAAGGATAGATTTTACGAAAATAATATTTGACGAACCATATGAATTTGCTTTTATGTATCTTGTAGCCTCGGAATGGGCTAATTCAAAATGGCATTTCAAAACTGCTGGATCCACCTTCTTCACAGGGCAGCGACAGGTACCAAAAAGACCCGAACACTTCTAACACCGGTCGGTTTGACAATCTTTGCCGCATTCACAGCATTGTCCGTGTTCGCAGCAATTATTGTTGACAGACTGTTAAGCCTGCCCCATCTCCTACCGAAGGGTGCAAGACTTCCAGTATCAATTCCAATGATAGCTGTAGGGCTCGCTGTTACGGCTTGGTCTGTTTTTCATTTTTTGAAAGTGAAGGGAACTCCAGTGCCCTTCAATCCGCCTCCGAAAGTGGTCAACACAGGGCCATACCGGCTACGCGAGGAATCCTATGCTGTCGGGAGTCTTCCTGTTTTTGTTCGGTATAGGATTCATTGTCAACTCTGCTTCACTCGTGTTCTTCTTTACACCGCTTTACGTGTTAATCAATGTTTGGGAATTAAAAAAGATCGAGGAGCCTGAACTGATAAAGCGGTTGGGAGTTGAGTATATCGAATATCGAAGACATACTCCGATGTTTATTCCTGGATGCAGACCAAGATCAAAATAGAATGCTTATCTTATTGTCTCTTCCATAAGAAATCCTGCTTATCTTTTCAAAAAATTATTATTGTAGGTGTAACCTTTCCTTTGGTGGTTCCGTCTACTTGGGCAAAAGGATAAAAAATCGTAAAGTACGTGAAAGATCACGTTCAATCAAAACGCAAAAGTTTTCGCAGAGTAATTTTCAAACGGAAGTATGGGGTCTGATGTCAAAGAACAACGAGGAGGCATTGATCGGGTTGTTATTATTAAATCTACAGGGAAAAAGTTACAAGTTGAGTACCTGATTTAAAGGAGGTGAAATTCATGTACGGTTCAGAGCTTTGCGGCTTTTCTTGGTGGTGGATAGTCCCCATAATCATGATGATCCTATGCTTTTTCATGATGAGGGGACGAAGGGGTTCGATGATGTGCGGTTTTGGCTCCCGAGTCGTCGATGGCCAGCAGACCGAAGTTGCGGATTCAGCAAAAGACATACTCGACAAGCGGTATGCGGCGGGTGAAATCGACAAGGATGAATACGAAGAGAAAAAAGAGGACATTAACCGAGCCAATGGATTCTATAAAGGAATGATTGTCATTGTTTAAGGAGGTTTCAAATGAGTAGCGTAGATCCGAAAAAAACAATACAATTGAACACAACAAATGCGATCTGTCCCATCGGGGAGATTACCGGCAAAAAAAATATCAGTGAATCGAAGATTCCGGTCCTATCCTGTGAGGGTGCTTGTATCAGAGGGGAAATTGCCCGGCTTGCAGCCAATATCATTTCCCGGAAAGAACCATATGCGAGGGGGTGCCACGGAGAATTGATGACGGTTCCGGAATCTTCAATTGCCAGGTGGATAAAGACAGCTGATAAGGTTGTTCTAATCGACGGATGTTTTCTGAGGTGCCATGGCCGTATCTTTGAAAACATCATTGACAGGGAAAAACTAATTCAGTTTGATGCATTGTCCCACTATAACAGATACACCGACATTTTTAATTATAATGATGTGCCGGAAATGGAGAGAAAAGAGGTCGCTCAATCTGTTGCTAACTGGGTTATAGAGAGTCTAAATGGCAACGTTACAGATCATTGTGCTGCATCATGTGAGACAAAAAATAAAAAGAGCAGTGGATGTTGCGGATAGAATACATGCATTTTTGATGTTGATCTTAATACCGAAAAAAGGAGAACCACATTGGAGTCGAAAATTGATGCCGGATTAGATAAAATCGGCAAAAGAAAATTACGAGAACTTTTGACCAAGGGCTGGATGACTCATGATGCAATGTGGCTGATGCACAGCATCGAAGAGCTTGGCATCGAAACAGCAAACAAGTTAAATATTTCAGCTGTGAGATCAATGTCCATAATTGAAATAAAAAGGCTACAGAAAGTATTGGGATATGAAGATGATAATTTAGCCAGGTTCGAAAGTCTGGTAACGTTCTTGAAGGAGGCGTTTGGGCTAATTAAGGCTGACTTTATGAAATTTAAATTCGATACACCAGAAAAAAATGTCATTAGCTGGGAATGGTTTGGCGGAAGATGTTTTGCATACGAGGGTGTCAAAGCCTTAGGTTATATTGAGGAGTATAAATGCGGAATTATAGAGCGTATCGAAGGATGGTTCAATGGATTAGGTATAAGTTACAGTGTAGAACCAAAGATTGATAAATGTTTATGGCACCTTGAAGGAAAATGTACTGGCCGTTTTTTATTGAACTTGGAATGAATTCGTTTTTGCTTTTTGAAATAAAAAAAAACAGGATGTGACAAATGCCAATCTATTTAAAAGACAAGAGTGAGTTTCCTGAACTTGAGAGGTTCAAATCTGTTTTGATTGTCCCCTGCCGATTTTGTCCAGCTGCCAGTATGGCCGTAAGAAAAAATAAGCCATACTTTGAGTTTTTAAGGCGATTTTTAAAGACAGGTTCATATGAACATCTCATAGATACTATTAAATCGAATTTGGAAAAAAAGGGCGTTAAGACTGATGTTTTTAAGAGTAGTTTGCTCCATCAGTTTGTCGTTTGTATGTGGACTTCAAGGCGTCGAAAAAAATTATTGAAGCGTGCAAGCAAATATCAAGCTGTGGTCGTAATGGGCTGTGAAGCTGCGGTCCAAACTATCTGCGATTCTCTCGAAACGACTTCTTGCAAGGTGTTCCAGGGCATGAGATCCGAAGGTATTATGACTATTAAACCGTCGTTTAAAATGCCCTGTAACATTTTACTTGAACTGGACAACATCATTCCGCTTGTTCATCAGAATAAGATTTCTTTGCCTTGGGTTGCGCTTTGACACGGGATAAATCTATTCGAAGAAAAAATAACGATCGTAAATCTCCATGGCAATCAGGGTGACTTCATCATGCAGCGTCTCTGTTTCTTTAAAAGCGAAATGAGGTGACATCATGTTATTGAAATCTTATCGAATGGAACTTTTCAATAATGAATGCATGCCCAGTGCCATGACGATACAGTGTTTTGCTCATCTGGAGCAGGATGTCAGCGCAGCTCTGCCATATTTAAATGCAGCCCTAGTTGGTTTTGAATACATCAAGGAGCCGCCCTCAGTAACCTTCCGGGCACAGGGCAAATTAATAACCGTTTATGGCCGCAAAATCGCTATCAACGCGATTAAAGATGAAAATGAGGCACTAAAGATTGTGGAATGGATTAAACGTGAAATCAATGATGCCTGGGAAAAACGAGATGATATTGTACCAAGCTATGAGGGGATGTCTAGGCCTAAAGTAATTGAAATCCTGAAACTGCTTCCGAAAACCAATTGCAAAGAATGCGATGCTCCAACTTGCATGGTTTTTGCCACTTTGGTGGCAGAAGGTGGAAAAGACGCATCCGATTGTCCTGCCCTGATTGATGAGAATAGGAAAAAATTGAACGCTTATTTGGAACCGTTTCAGTTGAACATATAAAATTAAAGCTAAATTCAAAATTTCTAACAGTGACATCCGATATAAAAATAGGCAAATAGCGTCATTGAAACCTCTTTATCATGGGCAAATTATTGAGATCATCTTTAGCATTTTTAAGTGTAATGGAGTCAGCGCTATATACCCGCCGGAAAATAAACCTGTGCCCCTAAGAGCTTAACAAGGGCCCATTCTCGTTAAGTAGATTTTTGATTATAAATATCATGAAGATTTTGGATTGCACGACGCAATATGAAAAGAAACCGGATGATGGGTTACGGCTATAAAGCTAAACTTCTCACACTTGCAAAAAACTGTGGATTTGCAGTTCTAATCTTTACTTGACCGATTGCCATAAAAAAATGGCGGACACAACATATTATTCCCAGATGCCGTTTATCGCAACGACGGTGGCCAAGTATGTCCGGACGAAATCCGTCTCATTCAATAGAATTTTCCTTTTTCTGTCCAGCCAAGGCAGCCATAATTTTTTCCGGCGTGACCGGCAATTCAGTAAAACGTATCCCAATGGCATCATACAGAGCATTCAGGATCGCCGGGATTACCGGCTGGATTGGCCCCTCGCCACATTCTTTTGCGCCATAAGGAGATTCCGGATCATAGCTTTCCACTATCTCCGAGTCAATTTCCGGCATATCCATCATTGTCGGGATTCGGTATTCATGCAGGTTAGGGTTGAGAAGAGAGTTTCCTTTAAAAACCATTTCTTCAAACAGAGCCTGCCCCATGCCCATGACGATAGAGCCCTCTACCTGTCCTTCTACACTCATGGGATTGATCGCCTGACCGCAATCCCCGGACTCTGTCATTTTCAATAGCCGAACTTCGCCCGTCTCGGTGTCTACCTCCACCTCTGCCACCTGAGCTGTAAATCCATAGGTAGGAGAATGTCCGATTTTGCCACCCTGAACCTTTCCTTTAGCTGAGCGACGAGGTGGCGTATAATGACCGGAAGCCGTCAGCGGCCCGTAGGCCGCAATATACTTCTTGACCGCATCCCAAAAATCCAGTGATTTGTGTTTTTCATATTGTGAAAAAATTTTTCCATCGCGGGCAACAAGTTGCTCGCCTTGAATGCTCAAGGCTACCGCCGCCACGCCGAAAAGTTGTTTGGTAATCTCCGTGGCGGCGTTCTTAACCGCCTGACCGCAAGCGACGGTAACGCGGCTCGAAAAGGAGCCAAGATCAAAAGGGGTTATTCCCGTATCGCCTGAATACACTTGAACATCCTCAAAAGAAATCCCCAGCGTCTCAGCCGCCATCATCCCTAACACCATGTCCGATCCCTGTCCAATTTCTGCGGCGCCGCAATAGACACTGACACCGGATTCGGGCTCCACTCTTACAATGGCGGATGAATGGGGTTTATATGCCAGATAAAGTGTGTAAGCAGTTCCAGAGCTATAGTGACCCCCGGCCAGGCCGATACCTTTCCCGAAAGGAAGTTTTTTATGTTTTTCAAGAAACCCGGAGCGTTTAACGACACGATCGAGGCACTTTTTGTACTCGGCATGACGCACATAGTTATTCAATGCGGTGGTATGCCCGGATTCCACCGAATTCATTCGCCGTATCTCATAGGGCGGAATATTTAACTCCAGGGCAATTTCATCCAGCATGGACTCTATTGCAAATCTGGGCTGCACACCGCCTAATCCCCGCATGGCCCCGCAAGTCGGTTTGTTCGTATACACACGTCTTCCATGAAACCTTAGGTTTTCAACCCGATAGGGGAGGTGAATCATGGCAGCACAATAGAACATGACAACAATTCCCCACCCCAGATAGGCGCCGCCATCCATCAGGGTGTCAAAATCGATAGCTTGAATCATCCCCCCCTCATCTACGCCAATTTTTACCTTCAAATGCATGGGGTGTCGACCCTTGTTCGTAAAAAACACTTCGTCTCTTTCAAAGGTCAGCTTGACCGGACGGCCGCTTTTGCGAGCCAACAAGGCCGCACAGAGCTCACTGGCGGCAACTTCGCTTTTTCCGCCAAATCCGCCGCCGACTGCAGGGAGGATAACCCGAATTTTTTGCATCGGCATGTCGAGAACCAGGGAAAGGGTCCGGTGTAAATAATGCGGCACCTGGGTGGGTGACCAAATCGTCAACTTTCCCGCACCATCGAATTTCGCAAGCGCCGAGTGCGGTTCCAAAAAAACGTGGTTGACATTTTGGGTTGAAAAAGTTCGCTCCAGGATAAAAGCCGACCGGGAAAAGGCCTGGTTCACATCACCAAAGTGTTGTTTCGCTTCGTAGAAGCGGAAAGGCTTACCGTCATTATCCATATGAAGCGGAATAGACGTGTCCTGCAAAGCTTCTTCCGGAGTTAAATATGCAGTCAAGGGTTCATATTCCACCTCTATCAGGTCCAATGCTTCCAGTGCGCTTTTTGCGTCCAGGGCTGCGACCGCGGCAACACCCTCGCCCACATAACGCACTTTATCGACGGCTAGGGCAAATTCGGTCGGCAATTGGGGCATAATTCCATATGCTGTGGGGGCTTCTGATCCTATCAAAACAGCTTTTACACCCCGGTGGGACTGCGCTTTTTTTGTGTTTATTGAGTGTATCCGGGCATGGGCATGGGGGCTGCGTTTTATTTTCCCGATCAACATGCCCGGCATCTTCAAATCATCGGTGTATTGGACTGCCCCGGTAGCCTTATCTCTGGCGTCCTTGCGGGGAACCCTGGTCCCAATGACGGAAAAATCATATTTTTTACGGTTAGTGTTCATCCTGCGGTAACCTCCCGGCAGCCTCAGCGACGGCATCAATGATCTTTTTATAGCCGGTACAGCGACATAAATTGCCCGCCATTCCGTATTTGATCTCTTCGTTGGTAGGGTTGTCGTTTTTGGCCAGTAGCGCCTTGGCGGAAAGAATCATTCCGGGCGTACAAAAACCACACTGAATTGCCCCTTTCTCCACAAAGGTCTCCTGAATGGGATGAAGCTTCCCATTTTCAGACAAGCCCTCGATGGTCTCTATTTTTTTCCCTAGACAAGAGATGGCAAGGGTCAGGCACGCGAGTGCGGGGGCACCATCCAACAGGACCGTACAGGCGCCGCAATCTCCTTCACCGCATCCCTTCTTAGTGCCGGTAAGATGGATCACATCCCTCAGCACGTCGACTAGAAGGTCGTTGGGCCGTACTAAGACCTCATGTGATTCTCCATTGACTATCAATTCAATCACTTCTTTCATGTCCAATTATCCTCATTTGCAATGCGGCTGTAAGCCTCTTTAATGGCTCGCATCACCAGTATCTTTACCATCTGACGACGGTATTCCGCGGAACCGCGCACATCATCAATAGGCGCCACTTCTCTAGAAGCCACATCGCCGGCCAATTGAATGCTTTCTTCCGAAATGGTCTGCGCTCTCAGTGAAGCTTCCGCTTCCTTGGCCCGCATTGGAATCGGAGCGACTGACCCTAAGGCGATACGAATGTCCCGACATCCGTTGTCTTTTTCGATCAGCAGCCAAAGACCGACATTAACAATATCTATCTCCATGGCCCGTCGCAGCATTCGGCAGAGATAGGCACTGCCCGCCGCCTTGGGCTGCTCGGGGATTATGACTGACTTCAAATACTCATCGGCCTTTAAATCGACCATGCGGTAATCCAGTAAAAAAGATTCGACAGAGATTCTTCGCTCTGAGTTATTCCCAGCTATAATCAGTTCACTGCCCAGGGCCATGAGAATGGGAACAGTGTCGGAGCAGGGTGAAGCATTGCAAAGATTTCCGCCTAAAGTGGCCATCGCCCTAACTTGGGGAGACCCCAGAAATGTCACCGCTTTGTATAGGGCGTAAAGTTTATTGCGAACCAGGGAAGACGCTTCAATCTCAGCAATCTTCGTACCGGCCAGGATTTCAATGCCCTTTCCATCCTTATGTAAGATTCCTTTAAGGGCTTTGATATTCCCGATATCAATCAATAGGGCGGGGTGTTGCAATACGGCAGGGTTTTGAGTTCCCCCTTTCATCTGCACCAACAGGTCGGTCCCTCCGGCCAAAATTTTGGCCTTACCCTTATTTTTGCAGAGTAATCTTTCCAGTTCCGGGATCGATTCCGGGCGACAATACTTAAATGCCGGCAACGGCATGAGATCTTCCCCCTTTTTTGCAATGGCTCTGTCTTTCCCCTAACGTTGTTTAGCAGCTTCATCCAGCAAAGGCGCTTTGAGATCATCAAATATTTCACGGCTGATGTGTCTGCCTGGAGCATATACAAATATTAACAGGGAAAGACAACCAAAACTTTTGATTCGCTAAGGCGGCTCCAGCGATGACTTTTTGTTTGACACCCAACCTTCATTTCTTTATGTTAATGGACAATTTAAGGAATAAAGACATGGAAAAAGTCACTGTTCACAGGAGTTATGCAAACTCAGCGGACGGTCAAATTCATTATGCAACCGCCGGTCAGGGCAGACCGGTTTTATTATTGCACCAGACGCCAAGGTCCTGGGATGAGTATCGCGATGTGTTACCGACTATCGGAAGCCGGTATCGAGCCATTGCAATGGATACCGTCGGCTTTGGAGATTCCTACCGACCGATTCAAGAACCTTCTATCGAGCTATACGCCCAAGGCGTGATCCAATTTCTGGACGTCCTCGCCCTTGAACGCGTCCATCTAGTCGGACATCACACCGGTGGTGTCATAGCCGTTGAGGTTGCCGCTTCTTATCCTGATCGGGTTGATAAGCTTATATTGTCATCGACACCATTTGTCGATGCCGGGGATCGAGAACGAAGAAAGTCTCGACCACCCATAGATGAAGTCAAGCTTAAGTCGGATGGATCACATCTCACCGAGCTTTGGCAGCGAAGAATGCCGTTTTACCCCAATGATCGTCCAGACCTCCTGACCCGTTTCGTTCTTGATGCCCTGAAAGTAAATGACCGGATGGAGGAAGGACATCGGGCAGTTAACATATACAAAATGGAAGACAAGGTGCATCTGATTGAGGCTCCGACCCTAGTCCTGGCGGGAACAGATGACCCGTTTTCATATCCGAGAATGAAGCCGCTTTCTGAAAATATAAAGAACAGCGAGACGGCTGAAATCAGAGGCGGCATGGTGCCCATGGTAGACCAAATGCCGGATGAGTTTGCCAGGATTGTCTTGGAATTTTTAGACTGAAATAGATTTTCAACATCCCCGTCATATGATGCTGGGCAGGTATAGAGCCAGCCAGGGGAATGCCATAACAAGCCCCATGGCGACGGCATCACAGATCAGGAAAGGGAATCCGGCCCTGTATATATCCGCCATGGTGGTATCGGGCGGCGCAACCCCTTTCATTACAAAGAGGACCAGACCGAAAGGCGGCGTGGTGGTCGCCATTTCCATGTTGATCAGCATGATCGTCCCAAACCAGAGCGGATGGAACCCCAGATTCTTTACAATCGGGAGATAGATGGGGAGGGTGACCATCATAATGGTCAAGGGTTCCATAAAAATTCCCATAAAAAGGAGAATGATCTGCATGAAAATCAAAATTAACATGGGGTGCAGATTCAGTTCAGCCGCCAGTTGAACCAATCCTAGACTCGCCCCGCTGAAGGCCATGATCTGTGAGAAGGCCATGGCTCCGGTCATGATCATAAACATCATGACGGTTATCCTAAGGGTGTGCGAAACCGAGTCAACGATGGTCTTCCAGTCCCAGCCCTTGTAAATAAAGAGCAGTATGTAGCAACCGATTGCCCCTAGCGCAGCCGATTCAGTAGGGGTGGCGACGCCTAAAAACATCAAGCCGATAACCAGAAATACGATAGAGCCCAAAGGCAGGATGTATTTTACCGTTAAAACGAATTTTTCGGCGAGGGAGACCGATTCTATTTCATAGGTGGGGGCCAAACCGGGTTGCAGATGGCACCTGATAATAATATAGGCCGCGTAGAGTGTGGCCATCAATATTCCGGGAATGACGATGGCCACCAGCATCCCCCCCACAGACATCTGGGAAAGTGAGGCCAGCAGGACGCCCAGGGCACTGGGCGGTATCATGATCGCAAGGCCCCCACTTCCCAAAATGGGCCCGATGCTCATGGGTTTTTTGTAACCTCTCTTTTCCATTTCGGGAACAAGGACAGACCCGAGCATCGCACAGCCGGCCATTGCAGAGCCGGACAGGGTAGAAAAAATAGTGCCACCGCCTACCGCCAAAAGGCTGAGACGACCCGGGATGCGGCCCAGCCATTTGTCCAGCGTATCCATCATTTTCGTGGCAATCCCGGAACGGAACATGACTTCACCCATCAGGACAAATAATGGTACCGGCAGGAGTGCGAAGGTCGATACGGAACGGTGGATACTTCTCACAAGCTGGGAGAAACCCGCCTCACCACCCATGAGAAAATAGACACCTAGGATATTGATAAACAGGAATGAAAAAGCCACTGGTACGCCAATCAGGAATAAACACATCAAACTCGCAAAAATGACGATTAGGATTAGCCACCATTCCATAGTAACAGCCTATTGCTTCCTGTTGACCCGATTAGTTCGTTGATTGTTTTTTTTTAATCCAGTATTCCCCGATGAATCTCCCGGTTCTTCTTATAAACCCAATAAGCAGCGTAAAGCTGCCTATGGGGATAATCAAAATGATTGCGGCCACCGGGATCTCCATGGCTGTCGGTGTGTAAATACCCCTCCTGAAGTAGTTCCAGGTGACGCTCATACTGTAAAAAGCCAGCATGATGGAAACAAAAATGCCCACCAGGGAGCTAAGAATCCCCAAAAAAGCGGTGGATTCCGGTTTCAGCCGGTTAAGGATGATATCCACCTTAACATGTCCTTCGTCCCGCAACAGCCAGCCCGTGCCCAAAAAGGTTATATAGAGGAGAAGACACTCGGTAACCTCGGTTACCCAGATCATCGGGCGGTTGAAAAAATAACGCAGAATTACGTCGAGACCCACTGATAACATTATAAAAACGAGAATGATGCCGGCCAGAAATGCCATGGCATTGAGAATATGATCAAATAATTGAAAGAATCTTTTCGTCATCTAGTTCAACCAAGAAACACCATCAGGTGCCCATCTGTGGTAACAGTCTTCTATGGATGGGCACTAGCTATGAGCGGTTAGGGAATGTCTATTCATTGCACGTGACTTTTTTAAGGGGACTCACGAGATCGGGGACCTTCTTTTCCAGATCCGCCCATTCGGCACCGTAGGCCGAATCCAGATATTCCTCGGTCTCTGCAGGAGAAAAGGTGATCCGTTTGATCCCCATTTTATCGTACTTCTCCCACTCCATTTTTATCTGTTCCTTAAAATAGGTCACCATTTCAGGCTCAAACTTGACCGTAATATCCTTGATCTTGTTCTGAACGGAGCTGTCCAGGCCATTCCATACATCCAGATTCATTAAGATAAGCGTATTCTGGCGAGTGTAGAAAGGAATATCAATAATGTACTTGCAATGATCCGTCCAACCAAAATCAGCGGGTCCAAGCATGGACCATCCAAACCCGTCCACCAAGCCGCGTTCCAAGGCTGTGAAGGTTTCTCCGAAGGGCACGGTTACCGGAACGATACCGACCTTTTTCATAAACCGGTCGTAAAGAGCGGAGGTTCTCATCTTGACACCTTTGAGCTCCTTAATTGACGTTATTGGCTTATTGATCCTCAAATAAAAGGGATCGTAAAGCCACGTCCCGATAAACATCATTCCGACCTTTTTATGTCGCTCCACCATGAAATCATAAAATCCTCCGGGACTTCGCTCATCTTCCAATCGGCATTTAGACAGCGTAAAGGCGTTGCCTTCCGGCAGCAATGGGGCATAATAGGCGGTTGGGTTAAAAATCACCTGCACCGTATTATTCTTCAACGCCTCGGCCTGGTCCAGGCCCGGAATAACTTCGCCGCCGCCGATCCAGTTAATGTTTATCGCGTCCCCGCACTGTTCGTTAACACGGTCCACCCAGACATGAATCATCTTGCAGAGGGGATGATTCTTGGGCAAGAAGCTTACGGCCTTCAGAGATTTGGGTGCTGCAATTGCAGCTGATGTCATACCGAAGCAGATCACCGTTAAAAAGGCCAGCACCAGTGAGATACCTGTGATTTTTTTCATAGTTTTCCTCCTATTGTTTGAAGTTTTAGGACATTTCAGCCCTGTGCTCGGTCCTGAGATTATTGGTGGCCTCGTAATCGATTTCCATATCTTCATCAAAAACCACTTTATAGTTTTTCAGTGCAGATTCGATACTAATCTTCCCGTTGATGACATCCCATCGAACGAACTCCGGATTCCGTTCGATGGGCAACCCGTAACCACCACTTCCGGGTAGTCGAATGCTCAACACATCTCCGGCTTTGAGTTGATCAACTCCTTTCGATCTGCATTTTTTTTCATCCGGGGTACCGGGGTTCAGGATCAGGCTGCCTTTGCTGCCATTCAGACCTCCGAAGAGCCCCATGGGTTCAAACTTTTGCCGGTCGGAATAACGAGCCCAGGTTACGTCGGTCAGGAATCGGATATCCCTTCGAAGCGATAAGCCCCCTCGATACTTCCCCGACCCACCCGAATCAGGTATGAATTCATAGCGTTCGATAAGGACGGGATTTTCAATCTCCGCGGCCTCTACCGGGGTATTCATAAAGCGGCCAAGATGCAGATCCTGCCCATCGGGACCGTCTTTGTCCGGCCGGGCGCCGGCTCCCCCTCCCAGGATTTCAATGTGGCTGAACCTTTTGCCCGTCACGGGATGGATGCCTGAAAAACTGTTGGTGCATGCCTGGCCATGACTTCCCGCCACTACCCGGTCGGGAACTATCTCACTTATGGCCTTCAGCATCGCCTCGGTTATCTTCGTCATGGTCTGGCTTCTTGCCGTGACCCCCGAGGGAGGCAGAGGATTTGTTACAAGGCCCGTCTTGCTTTCTACCTTTATGGGGGTGAAGACACCGGAGTTCAAGGCCATGTGGGGGTCAATGATTCCCACCATGGTATAATATACCCCGCCCTGGCTGCAGGCCCAGGGGCAGTTTACATTTCCCCTGGTTTGGGGGCTGGAGCCATCAAAATCAACGGTCATACCGTCTCCCCTGATATGTATATTGACCTGAACTTTTACCGGCTCATCCACTATGCCGTCATCATCTAAAAAGTCAATACCCGTATAATCGCCGTCAGGGAGGGATTCGATGAAGCGACGGACAGTAGCTTCGCTGTATTCAAGGAGCATTTCCGTACATTTATCGAACACATCGAGGCCATATTTCTCCACCAGTTTTTTTACCCGCTTTGCCCCCCCAAAGGTAGTGGCGGCCTGGGCCCTCAAATCCCCCATGGTTTTTTCCGGGAAGCGAATGTTGCTTGAAATAAAATCAAATATCTGTGGATCCTCTTGCCACTTGCGGTAAAGTTTTACAAAAGGAATACGTAAACCCTCTTGGTATATCTCCGTCAGTCCGCCGGCGACACCACCGGGTACGGACCCTCCCATGTCGATCTGATGAGCAATATTGGCCACAAAGGCAACCAGCCGGTTGTCCACAAATACCGGGGAGAAGAGTTGAACATCAAGGAGATGCTGGCCTCCCGAGTAGGGATCATTACAGACAATAACATCTCCCTCTTCAATGGGCTTGACCCGTTTCAACATATGTTCAGCGGTCGTTGGAAGGCTGAACATCATGAGGGGGCAGAGATGCGCCTGGGCCAGTATACCGCCGTTTTTGTCCAGCACAGCGCAGTTGATATCCATTATCTCCTTGACAATGGTTGTACGGCCCATTCTCACAAGGTTGTATCCCATGTCATCGGCAACGGCCTCAAGACCGTAGCGAATCACTTGCATGGTCACTCTATCAGCTTTTAGATGCATAATGAATCCCAGTGTTGCAACGTTCGGGTGAATCTCGATTGATCGACAGTATTGCGCTAGACCTCATGATCTGCGGGAACAATGATAATATTCTTGTACTCGTCAATCGAACCTCTGAATTCCGGCGGTATGAGTGTTGTGGATATTGTTTCTTCAACAATGCAGGGTCCGCGAGTTTCCCATCCAACAGGCAGTTGCTCTCGTTCATAGATAGGAACATTTAGGAAACCCGTGCCTTCGAAATATACGTCTCTCTTTGCCTTGCAATCACACGCTTCGATTGAACCGCCGGCCTCTTCATGCGGAAGTGTGATGGTAGGGTTTCTGCCCCTGATCCTTACCCGCAGGTTGACGAATTCCACCGTCTCCTTCGGCTCTGAATAGGAATAGATCCGCTGATGAAAGCGGTTGAAATCCGCGATGATCTTTTGCAAATCATCGCCGTTCAGATGCCCGGTGACCCTGATGGGGGTATTGAGTTCCCATGATTGCCCCTCGTATCGAAGATCCGCGGACCATGATAGCTCGATATCTTCTCTTGGAACCTTCTCTTCCAGAGCCTGCTTTATGCCTTCATCCTCCATCTCTTTAAGGAGGCACAGCAGATCATGCGGATCAATATCATGCTCTTTTTTTGCATAAGTCTTGACATAATCGTGCTGTATATCCGCCACGACCAGACCCACTGCTGAAAAATTACCCGACATGGAGGGAACGATAACCTTGTCCATGTTCAACTCCCTGGCGATGTCCGCTGCATGCAGAGCGGCAGCACCACCCATGGTGACAAGTGCAAACTCCCGCAGGTCATAGCCTTTTTCGACGGAATTCCCGCTGATTGCCTTGGCCATATTCGCATTTGCTATCCTGATAATTCCCATGGCCGCCTCCTCAACCGAAACACCCATAATCCGAGAGACATGCTTCTTCATGGCCGTCCGCGCCCGTTCAGGATATAAAGAAAGCTTGCCGCCCAGAAAATAGTTCGGGTTCAAGCGCCCGAGGATAAGGTTGGAATCAGATACGGTGGGAAGTGTGCCGCCCCATCCGTAACAGGCTGGTCCGGGACTCGAACCCGAGCTCTGGGGGCCCACGTTCAAGATTCCTCCCTCATCCACCCAGGCGATACTTCCACCACCGGCACCGATGGTCTTTAGGTCGACCATGGGAAGTTTTATGGGATAGTTGGTCACACCGCCCCATGTGGTCGTCTTTGGCAGGCTTTTGTCAATGATTGAGATATCGAATGTGGTCCCGCCCATGTCCGCACCGACGGCCATCTCATTTCCGGTAAGGCGACTTATAAAAGAAGCGGCAATGGCGCCTCCGGCGGGGCCCGAATTGACGAGGTGTGCGGCGTAACGCTTGGCCACCTCGGCCGTCATCGTACCTCCGTTACTCTGCATGATATGGAGTGTTAAATGCCCATATTTTCTATAAAGGCGCTCAGTCAGGTTGTCCATATACTTCTGGATAACGGGTCCAAGATATCCGTTCATAACGGTTGTGCAGGTTCTCTCATATTCGCGGAATTCCGGACAGATGTCAGATGACAGGGAGACGGGGATGCCTGGAATAATCCTCTTGCAGAATTCGGCCACGCGCTGTTCATGTTCCGGGTTTAAAAATGAAAAAAGAAGGGATATGACGATGGCCTCAATGTTTTGGTCTTTGAAATATTCGAGAACGTCGAGGATCGAACTCTCATCGAGTGGTTTAATAACGCGGCCATCACTGTTGATCCTCTCGACAACCCCCTTTCGAAGATATCGGGGAACAAGCGGTGGCGGGTTGTCGGCACCGAAATCAAAAGCGGCCTCCTTTGGCCGGGCCACCCTTCGAATTTCCAGGACATCCTCAAAACCGGCCGTGGTGATAAGACCGACTCGGGCACCCTTGCCCTCAATAATAGCGTTGGTGCCAATGGTTGTGCCGTGAATAATGTAATCGATAAGGTTGATGGGCACCCCCGTAATCTCCAGGATCTCTTCCAACCCGTTTAATACAGCTTCAGCCAGATCGTGATGGGTCGTGGGTGTCTTTGTATATCGGAATTCGCCTGTTTTCTCATCCACAAGAACTACATCCGTGAATGTGCCACCAACGTCAACTCCAATTCTCATTGTGCCTCCTCTTATCTACCCCTTTCTACAGATAAACCGTATTCCGCACAATAATATTTCTTTTTTGCCCACCCAAGGCCGCCGGAATTTTTCCGAAGTGACCGGAAATTTGGCAAACCGCACCCCAAAGGCAGCATACAGAGCATTTAAGATCACAGGGATTAATGACTGGACTGGTGACTATAGAAAGCCTGCTGATCAAGCCGCGAAAAGGACTTCACCGTTGGGCATGAAATTTTAATGTTCAAATCCCTAAAAAGGCTTCCCTGAACATATCGCTTGCAAGCAATTCTTGGCCGGTGCCCTGACCGACAATTCTGCCGGTCTGCAGGACATATCCCCGGTCGGCCAGATCCAGGGCCTCCCGTACATTCTGTTCCACCAGCAGGATGGTCATGCCTTCTTCTTTGAGTTTTCGGATGGTGTCGAAGACCTCGTCCACCAGCAGCGGGGCCAACCCCAGTGACGGTTCGTCCAGCATCAGGATTCGGGGCCTGGACATCAAACCGCGGCCGATCGCCACCATCTGCTGCTCTCCGCCGGACAAAGTGGAAGCCGGCTGGTTTTGCCGTTCTTTTAATTTTGGAAAGAGAGTGTATACGAACTCGAGGTTTTGTCTGACCTGCCGGGAGTCGCTGAGAATAAAGGCGCCCAGGTTGAGGTTTTCTTCCACCGAAAGCGGGCCGAAAAGCATCTTCTCCTCCGGGACGTAGATAATTCCCAAGCGGATTATTTTTTCCGTGTCAAGTTTCTGGATTTCACGGCCTTCGAATCGAATGCGACCTTCATAGGCGGGCTGGGTTCCCATTACCGCCCTTAGCAGGGTCGATTTTCCGGCGCCGTTGGAACCCAGCACACTTACCGTTTCACCTTGACTCACCTGAAGGGATACTCCCTGAAGAACCGGCAAGCCGGAATAGCGGACCTTGATGTTGTCGATTTCGAGGATTTTTTCAGTCATGAATCAACCCTGTGCTGGGTACTGGGTAATTGGGTACTGGATGTTCGATGCTGGATACTGGATACTCGATACTGGCTACTGGGTATTGGGTACTCGATATTGGCTGATAGACAGCTAAACATGGGAACCCCTATTTTTTGTTTATTTAAAAAGGCAGAGCGAAGCGATTCCATCGTTTCCGCATTCCGCATTCCGCATTCCGCATTCCGCATTCCCCATTCTCACCTGTGTTCCTCAGCGTATCGCTCGCCGAGATAGGCCTTTATAACTGCAGGATCCCTGGCGATTTCTTCTGGATTACCATCGGCGATTTTTTGGCCGGAATCCAATACAACGACCCGGTCGCTGATATTCATGACCAATTCCATCACGTGTTCGATCAGCATGACGGTCACCCCCAGTTCATAATGCACATGTTTGATACTGGCTAAAATTTCTTCAATCTCGCCGGGATTTAAACCGGCGGCAACCTCATCGAGTAAGAGCAGTTTGGGACGCGTTCCCAGGGCAGTGGCCATGGTTACCCGTTTTTGGGCAGCCACCGGCAGCTCACTGACCAGGTAATCGGCAAGGTCATCCAGTTTCAGATAGGCCAAAATTTCATTTGCACTTGATTTTGCCAGAGATCGGGAGCGGGTGCGCATGAAACATCCCACCATGACATTTTCTGCCACGCTAAGATCTCCGGCAGCAGCATAGACCTGAAACGTTCGCGCCAATCCCCGTCGGGCAACCTCATGGGCTTTTAAGTCGGTAATATCCTCACCATCAAAAATAATGCGGCCTGAGGAAATTGGGTGCAGTCCGGCGATGCAGTTGAAAAGTGTTGTTTTACCGGCCCCGTTGGGACCGATCAACCCCACCAGTTCATCTTTCTTCAGGGAGAAGGAAATGTCATTGTTGGCTCTCAATCCGCCGAAATCCTTGGTTACATGCTCAACTTCAAGCAAGGCCATTATTTGCGTTTCCTCCGGCGCGCCTTTTCGACGATGCCCCATATCCCTTTGGGTTCGCCCGCCGAAACAAGCATGATAATCAGCGCGTAAATAATAATATCGATGCCCACCAGACCGGCTGTAGCCCCCAGCCACTCTTTGAGATAACTTTTGAGCGGAATCAGAACCGCTGCGCCGATAATGGGTCCCCACAAGGAGCCGGCACCACCCAGCATGGCCATCAGGGCAATCATGATGGAAATGGTGAGGCTCATGGTGTCTTCCGGTTCAATATTTTTTATATAGCAGGCGTGAAATGATCCCACCACACTGACAAAGGCCGTGGCAATGGCATAGGTCTTGACTTTGGCCAGGTGCACGTTGATACCAAGTGAACGGCCGACATCTTCATTGTCCTTGATGCATCTGAGCTGAAAACCCAGGCGTGATTTGCGAAACCAGTTGATGTAAAGAATTCCAATGAGAAAGAATCCTAAAAGGATGTAGAAATAATAAATGTCTTCCTTGAAAATAAGACGCAAAAAATCCGGGGGATGGTATTTGATGGGAGAAATTTCCAGACCCCGGGCGGCTCCCACAAAATTCCACGCCTCAAAGAGATCTTTGAGCACAAGCGAGGTGGCAATGGTGGCAATGGCAAAATAATGACCTTTGAGCCGGAAGAGGGGATAGCCGATGATAAACGACCAGCCGACGGCCAAACAAACACCGATGGGCATGGATACCCAGAATGGGATGTCCCAGCGAATCAGCATGACCGCGGTGGTATAGGCCCCGATTCCCACGTACTGGGCCTTGCCCAAATCCACCTGACCGCCGTAGCCGCCGATGGTATTCCATCCCATGCCGTAAAGGGAGAACATCAGAAACTGGATCATGGTGGACATGGCAAAAGAGGAATGCGACAGCAGCGGAAAGGCCAGCAAAAATATCAACACCCCACCGGCCACCATCAGATCGATACGGGGGAAGTCGGAAAAGTCAAACGTGTTTTTTATTGTTTCCATCCGAACAAACCCCTGGGTCGGATTACCATGATCAGAAAATACGCCAGATAGACCCACATGTACTTAAACGATGTCATGGGAACATTTGCCATCCAGTCGACATTAAAGGTATAGGTGAAAAAATCCCAAAAGCCCGGAATTTCGGTAATCAGGCCCACCACAAGTCCGGCAAAAAAAGCGCCGGGCACGCTGCCGAATCCGCCCAATGCCACGATGGCAAACGCGATCATGGTAAACAGCAGCCCGATGAAAGGACTTACCGACCAGAAGTTGACGATGAGTGCGCCGGCGATGCATACCGTACCGCACCCGATTCCCCAGGCCAGAGCATTCATCCGCTCGGTGGGGATCCCCATATAGCGGGCCGCCTGCGCACTGAGGGCCGTGGCCCTTAAGGCTTTGCCTATTTTGGTGCGGTGCATAAGCATCCACACACCCCAGAAGGCCACCACGGAAAATGCGGCCGCTGCCAATTTGGTGGCCGGCAGAATGACGCCCATCCCGAGGTCAAAACTCCTGCCGACCAGGATGCCGTGGTGCAAGGCGCGATCTTCCGACCCAAATATCAGCAGTGCCAGATTTCTTAAAAGCAGCATCAGGCCGAAGGTGCCGAGCAATTGAGCGATCATCGGGCCTCGCAAAAGAAATTTCACAAAACCGTAATAACATAGAACTCCCAGCAAGAATCCGACGAGCGCGGCAAACGGCAACGTCAGCAACGGATCGATACCGGTGGCCTGGGCCGTCAATAGGCCGGTATACATGCCGATCATGAGAAACTCGCCATGGGCAAAATTAACGATGTCCATGACGCCGAAAATGATCGTCAATCCCAATGCCACAATGGCCAGGACCATGCCGAGCAAGAGACCGGCTACGATGGAACTTAGCAGGATGTCCATAACAACCTAACCCGGACGAGCCGGGATTGAATAGTGAAGATTGAAGATTGAATATTTGTGGATGTCGCTGCGCTCAGTCTTTTTTTCATAGACAGAATACATCCCTAGGTTGCTTCCTATCCCGCCCCATCCCCCTGCTGAGAATTAGAGGGATGGGAGATGGGTTTAAACTTATCTGCTGCTTAAAATTTCGGGAAAGGATAAATCATGTCGGCGGAGGCGACATCAAAGGGATAGACGATCTCCAGCACGATCTGGCCATCGGCGGTTTTCTGATACTGGCCGATCAGGCCGGAGCCCAGGGTGTTCTGACCGATTTCTTCTCCGGCGGCGGAAAATTTAATTCCGGCCCACGGTACCACAAGTTCATTGCCCGGTATGTTCAATTCCTTGGCGGCCTTCTGGATAGCGGCCGGTTCGGTGGATGCGGCGTTTTCAAGTACATGCACCCAGGTCTGAAGACCGGTGAAAGATCTGGCCGAGGCGCCGGTCAGATCATTGCCGGTTTTTGCTTTGTAAAGCGCATTGACCTGTCCGGCAACCTCTTTAACCTGCACGACCTGGGGTAAAAATACGGTTCGGGTTAGAATGCCGATTACACTGTCGCCCAAGGTGGCCCGGAATTCAGGCACCTCAAATCCGGCATCCTGTCCCCAGATGACTTTGGGTTGGGCTTTCTGGGCCTTTAGTGTCTTGATCATGAGGATGGCGTCCGAAGTGTAGGAAGCAAACAACATCACATCCGCGCGGGACGCTTTTAAGGATCGCACTTCGCTGGAGAGATCCGGTGCTTCCTTGGCATACAGCATGGATTTTCGTAAATCATAACCATATTCTTTGGCAAACTGTTGAATCAATTCCGAGACAAAGGAGCCCCATTCGGTTTTTTCACAGGCCGAGGATAGATTCATAATATCTTTTTTGGGGACCGTCTGAACCCCTTTAACCTTACCTTCGGTCAGGCCGTTTAGGAATTCAAAAAGATCTTTGGTAAACCAGACGTCGTGGGGGGTTGTGCGCCAGAACCATTTGAAGCCGCGTTTGGTCAGGGCCGGAGATGTGGATGAACCGTTGATCATGGGAACGCCATATTGTTCGGCGACGGCGCTAACGGTTTTTGTGACGGAGCTATGGTAACAGCCCAATAGACCATTCACCTTGTCGTCTAATATCAATTTTTTAGCCAGGTCCGCCCCCAGAGTGGGATTGCCCTCATGATCTTTGAAGATGAGTTCAATTTTAACGCCCCCCATATTCGCGATGCCGGCGTTTTTTGCCATGCTCATGTTGATATCCGCCATAACATTATTCGCGATTTCAGCAGCCAGTTCAGCGCCGGCACGAAGTTCACGACCGGCCGCGGCAGCCCCGCCGGTCAAGGGATAGATGACGCCTATTTTAATTTCTTTTTCAGCGAAAGCACCTGCCGGGATAAAGAGCCCGATGATCAGCACGATGCTCGATACAAAGAATCCGCACCTTAGTATTGTTCTCATAGTTTCTCCTCCTTTTGGTTAATGAGCCGGGTTGACAAATTATATAAATCTCGGAAATTCCACAATCAATGATTTTTTATCCAATGAATCGTCTTATTTTTCACTGGGATGAAATACAGATAAAACCAATATTCCATCATTCCTGTATTCCATTATTCCAGCTTCTGAATTTCAGGGCAGCGGACACACAGTCGTGTGAGCATTCAGAACCAAAGTGGTTTGGCATATTGATGACTCTGATTTAAGTTCAGAAACTATATAAAACTCACTATTGCCTGTCAAGGTGAATTAGAAGATGCTCAGGATAACGCTAATATTAGCGCGGGCTAATTCATTTAGAAGTGATTTTTTTCGCCTCCGGCGAGGTACTCTTAGCTCGAAGGTCCTTCTATCCAGATGATCCTGCAAAATGGAACCGTTTGAAATTGGTTCAGAGGTTTTTAACGTTGGATAAACAACTGCAGTCCCTTATTGATGAAATCGAGTCGGCCTCCGGCAAAATAGATGCCGATATGCATATGACCAACGTACGAATTCTCGACGTCTACACCGAGACGTTTTATCCGGGCGCGCTGGTGATAAGGAACGGTAAGATTGTCGCTCTCAATCCGAGTTGGACAGTGCAGGCGCAGCAGGTATTCGATGGCCGCGGAATGTGTGCGGTGCCCGGATTCATGGATGCCCATGTCCATATCGAAACCACGCTGTTGACGCCCGAAGCCCTGGCAAGCGTTATTGTCCCCTGGGGAACGACGACGATGTTCGTCGATGCCATGGAAATTGCCAACGTGTTAGGGATTAAAGGGCTGAAGGCTTTGTTGAGTAATACCGCAAATCTTCCTTTCAGAACCTTTATGCAAGTTCCCTCGAGGGTGCCTACAGCCCCAGGGCTGGAAACCACCGGCGGGGTCCTTGGGGTTGAGGAAGTGGGCGAATTGTTGGATGATGCAACAGCGGTCTCGCTGGGTGAGCTGGACCCTTCCAAGATCCTTGAAATCAAAGAAGAATATCTAAAAAAAATTCTCTCGGCCAAAAGAAGAAACAAAATTTGCAACGGCCATGCCATCGGGCTGGACTGGGACCAGCTAAACGTGTATGCCACGGCCGGTCTTTCGGACGATCACGAGTCCGTTGAGTATCAGGAGTTGTTCGAGCGCCTGCGTTTAGGACTGCGGGCCTTGATCCGGGAGGGCAGCACCGAGCGCAACCTGGACAAGCTGATTGCGGGCGTTATTAAAAATCACCTTCCCACCGAGGATCTGCTATTTTGCACCGATGACAAGCATGTCAATGACATTGCCGGCGAAGGACATATTAGTTACAACATTCAAAGGGCCATCGATCTCGGAATGGAACCCGTTAAAGCCATTAAAATCGCAACTATCAATGCGGCCCGGCATTTCAGGATCGATCATCTCCTGGGGGCGTTATCCCCGGGCAGGTTCGCGGATATTGTTTTACTTAAAGACTTGAACCGCATTAGACCCGAGTACGTGTTTAAAGCCGGAGCGCCGGTGGCGACCGGCGGAAAATTGAACCGGGAAATTTCCGGTGAATATCCCGACTTTTTAAAATCCACGGTTACGCTTTCCCCCGGCTTCCGCCCGAGTGATTTCACCGTGCCCGCAGAAGGAGACAAAGCGAAGGTCAGGGTGATCAATTTATACCCCGATCAGATCATTAGTCTCTCGTTTGTGTCCCTACCCACGGTTCCGGAACTGGGATTGACCGACCAGGGGCTGATCAGTGTGAAGGCGCATCGGAAAATACCGGTGGTGGTGGGTTAGAGGTGTAGATCACAGCTGTTGGTAAACGGCAGTCATTATCTTTTTATCAGAGGAGGAGGTTAAAATAGTACCTGGAGTATTGGAGTGATGGAGTAATGGATTGATGAATGGTTGATATAATGGGAAAATATAAACCATGTTTATATCTCGGATAACCATAAGGTAAAAAGTAAAAATCAGATCCATTTCCGCTTTTAAGCCCAACACTCCACTACTCCATTACTCCAGCACTCCTACACTTTACATGTCGACATACCACAAATTGCCACGGATACACCAATAACCAACAGTCTTGATTCACACCTGTTGGCTAAGGTAATGTCGAGTGTCGATTGACGAATGTCGAATTAAGGATTTTTTTCAATTTTATTTGTTAAAAATAGCAGAGCGAAGCAAAACCACTCATCGAAATCCTGTGATGGGCATGTTTTAAAACCGATAAAGCGCAGCGTCATCAATATTCGACGTTCGATGTTGGACGTTCGATGTTCAATCTGTTCACTGTTCCAGCAGGCGGAGTTTCACACAAGCTGTCGAGTAGTGAAACCGCGAGAACCGGTCTGAAGCCTGACACCTGAAACCCATGCTTGGAGAAGGTTTCATAACGCCCGATGATACCCCAAAAAAAAGTGCTATTTTTTTAAATTACGAGGTCACAAATTCAAGCGTTGTCCATCAAAGGAGTACTTCATGATCAGAAACTATCTCGAAATCGCCGAGCGGGCCGAAACCGGACCTAAAGTCGAAAAAGCGGACTGGGATTTTGATTATATCGTCGAAATGACCCAGGAAGTGGTGGATAAGTATCATCTTTCCTGGGACTCCGACACCCTGACCCCCGCTGACCCGGACCTGGCGGACCGGGTATTCAACGCCGGTCGCGACCTCATTATCAAGACCGGAGTTTATTCGCTTTCCAGCGGCCGGGTGATTCAGCTGGATACCGCCGAAGTGGATGAAGGTATCCGTGCCATGCGCAAGGATCTAGTGATGGGGGAGGGCACGGACGTTCGAACGCTTTTCGCCAGAGAGATTATGGACCCGCGTCCGCCCATTGTCTGGGCGGGCAACCCGGGGGTGCCGACCCCCGAAGCGCTGTTTCTGCCTTCGGTTCGCAGCTGGGCCCAGGAGCCCGTCGTCGATTTGATCACCTGTGGCTCGTTGGTGGAAGTCGACGGTTATAGTGTCAAATCAGCCGATGTCAGTGAAATTTTTGCCGTCAAACGGGAGCTCGAGTATCTGCGTCTGTGCCGGCAAATGGTCGGACGTCCCGGAATGGGCATGCTCGCGGCCCAGAGCAGCGTCTCCGAAATTGGAGATGTGGCCGCGGCACATCCCGATTACCTGCGGCCTTGCGGCGCCCACCTGGTGGCCATGTTCAACGAACTGATGATCGACCGCGGCAACATGATCCGCGCCGCCCATTCCGAGAGCTACGGGATGCGCAACGCCTCCCTGGCCTGCGTCATGGTGGGGGGCCTGGGAGGGGATGCCCCGGGCGCCGCCGCAGTGCAGGTGGCCTCATTTTTAGCGGCCAATATCGTCTGCCGGGCCGATTATCATCTTTGTCATCCCATCCACATCAACCATGTGGCCACCTCCGCCAGGGGCTGCCTGTGGCTCCAGAGTGTGGTCTGCCAGGCCTTTGCCCGCAACGCACCCGCCATCATCGTATGCGATATCTATCCCAAAAGCGGCGCCCTGACCCGGGAACTTCTTTATGAGGTGGCGGCCAATGCGCTGGCCATCACGGTCAGCGGCGGGCACCTGGAGGGTGTCGGTGCGGCGGATGGCAATGCCCCCAACGGCACCGGGCTGGAGGTCCGCCTCATGGGCGCGGTGGGTCATGCCGCCGCCCGGCAGGGGTTGACCCTGCCGGATGCCAACCGCATGATTCATGCACTCCTGGCGAAGTACGAATACGTATTTGAAAATCCCGGTGGAAATCCTGGTCAGTGCATTGATAAAGCGTATGATTTAGTAAAAATGAAGCCGGTGCCCGAGTGGCAGCGGATGTATGACGAAGTGGCGGCAGAACTGGCCGATCTTGGGTTGGATTTAGCGCGTTAGAAACTTGCTGGTTCGATCTATGAGCCGTTTAAAAAAAGAATATTAGAGCGGTTTGACACCCGTTTTCAAGCAACCTCCAAAGAGACTACGCCACAACCAGCTTGTTTTCCGGCAGCAGTTCACGCAGGACAAACTGTCTGTGAATGGAAGCGGATTGGTAGAAACGGTAAAGATTCGACCGGAAGGCATCGGTTGACTTCTCGCTGCTGTTGAGCACCGCCGACTGTTTCATCCACACTTCCGGCTCATACGAGGAAATTTTAAACGAATTCAGTCCCAGGTTCCCCCGGCTGGCCTCGGCGCGCCATTTTTTAATCCGGTCTTCCTTTTTCGCTTGATACGCCAGGATGGCCGCTACCGAACCTTTTATCTCATCAAACGCGACGCCGTCACCGGCAGACAACGCGGTATTCGCATTCCCGAACCGAACGAACATGGCGTGCAGGGCCTCGCAACCTCTTAAAAAAGAATTCGGGTTATCCCGGATTTCATGTCGTTTTTTCGGATACTCGTACTCGAAACTCCATTTCAGGTAAGGCCGGTCCGGATAGGTAGCCACCGCCCCATGCCCCAGGGCACCTGAAATGGTTTCGGCGAGCCACGACTTGATGTTGGCAATAAAGCCGCCACCCCTGCCATAGCGTCTGAAAAAATCTCTTTCCTTTTTCTTGATATAATCGGCGATGTCCGGATCGAGTCCGGTGTCGAATTTAAAGCTGTCGTTATCGACTTTATTGTGCCTGGAGCCCACGCCGGAAAAGCCAAAATGAGAAAATGTGTCCGCGTAGACATGGGCCGCTATCCCGATGAGGCAGACACCGGCCGGATGTGTTGCGTAGGTAAGATGATGGTCCACGAGATCCCGTGCAATCTTGCTGTTTTCCCGACAGAGAAGGCGCTCTGAAAAGCTGCTGCCTCTGTTTCCGGGAAGAAAGTGAAAAGGGACCCAGACCTGGCGCTGGTCTTCGGCATCGCGGTTGCTGATGACATCCGACACATGGTGGGCCGTAGCCTGGGCGTCGATTCTGCCGCCGTCCTGAAATTCGATATTCGATTTGGCGGCATTGTCGTCAACAAATTGGGCTGCAGTGGCAATGATCTTGCAGATCCCGGGTTTCAGGCCGGCGGTTCTTGCCATGGCATACGTGCCGTAGTAATGCATATCGAGTTGCATGGGATTACCTCCTGTTGGTTGGTCGGTTAGTTGAAGATAGTACCGTTAAAAAGCCACCATTTTGAACCGTAATCCTATATTTTCATTACAAAGAGGTAAGACATTGCTTTTTCAATGCGGCTAAATCGAAAGTGGTGAATTGTGTGTCGGCTTCGGCTTCCGTCTTCGCTGAAGCTATGCCGCGACAGGCCCAACTTCGCTCTATGAGCTTTTGACTTCGCTCTTCGAGTTACGACGGGACAAGACGACGGGAAAAGACAGCCCAACAAATTGAGACGCCAATTAAACGCCAACATTAGCCATCCAGATAACCAAAGCGGGTTTAATTGTCAACATTAATTTTTTACAATGGAATAGTAAGATAGGGCAGGGCCGCCAGATCGATCACGCCGGATTCGCATATTCCCCTGGGCGGTTTACCTTCGATCGTATGAAGTCAAAACTCATGGGTTGCTGAATCAAGATCAAGCAATATTGCTCTCGCGCCTAATCTCAGCGAGCATTCGAAAATTTAATACAAAAAACGAAAAGGGTGTTGAAGTTGAAAGAATGGTTTTTCAGCCCTTCATTTATAATCTTACATGGGCAGGAAAAAGCTCGCGATACTCCTTGGCGAGAGATCGGATTTGACTCCACAGGCGCCGAAACCTAACCAATGCCAGAATGAAACCGATATAGCCGGCCCACAGGTGGCGAAACACTTTTACGATAACCGACATAAATAAACGAATCACCCGACAGGCAAAGTTAAAAAGGCGGCTGATTCGGTTCAGTTCGCTTAAGGTGGCAGTCACTTTTTGCCCATCGGCTGCTCGGTTTACATAAAATTGGCAACCACCGTATAGGCACCCAGAGAAAAATCGTGGATGAGTCTCGAGAGGTTCAATCCGATGGTGATCAATTTATCAACGGCCCGGCGCAGCGGGTTCTGCAACCAGCCCCACGTGCGTCTAATTCCGTCCCAGACTCGGTTTCCGAAACTGCGTAACTTTTGCCAGGCGGCGGGGATCTGTTTAGGATTTTGAGTGATGAACGCTTCCAGTTTTTCCTGTTTTTCATCGGGGGACATTAATTTCTGAGCTTCGAGCCCTTGATCAATGACAGTAAAGAAGTTGGGAAAGTATTCCAAAAAATCGATAGTCCGGCGGTGGACGGTCTTCTCGTCTGCGCCTTGATCATTCCAGAACAACTTCAGGGCATTGTAGAATTTTCAATTTTTTTTATGCGAAAATATTGTGTGATTGAACCGGACTTCATCCACAACTCGAGTTTGCCGACCTCCGTGATAAGTTTCTTGGGAGGTTTTCCCATTTTTAAATCATATCCGGTCGGTGGAACATCCTAGCCCGCCAGCCAAAGCTCTATCTTAGCCACATTGAGCAGGAAGCCGTGGGTTTGAATCAGCCTGGATTTCGATAGGGGTCTAACGATGCAGGAGAGTTTTTTTACCAATTGATCCTGATTGAAGAGCCGATTGAGCCATTCCAGGTTAGGAGCGGGAGGACTCGAGGAAGATCCCAGCTTCAACACGGTCCACACCTCTGCAAAAGCTTTAAACCCTTGGGAAAGGTCTAGATCGGCTGAGGTCGGTTTTTCATTTACCAAACCCAAAACAAAAAGACGAAGGGTCGCTGCGCGCCGCAAAGCAGGATTTACGCGCCCGCCTGAAAGCCATTCCTGACTCGCCTCAGGCAGATAGCCGCCAAATGTCGTAGATCCGCCTGGAGGACTAAAACACAATCGCCTACAGTATCGTCAAATCCTCATCTCTCAGATCCGAAACAAACATATGGCCGGGGGCATGGGTGATCACCCGGGAAAGCGGGGCCGAAGTTGCCGCGAGTTGGGATGTCACGCCACAGGCCCAGAACACTGGGATTTCGCCGGGTTGAATGGTCACCGAATCGCCGAAATCCGGTTTGTCCAGATTTCTGATGCCGATTTTTTCAGGATCGCCTAAATGAACCGGTGCGCCGTGGGTCAGGTGGAAACGGGTGGTTACCTGGACGGCTCTGACAGCCTGCGCCGGTGTCATCGGCCGCATGGTCACCACCAGGGGTGCGGAAAAAGGACCGGCCGGGGTGCAGGGCCTGTTGGTAGTATACATCGAGACATTTTTGCTTTCCTCCATATTGCGGACCGGCAGACCCGCCGCCAGCATGGCATTTTCGAATGAAAAACTGCAGCCGAGTAGAAAACTGACCATATTTTCATTGAAATAGTCGGACACATCTTCAATCTCGGTTATGAATTCTCCTTTTTCAAAAATCTTATAGCGGGGCAGATCCGTGCGTAAATCCGCTCCGGGGGCGATGATCGGCTCGATCTGGCCCGGTTCCAGAACATCTAAAATCGGGCAGGGTTTGGGGTTGCGGACACAAAAAAGCAGGAAGTTGAAGGCCTCTGCGGACGGCAGCATCACCAGGTTGGCCTGGAGGTAGCCTGAGGCGGCACCTGATGTGGGGGTGGTCCACTTGCCGTTGCGGATAATTCACGCAATTCGGCAGGGGATTTTATTGTTTTCATAATAATTATTACCTCCCAGCTCGATGGCAACGGAAATACGAAGCACGAAAATCGAAATAAGAAACTGATTCAAAATACAAATGACCGAAAGTTCCAAACCCAGGGGAAAGTATTCCGATCTTTTTAGAATTAATTGTTTCTGTTCCGCTATAACCAGGGGTTTACGCGGAAAACTCCGCGACCCCTCAATTACCTAATTTTCAAACTCGAAACAGAACCGAATATTTCAGACGTTTAGCCAAGTTCATTTTGTATATTACAAAGATGACAATGTAAATGGTATATATTGAACTTCAGGACAGTCACAATCCATTTTGTTGTTTTAAAGAATAATCAAACCTGAATCGATATTTTATAAGATTAAAGCTGCACGCTTCCTTTCCGTGCGGCTTTTTTGTATGATTAAGTCACTCCAACAGCACCCATCTGGTTTTAAACCGGCATAGAGGGCCTTAAACCACGATCACATCCTCCGTAAACCGACCCAATTGCTTCAAGCCATCTTCGGTGGCTGCATGGGTATTTTCGATACCCACAACACGCTTGCCGGGAAAGATCTGTTTTGGTTCCAGGGCGATGGTCATGCCGGCTTGCAGTCCAAGCGGCTGCCCTGCGGCCAGAAATGGATATTCATCCACCTCCAGTCCGATGCCGTGGCCGACAAAATGGACGCGCTCATTAAGGTAGCCGTTGTATGAAAAGATATAGTCAACCAGCACCGGCTCGTGTCGTTTAACCTTTGATATTTTTTAACAAGATTCAAACGTAGACCTGACCCCCACATTGACCCCCACATACTATCTACTTAGCCGCCACAAAAAATCCCAATCTGACTTATACGGGCTTTGGCAGAACCGTGCTTGACATAAGATGCCGATTGATGGAAAATCAGCCATGTCAATTGCTGCGCGATGCCGGGGATGGAACTGAAAAAACGATCAAGATCTCGCTGATGAATTATGATACCGAGCACCCGCTAGAAAAACAGCTGCCGGTCATCGAAGCGTCGTTGCCGTTTTTTGTTCTCGTCTCATAAAAAAGAAGAGGTGATGTATTTGACATTGTGCGCGAACGGATTCGAAGAGTCCGGGATCGAATTCGTAAAACCGGCTGTGATTATTTAGCTTATACACTGATGGATCACGTCGCCGAGCATTGAATCTGATCATGCCTTATCGGTATATTCACCCGATTGGGCAGAATACATGGCATTTAAAAATTTATTACAGATGCAGAAGGGAAACGGAAGTCGGAACATGGACAATCACCATCGAAAAGCTAAAAGACCCGGGATGAATCAAACGGTCAAACCATACCTGAAAATAGCCGTCGCCATACTTGCCTTTATGGTGGTCACGGCAGTCCCTGAAAAATCAATATCGCAAATTCAAAATCAAACCTCCACCGGAGCCGGCAATTCGGGGATGGAAGCCGAAGCGCCCGGTGGTATCAGTCTGGATAATTTGAAAAAGATCCGTAAGGCAGCCGAAAATGCCGACGATCTGACGGAAGAGTTAAAAAAAGGCGTTCTGAGTTATCTGGATCGCGCGATCATCTTCCGTGAGACAGAAGCCCAGCTGAGAAAGCAAGCCGAGGATCTCAACCAAAGGGTTATGGCAGCACCCGAGCGCATCAAGGCGATTGAAGCTGAGTTGGATCGGCCCCTGCCACCGCCGGAAGATGTTATTGCCATCGCCGCCAAAATGCTGCCCGACCAACTCGAACAACACCTGAAGAACATGGAAGCGGAGTTGTCCGATGCCGCCGACGATTTGAAAAAACGGACCGAACAGTTAAATGACCTGGAGGATCAGCCCGCGAAGTTGCAGCAGGAAATTGCCAACGCGAAGCAGCGTTTGCTGGACATTGCGGACGAGCGCGAAGCCGTTCCAGCACCCGATGATCCCCAGCCGCTCACTAAGACCCGCCAGATTGCATTGTTGTCGGAACAATCCAAAGTCGAGGCCGAAATCAATACCCTCGAAAACCGTCTCACCAACTTTGAAACCCTGACATCCCTTCTCTCCGCGGAACGCGATCTGGCAGTTCATGCGGTTGACCGGCAGGAAGTCCTGGTAAAAAGCTGGCAGGCCGAGGTTCAACGGATTCGTGAACTGGAAGCCAAAAAAGAGCGTGTGTTCGCCGAGCAGGCCAAAAAAATTGCAGTGGATCTGCCGCCGGTCATTCAAAAGCAATTTGATGCCAATATCGAACTGGGAAAAATGCTCGAAAAGATCACCGCTGATGAAGCAACGGTCATTGATAGATTCAAGCTCAAAAAGGCCCAGTTGAAACAAATAGAAGAAGAGTTCGCCCTGGCACAGGAGCAGCTCAAATACCCCATGCACACCGAAACCGTCGGGCTGGCCCTGCGCGAGCAGCGCCGGGGCTTGCCGCGCATCGAAAATTTCCGAAGGGATTCCGAGCGGCGTCAGGTGCAAATGGGTGAAATCCGCTCGATTCAACTGGAATTCGACCGGCAGCGCCGGGAACTGGTGGATCTGGAACAGGCAATGGATCGCATTCTAGAGTCCGAAACCCTCCCACCGGATACGGATATCGAAGTATTGAAAACCGAACTGCGCCGGCTGCTGATGGATCGGCGCGAGTTGTTGAAAAAATTGCTGGCCGGTGGCCAGCGATTGTTCAAAAACCTGCAGGGTCTCGAATTCCTTGAGCAGCAGGTCGCTGCCAAAGCCGAAGAACAAGCTCTCTTTTTGGATGAGCACCTGCTGTGGATTCGCAGTGCCAAGAGTGTCGGCCTGCAGGACTTACGAAATTTGTCCCAATCGCTGCAATGGCTTTTGAGTCCGCTGAACTGGTGGCAGGTTATCCAGGATTTACAGCGATCCATCATGCGCAATCCGCTCATGTGGAGTTTAGCGCTGCTGATTTCTTTTGCCTTTATCGGTTTGTGGCGGCGGGCTCGCCAGGATCTGTCACGTGTCGCGCGAGGCGTCTATTCCGTAAAATCCGACTCTTTCGTCCTGACCTTGCGGGCCCTGGCGCTCACCGGCCGGGTGGCATTGGGCTGGCCGCTGTTGATTATATTTGCGGGCTGGCAGCTGGTTACATTACCGCAGCTGCAGGATTTCAGCCAAGCGGTGGGCAACGGCTTGATTTTTACAGCTCAGGCGCTGGTCGGCGGGCTGTTTATGTATGAGTTTTGCTGGAAAGAGGGAGTTGCCAAGGTGCATTTCAAATGGCCGGAGAGCGTGCGGCGAGCCCTGCGACGCAGCCTGCAGTGGTTTATCCTGTTATTGGTGACCATGGACTTTACCATTATCGCCATTCAAACCAAAAACGACCCCGTCTATACCGATTCGCTGGGGCGTCTGGCCCTGATCGCACTCATGGCGGGATTTTCCTTGTGGTCCGCATATATGTTGCGCTTTTCCGGTGAGATTTTTTCGATGTTGGAACGTCGCCGCCGTGAAGGCTGGATGGTGCGTTTGCGATTCATCTGGTACACTCTGGCCTGCGGCGTTCCCCTGGTGCTGGCTTTCTTGGCCGGTATGGGCTACTACTATTCGGCTTTTTCCCTGTATCTGCGTTTAGGGGAAACCATCGCGCTTTTACTCGGTCTGATTATCGTGAAGGATCTTGTTCTCCGGTGGTTTTCTATTACCCAGCGCCGCCTGACCTTCGAGGAAATCACACGGAATAAAGCCGCCCAGGCCGAAAAGCTGGAAAAGGAGGTGCCGGCCGGAGCCGTTGAAGCTGAAGCCATGGCCATTGAAGAGCCGGAGATAAATTTGGACCAAATTTATGAGAAAAACAAAGCGTTGCTGCGAACCCTGATGTTTTTTTCAGCTTTAATCGGGCTTTGGCTTATTTGGGATGATGTGTTACCGGCGCTAAATTTTTTGGAGAACATTCAGCTTTGGAGCTACGGCAGCGAGATAGAAGGCGTTCGTACAATGGTTCCGATTACCCTCGCCGACCTGATGGTCGCCGTAATCGTCGCCATCGTGACCGTAGTTGCCGCAAAAAATCTACCCGGACTGCTGGAAATCATCCTGCTGAGCTGGTTCCCCATGGATACCGGATCACGCCATGCGATTTCCATGATTTTTAACTATACGATAACCGCCATTGGGGTTGTGGTCGCTTTTTCGATCATCGGCATTCAATGGTCAAGTATCCAGTGGCTGATTGCCGCCCTGGGAGTCGGCGTCGGCTTCGGACTGCAGGAGATTGTCGCCAATTTCATCTGCGGTATTATCGTTCTCTTCGAACGACCGTTTCGAATCGGTGACACGGTTACCATCGGAGATATCAGCGGAACCGTCACCCGCATTCAAATCCGGGCTACAACCGTATTGGACTGGGACCGCAAAGAACTCATCGTTCCCAACAAGGAATTCATCACCGGGCGACTGATAAACTGGTCATTGTCCGATAATATTATCCGAATTAAAATGCCTATCGGCATCGCCTATGGTTCCGATACCTTGCTGGCCGAGAAATTGCTGCTCAAGGCCGCTAAAGCCAGCGCCCTGGTTCTCGACAATCCGGAACCGCAGGCTGTTTTCCTGGGGTTTGGCGACAACAGTCTCAATTTCGAATTGCGGGTTTTCATCAATGGCATCAATGACTGGATACCGGTGCTGCACAAGCTGAATCAAACTGTCGACCGCGAATTCCGCAAGGCGGGTATCACTATTTCATTCCCCCAGCGCGATGTGCATCTTGACCAGATTGGACCGTTGGAGGTCCGGGTGGTGTCGGATCGCTAAAGCACCCTTCGTTTATTTGGGATGTGGGCGGCAAGCCGGGCGAGCCAATCCAGGGCATTAAAAGTTTTAGTTGTCTCAGCATCCTTTGACTGATATCGATTTCGAATTCTCCTGTTTTAAAAATTTTATAGCGCGCAAGGTCCCTACGCAGGTCCGCGAGGGGGCAATTTGAAAGATCACAATCCCTATTATTTAAGTATTATTTAATGCTTGCAATTCAGAGAACTATCAAGTAATAAGTGCCTTTAAAAATTCCGTGCTGCAGGGTACCCGAATTCACCTCACAACAAAAAATTAGAAAGGAAAATATGAGGTTATGAAACAATTCAAAATTTTTACTGTGATCATTCTTGTGGCTTTTTCATTCTTTGCTCAGCCGAGTGTATGGGCTGCCACCGGCAATAAACCGATGATCCAAAACAACTGTCTCAATTGTCATCAAAGCTTCAGCGAAATGGATAATATCCTGGCCGGCAATTTGAGCAGCAAGTCCATGAAAGCCCATACTATTCAGATAAAGATCAATGACCGTCTCGAGTTGGTGAAATTCGGATCGGACGTCAAGGTGGAAAATATCCCCGACATCAAAGCACTAAAGGGTGCGGTTGCCTTGAGAGTGCATTACGAGACGGTCGGGCAGGATCGGGTGGCTACTGAGATCGTTGTAAAACCCAAAATAACGGTCCCGGAAAATCAATTAATCGAGGTAAGGGAACTGGCCAAACTGGTTGCCCAGGGCCCGCAGAAAGGTGGCTACACCCTGGCAGATTCACGACCGGCCGGGGGGTTTATGAAAGGTCATATCCCGACAGCCATCTCCGTTCCCTTTCCAAGGATGAAGGAGATGACGGACAAACTTCCAAAGGATAAAAACCAACTGCTTATATTTTACTGCGAAGGCTACAGGTGAGTGTTGAGCCCGATGGCTGCCAGGATGGCAGAAAAAATGGGATACACCAACATCAAAGTTTTTCACGCCGGCGCACCGGCATGGCAGAAAGAAGGAAATCCATTGCTGACCACCTATGGATTTGTTTCAAAGAGGCTGGATAATGTGGTTTTGATTGACACCCGGGGGCCCGAAGCTGCCGAGAAGGGTCATATCGAAGGGGCCTTCACCATTCCGCTGGATAAGTTGGCTAAGGAGAAAGACCAGTTTCCGTTAGATACGAAAGTGCCCATCATTCTCTATGGGCAAGACACCGCGCTGGCTGACATCAGCCCGGTCATGGAAGAGTTGTCCCTTTGGATAGATCATAAACTGTTTATTTTGGAAGACGGCTACGCCGGTTGGGTGAAAAGGGGTGGCCCCATTCAGAAGGAAAAGATCCGCACCAAAATCGTTTATTTGCCCAAACCCGGCCCGGGCGAAATCGTCGGCGATGAGTTTATGAATATCGTGAACAGCGAGCCGGAAGACAAGGTCGTGCTCGATGTGCGCTCGGCCGCAGAGACGGCCGATGGAAAAATCGAGTGGGCGATCAACATTCCGCTCGATGATCTCCAAAGCCGCCTGAGCGATCTCCCCAAAGATAAGGAAATCATTATTCACTGCGGGTCCGGCATGAGGGCCCAGATGGCCTACAATGTGCTGCAAAATGCCGGCTACCAGTCAAGATTTTTAGCCGACAAGGTGGCTTTCATCGAAAAAACGCCGATTTGTTGCTTTAAAGAATAGTAAAACCTGAATCGATATGTTACTCGACTAATGCCGATTTCCTGGTTCAATTCCTAAGATTAAAGCCGCCCGGATCCATTCCGGGCGGCTTTTCTAATCCGTTACCATCCGACAACCCCGATCGGCATTGAAAGCGGCATAAAGCTTAAATTTCCATAACCTCTTCCGGAAATTTCCCCAGCTGTTCCAGGCCGTCAGCGGTTACCACATGGGTATTTTCGATGCCCACAACACCCTTGTCCGGGAAGACCAGTTTCGGTTCCAGAGCGATGGTCATGCCGGCCTGCAATTTAAGCTGTTGTCCCGCTGCCAGGAAAGGATATTCATCCACCTCCAGCCCGATGCCGTGGCCGACAAATTGGACGCGCTCATTGCCGATACCCATGAAGTGGTCGGCATAACCCAGATCTTTTGTTTTTTCTAAGGCTCGATTGTAAATGTCACCTGATTGCACCCCCGGTTTTGCCAGCTTTTTAATCATCTGCTGGACTTCCAGCATGGCGGCATGGGCGGCCATCAATTCAGCTGGCAAAGGGCCAATGGAAAAAATACGGGTATGATCCGAGAGGTAACCGTTGTAGGCGAAAATATAGTCGACCAGTACCGGTTCATGGCGTTGAATGGTTTTGAATCCCGGACCCTGGGCCACAGCCGGACTGGCGCCGACGCCGCCGGTGGGGGAGGACAGAAAGCTGGGCACTGCACCCGTAGCGCCGGACAGCAGATGCCCGTAAAACATTTCACTTCCCCACAGGCGCATGCGGACGATGCCCTGGTGACCCAGTCGCCTGGCTTCCGCTTCTATCTTACCTGCAAGTTCCAGCTCGGTCATCCCCGCGCGCAGGATGTGCGGTACCCAAGCGGCAAGCTGGTCTGATAGTCTGGCTGCTTGGCGCATGATTTTCAGCTCGTATTCGGATTTCACGGAGCGAATCGACCGAATGAAATGGGATATATCTAGCAGAATGGTACCCTGAAAAAGACGTTGATAGCTGAAAAGCAAATTGGCCGGCAGCACATCTAGCTCCAATCCCATGCGGAGAGACGCAGCATGTCCGTTTGCTTTTAAAATACCCGGAATGTCTGAGGGACGACCCAGGTGCACGATTTTTTTTACGGACGATTCAGCTTTGGCGCGGTCATAGCTTTTGCGCACCATTAGTACCGGATCGCCTTCGGCCGGAATGTAAAAGTGGGCCTGCTGAATGGTGCCGGTGAAATAAAACAAATCCACCCGCTGTAAAATCAGGGCGCCATCAATATTTTCTTTTTTTAGGTATCGTTGGAATTTAAAGATTCTTTGTTCAAGTTCTATTTTAGGGGTATTCAAGTCCGTTTGGTACACTTGGCGACGTTCCTTATTTTATTAGAATACAGATACTTTTTGGATACATGCACCCTATCGTACCAGGGAATCTGGTGTCAAATCAAAATCAAAAAAATGGGATTTTGGGTCCCACAAATTGAAAATTCAGATTCAGGTAACTTTGGACATTTAAAAACACAATCGGTAAGTGATTCAAAAGTCACCCAACAGGAACTTATCGATAACTGGTCAGACTACGCCATATGGGTTAACTACAGAAGGTCGCCTGGAGTAAACCTCATCGTTTTTGATCCGAAAAATAACGATAGGAAAATATTGGTTGGCAGCTACTGGGATACGGTTAAAGTTCAGGAAACGTGGACGGAGATTGTGAAAGCAAATACGACGAGTGACGGTGATTTCAGCATGGTTTGGGCCGGTTACAATTATAATACGACAAAAGTCCAGGAAATATGGGACCCCGATAACCAGCTTTATGGATTTATTATCTATCAGATGGTTGTGGTGGATTCGGTGAATGTAAAGCTGGTCGATGAAAATGTAATGCAGTTATCCTGGAAGGGTACGCCTAACTGGCCTGCTGCACCATAATAAATTTGTTATTCAATCCAGATAGCCAACTAATCGTAACTGAAACGCTTTTATCAGAAACCGATAAAATATTCAAATTTCCTTTGACATTGGATAATAATACTGAATATGTGATGCACCTCGAAGTCTATTTTTTATTTGACTTGCAAACCCAACTTTTCTACATCATTTCCCTGAAAATAGGTAATTCATTCGATTCTGATTAAAATCATAAAAAGGGGGAGCTATGAAATTGTTAAAGATTTTGTTGGTCGTAATTGTTGCAGGGACGATTATGGCCTGCCAAAGCGCGCAAGATAAGGCCGCCAAATCTCAAGAGGAAGTAAACAGGGAAAGGCTCGAACTCGTCGATAAATACCAAGAGTGTATAAAAAGGCCGAAAAGGACAAGGAAAAGGAGGCTGAGTGCGAACAATATCTCAAGGCAGCTGAGGCTCTCAAATAATTCGCTTAATACCACCAGTGAGAAAAGTTTGAAGTTGCTTTACTTACAGAGGCTGCTGAAAAATCCCTAAGGCGGGTTTTTTGGCAGTCTTGTTATTTAAGGGTAATAAAGTTTCCTTTTCAAAGGTAGATATACTCCAACAACGCTGGAATTTTAGAGGGCCTGAAAAACTTGTGATATCATCATTCCCAGTTCTCAGGGCTGAATTTCATCTTTCTGCTACTGGCAACGCAACTGCTATAAATCTGAACATTTGACATCACCTAAATTTTTATGATATCCATAACATATTTTAATTATTTAGAATTTTCACATATTGGCAAGATAAGTTCAGTCCGGGCAAATCCATACCTTTGACTAAGCTAATGTAATCTTAATAATTTTCAAATGAGAGGAGGCGAATAGTGAACGAAAAAGAGATTAGAGAAATAGTCCTTAAGGTTGTTGCCCAACAAAGCAAATCTAAAGCAAATGAATTGAAAGATGAACTGCATTTGGAGAAGGATCTTGGTTTAATTGATCATCATAAATTGGATATTCAATTAGAAATGGAAGATGAACTTGGCGATATTCGATTAGATTTAGACGCCCCATATGAGTGGGAAACGGTTGGAGATGTCGTTGATGCCTACTCTAACATAGAAATGGGGATCTGTTGTGACTGTGGCGAGGAAAAGCCAATTTTGCCGGATCAAGAACCAACTATCATTTGCCGGGATTGTTTCCAAAAAAGAGTTAGAAGGCGTGTTAGCAAGGATATTGCCGATGCTATAATGAAGCCAACCACGCCATAATCCCATTTTACTAAGGTAAAGGGGATAGCCCTATCCCAAAAATAATTATATTAATTTGAGAGGAGGAAATAATGAACATCGATAATTTGATATCGAGTTTCGATTTTGACAAATTCAAAAGCGATTGCTTCATACATGAATTCCTGAAGACATATATTAAAAAAAAATCGAATCTATCCTCATGCGACGATAATGAAGCCAACATGTTAAGAATGCAATTAGAAGACTATTCAGATATTTTGGAGCGTGTAATAAAAAACGCTACGTGTTTTCCTTCAGGATGTGATAATTGTGCGGGCATGCAAAAATGTGCTGGTTGCATTAATCAAGATATTTTAGCAGATGCATTCATAAAATTACAAAAGTATTTATAAAACAAAGGGTAATGATCCAGTGTAACAATACAGAAGTTTTTTGAGTGGTTAAGCTGCGACAAAAATGCATAACATAACCCTATTTTAATACCACCCCGAAATCCTGCTATAAGCTGCGTACAGAAATCAAGCCGTCCAGGAAAATATTGCCGTTAATTACAAAAATGGACGGACCGGTTGTGTGTTATCCGATTAATTTCCCAGGTGCCCATGTAAATAGCCCGTTTTTAGATAATTATTGACCATTTAATCATTTTTTTCTTGACAGACAGATAGCGTTTCAATTAGGCCTGACACCCATCCAGCACTTAATTCTCGAAGCCCTGTCGAGAGAAGACGGGCTTTCAAGCGGTGATGTCGGTAAAAATCTGGTTTTGGATGGCGCCACTTTGTCCGGTGTTCTGGATCGATTGGCTGCGGGGGGCTGGGTCATGAAAAAATCCGACACGACGGACAAAAGGGTCCAGCGGATTTTTCTCACCTCAAAGAGCAGAGATCTAAAACCCAGGCTTTCGGAAGTCAGAAATCAAACCAATGAAGATCTGCTAAGGCCGTTCACGCTGGAGGGAAAAGTGCTGTTAAAACGGTTTCTGCGGGATATGCAGAATTAAGAAGCATTAAGGCTTGTTATTTGGGATTTAAATAATCTCATCTTCGATAAAGAAAAACTGTACAATCAATCCGAGTTTTGCACGTTACAACCATGACGACATATTAGGAGAGGATATCATGGGCGCATGGCATAAAACCGGGTGTGTGTTGTGTGCGCAGAATTGCGGACTTGAGGTATTTGTCGAAAACAACCGTATGACCAAGGTAAAGCCGGATAAATCAAATCCGCGCAGTCAAGGCTATGCCTGCCGCAAGGGACTCAATGTCATGAGCGAAACAGCCAGATTGGCCCATTATGTTCTGCCCTGCCGCACGATCTATGAGGCCTGGGACGCCGCTGCACCGGTATGTGCCGTGCCGAGTGGAAGGGGTTGAGAATGACGATTGACGAAGGACGAATGACGAATCAAAGAATTTTTTCTATTTTATTTTTACGGGTTATATACAATGAGCAAGTGAAGTAATATGAATTTTTGGACGTTTTTGTTATCACTCAGATTTTCTTGATAACCGGATTGTTTTTTAAAAGGACGGAGCGAAGCGACATCCATCATTCGTCATTTGTCATTCGAAAATCGTCATTTATAGAGGGTATTCAACAGATGGAAAAAATAACCGGAAGGGTAAAAGATCTTGCCAAGTGCTACGGCGCCGGCGCGGTCGGCATTGTCACGACCGAAATGTTGGCAGGCGGACCGCCCTCCACGAATCTTGCCTATGTTTTACCGAATGCAAAATCCGCGGTCAGTTTTGCGGTGCCGCTGGATCAACAATTTATCGAACCCTGGTTTAACAAGCACAGCTATGCCGATCACTTCCGGAACAATATCCGCACCAATGTCATTGCCAGTGGTATTTCGCTGGAATTAGCCAATTATCTCAACCAGAAAGGTTATCCATCGCTGCCATTGACAGCGAACACCGCTTACAGAGACGATTCAAAAAACGGGCGCTATGATGAGATACCGCCCATTTCGCATCGATATCTGGCGGTGCGATCCGGTGTGGGTTTTTTCGGATTGTCCGGCAATGTTCTTACCCGCCAAGACGGTGCTGCCGTTATCCTTGGATCGGTGGTTACCGAAGCCGAACTCATGCCGACGGAACCGCTGCCTGCCGAGGATAACTATTGCGATGACTGCCGTTTGTGTAAAGCCGCCTGCGCTTCCGGATTTATCGACGGTGAGCAAAGAGTCACCGTGACCATGGGCGGAATGGATTTCTCATACTCCAAAAAACGACATCACAGCCGCTGCGATTATGTATGCGGGGGATTTACCGGACTGCACCAATCCGGCAAGTGGTCAACCTGGTCACCCGGCCGGTTTCCCATTCCGGAAAAGGATGAAGATTTTTATGCGGCCCTGTTGGACACCGTCGGACCGTATCTTAAACGTCCCAAAACCGATTTTGCGGTGTTCAATGCCATCATGCCGGGAGACAAGGTGGAATTGACCTGCGGTAACTGTCAGCTCATCTGTCATCCGAATAAGGAAGTTCGCAGACGTCGCTATCAAATACTGGTTGAGAGCGGCGTCATCATCCAGAGTCCGGACGGCTCTCTGGAAGCGGTCGCACCGCAGGAAGCCGAAGAACGGATCGCTAATATGGATGCAGAAACCAGGGCGCTCTACGAGAAAACCTAAACTGTTTATTGCGAGGTAAAAATGGATAAAGGGGTGCTCTCTGCCGGGCAGAGTATGGGGTTTATTTATGATATCCCCACCTGTCAGGAACTGCTGGATCGGATTATGACGCAAGCGGAAGAGATAATAAAAGAGAAATTTGCGCAGGCGATAACGTAATTGAGTAAAACGCCATCTGTTAGGGGTCTGTTGTTCGTTGTCTGTTGGATATTGATTGGATTCCTTAAATAGTCAATCGAAATTTGTCATTCGTCATTCCAAAAAGGAGGAACACTGAAATTGAACGTTTACAAACAATTGTTCGAGGTGATGAAAAAGCGCCGGGGCCCTTATACGGGCATCGATATACCCGAGTTTTACACCTTGGTACAGGAGCTGTTTACGCCCGAAGAGGCCCAGGTCAACAATGCCATGTCGAGGAAGCCAGCCACGGCGAAAGATATTGCCAAAGAGCTTGGCAAATCGGCAAATGACATCGTAACAACCCTGGAATCGATGGCTGATCGGGGTCTGTGCAAAACATTTCTCAAAGATGATGTCCGCTATTATCAGGGAGAGCCGTTCATGCCGGGGATTTTTGAATATCAATTCATGGCGGGCAAAACCACAGAGAGAGATAAAAAGATCGCACGGCTGATCCATACCTATAAAAAAGCCTTTAATGCTGCCAAAGGCAAAACAAAAATGACGTTTCCCTTTACGCGTGTGATTACCGTCGACAAGACCATCGATGCCGGTAATGTCGTCCATACCTATGACCAGGTGGCCACCTATATCGAAAAGTATGACTCGATCGGCGTCGGTACTTGCTATTGCCGTCACGCAGCCGCATTGCGTGATGAAGATACCCATGGCATGCCCATGGATGTTTGTATGTGGTTCGGAACTATGGCTGAGTATGCCATCGAAAGACTGGGCGCAAAAAATATAGGCAAGGAAGAGGCCATGCAGGTGCTTGACAGGGCCGAGGAGGCCGGCCTGGTTCACATGAGCCGCAATACCACCGAAGACATCGACTTCATCTGCAACTGCGACCGCTGGCACTGTGAAGTTATATCCGGCGTTTTGAAGCAGTCCAAACCGGCGCTGTTCTTCAATTCGGGCTTTCAGCCAAGATTCGACCCGGATCTTTGCACAGCCTGCGAGACCTGCATTGAACGGTGTCCACCGGAGGCCCTGGCCATGGGTGACGATGATGTCCCGCAAGTAAATCTGGATCGATGTTTCGGGTGCGCGGTCTGTGCGACCGGCTGTCCGACCGAAGCCATCGCACTGGAGGCAAAATCGGATTTTCCGTTACCGCCAAAGGACCCCAAAGAATTGATTACGGCCATAAAGGCCAGTTTTACGGCAAAGGTCTGAAACTATTGGCAATTGAATATTGACGATTGAATATTCATTCGAAAATGATTCAATCATTTGAAAATACGAAGAGATGATATGATAAGTGATACTGAATGCGGCATTTGGGACAAAGAAGGCAGTTGCCGGATACCGCTGGCCTTACTGGAAACTTTACCTGGATACCATCGTAAAACAATTCCCTCTGATTATCAGGACATCATGGGGCACATGAATATCAGATGGTATTTTGACCTGTTTGCCAAATCCGGTCGAAAGTTTTTCACATCGCATGGGCTGGATGAAGATTACTTTCGAGGCGGAAATTTTGGCGTCTTTACTCTGAAGCAGTTTATTCAGTATTTTGCCGAGGTGCGAGTCGGGCAGACGGTTGCCATTCATACCCGTCTAATAGGTCGCTCGGATAAACGATTTCATTTCATGCATTTTATGATAAATGAAACCACCGCCCAGCTGGCAGCCACCTTTGAAGCTTTGATTACCCATGCCGATTTGAAACTTCGGCGGTCCGCCCCAATGCCCGGTCAAATTGCACAGAAATTTGACGGCACCCTGGCCAAGGATGAAGCTCTGGATTGGGAGGCACCGATTTGCGGGGCGATCAGGTTGTAGCATAGCCACTTTAGTGAAGTAACCTGGATTTAATCTGGAATCTTAAATCTGATAATATTCTTCCTATAATGAAACAGAGTCTTTAAATCCCAAATAACAAAACTCAAATTCCAAATAAATCTCAAACTACAATGATTCAAATCAAAAACGTGTTTGGGTCATTGGGAATTCGAATTTGGATGTCGTTTGTTATTTGTTGTTTGGTGCTTGGAATTTATCTGTTTAAGAAATCAAGCGTACTCAGATATCCCACATAACTTTTCTAAGATATTTGAGATATTACACTATAGGCCTCCCTTTGTCGCCGGATAACTGCCCAGGTTTTTTAGCGAAATCGTCATTGCTTCCATTTTTTCCAGGACTTCGGCCACTTTCGCATCCCCTTGTGAACCTTCAAAATCGAGAAAGAAGCTGTAGTTGCTGGGATCCGAACGCAGGGGCATCGATGAGATGCGGGTTAAGTTAATCTTGGCTTCGGCGAACAATTTAAGGACCCCATAGAGTTCGCCGGCTTCATGGGCGACGGCAAAAATAATCGATGTCTTATCACCCCTATCGGCGCAGGGCTCTTTGGATAGAAGCAAAAACCGGGTAGAGTTGGACGGCCCGTCCTCGATGCCTTCTTTGATTATTTCCAGGTCATACAGTTCGGCACACAAATCGCTCGCAATGGCGGCTGATGCTTTGGGATTTTCCCGGGCCAGCATTTTGGCGGCCCCCGCCGTATCGTAATAAGGACGCGCCTCAAGTTTGTTGCGCATCAGAAAATCCCGGCACTGGGCCAGCGCCTGGGGATGCGAATACACCACCCGGATTTCACGATAATCCGTTTCCTCGGTGGCAAGCAGACAGTGGTTTACAGTGATCTTGATTTCACCGATGACTTTCAGGTCGGTGGTCGTGAGCAGATCATTTACCTGGGTGACGGCACCTTCCAGTGAGTTTTCCACCGGGACTACTCCCAGGTCGAAATCGCCGGCTTCAACGCCGCGAAATACATCGATGAACTCCAGACAGGGAATGTATGCTCCGGCGGTAACAAGACCACGGGAGGCAACTTCACCGTAAGCGCCGTGCTCTCCTTGAAAAGCGACCAGGCGGCGATCTTCATCCTGAAGGCGCTTGCTTTCGTCGATGATCGTTTTCAGCAGCTGCCGGGAGAAGGAGCTTTTAACCAGATCCAGATTCAAGCGTTTCATACGTTCGAGCGCATCTTCTTCCTGCTTCGAATCAACGGCGGATGGCTGGAATTTTCTCGAGCGCAGCGCCAGTCCCATTCGTTCCTGCAGCAGGACCAGCAGTTCTCGATCGATTTTGTCTATTTTATTGCGAATTCCTTCCAGTTTCATTTTTTCTCCTCAACAGAAAATTATTTCTTTGTTATCAGTCCGGGAGTTTATCCATAAATGAACTCAACGGCCTCAGGCGTGCCATGATGTCTGCGAATATGACCGGTGTAAGGGCCTGATCTGCATCGCACAGAGCCTCTTCGGGCTTATAGTGAACTTCGATGATCAACCCGTCCGCCCCGGCGGCAACAGCGGCCATGCTCATGGGACCGATCAGATTGACCCGCCCGGTGCTGTGCGTCGGATCGATAATGATGGGCAGGTGCGTCAGCTCCTTTATCGCCGGCACAGCGCTCAGATCAAGCGTGTTGCGGGTGTAGGTTTCAAAGGTCCGTATGCCGCGTTCACAGAGGATCACGTTTGGATTGCCCTCACTGAGAATGTATTCGGCGCAGTTTAACCATTCTTCGAGGGTGGAGTACATCCCCCGCTTGAGCAGCACAGGCCGCCCTGCCTGCCCGACCTCTTTGAGCAGGGAATAGTTTTGCATGTTGCGGGTTCCGATTTGCAGGACATCTGCAAATTCGGCTACCCAGGAGACATCCCGGGGATCGATCACTTCGGTCACTATCGGCAGGCCGGTTTGCCGGCCTGCTTCAGCCAGCAATTTCAATCCACGCAGGCCCAGCCCCTGAAAGGCATAGGGAGATGTCCGGGGCTTAAAGGCCCCTCCGCGAAGCATGTCCGCCCCTGCACTTTTGACGGCGCGGGCGGATTCGAGCATTTGCTCTTCGCTCTCCACGCTACAGGGGCCGGCAATCACGACAAAATCCCGTCCGACCGCAACATCGGAGATGTTGATGACGGTGCGCTGTTTAGTTTCACGCGCGGCAAGTTTTAGGTTTTTCATGGTTACAATCCTTAGCTGTCTTAATCATATTATAAATTCCATCGCTTCCAGGAGTTCTTGATCAATATTCATCATAATCTAAATCATCGCAAATAAAATGGAAAGGATTTTATTTTTGCCAATTGTGAAACCGGATCCCACAAAAAAAGGCCGCGAGATTTTTCTCGGGGCCTTTCAAAAATTAAAAACCCCCGAGTGACGATTAAAAGTTCTTGACAGGCACTAACCAATTCTATATTCTCAGTCGCATTGATAATTTAAAGGATTTTAAAGTGGTGCATAATCTTTCAGACAATTTTGCTTTTTATTATCGGTATTATTTTTATAATACCGTTCTGTCTGGGGTGCGCTGAAAAAATATAGAAAATATAACAAGCATTCTAAACCGTGGGCAGAACAAATAGCTCACGGTTTTTTTTGTTTTCGTAGTCCCTAACGTTGCAAAAACCGGAGGGCTTCAGAGCCAAGACATCAAGGGTGAAGTTGTAGTCGTTTACCACAAATCCTTGACAACACAGGATCTGGAGTCCTCCGGCTTTCCGCGAGTTTTCAGGGTAAACAACATGGCAAAATCGACCCCATCCTTTGAATTTACTATTGGGGATATCCAAGAAATTGTGTTTTCACTATAATATTGGTTATAATGACGGATCATTAGCTATCTTTTGCCATGTTGTTTATGCAACACTGGGATAATGATGGCGCAGATTATATTCAGAGGTAAAAAAATGAAACCAACAGATGATTTACGCGTTAAAGGCTATCGACAGCTCATGGAACCGAGTATGTTGAAGCAAGAGTTGGCGATAAGCCCGGCTGCCCATGATACCGTTTTTTCCGGAAGAAGTGCCATCGACAGGATATTGCGTAAGGAAGAAAAACGGCTACTGGTGATTGTCGGTCCATGCTCCATTCACGATGAAAAAGCCGCCTGCGAATATGCCGAGAAACTACAAAAACTTCGTGATCAAGTGAGCGAAGCGCTGGTTGTTATCATGCGGGTCTATTTTGAAAAACCTCGGACTAGCTTAGGATGGAAAGGTTTGATAAATGATCCACGCCTGGACGGAACCTGTGATATCATGGAGGGTCTGCAAAAAGCTCGCAGCATATTGCTTCAAATTAATGAAATCGGTGTTCCTGCTGCCACCGAATTTCTTGAAACCGTCACGCCCCAGTATGTCGCGGATTTAGTCAGCTGGGCCTGTATCGGCGCCAGAACGACGGAATCCCAAACCCACCGCGAAATGGCAAGCGGCCTGTCCATGGCCGTGGGATTCAAGAACGGAACTGACGGCAAGATGTCTTCGGCCATAAACGCGATTGTGGCAGCCAAAACCGGGCAAAGTTTCCTGGGTATAGATCAAAACGGCCGTACCTGTGTTGTCCAGACCAACGGAAATCCTCTGGCCCACATCGTTTTGCGCGGAGGCTCGCGACCCAATTATGATCCCATCAGTATTGAACAGGCCCGTTTGACGCTGATAGAAAAAAACCTGCCCGAAGCAATCATGGTGGACTGCTCGCACGGCAATTCAATGAAAAAATACCAGGGTCAGGCGATCGTCATGAGAAGTATTATCGATCAGTATATCGCCGGCAATGATGCTTTGATCGGTTTTATGCTGGAAAGTAACCTTTTCGAAGGCAACCAGAAATTCAGTGGGGATCTGAAAACCCTTAAATACGGGGTGTCGATTACGGATGGATGCATTTCATGGGAGACGACCGAACGGCTGCTGTTATCGGCTGCCGAAAAATTGGCAAATTCTGCTAACCGGGGCAGTTCCGACAGATGGGTGAACGCTTTATGAAAGTCGTCAACATAAAAAGCCATCCGCGTGACTCCCTGATCATGATCGGTGAGCGGCTCGCTAATCTAAGAAAATACCTACCGGTTGACACACCGACAATTATCACCGATACCCATGTGCTGGAGTGCTGGGGCGGGCATTTTCCGCCAGCTGATGTCATTACCATCGGAACCGGTGAAAAGATAAAAACGTTCGATACCGTCCGTTATATCTATGAACAATTGCTGAAACTTGAGGCGGATCGCGCTTCTTTTATCGTCGGGATCGGCGGCGGAATCGTTTGTGACATTACCGGATTTGTGGCCTCGACCTATATGCGCGGCGTGCGATTCGGGTTTGTGTCCAGCACCCTGCTTTCTCAGGTTGACGCCAGTGTGGGCGGCAAAAACGGATTCAACATCGGTGGTTACAAAAATATCGTCGGTGTTTTTAACCAGCCCGAATTCGTCATTTGCGATCTCGATCTTTTAAAAACGGTTCCCCAAAAGGAAATCCGGAGTGGTTTCGCCGAAATTATCAAGCACGGCGCGATTGCCGATAAAAGTCTATTCGGCTACCTCGCAGAAAACTGTGACAAAGCCCTATCGCTGGATTTGCCTGTCATCGAAAAACTTGTTTACGAATCGGTGCTCATCAAATCCAAGATCGTCAATCACGATGAAAAAGAAAAAGGAGAACGGCGCAAACTTAATTTCGGTCATACCTTCGGCCATGCCATCGAGAAAACCACAAACGTCAGGCATGGTGAAGCCGTCAGTGCCGGTATGGTCATCGCAGCCGAGCTGGCAGTCAAGAAGGGAACACTTGCGTTAAAAGACTCGAACCGACTTGCCGATTTGCTCGACCAATATAGACTTCCGGTCCGGCTTGAGTTTGACTGCAAGGAGGTGCTCGAGACCTTGAGGATGGACAAAAAGAGGGCAGGGGACCTTATTTACTTTGTATTGCTCAGTGAAATAGGCAATGCCTATGTTGAGGAGATTTCAATTCAGGAACTGGAAGCCTTTATTGGTTGATCAACTTAATAAACCAATCAACTATTTACGAATGTTGGACCGACCATGGATAAGTCAATCCGGAAAACAAATCAAACAGACAATCTTGGAGAGAATATCGCAGCCTTTCGGCGACGGATTGATGACATCGACGAACAGATCCTCGAGTTGATCGGCCGGCGACTGTCGGCTGCCCAGGCAATCGGGAAGATCAAACAACAGGCCGGGATCACGGTGGTCGATAACCGGCGTGAAGCTGAAATTTATCGAAGGCTTCTATCTTTGAATCCGGCGCAATTGAAAACCGGTTCGCTTTATCGAATTTTCAGAAGTATCATCGCTGCCGGCCGTGGCGTTCAAAACCGGCAAAACGGTGCCGCAGAACCGCCGATTTATGCTGTTTTCGGCGACCCGGTGGGTCACAGCTTAAGCCCTGTCATGCATAACAGCGCCCTGGCCCAGGCAGGCCTCGATGGGTACTATCTTGCATTCAGAATCGCAGACATCGCCGCTGCCGTAAGCGGTATCCGGGGTTTGGGTATCCGGGGCGCCAGCATTACGATTCCCCATAAAATCAGTGTCATGAAATATCTGGATCAGGTGGACTCGCTGGCCGCCGAAATTGGTGCCGTCAACACGGTTGTGAACCGCAAGGATGTTCTGCATGGCTATAATTCGGATTGTGCCGGAGCCATCAAGGCGCTGACTGAAAAAACGGTCATCAACGGCAGGGACGTGGCGGTTGTCGGTGCCGGCGGAGGGGCCCGGGCGGTTGGGTTCGGCATCAAGCAAGCAGGGGGTAGACTCACTATCATTAATCGCACCCGGGCAAGAGGCGAAAAGCTTGCAACGGATCTGGACTGTGAATTCAAACCCCATTCGGATGTAAATCGGCTGCCTTTTCATATTATTATTAATGCAACATCGGCCGGAATGACTCCCCATGCTGACAGCGTCCCGCTGAACACCGCCCTTCTGGAAAGCGGGATGGTCGTAATGGATTTGGTCTACGATCCCTTGAAGACCCGCTTTTTGGCGGAAGCAGAAAAGACAGGCTGTCTAACCATAGACGGCGTTGCCATGTTTGTGCATCAGGGCGCCGTCCAGTTCGAGCTGTGGACATCAAAAAAAGCCCCTGTTGAGATCATGCGCAGAGTAGTTATGGAAGAACTCCAGAACCGCTAAATCTGTCGGCATAGTTGGAATAGTTGAATCATGATTGAAATAAAATCGCATAATATAAAATCACATTGCGAGGTTACGGTACCCGGCTCCAAAAGCTATACCCACCGGATGCTAATTGCCGCCGCCTTATCTGACGGAGAGTGCCGGATTCGAAACCCTCTACTCAGCGAGGATACTTTATTAACCCTGCAAGCTCTCAGGCAGATGGGAATTCGGATCGATGATACCGCCAAGGATCAAATCATCGTTGCCGGCAGCAGCGGTAGGCTCAAACCGTGTGCGGTTCGGATCTTTCTGGGCAACTCCGGCACTTCCATGCGACTGCTGACGGCGGTTGCCGCCCTTGGTCAAGGAACGTTTACCTTAACCGGCACCGACCGGATGGCTGAACGGCCGATTCAGGACCTTATCGTCGCGCTGGAGCAGCTGGGTGTCCGGGTCCGTTCCAAGAATCGCAATGGTTGCCCGCCGGTAGAAATTACAGGGAAAACAATGAATGGCGGACCGGTGAACATCAACTGCCGCACGAGCAGCCAATATCTTTCCGCACTGCTTTTGATCGCCCCTTATACCAACCGGGGGTTGGATATCCTGGTTACTGAAGGGCCGGTATCGAAGCCCTATGTGGATATGACGGTTAACGTTATGGACCAGTTTGGTGTGATCGTCACGCGTGAAGGCTACGATCGATTCAGGGTCGCCGGCCGGCAAGTCTATCGGGCGGGCGCGCATGCGGTTGAACCCGACGCCTCCCAGGCCGGATATTTCTGGGCGGCTGCGGCGGTCTGCGGTACCGAAATCAAAGTTAAAGGGGTGACTGCGGGCTCTTGCCAGGGGGATGTCAATTTTGCGAAACTGCTGGCAACTATGGGCTGTGCAATTGCTACAGAACCCGATGGAATCACTGTTTGCGGCCGACGCCTGCAGGCAGCCGATGTTGACATGGGCGACATGCCGGATATGGTTCCAACACTGGCGGTGGTTGCTGCCTTTGCCAAAGGGACGACCATCATCAGAAACGTCTCTCATCTGAAAGCCAAGGAAAGTGATCGCCTGGCCTCGGTTGTAAATGAACTCGTCAAAATGGGGATCGATGCTCGCTGCAGCGCTGACGAGTTAATCGTGACAGGCGGCAAACCCCATGGGGCCGAAATCGAAACTTACGGAGATCACCGGATTGCCATGAGTTTTGCCGTTGCGGGACTTGTTGCCCCGCTAACCATTATACGGGATGAAAACTGTGTCGCGAAGTCATTTCCTGATTTCTGGAAGGTGTTTTCGGGGCTGTATGGCGCCTGATTCTGCCCCTTAATCGCTACGCCATATATCGTTAATTGGTTGATTAGTTGATTGGTAAGTGGTTGTAAATATGGATTTATCGCATATTGGCAATATAATTGGACACTTCATGTTTTAACAATCGTAATACTCTGAAATTATGACTATAATTTACCAAATCAACCATTCAACCCGTAAACTATTCAACGAGGTCTGTACTCATAATTCTCAATACTTCTTTAGAACCTTGTCGGAGATTGAACGGTGAACCATGAACCTGTGAACCCTCATTAAAAAAGGTAACCCTGATGCCTTGGACCTTGAACCTTGAAACCTGACAACCTGTTTCTGATCGGATATCGTTGTACCGGCAAGTCTTCCGTCGGAAGGTTGCTTGCCGCCAGGCTCGGCCGGTCATTTATCGATACGGACTCCCTGGTGGTATCGGAAAACGGCATGAGTATCCGGGAAATAGTGGACAGCCAGGGCTGGGAAGCCTTCCGCCGCTTGGAACATATGGCCTTGCAACAGACATGTACCTTAGAGCGGCGGGTGGTAGCTACCGGAGGCGGGATTGTGCTCGATGGCGACAACGTGAACCTGATGAAAGGGAACGGAAGGATCATCTGGCTGAGGGCATCCCCGGAAACCATTAGCGCCAGGATGGTGCAGGACCGGGAATCGGAGGCTTTCCGTCCCGCTTTGACCTCAACAGACAGTATTACCGAGATTGAGGAGACACTGGCAAAACGGGCACCGCTTTACAAACAAGCGATGGATTTTTTGGTGGATACGGACTATCGCGGGGTTGATGAGATTTGTGATTTAATCATCGGAAATATTAAGGTGGCTGATTAAGCAAAAACAGGCTTTAGCGTTTATGACTGCCTGGGGGGATCAGGTTTCAAAATATTACTTCATTGGAGATAAAACGCATGTCAAGTACATTTGGAACTGTTTTCAAGGTAACAACTTTTGGTGAGTCACACGGTAAAGGAGTCGGTGCGGTGGTAGACGGCTGTCCCCCCGGATTGTCTCTCAGCGAGCAAGATATCCAACCCCAACTTGACCGCCGTCGTCCCGGCCAGAGCCGACTGGCGACTGACCGCACTGAAGCCGACCGGGCCACGATTTTGTCCGGCGTCGAAAATGGCTGGGCTTTAGGCACACCCATAGCGCTGAGCGTGGCCAACCGGGATCAGAAACCGGGTGACTATGCTTCGATGCAATCAATTCCCCGTCCGTCGCACGCTGATTATACCTACCAGATAAAATATGGAATCCGGGCGTCGAGTGGCGGTGGAAGATCCAGCGCCAGGGAAACCATCGGGCGGGTTGCTGCAGGAGCTATCGCTGAAAAATTTCTCTATGAGGCATACGGCGTTGAAATCGTGGCCTGGGTGAGTGCGGTCGGTACGCTTACTGCTTCTGAAATCGATGAAAATAGCATAACCCGCAAAGCGGTGGATGAAACAATTGTTCGTTGTCCTGCTGAAGCTGACGCCAAGCAAATGGTGATAGCTATTAAGGATGCCAAGGAAGCTCAGGACTCCCTTGGCGGTATCATAACTTGCGTATGCCGCAATGTTCCTGCCGGACTAGGGGAGCCTGTATTTGACAAGGTGGAAGCACGATTGGCCCAGGCCATGCTGTCAATTCCGGCGACCAAAGGCTTTGAAATCGGTTCCGGATTTTCGGGAAGCCGGATGACCGGATCGGTACATAACGATCCCTTTGTAAAAAAAGGAGAAGGTCTGGGGACGGTGACAAACAACAGTGGTGGGGTCCAGGGTGGGATTTCAAACGGGGAGCCGATTCTGTTTCGGGTGGCATTTAAACCACCGGCGACCATCGGTAAAGCCCAGACAACCGCTGATTTTGCCGGCCAGGAGGTGACATTGGAGGCCAAAGGCCGCCATGATCCCTGTGTTGTGCCCCGGGCCGTACCGATTGTCGAAACCATGGCAGCGTTGGTTTTGGCTGATCTGGCACTGCAGCAGAGAGGCAGGGGGGGTGAAGTCGGAATGCGGCCTCTCCGAGCTTTAGGCTCTACGAGCCGGAAGCCATAGGGCCATAGGGGCCTACGCCCCGGAGGGAATGGGGAATGTTTGAATGCGGACTTTGGAATTTTGGATGGCGGACCGCGGAATGGCGAAGGACGAATTAATGACAATATCCAAATCTCAAATAAGATCAAAAGCCAATTGTTTGGAATTTTGAATTTCGGTCATTGTGATTTGTGATTTGAAATTTCTATTACTGAAACCCGAACACTGACACCTCAAGTCATAATTTACAGCATGTTGTCAGAAAAAAAGGCCTAAGGGCCTAAACCATCGAAACGAATTTATCTGTTATGAAACTATCAGATCGCATCGGCCAAATTGAGCCATCCGGCACGGTACACTTCACCCGGCTCATTCAACAGTTGAGAAGCCGGGGTAGAGATATCATCGATCTGGCGGTGGGTGAGCCGCCATATGACACGCCTGGCACGGTCATTGAGGCCACCCAACAGGCCCTGGCTGCCGGCCATACAAAATACAGTGCGGCGGCCGGACTGCCGGAATTAAAATCACGCCTGGCACAGCAATTTGACGGTTATGATGAGCGCAACATCATTGTATCGAACGGATCCAAGCAGTGTTTGTACGCTATGTTCCAGGCCATCTGTAATCCAATGGATGAAATCATCATACCCAGACCCTACTGGGTGAGTTTCCCTGAGCAGGTCAAACTTGCCGGTGGGTGCCCGGTATTGGTGGATACCTGCGACCACCAGCTGGACTGCGAAAAAATTGAACGGGCCATATCGCCGAAAACCCGTGCCATTCTGATCAACTCACCCAACAATCCCACTGGCGCCGTCTATCCGGCAGAGGATCTTGCCGCGATTGCAAAAATTGCTCTTGAGCGCGACCTGTATCTGATTTCGGATGAAGCCTATCGCTTATTTGTTTATGACAAGGTCAAGTCTGCAAGCCTATTCGACATTGAAGACATTCGACATCTGTTGATCATTACCCGTAGTTTTTCCAAAAGCTATGGGATGACCGGGTTTAGAGTCGGCTATATTGCCGCCCCGCAGGAATTTATCCAGGCTGTTGCCGGCTTGCAAAGCCATATGACCGGCAATGTCTGCACCTTTGCCCAGCATGGCGCCCTGGTCGCACTGGCCATGGATGCGCGCGATCTGGAAGCGAGGCGCGCCGACCTGGAGCGTAAAAGAGATTACGCCTATCATCGGGCACTGGAATTTTTTGACTGTGTAAAACCCCGGGGTGCCTTTTATCTCTTCCCCAACATCAGGCATCATCTGAAAGACGGCATGACGTCCACTGAATTTGCCGGGCGTCTGCTGGAAAACTCCGGTGTGGCCGTGGTCCCCGGCGAGGTATTCGGTATGGGCGGCCATATCAGGATATCCTACGCCGTTTCCCAAGACAGACTGGTAAGCGGATTTGAAAAAATTGCAGAGGCATTATGATTGGAATCATCGGATTTGGTCGCTTTGGAAAACTGGCGGCACGCTATCTGGCAGAAGAATTTGAGGTGGTTGTTTACCACCGGACCGATAAATCAGTGGAAATCAATAGCACCGGTGCCCGAGCGGCTTCTCTCGAAACAGCTTGTCGGCAGGATATTGTCATACCCTGTGTTCCCATCTCTGTATTTCAGGAAGTCTTGCAAGACATCGCACCGCTGCTCAGACCGGAGGCCCTAGTCGTGGATGTGTGTTCTGTCAAAGAATATCCCGTTCGTCTGATGACCGACATCCTGCCGTCTTCGGTGTCGATCCTGGCGACACATCCCATGTTCGGGCCGGACAGTGCATCCGATTCGCTGGTGGGAGGAAAAATTTGTTTGTGTAAGGTGCGAGTCGCAAAAAATAGTTACCGGAATATCAAGGCCTATTTAGAATCAAAGAAGCTGGTTGTGATCGAAGCCACCCCGCAGGAACATGACGAGCAGATTGCCACCAGCCTTTCCCTGACCCATTTTATCGGTCGAACATTGTCCAAATACGGTGCCAAGCAACTCGATATAGATACGGAAGGCTACAAAAGACTGCTGCACATTCTGGAAGTCGTCGAACGAGATACCTGGCAGTTATTTCTGGACATGCATCACTATAATGCCTATGCCAAAGAGAAACGGATTGTATTTATGGATGTCATGCAGGATATTAACTCCAGATTGGAGCAGGGTGAATTGGTTGATTAAGTTGATTAGTTGAAATGGAGAACGGGGAAGGAGTAAAAACAATGCCGGACAAATCTCATCGGAAAAGAATCCTGGTCATCCACGGACCCAATCTGAACATGCTCGGCAAACGGGAGCCTGAAATTTACGGTCATGAGAGTCTGGTTGAGATCGATGCCCGGCTTCAGGAAAAGGGGCAAGAACTGGGAATCGATGTGGAAACTTATCAATCCAACCATGAAGGGGCGCTGGTCGATAAAATCCAGCAGGCCGCCGGCACCGTCCATGGGATTGTGATCAATCCGGCGGCTTACACCCACACCAGTGTCGCCATCAGAGATGCGCTTGCCATGCTGGATATCCCGCTGGTCGAGATTCACCTCTCCAATATGAACAAACGAGAACCGTTTCGACACCAGTCAATGATCGCCGATATCGTTGCCGCCCGGATCGCCGGTTTTGGTTGCAATGGTTATATCCTGGCTTTGGAGGGGCTGGTTGGGATGTTATAGAGTAAGGAGAACGCAGATGAAAAGGACAAACAATGGGATAACAAATTTGCCAGCCAATTTATTCACGCGAGCGCACCGACGAAATGACCGATCAGACCGGTGACTTTTTCCTGGTTGATCCAGCGTGCCACGAGGACCAGATCGTTGTGCGGGTCAATCCATATAATGCTGGTGCCGGCGCCGACGGCGGCATAACTGGATTCGGGCGCCGCGGGCCTGGTCGAATCCGGCTTCCTGCGACGAAAGAGTTTTCCAGTTTTCGTCGCTGTTTGGGCAATAGGTCATATTCCATGCCTTGTTTTTCGCGGTGGTGCGTTATGGGTTGAGGACGGCCGTTCGGAAGCCGGCGGAGCTAACCGAGGATCTCTTCGATCAATTATAATTGCTACTTTTTCCACTTTTTCAAAATCATGTTTATAAAAAAAGGATGCCGCAAAGAATAATATCGAACCTACAAAAGTAAAGCAGGGCAAAAATTTTAAAGCGGTCTCAAGACCATAAGTGTCAGATAAAATTCCGATTACAGGTGGGCCCAAAGCGCTTCCTAAAAGATGCTGGATAATTACGCACAAACTCAAGGAAACGGCCCGCAGGCCGGGATGGACCACGTCCTGGGTTACCGCAACCGCGGCCGGGACGAAAGCAATTGCGGTGATACCGCTAAAGAGCAATATCGCGTATTGAACATGGCCCGGTAGAATTACAAACGCCGCCAGAAGGGCAACAGAGGTGACTAAAGAAGAAAGGGCGGGAAAAAGCGATCGGGCATTTTTTCTTCTCTTCAGCCACTTATCTGCTAAAAACCCGCCTAAGGGTGCGCCGATGAGCGCCAGCAACATGATGCTCCCTCCCTTGGTTGCGGCCTTGTCCATCGGCAGCATTTCGATGCGGTGATAATACGTCGGCAGCCAGGTCAGCAGGGAAGTGGTCACAAATGCATTGGCGGCAAATGCAAGATTGTTGAATACCAGAGTTCTGTTATGCGTGAATTGTCTGATAATATCGATCAGCTTCATTTGAATCCGGCTTTGACCGCTTTCTTCCTTTTTGGTATGCACCAGCGCTATGGTTTGATAGTCTTTCACGTAAAAGAAAAACAAGGCCGCAATCATTCCCGGCAACGCCACGATGCCAAATGCATGCCGCCAACCGAAATGCTCGGCGATAAAGCCGCCCAAAACAATCCCCAGCGCACTGCCCAATGGAATCGATGCATTCCAGATACCCAGCATCCTGGCACGGCTTTGTTGGGGAAACATGGCGGATATCATCGCGGTACCGCCGGGCGCATAGCCGGCTTCTCCAATGCCGATGGCGGTTCGCGCGCAAAACAGCTGCGAAAAATTGCGGGTAAATGCACACCCGAGGCTTGCCGCTCCCCAGAAGAGCGCCATCAATCCGATACTTTTTTTTCTGCTCCAGCGATCAATGAGCACAGATACGGGTAATGAAAAAATCAGGATAGACCAGTATACCGCAGACACCAGCAGTCCGCATTGAGCATCCGTCAGACCCCAGTCCCGCTTAAGAAAAGGGAAAAGAGAGACGATGACCAGCCGATCGATATAATCGAACATGTACAGCAGGAACAGGAGCGCAAAAGCATAGTAGGCCGATGAGTCGACAGCGCCCGGGTCTCGGTCAGTGGTATGATCCATGATATGATCCATATTTTTTTGTTGCTTCAAACATGGCGATGCAGTTGTCCGGATTGACCCCCGGGTGGAGTGAATTGGAAGAACAAATAATCAGCCCTCCGCCGTCAGCCGCATCTTCAATCGCCTGTTTCACAGCGGAATCGACTTGCTGCGGGGTGCCGTCCGGCAGAAGCTCAATGCAATCGATATTACCCAGCAAACATATTCTATCCCCGCAGTAAGCCTTGACTTTATTAAGCGCCATGCCGGCGTGCGGTTCCAGGGGATTGAGGCCGTCGTATCCCGATGCGAGCAGATCATCCAGCAAAGACCATAGATTGCCGTCGCTGTGGCGAACCACCCGAAGGCCCAACTCACTGGCGCGATCGACAAGTTTTCTATTATAAGGGTTAATAAATGTCTTGAAATGCTGCGGGGACATCATCGGGGCATGGGTTGTGGCAACATCGTCTTCGACCACCAGAACGTCAAGACCGGCTTCTGCCAGAAGATCAAGCTGTTTCAGATTATATTCCGTTACCATAGCGGCAACCTGATGAACAAAATCAGGATCATCATAAAACTTGAGCATCAGGTTTTCCATGCCGACCAGTCGCCAGCTGCGGACAAATGTGCCTCGCATCAACCAGAAAAGTGCCACATTTCCCTTGAACCGATCCCTGGCCATATCAAGCAGCAAAAGATGCTCACGGGCCGGCTCGGGCGCTTCAAAATGGGTGAGATCCCGCGCATCTTTGACCGGATGGCCTTTAGCGACCGGCAGGCCGTGAGGATTACGAATATACACAATTCCCCAGTCATCTTGTACCCGACTGTCATCGAGCTCGGTTTCATGACCGATCTCAAAGGAAGTGAAACCGTCGACCCCGAACCCTTCATGTATCATAAAGAGGGTGTCCACCAGCTTCATCTTCTCGGAATCATCCATGTCATGGAATTGTTTGGGCTCCGGCAAGCCATCGGTAAGATGTTTTCCGATACCGATAATCGGCGCTTCATTAATCCCGTGAATATAAAGCGGAACGCGATCGGGTTCCTCGATATCCAATGCCGTCAGAATTCTCTCTTTACCGGTCATGACGTTTCCTCTTGCGGGTTTGGGGGATTCTCAAAAATATTGATACCGGATCCATCATAACAGAACTGCGTAGATTCAGGGAAAAGAATAAATTAGCGGGGCTTCCGATTCGTGAAATGATCGGAGAAGGCAGGCGGTAAATGGAAAATACGTTTGTCGTTGATACTTTTGTGGTGATGTCATGGTGTTTTAAAGATGAAACAAACCAAAAGGCTGATGGACGCGGCGAAAGATATCAGTGTTACAATTGTTACAGCAGGATGAGAGAACCACGGGAAATTGGTCGGGACGGCTGGATTTGAACCAGCGACCCCAGCGTCCCGAACGCTGTGCTCTACCAGACTGAGCCACGTCCCGACTTAGGTTGCCTTGTTTATTCTTTTTCTGCCATCTTGTCAATTAAAAATGTATCCGAATAAAATAGTGGCATTTTTAGAGAACCGGGCGCTTATATAAAAGGATTTATTAGCACAATCGTCTGTTCTCTGTCCGCCCCGATGGATATGATGTCTATCGGTGTTTGCGTGAGTTCGGCGATACGATCGAGATAATTTCTGACGTTTACGGGAAAATCATCCAGTTTCTTTATACCGGAAATATCTTCCGGCCACCCCGGCAGGGTTTCAAATACCGGTTTGCATTCCGCCAAAACCTTGAGGCTTGCCGGGAAATGTTCTAACAATTCGCCCCGGTATTCATATCCTGTGCAGATTTTCAAATATTCCAGACCATCGAGCACGTCAAGCTTGGTAATGGCCAGGCCGGTAAGCCCGTTGAGACGGACTGCATTTCGCAGGATGACGGTATCCAGCCAACCACAGCGGCGCCTTCTTCCGGTGGTGGCACCGAATTCGGCCCCTTTTTTCTGGATGGCGTCACCGATATCATCAAACAATTCAGCTGTGAAAGGGCCCTGACCGACCCGGGTGGTGTAAGCTTTGACGATACCGATAACCGCATCGATTTTTTTAGGGCCGACCCCGGCGCCGCAGCAGGCGTTGCCGGCCAGGGTATTGGAAGAGGTGACAAAGGGGTAGGTCCCGTGGTCAATGTCCAGATGAGTCCCCTGGGCGCCTTCAAACAGGACTTGCCGGCCGGTTTTAATCGCGTCGTTAATTATAACTGAAATATTGGTTACATGCGGTGTCAGCCGTTGGGCATAGGCTTGATATTCCTCGATGATTTCCTGAGCGTCCAGGGTTTCGGAAGAAAGATAATTTTTAAGATAGAAATTTTTTTCATCCAATATGGTTTCCACCTTTTCAACGAAAACCTCCGGGTCCAGCAAATCCACGAATCGTATCCCCCTGCGGGTGGCTTTGTCCTCATAGGCCGGACCGATGCCACGCCCGGTGGTCCCGATTTTTTTATCCCCTTTAAACTGTTCCCGGGCATGGTCGACCTGCCGGTGGTAGGGCATAATGACATGGGCCTTTTCGCAGATCTTGAGTCTTTGGGAACTCACATCGACCCCTCTGGTGCTCAAGGCATCGATTTCTTTCAGCAAAACGTCCGGGTCGACCACGACACCATTGCCGATAATGCAGGTTTTGTTCTGTAAAATTCCGGATGGAATCAGGTGACAGATAAATTGTTCCCCACCCACCACCATGGTATGCCCGGCGTTGTTGCCACCTTGAAACCGAACGACCATATCAGCGTTTTCAGCCAGCAGATCAACAATTTTACCCTTGCCTTCGTCCCCCCATTGGGTTCCGACGATTATGACATTTGCCACAATGTTTCCTCCTTTTTACACAAAATTTCCTTTATTCCATCCCCAAGGAAAATTCGGAAATCTCTAAGTAATTCAAAATTTTCCACGCTGTGTAGTTAGATAAATATCTGGAATTTATAAAAGATATTTTTATTTACCGCAAAGGCGCAAAGAACCCAAAGGATTAATTGCTTTTTTGTTTTCCGAAGGCCGCCCATTTAATCGTATGATTCGATCGGGCATCCCTACTAGGCGGGGGAGAGCCCCCGCAAAGACGGGATAACCATTCGATTTTAAATATTTTAAAAGTTAAAGAAAAGTTCCTCTGCGATTTTTTCGACTTGAGCGAAGCGGGCGGTGAATCCATGTCTAACAATAATAAACTTATCAGTAATCGCGTTTGGCGCGAAAAAAATCCTGCATCAGTTTGCGGCAGTCTTCCGCACACACGCCGGTTGTGATTTCAATACGGTGATTCAGCCGGTCATCTGCCGCGTAATTATACAACGATCCTGCCGCTCCCCATTTGGGATCCATTGCACCAAAAACAACCCGTGAAAGCCTGGCGTGCACTATGGCCCCCATACACATAATGCACGGCTCGACGGTAACATACAGCGTTGTATTTAGCAATCTGTAGTTGTTAATTTCAAACGCCGCTTTACGCAGGACCAGAATTTCAGCATGGGCGGTCGGATCGGCAAGTTTGATGGTTTGATTGTGAGCGGTCGACAAAATTCCACCCTTTTCAGAAACGAGTACGGCACCTACTGGAACTTCACCGATTTGTCCAGCCTTTTTCGCCTCGTTAAGGGCAAGTTCCATGAATTTTTCATGGGTATCAGTCATAACATTTAATTAACCGTGATCCCTGCGTCCTGAACCTTGTGCCTTTTTGTAATCTTCACCCAGAATCGAGCATCGAGTATCCAGTATCGAGCATCAAGTATCGAACATCCAGCATCGAGTTAAAAGCCAAAATCAACAAATCCATTGACAACCAATTCACTTTAGCTTATGTTCCACTCGAATTTCAAATCATTTTTCCATGCGCCAGTAGCTCAGCCCGGATAGAGCGCCGGACTACGAATCCGTAGGCCGCAGGTTCAAATCCTGCCTGGCGCACCATTAAAATTTAATAGAGGGGTGACCTTGCTTGGTTGCCCTTTTTTCGTTTAGACAGATACTGACAGAATTAGGAGCAATTCCACACAAGGAAAATGGATATAGCAGATGGGCTTTTTCAAAGACTATCAAGAATCTTTTTGATAGTATCACGAAGCGGTTTTATTTTGTTTTGACAAACTTCGAAAATAATTTCGGCATCAATTTCAAAATAGTGATGGCTGATGATATCTCTCATGGTCTTTGCACCTTTCCAGTTGATTTCCGGATATTTGTGCAAGAGAGAATTATTGGTGATTTTATCTAAATTTTTTAGACCTTCACCGATCGCTATTAATTGCATACATATTGCATCAAGTTTTTCCATCCCGTAAGGTGAATCGGTTAGATCGGCCAAAGATTTAACCGGGGCGAACCGATAGATAACAGTGTCCAAAGCTTTAAGAATTTGAGACAGGATTTCTTTTGCAAGATCCCTGTCATACATATATCGCCTCCCGTTCGATTCTTTCTTTTAAAAAGGCATTCATCCCTTTACGAATCCGAATGATATCCACCTTGCAGTCAAGTTCATTTTCCAGATCGGTTTTAATGGATCCCAAGAGGAACAGATCCGGTTCACTTTGTTCAATAACGATATCAATATCGCTTTCTCTCGCTGCGGTTTCTCTTGCAGCAGAACCAAATATTCCTATTTTGCTAAAGCGGTATCTTTCATGATAGTTTTTTTTGTAATGCTCTAGAATGAGCAAGATTTCTGAGCGTTTCATGGCCAAGCGCCTCTCACAATTTTCTGGAATTAGACAAACTGAATAAAGATAACAAAACAATTTAAATAATACAAACCAAAACACGGAACATATAAATGCTAATGTGAATAAAGTTACACCAATTGAGGCCGCATTGTGGTGCTCAAACTGGGGGAGTCCAAAATTTTATTATTCGATTTTTATTACTCGATATGGTCTTGGATTTCTGATAAATATAACTATACATTTTCGATAGTTCCTGATGGCATTATTACTCTGTCAGCCTCTTCAACGAATAAACCCCATCCAAACCGGCCACAGGTTTGGGTACCTTTTCTCGTTTCGACATAAAAATACCTTTAAACCGCTTGTAATTGATGGAAACGAACTCTTTCGTGCCGATGATTCCCGAATCCGAAAAATAGCGTGTTCTGTATAGAAAGCGGTCGACTCTGCTGATTTTAAAATCTTTTTTTCGCTCTTTTTCCACTACTGCCCGTTTAATAACTTTGCGCTTGCCGATCTCAGAGCGGTCCACCGCACCGGCTTCATAAACATATCGTCGATAACCCTTCAGCCTTTCTTCGGCATCCAGTAGGCCGAATTCCTTGAGGCCAAAATCAAGAGATAAAAAACTGTCTTTATTGCCGGTCTGCATATGGTAGCCCAGTGAATTCCAGCGATATTCCTCCGGCCGATCAACGAGGCCGGCACGTAATGGATTTAAATCGATATATGCCAAGCAGTTGATCAAGGTTTCTCCATTCTCAACGATGACGCTCTTAAACCGGTCTCCCCAGAAATAGCCACGTCGGTTATGCCGCCGGTTGTAATACCTGGCAAAGCTCACCATAATTTCACGGACAAATTCAGAAAGGTTTGTTAATTTTTCGCGCAAAGATGGAACCTGGCCATATGCAAACGCACGATCATCACCATAAAAGCTTTCATAGCGCTTCTTTACGTCTTCATCAGTAAACTTGTATTCGGGAAACATTTTCACCAGAAGGTGGAAGTGGTTTCCCATCAGACAAAGCCCTAAAATTTCAACCAGATACAATTTAGAGTATTTTTTAATCAGGTCCAACATGAAATCCTTTTCAATATCTCCCAATGGAAAGCCATCCAGAGCAGACCTGGACATCACGTGATAAACAGCCGTTTCATCATTTATTTTCAATCGCTGAGTTCTTGGCATCGTTAACTCCTCAATTTGGAAATGTTTACCCATGTATTCCATGGAATTTCTAATGTGTCAAAAAAAAAGTACCTGTCCCCATTTGTCCTCTTTTTCTGCTCTCCCAAGCCGCCTCACTTGACCGGGATCAAACGGGTTGTCCGACGTCTGTATCTGTTTTTCGCCTCGCCGATCATGATTTTTCAATTTTCATAGTGGGTTGATTGCCCGCTTGATGTGGAGTAGACCCCTTTCCCAGTTGATATCATCCGGTCATTTTTTTGTTTCAACGAGGCGTTATACCCCTTTTTTTGGTCTCACGTCCGTTCCGTTTAAGTTGTCAAGACGCTAATTAAATCTTATCAATTCCTTATTTTTTTTATGTCATTGGATTTCTTTCAAATTCTCTGGTATGATACAAACGAGATGGAAAAGCGAACCGAAGAGTGGCTAAGACAATCCGATTATGACATGGACACGGCGCTCTATATGTATGAAGGCGGCCGCTTTATCTATGCCGTTTTTATGTGCCACCTCGCAGTCGAAAAAACACTAAAAGGCCTTTATTATGAAAAACGACGGGAAATACCGCCCAAATCGCATAACCTGATCTATCTGATTAACGAAATCGGAATCAAACCGCCCAGGGAACCTGGCAAGTTTATCGTGAAACTCAATGAGGCCAGTATTCCTACACGCTATCCGGAAAGCCTCACCAACCTTCAGAGGATCTATAGTAGGGAGGTTGTTAAAGATATTCTATCCAAGGGCAGGGAACTTGTAACATGGATAAAACAGCAGTTATAAAAATTTTAACTCGATTTCACAAGGAAATCGAGGCTCGTGGAATCAGGCTGCGAAAGGTTATTTTGTATGGTTCTTATGCGTCTGATTCGAATCGGGAGGGCAGCGATATTGATATTGTGGTCATATCAGATGACTTCAAATACAAGAGCTATTGGGAACGCATCGATATCCTATCCGACGTCATTTATGAAATCTTTGCTCCTATCGAAGCGATAGCGCTAACCCAGGATGAGTGGGATAATGAAGATTCCTTTGCAGTCGACTTTGCTCGAAATGGTGAGGTTCTTTTCGCGGCTTGATCAGCATTCCCTGGGCGAACTTCGCTCAGGCAACCGCAGACGAGGGGAAATAGGGGAGGGGTATTGATATACTGGCATAAGTCATCCTATAAGCTTGAGTTCCTTTTCTTTAACAATCTTTTCGCCCCGTTTTACTGATTGGCTGGCCGTGGGTTGTAAGATGCCAAGCCTTTTGGAAAGCTCCAAGGTGCTGATACCCCGTTCTCGTGCTGCCCAATAGCATAGCACGCTGCGGGCTTCAACCGTATCCGGGTACCTCCCCCGACGCGTTACGATTTCTTGATCTAAGCTCAATAGGGTTGCCACTTGACCCACCAGCCAATTAAAATCATGACCCCGGGCCAGATATTGGTAGCGCCGCTCCAACTGTTGCCGGCAGCTTTCTAAAACCTCTTTCACAAAATCACCGTCACCCAGTATTCGTTCATCTCCTTTAATTCGGTCTTTGCCACCACGCATGACTTTGGCGGCCGCCCATCCGCCAAGGCTGCGGATTAAACCGCCTCCAACCAATCAAACTCGTATAGTCCGCCACAAGTTTGGCACGCAATGGATTCAGGTGAATATAACGGACCAACTCCTTTAAATAAGGATCCTCCTGGCAAAGAATCGACTTGTATCGGTTCTGAAAAACATGGCCATGACGCCGGTGACGCCGATTGAATTCAACGGCATATCCCGTCAAAAGCCTTCTCATGACCCCGCTGATCGGCGTAAGACCCGTACGCAGCAATAGGTGAGCGTGATTTGGAATCAATGCCCATGCAAAACAATCGGTCTGCGTCTCAGCCAACACCTGCCCCAGCCGCTTTACAAAGGAATCGCGATCTGCATCGTCCCAAAAGATTTTCCGGCGTTCGATTCCGCGAACTATGATATGGTGCAGCGCACCCGCTGCATCAATTCTGGCTTTTCGTGGCATGTCTGTTTAAACAGCCACAAAATTCATTTATGTCAATCAATATATCAATACCCGTCCCTTAATGTACATTTGTTTGGGTCTCAGATTACGCCCTCATCCCAACTGCTTTACCGATAAAATTACATGGGATTATACTGCTAATTTAGCGTGGGACAAGACACGATAACAAGGAAAAAGCAGGGGTAATTTATAATTAAGAAGAACCACACAAGAGAAATATCATGAGTATAGCTAAAGATGATTTCGATGATCTCAGATATGCGAAAACTCTACTTGAAAACCCGAGCTTAGCAGCCAAAATATCTAATTTATTGGGGACCCCTATAGAGAAAGGTTTTGAGCACCTGCCTGCAAAATGGAAGGGCATTGTCCAAGGGGTCACAGAAAAATCACTTGAAAAAGCGCTTAATTTTGCCATTCAAACAATGAATGATAGAACGAGAACAGCTGCTTCTGAAAAGACTCATAAAATTCTCGTGTTTGCAACAGGAGCTGGGGGCGGATCTTTTGGTCTTCCAGCATTAACAATCGAACTTCCTGTGACCACAACCATTATGCTCCGTTCCATAGCAGATATAGCACGGAGTGAAGGCGAACAGATTAGATTATTGGAAACAAAAATCGCCTGTTTAGAAGTATTCGCCTTGGGAGGTCCATCAAAAAGTGATGACGGAACGGAAACCGGCTATTTTATCGTTAGATCTGCTTTAGCTCGAACAATCTCTGATGCGACTACATATATTGCGGAAAAAGGTTTGGCGAGGGAAGGCGCACCAGCGCTTGTTAAATTCATTGCCACTTTGGCATCTCGATTTGGAATAATTGTGTCCGAGAAAGTTGCTGCCCAGGCTATTCCTCTGATCGGGGCAGCTGGTGGGGCATTGATTAATACGATTTTCATAGATCATTTTCAAAATATGGCTCGCGGTCATTTTATTATACGCAGGCTTGAAAAACTCTACGACAAAGATTTAATTCGGCAGGAATATGATAAGTTAGATTTATGACATTCACTGGTGTAAGCATTAAAAATAAAAGTCGGTTACTCGAATTAAGATTTACTTGACTTGACCACGAACAAATATGATATCTGTAATATTCGCGGAAGTTGGATATGTATCTGTACCGGCAATGTACATCGTTTTTCTGTCAATGCTTGGCCAATTAAATCATTTCAAACAGAGGTTAATATGGATTCCATGGTATCTAAACTTAAATTACTGGCTATTAGCCTCGGTGCCGACATTGTCGGTGTAACCACCAAAAAAATCCTGGCCGACGGGCCGCCTTCCGCCGATCCATGTTACCTGCTCCCGACGGCAAATTCGGTTATCTCGTTTGCAATATCTTTAGATAAAGATTTGGTGAGGCACTTTATCAGCAAGAAAAAATGGCGACCTCACTGCCACAACCGTAAATCTGTCGTTCAGAAGCTTTATACGATAGGCGATACGATTGCTGAACAGCTTCGATCAGAAGGATTCGAAGCTGTTAACGTAGACATCAACAACAACTATAGACCCGAAAAGTACGCCAAGAATGTTACTGAGATGACTGAGTTCCATCCCGAATTTTCTCATCGCTATGCGGCACTCGCTGCCGGAATTGGTCGCTTAGGTTGGAGCGGTAATTTGTTAACCAAGGAGTATGGAGCGCTGGTTGAGTTGGGTAGCGTCCTTACTTCCGCTCGCCTGACACCTGATACACCCATTCCAGACGAAGACCATCCTTGCGACAGATGCAAAATGTGCAGCTTGGTCTGCCCCGTGGAAATGATTCGGCCTAAGGAATCGGTTCAAGTTACTGTCGCCGGTATTACAGAAACTATTTCCAGCAAGCGTCCCAACACATGCTGTTGGATCGGCTGTAGCGGCTATGAGGGTTTAGCGGTTGCCGGCCCTTGGTCCAACTGGAGCCCATATCGTCTGGGACACCCGTTACCCAAAGACAAGTGGAAACTTGATAAGTTATGCATCAGCTTGCAGAAAGCGGACCCCCAGATGCAAGATGCTCATAGCAGCCTTGCCGACTACCGGCACGCTGTTTTTGATCCTAAATGGTTCTATTACACAGTATGCGGCTTTTGCCGTAACGTCTGTTGGCCCAACAGGGAGGATCGACTCACCAACCGTAAGCTAATTATTAATTCGGGTACCGCCGCCCTCATGCTCGACGGCTCACATGTGGTTTCCGATAATAATACAGTCGAGATCCAGACGCCCTTTATTATGAATGTTGTCTTACAAAATTCGGAGCTGTCGGAAACACAGCCAAAAACCCATGAATGGCCAGGACAATTTCCTTTGGACCGTGAGGTTATTAAATACTTGAAGGAGACCAAGATATAGCCGAAAATAGTATTCTAAGCTGCAAAGTCTTAGATGTTGGTTGTGGAACCGGAGACAATTCCATATGGCTTGGCCAAGCCCTTTAGTGGACTTTAAAAATAAAAAGAAGCATAATTGGCCCCATAGGTTAAGAATACGGCAATATTTTGTTCCTCTGTATTAAGGAGACCAGATCCTTTCCGAATGATTCCATGCGTTTTAAGAATCCTCCTTGACTTCTGCAGGTAAAGACCGATATAAATTATTGGTCCATTGAGAAAGGAGGTTGGGAATGCGAGCGAGGGTTGAAATGAGGATTAAACTCCCCATTAAATTAGTAAAAAAAGCTAAATGGTACGTGGCATCATGTCCGGCTTTGGATGTTGTTACGCAGGGCGAGACCAAAAAAAAAGCCAGGGACAATTTGTCTGAAGCCTTATCATTGTTTCTAATCACTTGTTTGGAAAAGGGCACTTTAGATGCCGTGCTGAAATCTTGCGGTTTTAGAGTCGCCCCAAAAATACCCCCTAAAAAGAAAACTATTACCTCAAAAGAAGATTATCTTAACATTCCGATTCCTCTTTTAGTTGATTCCGCTGGACAAAAACAGTGCCACGTATAACCCCTGTAGATCGGAAAACACTAGAATGTGTTTTTAAAAAAGCGGGTTTCGTGTTTGATCGTGGAAAAGGTGATCACAGATCATATGTGAAGCCGGGCTGCCTGCGCCCCGTTGTTATTCCAAAATACAAAGAAATTGATATAGATATTATCAAATCGAATATGCGAACGGCGGGAATGAGTCGGGACGAATATTTCAAATATCTGACTGAATATAAATAGCAAGTTCTGTAATGCTTAAGTCGATACTTACAGGCTGCATTGAAAGTTAGCAACTTTACCAGCGGGGTATAAGCTTGTTACTTTATTTTGTAAAACCATCCGTTACACTATTCGCTAGCGTATATCCGAATTTTCTGTTGATATTTTGGATGGCGATGTAAATGAAATTCCAATAGTGGTGAGTTCTAAAGAAGGAAGATGCCCTTTTCAAAAGGGGGAATGCCCATGGTCTAAAGGTGAGGTTTATGTTCTAAAAATGGGAAGTGGCGATAGCGGGGTGTGGTTCAGCAACTATGAAAAAAATTGAACCTATAAAGTTAGATGTTTAAAGTCGCAAATTTTTTGGCCTACTTCTCAATTTCAAAATTCCATCTCCAACAAATACAAACTTTAAGGGACTCCTAAAAAGTTTTGATATCATATTGTAATTGACAATTTCAATCCACTTTCAAATTCTGTTAACTCAATAATAGGTCAGCGCCTGTGTTATAGCTAAACGAATAGTGACTGGACTAATAATTTTCGATGGTTTTTAATTAGGCAAGGTGTCGTTATTTTGCGTTTTAATGCCGGATTAATGAAAACATGGATTCGATCATCCTTAAGGCTCTATCCGGTTTATCTTGAATTTGTCGAAATCCCGATCATAACTGTATAAAATGTTCTGGGCGTCTTTTTCCAGACAAGCAACTAGATAACAGTCCACGATTTCAACATTTTCCTCACGCCATAGTTCCAGTGCGCGTTGAACAATTTTTTTCTCCTTGATAGTAATTCCTTTATATTTGAGGAGATCCGTTAATCCGGCGACAATTTGTTCTTTGGGAACTTTGTAAAAGCTTTGTAAAACAAATATCACCTGGAATAAAACCATCAACTTCAACTCAACCCGCATTTCGCCGAGTTCCAGCGATTCAAAGAAAATATATAGCTTTTTATATTTCGTGTCTTTATCATGTGTTAAGAATCGAATCAGAACATTGGTGTCCAATAGAGCGATCATTTATTCCATCCTTCAGTAAAACCAGTTTCAGTTGCCTTTTCGATATCAGTTTTGGTTGGTCTTGTTTTTCCGGCTGCATAGTCGCTGAAGATGCCAAATAATCGTTCAGTTAAAGACGTTTGCCTATTTTCTTTAGGGAGAGGTTTCAATAAAATACCATCTGATTTAGATATCACGTCAATCTGGTCACCAATATCAATCTGGTATTTTTTCCTCAATGAAACAGGGATGACCACTTGACCCTTAGGGAACACTTTCATTTTGATGGTTTCTTTTGTACCGGTGCCCATAATTATTCTCCTGCTAAAATGGTTTTTTTGTTATACATAGAAAATAATCCGGTATAACATAGATGTCAAGCATTTTTTTGAACCGAAACAGTTCTGTAAACAACGTAGCATACGCACAAAAAACAGGCTGCAAAAGGATATAAAATTTAAAAACTGCCTTGAACACATTGCATGGAATATCCTGAAAGGATGCAACAAGATGAATGCACACCGGTAAAAATCATTTTTACCGTGCTAATCGGGGGCCTGAACGAATCTTTAAGACAGAGAATGGACTGCAATACATGTCAGACTAACAAGACCATAATTCAAAACCGTACTGAGAAGGAACTTCAAGGTTCACAGAAGGGATGAGCCCAGTTTGAAATTGAGCATCCGCGTCCAAAGCATGTACCTTTATCTCCAAGCTATGCACGTTGTGCACGAACCGATACTTCCAGAAAGTTGAAAACTTTATTTTAACTCATCCGTTAACCGGGACGTTCGTGCTGAACGTGCATAAACTGGGAATAAGTGTTTCTTGAACCGAATCCTTCATCCTATATGATGAGTCCTCATCGCCCAGCGTGGATGAAGCGGCTTCGCAGCTGAGGCTTCGCCGGACAAGTTACATAATCGATGTTGATTATCAGATTGAAACCCACTTTTAAAAAAATCCAGCCCCGGGCAAACCGGTGAGCTATGTCCGAATTTGCCTAAATTCCAATTCCACGTCAAAAAATCGATATTGACAAAAAAGCCCGCTTCCATTATCAGGTTGGGTATTGCTTCCGTTTGATTGACGCCTCAATATGTTGGGTTGCAGCTGAAGCCCATCCACTATCCACCATTTTCGCTTGATACGCACTAAAAAAGCAACCCCATATCTTTTTGGCAGTTATGAATAACCGTCCACAAAATAAAAATGGGAGAACGGAGATGAAACTGCTTGATGTCCTCTTGGCTTTTAGCATAACGTTGGCTGCCTTGGCCACGGTCGTAACGGTGCTTATGGAAGCGCTGTTACGCGCCGTCCGAATGCGTAAACGGAATCTTTTGGCAGCGCTGCAGCTGCTCAACAAAGAGCTGGATTCACAAAAATATCGGCTCGGTCTCTCGCCAGAGGAACGCTGGCAGTTTATCCGCGATGTGGTGACCAATCCGGCGCGCGGTCTTGGCGAAAGGTTGAACAAAAAGCTGGCAGAGATTGGCACACCCGAAGAAGGTCTGCGCTATCTTGGCATCAAAGACCCTTCGGTCTCATGGACAATCGGTTTCTGGGTGAGAATCCTGACCCGGATAAAGCAATGCCTCAACATCGGCCCATTGAAGATCTACTACGACAAGGTGTCGTTGGAGCACGTCATTAGGAAGCTGACAAATGCAAAGAGCGTAAAAGAAGCATCACTGAAAGCGGGGGAAAAAACAAAAACGGAGCTCGAACGTCTGGCACGAAAATATGAAGAATTCGGCTCGGCCGTCTCGGCACAGTTCAAGCGTCGATCACAGGCGTATTCGATCGTCGTCGGCATCCTTCTGGCCCTTCTGGCTAACCTGGACGGCCTTCGAATACTGGAGGCATATCGGAGCGATGCAGAGCTCGCCGCCGCGGTTATTGCCCAGCAAGAAAGATTTGTCGCTGACCACGCCGAAGCAATGAAGCGTCAGACAGACTACGAGAAGGCCAGGGATAACTACAAAAAACTCAAAAACGACTCCAACGCAAAACCTGCTGAAATCGAGGCGGCCAGTAAAAAGCTCGACAAGTACCACAGCCTCGAAGAGATCAAAGAAATCACCGAACAAGCCCGCCAGCAGATTGCAAATCTGACCGAGATGGGTGTACCGATCGGCTGGCAGTATTACCCCGCCTGCCCTTTTGGTTCGGACGACGACAAATGGTTGACAAGTGACCGTTACTGCCAGGCTATCAAACTGAATGTCCGCAAGCAGTGCGTATTCGAAAGCTGCGAGGGACCGATAAATAGAGCCCTTACCGGCCTGGTTTATGATACCGGAGGTTTTTTCAGGTGGCTGATGACTGCCGTCTTCACGGGATTGCTGATCGGGCTGGGGGCGCCGTTCTGGTTCGATGTGGTCAAACGATTGACACAATTTCGCCAGGGTCTGCAAAAAGCCACTTCCTCATCGGAAAACCGGATGTCAGGCGCCAACGCCGACGGCAAACCGGAAAAACGGCGCCAAATCGTCGACAGGGTGGTAAATGATACCATTGCCGATGAGATCGGCCAACCGCCAAAACCGGCTGACCAAAGCGGTAAGGTTGCACGCGATGCAGCCGATGCCGCGATAACGCCGCCGTCAACCCCATAGCCCCAAATACTTTACAGGGAGGACAACCAATGGCAATTCCTGCAACGACAGCCAACGCAGTCATCTCGATCATCAACGCGGCATTTCGCCTGTCCGGCCGCATCGATAAAATCCGGGCTGAAGAAGCCGCCGTGCGCTCCGACCTCGCGTTGCCATCAAAACCGGTCTTTATCCCGCCGGCCAAAGTAGCGATGATAAGGGAATTGCAACAGCTTCTCGACCAGACGCCAGACAGCGCACCCGAACCTGAGGTGCGGCGTTTACAGGATTTGAAGACAGCCCTTGCTGGCAGCCCCGACGAACGCACCCTGCTGGGTTTCATGGAGGAATTGCTGCCCGAAAAAGTGGTTTTCAAGGTCGACGACCCCAGTGCGGAACTTCTGAAAAATCTTAAAAAACGCAGCGCCGCTCTTGGCCTTACAGAGGATGAAATCGTTCGGGTAGCATTCTACCTGAACGCCGGAGAAGACCTGCGAGCGGCGTCGCTACCCTGGCAGATCGCAATGACGGTGGTCGACACTTTGGCCGATGTGGCAGTCGCGAATCAGGCCCTGCTGCTGCGCAACGATCGCGCGCGTCCAATCCTGTCGGCGGTTCTGCAGCGATTCGCTGACGCTGACCTGAGTGCAATCGGCAGTTCCAGGATCCTGCTCCGGACCGTGTTGAGGACCACCGTCAATGGCACGATCGATGCGGCCGACGATCTAACGGGCGACAAGGCGTGGGTGAAAAGCCTTTTGTCCGCTCTATCAAAAACACGGGAAACCGCCGGTGACGATTTCATCATTGATCTTGTCGACGGACGTGGTTATCCGGCACTTGTCGGAAATCTTCTCGAGGAGGGAGCCGGCCTTCTGACCGGCACCGGAGCCGGGCATTTCGAGCACATTGCGGCAGATGTGCTCATTCGCGCCGCCGATCTTGCCGAAGACCGAAGCGACTTCCGCAGTTTCTTCAACGATCACTGGGGAGATTTGCTGCGGGCAGGTCTGCGTTCGGTACATACCCATGGTGACAATATCCTCGAAGGGCAATCACCGCTGCTACAGGCCACGCTGCTCAGTGCCATAGATACGCTCGCTGACGCTGGAAACAAGGAGTTGCTTTCCAGTGCTGTGCTCGAAAGCACCCTCGAGGCGGCGATTGGCGCCATTGCGCTCAAGCCAGCGCTTTTGGACGAGGTCACAGACGAACCGTGGCTTAAAAAACTGCTCGAATCAACCACCATTGTGCTGGCTTCCGATCTTGATAGGGCATTCACCCGGAAGGGCGTCAACGCGCTGGTCAGAACGGTGATGATTAATCTTGCAGAGGAACCAGAACTACTGGTGCGCGACAGCGAAATTCTGCAAACAGTCGTCGGCAGCCTGTTGCGTTCGCTGGCCAACTCGCAAAAACCGAGACTCGACGTCATAGCCGCGGCCACTGCAAGCGCTGTACTCGACAAAATCGTCGAAACACCCGAGCTGATCGACATCCCCTACCCGGCGGCGGTAGCCAGGGTTGCTGCAAAGATTTCGGTTTCGATCGACGATGCCAAACTGACGCGAAAAGAGGTAAAGGATATTCTTCTGTCCGTAGCGGAGGTTCTGGCTGAAAACCCTGCCATCGTGCTCGACCAGGACGACTCACTTGCAGCTGATGTGCTGTCCGGCGCATTAGAAGCCCTACTCGATCATCGGGATGGACCGATCACTTCCAAGACAATTCACCAGGTATCGGCTGCAGTTCTGGATGTACTTAGCGCGCATTCGGCCTTCTTGGGGCAGCGCAAAGACCTTGTTGGCCGGTCAATCAAGTCGTTCATGGACCAACTGGTGGCACAAAAACCGGACCTGCGCATCGGTATGCTGGCAAATGCCGGCCTGGTTGCCTTTCTCGAAGCGGCTACCGAAGACCCGCAGTTGCTCGGCACACGCTACAGCGAATCAATCGGGCGCGCAGCCAGACAGCTTGCAGAGGCGTTGGCAGACGGCACCATCAATTCCGCTGAAGCTGTTGAGCTTGTTCATCTCACTGCAGAGATCGTGGCCCATAACGCAATCGTACTGATCGACCGGCACAGTCCGCTGGCCGGTCTTCTGGTCAATTCTATCCTCGAGACCATCGTAACAGAGGGCGGACTGCGCGGGGGAGCAATGTTCGAAGTATATACAGGTGTGCTCGAGATTCTTTCCGGTCGCACAGACGTGCTGCTCGGCCTGGACCCGCTCGAGCGCCTGGCCGAACGGGTAAAAATAGTTCTAAAAGCGGGTCTTGAGAAATCAAAGCGGGAACTTGGGCGAACAATCGGTGCTGACGTGATCCCAGCGATATTGGTTGGCCTGCTGCAGATCTGGGCGGACGATCGGTTACCAACGCTCGATTTGGATGACAGCCGGTTCTTGGAACGATTCGACGAATTGATCAACCAGATCGTTTAGTCACTGAAGTATCGCACAAGAAGAAGAAAACACCGAAAAGGGATTGGAAAAAAATGAGAAAACTTGCCTATTCAGTCTGCGGGTTATTTATCGTATTATTTCTCTTCGGCTGCGCAACGACCGCCGAGGTCGAACGTATCGTTGAAAATTCGAACAAAACAATCATACAGAACATCGATCGGGTTGAGATCGCCACGAAGGTCACGGGAGATATCGCCGATGGCGTCCCTGGCACCGGATGGCAGCCTGCCCGCGGACCCCGAAAAACTTCTGGATAACTGGCAGGAGCAAGTCGAGCGGATCGAGCAGTTCATTGCAGAACATCCGGAGATGACAAGGACCAATAATGCATTGCGTATACGCGAGGCGATCGTTCTGCTCAGTGCGGATCAGAAAGCACTTGCCCGCGTTGTGTTCGCAGAAACAGATCCAACTCAGCTGTCGAATAAACGCGACAAGGCTATTTATGCGGCTCGAGAGTACCTGCTCTGGTGGTACGGCATCGGAGATACCTTATCGCAGTCGAGCACCGGCTGTAATCTTGCCATCGATAGGACCGGTTCCAACGATTGCGCCCGGGCGCTCAACTCCATGGACGGCTTGGTGGCTGTTGTGGATGATCCAGACATCGCCCTGGAGAATTCGGCGGCCATCGCGCGTTTTCTTGAGCAAGTCCGGGTGCGCATTGCGTTGCGGCTGGCAAACGCCCTGGACAGCGAGGATGACATTCGCACGCTGCTGACTCAGGCCCTAGCCCGCTATGAAAAACAGTTCAGCGATACGGACCGTTCGGCCATCCAGGCCTGGCACCTCGGGCACGAGCTGTCTGCCGAAGACAGGAAGAACCTTTTGCCGAGCCTTCGCTGGTATAATTACGTTCCGTCGGCTTACAAAAAAGCCGATGCTCTTATCGACGAAATCTGTTCAGGCGACTGTCCCAGTCTAACCCCGGAATGGGTGAGGTGCATCGAAGAAGAAAACTGCTAACTACGGATCGACCGTATGCTAGGGGTCGCCCATTAAAGGGTGTGTCAAATAAAAAAGGTCACGGTAAAAATACCGTAACCCCTTGATTTTCATGGTGCGCCAGGCAGGATTTGAACTTGCGACCCATGGATTCGTTGAGCAGGATTCTTTAAATCAAAAAATGCATATCTCTTCTTTTTTCTTCAAGGTATGCATAAAATCATGACCGTGCCCCATAGTCCATAATGAAAAGAAATTGAAGAAACATTTTAATATATAAATGAAATCTGAATATGTAAAAGGACCAATCAACATCGAAACAGACGGGGGGTTAGGCCATGGGAAAAATTGCTCTGGTTACCGGTGGCTCACGTGGTATTGGAGCCGCTACCTGCCAATTGCTGGCAGCAAATGGATACGACGTCGCCATTAATTTTTGCACTGACATAACTGCTGCAGAGAGAGTGGCCGATGCCGTTCAACGACAGGGTGGCCGATCCGTTGTGGTACGCGCCAATGTTGGTGTTGAAGCTGAGGTTGTTACCATGTTCGAGACCATTGACCGTGAATTGGGGATTTTAGACGCGTTGGTAAACAATGCCGGTGTCAGTGGCCGCAAAGGTCGGGTAGACGAACTTGATGAAGCAGATATCATGTCGGTTCTGCATACCAACGTACTTGGTCCGATGCTTTGCAGCCGCGAAGCGGTGCGACGGATGTCTACGCGCTACGGAGGTAAAGGTGGTGCCATAGTCAACGTCTCGTCTGGATCAGCCCATATAGGTAATCCTGGGAGTAACGTAATCTATGCGGTATCTAAGGGTGGTCTTAACAGCCTGATGATAGGGCTCTCACAAGAAGTGGCAGGTGAAGGCATTCGGGTAAATAACGTCTCCCCCGGCTTGACCCGTACGGATATGGTAAGCGCAGAACTCGCTTTGGCCAATACCGGTAAGGTGCCGATGGGTCGTCTCGGAGAAGCAAGAGAGGTTGCTGAAGGCATTTTCTGGCTATTGTCTGATAATGCCGGATTCGTAGCCGGCGCCAATATCCGAATTGCCGGCGGACGTCCTTAAAAAACTGGTAAGTTTCGGAATACTTTATGATAGACTGAAAACGGTATAAAAAAATTCGTGTCATTTTTCATTGATTTGTCTTACGAATGAACTGTGCGATCGACTGACCAATTTCGTCCGGGGGATCCTCTTGGATGAAGTGTTTGCCTAAAACCGTAGCTTCTTCCTGATTGGGCCATGTCCTGCAGAACTCACGCGCCCTGCCCACCAAAATTGCTCCTGGTTCGGCATTAATAAATAATTTGGGTATGTCGGATTTGGAGAGCCATTCACCATATTTTGTTACAATCTCTACGACCTCTTTTGGTTCGCCTTCGATGGGAATCTGGCGTGGCCAGGTTAGGGTCGGGCGTCGATCCTCGCCCGAATTGAGAAAAGGACGGCGGTAAACGTCCATTTCATCTGAGTCTCCCATTCCGATTAGATCGGGGACAACACATCTGCCCAAATCGGTTAGATGGGGTGTGATATTGCGCCACAGATAAGAAGACGTGGGATTGCCATGAAGCAGGACAATCGGATCACCGTCTCCTTCATTTACATAACTCATGGTGTATTCCAAGATTTTTGTTTTCTTTTTGGTATACCGCTCCGCGGTTGCAATCATGATTCCTCCTTTTGCTTCTTCGTCGATTCAGCCCTGCTATAGATTAGTTCCTGATGCCTTGGCTGCGTATACGTGAGTTTCCATCATATTTGGCAAAGAATGATTTACGATACTAAGAATTTTTATATGTTTCAAGGTATAATTACGTAGAACTTTATGATTCAGATGAATTAAAAAGTCTTGCTGCTCAATTAAAGCGCCGTTGTGGAACGGGTGGATCGGTGAAAGATGGCGTAATCATAATACAAGGTGATCATAGAAACACTTTGGTTACTGGATTAAAGAGTTGGGGATTTAAGGCTAAGATCGCCGGTGGATAAATATGTTCGGAAAAAGGCAAACCGCCTGGGTTTTAACGGTTAAAGATCCGCATCAAGTCAGCCGGCTGAGATTAGGGCGACTCCCACGATAGCCAGCACCACACCGAAAAATTGTAGGCCTTGAAGTCGTTCTTTCAAAATGAAAGCAGCCAAAATCACTGATACGGCGGGATAGAGAGAGCTGATGACGGAGACCAGGCTCAAGAGGCCTTTCGTAGTTGCGGCTGTGTATGCAAGGGCGGCGGTACCGTCCAAGATACCGATGGCGAAAACAGCCGGCAGGTGGGTGGTCTTGATCTTTAAGCAGGGGCGTTTTAATAAAATAGCCGGTAAAAGCAACAAGAAAAAAGATAATCGTGACACCATCGCGGCCCATAAGGGATCGACGGCACCAGCCAGATCCATGACGACAAAAAAGGCGCCGAACCCCAAAGCGGCACCTAAAGCGGGTAAAATTCCAGCGGCGAAGCGTTTTTTATTTATGCCGGTGTTTCTTTCCAGCGAGACTATCACGCCGCCACCCACCGCGGCCACCATGCCAAGCCCCTGCAGAGGCCGAAGAACCTCACCAAGAGCGAGACCGGTAAGTACAGGTATCATCACGCACAACGCGCTTACCGGAACTACAATCGATATGGCCCCTACGGCAAGACCGCGGTAGAAGCAATAAAGTCCGCCACACCCGACAGCGCCACCCAATACGGCATACAGGAGGTGCGGGTCTCTGGGCAACTGCACGCCCCGTAACACTGCGCTAATGAGAAACATTCCAACACCCGCCATGCTTGAAAAGACGAGGAGCGTCAACACCGGCATGACTCGACTTTTTGTCGCGGCTAGAAATCCTGAAATTCCCCAGTTCAAACAAGCGATCAACGCCAAGCTTACGGCAAGCATTGCGCGTCTCTTGCGATATCATCCGTAGCGTTTGAAAAGAACAACCTCATCAAATCGACCTCGAATTTCTATGCCCGTTTCATCAACCCATAGAATATATTACAATTCATTGAATTATTGGTTTCATTGATATTACCCTTAGAATTCACCTCTTATCCCATGTCGGCCCGATTGGCAATGTGAAAGTATGGGATTGGAGTAAAATATGAAAATCACAGCTCCCCGGATGAATATCTCGGTCACAATATTTCCAAAGGAAAAGAGATGTCGAATCTGGCACCGGCGGAAATGCTGAATCTTCTGTTTATATCCGGTTCTATCCGCAAAGATAAGAATAAAAATTAAGATTTACTTGACTTTCGCGGCATAGTCCACGATATCTGTACTGTTATTTTTTAGCGCTGATCGAAACCAAACAGCTCCTGGGGTATGAATACCTTGGTTAACAGTCAGTAAAAAAAGAAAGGGGATATTTTGAAAAGAAAACTTTTTTCACTATTTACCGCGTCTGTTTTATTATGTTCCACATGTTTATTGGTAAGTGCTCAAAGCAGCTCACAAACAAATTCGGATTCAAAACAACCCCTGAGCAAACTTCGTGGGTTCCCTCACCCAGATAACTTTTTTTATGGTGACGCACGCCCCGATGCACCTGAGCTTGCATCCAGGGGATCTTTCAATGTCGGCGTACGTACTCTGGAGATTATCAATCCAAACCAAATTGATATTTTAAAGTACAGCGAAGAAAACTCTGATCCCAGATATGATCGTCCTTTGACGCTTGAGGTTTGGTACCCGGCCATCCGTCCCGGCCATACCCCTGAGGTTACGACCTATCAAGATGTATTGGGCAATGGCCCAGAGGACCCCGATCGGCCGATAATACCATTTGAGTTTGCCGGCCGTGCATTAAGGAATGCAAAACCAAACCTCGGAGAGCGTGCCTATCCTTTGGTGATTGTCTCCCACGGCTACCCCGGTTCACGAGTACTGTTGACATATTTGACTGAAAATTTAGCTTCAAAGGGCTACGTGGTAGTGGCAATTGATCACACTGAATCCACCCATGCTGATAAAGTTGCCCTTTCCAGCACCCTCCTCAACCGTGCGCTTGATATAAATTTTGTGCTGAACTACATGTCTGAAAGCTTTTTAGCTGGTGCTGTCAATGTTGATAAAACCGCGGTCATAGGGTATTCAATGGGGGGATACGGTGCGCTCATTGCTGCCGGAGCAGGTATCAGCAAAACAGCCAAAGTCAATGAATGGGTGCCTGGACATAAGACTAGAGAGGCTTCAGGCCGGCAATTCTGACTACAAGAATTTATTAGATGGCCGCATACGGGCAATTATAGCATTTGCACCTTGGGGGGTGGGGGCACCTTATTTGAAAGGCCCGGATGGGGATACTTGGGATACCGAGGGACTTAAAGGCATCAAGGTCCCATCTTTGTTTATTGTCGGTAACCAGGATCGAACCGCAGTCTACAGCGGTGTAAAATTTATCTTTGAAAATGCCGCTAATTCAGACCGCTACATGTTGGTTTATCAAAACGGTATACATGAAGTGGCTGTCAATCCGCCACCGCCAATCGCCGACAAGCACTTTCGCGAATATATGCATTATCAGGAACCCGCCTGGGATAACCGGCGATGCAACAATATCAATCAGCATTTCATAACGGCTTTTTTGGGAATTCATTTGAAAGGCATGAAAGAATATCAGCCCTATCTGGACTTAATACCAATGTCGAATGATGCTGCCCCAAAAACACCTGAATATTGGAAAGGCTTCAAAGAATGGACTGCCGTGGGTTTGGAATTGCATCATATCAAGCCTTAATACCAAAGGCGGTGAGCTTGATAGCACCATTGACACTACCAGCAGGCCGGGGATTTCAATCAGTTATAAGATAGCATAAAAGTGAGCGGGGAAGTTATATTTTTAGAAATAAGATAGGATTAAAAAAAAAGTTGCCGCTAAAAGGTAGTAAGAGCCAGGGTGAAAATCCAGCCCTAACCGCCTGAGCATAGCTTTTTAGAAAACCACAACCTTGGTAATATAAACAATTTAGAACGGCGAAAGGATGTCCTGTGACAGAAAAAAATGAGCAAAAAAAAATTCTGGTGTTGTTTTGCAGCCCGCGAAAAAAAGGCAATAGTGCCACCCTGGCGAATGAGATCATCAGCGGGGCAGAGTCGGAAGGGGCCAAAGTCGAGATGTTACGCTTGCATGGTATGGATATTTCACCTTGCCAAGCCTGTTATGCCTGCCAGAAAAAGGACAGTAAAGGGTGTGCGATTGATGATGAAATGCAGACAGTTTACCCCAAACTTCTGGAGTATAATACCTGGGTAATTGCCAGTCCAGTGTATTGGTTCACGATGTCGGCCCAGGCCAAATTGTTTATGGACAGGTGTTTTGCTTTTCCTGCCTATACCAATAAAACACTCGAATACGCATTTGCCGATAAACGAATCGGCATTGCCATGAGCTATGGCGACACTGATTCTTTTAATTCGGGTTGCGTCAATGCCCTGCGCACGTTCCAGGACGCTTTTAATTTTGTCGGTGCCAAAATCATCGGTATGGTATACGGCAGTGCGGATGCACCGGGCGAAATCAAATCAAATGCAGAACTTATGGAGCGGGCCGAGATTCTCGGCAAAAAGCTGGCGGGCTCGTGACCCTTGTTCCAAGGAGAGGCAAAATGGGAATACGGGGAAAAATTTTGTCTCCCTGCGGGCTATATTGTAGCGTCTGTGGTGAAAATCGTTTCTTTTCATTTTCATCTCAAAAACGGGGCTTCGCTGTAAAACTTCTCTACGATTTCATTAAACCCATATGCCAAATGCGTCTGTTTCGCTTCATCTCTTGTGAACCATTTCAATTTCTGCCCTTCAGTAAGTTCGATTTCAGCAATATTTAAATCAGCCCTTGCCCAAAATGTGTATTCGATACGGTCTTCAAATTCAATTTTCGAAAACAAATCAAATTTATCCAGGACCAGGTCCATTTCCTCTTTCATCTCCCGCATAATACACTTTCCAGGGCTCTCACCTGCTTCAACATGCCCCCCGGGAATATCCCACATATTTGGGTATGGCAGATCGGGTTTGTTATCCCTCAAGAACAACAGAATTTGTCCTTCATCATTTATAAAGATTATGCTGCTGCCTTTTCGTTTCACCAATTCCTCCGCTAATTTAAGTAATGAAAAAGAGAGGTCAGGATACTCTTTTATGTGTCCTTTTTCAAACCTTGTTGTCTTTTGTCGAAAAATCTTGTTGGCCGGTTCAAAAAAACACAAAAGCTTTGACAGATGGGAAAAATAGTTTAATAGATGAACGACCGAACTTTTTGTACTAGCATTTTAATTATGCAACGATCGTAAAAAGCCAATAATCTGACAGATGAATAATAAAAAATGGGTCGTTTATTTGGTTCGATGTTCTGACAGATCTTTGTACTGCGGTATCAGCAATGATTTAAAGCGCCGGTTAATCGAACACAATTCCGGCAAGGGAGCCAAGTATACCAGGTCGCGCCGACCCGTCGCGTCGGTTGGCGTGAGTCCCGAGATGACAAAAAGCGAGGCACTTAAACTGGAATACAGAATCAAGCAATTACCGGCAAACAGAAAAATAGCCGAATTAAATAGGAAGGAGATGCAGATGACAGTTAAACAGGAGCTGAAAGCGCTGCAAAAAGAAGTTAAGGCTTTGTACAAAATAATGGCGAAGCTGACGAAAGCAGTTGAAAAAAAGGATGATTTCCCCTATAGATTGCACAATGCTGCCAATGAGAAGAATTGAGCTGGTTTATGGCTCTGATTTCCATTTAAATTGAGGGAAAAATAGGTTCCGGATTGTGTGAATTACAAACAAATCAGATTTACATGACTTCAAACAACTTCAAGAATAATAAAATTCGATTATGTCTTGCATCCTTCTCGTTGGCCGTTTTTTTATTTACGATTAGCGCCTGTACCGTCAAACGTGTTCCTGTTCAGCCTGGCACAATTCCAAAGTTGGATGTCCCAAGCCCAAGCGCTGAAGAATTTGGCAAAGCTTTGTTTCAAGAGCTTCACGCAGACTACGATCTCAATTCCGATAATCAAAAGGGTGATAAGCTGGTTGAGGTTTTTGATCTAATCACAAAAGCAGCTGAAGTCGACCATCTTCCTTGGCATATTAATCTGTTGAACGGGCCGGAAATAGTGGACATTCGCGCGGTGCACGGGAATTACATTTTTGTGTGGTCGGGAGTATTAGATGCTGTTGAAAATGACGATGAACTCGCCGGTCTGCTGGCCGCTGAACTGTCGCATACCCTGACGCATCAAACCGATCCCGTAGAGTTCACGATCGCATCTGATGTGCTATTCAACGTCGTGGAGTTGGCAACATCCCTTGGTATTATGGTGGCAAGCCAGGGAGCGATTGCGATAAGCGGTCACGGCTGGATGAAGTGGGCTTATGTTGAAGTCGCGGATCTTGATCCTTTAGACCGTGAATACAGCGAAGAACAGGAACGTGAGGCCGCAGGCATTGCTCTTATAATTATTTCCCGCACCCAATATTCCCCGCAAGCTCTTATTAATTTTTGGAAACGCGTCGCAGTGGATGAATCTCTGCATGATAAATATGAGCGTTTCAGTCGCAGCCTATCACCTCAGGAAAGGGCAGCAATGCTGGAAAAATTAATCTTAAAGTTTCCTGAGGGGAATAATCAATTCGCAAAAAAACCAACACAATAAACCCAATTCAGGCAAGGGTGCCAAGCATACAAGGTTCCGCAGACCGCTTGAACTGGAGGGTGGCAGTTCCGAATCCAAGACAACCGGGGCAAAAAAACAACTGTTAAAAAGAGGGCGGCAAAGAAGGCAAAATAAAAAAAATATATTAATTCCCAAATTGAGCGTTTCAAATCCGGACGCGGAATTTCAGAGTTACGCTGAAACCAATTCTTTACACTTTTGAGCGGCGCCCGCTGAATCATAGCCGTAGCCGTCCGCACCGATTTGATCGGCAAACGCCCGGGTGACCGGTGCACCTCCTACAATGATTTTAACGGAATTGCGAAATCCGGTTTGGGTTCCCTTGCCATTCTTCCTACCTCCTTCATTTTGCAACCATTCGATTCGGCAGGGGTCGAAAATCCGGATAAACCGGAAAAAACAAACTACAAGCACCAAATTACAAATAAATTCCAAATTACAATATCCAAATCTTAAATATGATCAAAAGTCAATTGTTTGGAATTTTGAATTTAGGCATTGTGATTTGTTTGGTATTCGTAATTTGAAATTTTTATTACTGATACTTGAACACAGAAACCTGAAGGCTTCATTTTCTTACAACATGTTGTCAGATAAAACCTGATAAGGGTCTAATCCTTCATTATCTCTGTTTTAAATTGATGTTTGCGGGCCTGGGTGCGGTATTTAAAAAGCGTACTTTGGTTTAACGCTTCACATGTTCGCAAGCCTTCGTCGTCTGAAGTTTTGGGATCAAATAGCCTTAACCCGTATGGCTGTCGGTTATCGCCGGTCGCCGTCTTAATCAGTTTCGCTGCTTGAGCGACTTCCTCCGGAGTGATATAGCTGACTTCCGGGGGATCACCCGGTTGCCTCACAATCGGTGCGATGATGGTAATAAAACGGTACTCACTCAATTTTGAAACCAAAATGATACTTTTTTCTATTTCCGCCGAGTCGACCGGCTGCTGCAAAATTAAACCGTACAGATCAAGAGATCCTTTCACCTCCATGATGACGCAGTCGGCCAGTTTATGGTCGATCACAGACGCCAGCAAGTCGGCATTCAAACCGTTGGTATCGATCTGTATCTTGAAGTCTTGTTTTTTCAAGTAAATTAAGACTTCCAGAAATTCCTCGCCATAGGCAGGGTCGCCGCCGGATACATCGATGCCGTCTATCCACTGGCCAGGCTTGCGGCCATGGGTAAAGAACCCGTTGAGAGACGGCCCCGCGACCAGATGTGCAATCACGCCGGGCAATCCCTGTCGGATGACGTCACCATCGCAATAAAGGGGAAACTCAATACCATCCGCACCGCGGTATATCTTTTGACGGTTGGCTTGATAAAAGGAGCGAAAGGCCTCTTTGCCTTCACCCAGGGCATCGTGGTCCCGGTAAGTCAGGCCGCGCTCTTTTAAAAACTGCCGGACCATCCGGCAGCGCACACAACCGGTTGCAGTGAAGAGGGTAATTGACATTGGTGGCTCCTTGTTGGAGTAGTGAAAAAATGCTTAATCCGCTTTTACAAAGTCATCCTGGTTTTATTCTTATGGAGTAATTGTTCATAATTTGGGATTTTAGATTGCAGATTTTGGATTTTTGGAATCGCTATTAACTTAATCAACCTTGTCAACTAATCAACATTCATATCCGCACCCAGAAGTTTTTTTTCCGCATTCCCATTCCGACTTCCGCATTCTTCTATATGCCCCATGCTCCATGCACTATGCCCCATGCTCTCTGCACTATGCTTTCTGCCAATCACTCCACCCCATCGGTGTCGGATACCACGCACAACGCCGAAGACGACTGGTAGGGCAGGGTGCCTTCAACGGCAACCTCGGCTTCGGCACCGCCTGCTGCGGCCCCCGGTACCCGAAAGGTGGTCACATTGATGGGCTCAAGGGCAGTTTCGCGAGGCTGATCCAGCTGTGGGACCCATTCATAGGGTACCCGGTAGGCCCGGTACACCATGTTCATTTTAAAATGCTTGCCCCAATATGGGCTGATATACTCCCAGACAATCCGGTGATCGGCAGTGACCTCAATGATGCGACCGCCACTGCCTTCGGTAATTAAGGTGTTGCCGTTGGGCAGACGCTGGGCGCTGCTGATAAAGGGGCTGTAAAACCGATTGCTGTCCGTCGGGTGGACCAGGCCGGCTTCGGCAGGCGAATACTGCCAGATGATTTTAAGGGATACGGGATCAAACTCCAACACCCTGGAATAATCCCGCAGGGCATTCTTTGCACCGGTTGGGCTGCCCGGGTTAGGTGCGCCGTAGCCGGCCCAGCCGCCGTTGTCAAAGACCAGAATATGGCCTTCACCCGGCAGCCCCCTGGGGATCAGGTGGGCATGGTGCTGACCGATTATCCATCCCAGTTTTTCCTGTTGCGGGGTTTCGTCGTAATTCGGACCGATCTTCCAGACCACCCGGCCGGTTTCTTTGCTGATGATGAATATGATATTGGTTTCGCGGCCGCAGGTGATAATATTGTCGGGATGGAAGCGTTCGTCACCGGCATCATGCCAGCGGTTGGGACCCAGGGTGGACATGCAATTGAGGTGCATCCAGTCGCCCATGCCGCCGGCGACCGGGCGCATGTTGGGATCGCGGCTTAAAATATTTTTGGCCTCTTCCCGAAACCCGAATTCTGCAAAGTGTTCACTGCAAACCCACTCCCAAATCAAATCACCGTCCCAGGTTACCTCGTAAATAACATCATCCAACAGGGGTTTGTCGGAAATATCCTTGCAGGTCAGATTCTTGTGGCCCAGCAAAAGCGTGTTGCCGCCCTCTATGGCCGGGGCCATGCCGGGAGCGTAATAACCGACCGGATTGCCCGCGCGCTGGTAGTCATGATGGACACGGGCCATCCACTGGGGCTCGTCACCGAAATCTTCAATAAACTCATAGGCGTTGAATTTCCAAACGATGTTGCCGTCCCAGTCCACTTGAATCAGGTCGCGATAATCCTGGACCCCATATTTGGTGTTGCGTTCGCCGCTATGGCCCAGCACATGGCCGTCTGGAAAAAGTTTGTTGGGGAACCCGTGAAAACCTTTCCAGAGGCGCACCTCGCGACCGTTCATGTCGATCAGCAGGGCGCCGAGTTCTTTGGCCTGGAAGATGGTATACCCGCTCCAGCACTGGTCCGGCAGGTAGACGGTGGCCCCGGTTGGATAAACGCTGGGGTAGGTCATGTTTGTTTCCTTTCAATTATTGCTTTTCTTTAGGGTGCACCCGAATCCGGAGAACTACGAATTGAAGAATGAAAATTGAATATTTGTGGATGTCGCTCTCCGAGGCGTAGGCGCTACAACCCCTGCGAGCCCGCTTCCAGCCCGCAGGCTTCATAGGCTTACAGGCCGGAGGGGAGGCTTCGCTCTGTCAATTTTATGATTTTCATTTTAATAAAAGTATTGCTTAAATAGTCGATATCTAATCATCTGAAAACGTTTAAGATATTTCAATAAATTATTTTGAATTTTAGTCATTCTGATTTGTTTGTTATTCGTCTTTTGGCTATTGTGATTTTATTGTATTGCGTATTTTTTTTAACATAAGACCGCGGAACCTCGCATAAAGGCCTATCGTTGGGGTTTACGATCCTTCTACTTGTCTCCGCATTTTCCGCCGATCTTGATAAAGTGGTATGACGACGATGAGAACGGTCAAAATAATCACCACCAGGGAGATCGGTCGCGAAAGAAAGATAAGCGGATTGCCGTCACCGATGCTCAGGCTTTCGCGCAGGCGGTTTTCCAGTATTTCTCCCAGTACCACGCCCATCACCAGATTGACCACCGGCCATTTCATCCTTAATAGGATATACCCCAATACCCCCATGAATACGGCGACAGCGGCATCGAAGGTGCGTGTGTTGACTGCATAAATGCCGATAACCGATATCAGCATGATGTTGACTGCCAACAGGGTCGTTGAAACCCTGACGATCATGGCGAACGGTTTGAGCAAAAGCGCCAGCATCAGAAAGGCAGCCACATTTATCAAAAAAATCGAGACGTAAAGCGTGTTGATCAACACCGGCTCTTTGATGAGAAGTAGGGGACCCGGATAAATACCGTTGATGGTGAATACCCCCAGAAGCACTGCACTCAGGGCTTCACCCGGTATCCCCAGGGTGAGCAGCGGAATCATGGCACCGGCCGGCACCGCGTTGTTGCCGGCTTCGGCAGCCAGGCAACCTTCAGGTGTGCCCTGGCCGAAATCCTGAGGACGTTTGGAAGCACGCTTGGCCGCCTCATAGGACATGAAAGAGGCCAGGATGGAGCCGGTGCCCGGCAGGAGGCCGACAAAGGTGCCGATGACCCCTGATCTGATCAGAGTTTTCCAATAGCGCAGGGTCACCCGCAGCTTGGAAAAGTCCAATGTGCTGCGGGTGAGATTCATCCGGTCCGTCAGCAGAATTTTACGTTCCACCAACAGCAGGGTTTGACCCACCCCAAAAAGTCCCAGGCAGACAGGTACGATGTGCAGGCCGTTTTGCAGTGAAAGGGTTCCGAAGTTAAATCGCGGTGACAGGGTTGCGCCGTCGATACCGACGGTGGCGAACCAGAGCCCCAGGCCCAGAAGCAGGATTCCGCGCATCAACTGATCTCGATTCGCCATCACCACCAGCGTCACGCCGAAAAGCCCGGCTGCGAAATACTCCGGCGGGCCGAAATTGGCCGCCACATGGGCCAGCAAGGGGGCCAGAAAGATCAGAATGACGACACTGATGATGCCGCCCCCGAAAGAGCCGAGAAGTGCCGCCGAAAGTGCGGTCTGGGCTTCACCCTTCTGGGTCAGCGGAAATCCGTCAAAGCTGGTGATCAGAGATGACGGCACACCGGGCGTGCGCATTAAAATGGCCGGAACCGCCCCACCGAAATAGCCGCCGCAAAATACGCCGAGCAGCATGGAAAGGGCCACATCCGGGGGCATGGCAAATGTAAAGGGCAACAACACCACCATGCCCACCATGGGACCGATACCGGGCAGGATGCCCACGACAATCCCGACGAAGGTTCCAAAAACAAGGATTCCGATATTGGCCAAGGTCAATGCCGCAACGGCACCACTGATCAGGTTATCCCACACAGGTTACTCCCATATCCACTCCACAATCAAAGGGGTGGGAAAAAAAACTCCCAGAAAGTGTTTAAATACCAAAAAAAGCAGACCGGTGATTACCAGGGGCAAAACAATCAGCTTCAAAACCCCGCGATGCCCCAGGCAATAGAGGCTTATGCTCAGGAATAACCAGGCTGAAACCTCCAGCCCGATCAGATTTAAACCGATCAACGTGGCGATTAACAGCCCTAGCACAACCAAGGTTTTTTTGGGATAGCCCTCGCCGTCCAACCGCCAGGTGCTGTCCGCCGGTGGCGATAAAAGCCGCATACAGGCCGGCAGGGAGGCAAGGATCATCATCGCCAACACCATGACGGGAAAGATGAGTGGGCCCTTATAAAAGGGGTCGGGGCCTTCGGTGTCAACGTTCCAGGGCGAAGTGATGAGCGCAAAGGCTGCAAACACTCCTAAAAAGGCGCTAAACAGATCATGGGTACGACTTTGCGCTTTTTTCGGCTCTTGGTTCACGAATTTCTCCACCCCAGTGTTGCATAAACAACATGACAATATAAAAGCCGCTTTGCGGATTTTATAACTACTTGATAATTCCAAGCTCCTTCATAATGGTGCCGAAGGCTTCCAGTTCACTGTCCATCTGAGCTCTGGCCTGGGGCGGACCGATGGGATGGGGGATGACGCCCACCTTTTTGATCACATCCTGGATTTCAGGCTTGGCCATGACATTGAAAAAAATGGTGCTCAGCTTGGTGGCGATATCGTCAGGCGTCTGAGCCGGCACAAAAGCGCCGAACCAAATCGAATAGCCGACCCCGAAGCCCTGTTCCTTGACGGTGGCCACATCGGGATACTGGGGCAGCCGATTCGGCAGCATACAGGCCAGAATCTTGAGTTTACCCGCTTCCACATAATCCCTGACGCCGGGCGTGGAAAAGGTAATCACATCGGCATCACCCTTGACCACCAGCAGCGGATTCAGCTTCTTGTATGCCGTTTCCTTCCATTTAAAGCCACCTATTTTGGCGACATTCATGGCAATCAGGGTCGGGACTGCACCCAGACCCCAGTGTGCCAGTCTGAGTTCATGGTTCTTACCGTACTCGGCAAGCTCTTTGAGATTGTTGTAAGGGGCGTCGGCCCTGCAGGTCAGGGTAAAGGGGGAAGACCAGATCAGTCCCAGCGGCCTCAGGTCCTGGTTCTTGTAAGGAGTTTTGCCGCGGATGACCTGGGTAATCATGGGGCCGATGGAAATGAGTCCCAGCATGTGGCCGTCGGGGCGGCTCTTGGCCAGTTCGTTAGTGGCCAGGACCGCTCCGCCGCCGGGCTTGTTGACGACTTTCACCGGCACCCCCAGCTCCTCGGACATATGAGGCGCCATGGCCGTGGCCACCATGGTCGAAGGATCGTTTCCGGCCGGCCAGGGGACCATAATCTGAATGGCCTTGCGGGGCCACTTGGCTGAAGCCGGTGCCGCCGTCAGTCCCAAAATCAAACTAAAAACAACTGTCACCATTACAAGTTTTTTTAGCATACAACACCTCCAATCTGGTTATGTGGGGTTAATAGGCAAGGCTCCGATTTATTCATAAATTGAACGCTTGTCGATGTGGGGATTAACGTTATTATGTTCGTCCAAATAAAGTCAACGACAATTTTTTATAAATCATAGCCTTTGCAATATGAACAAAATTGATCGGAATGGTTTGCGATAGAGCAGAAGAAACGGACGAAATCCAAATTGAAGGTTAGAGTTGTTTTTATAACCAGGCCCTGTTATCTGATACATGGTCTGCCAGCAGGGCGCTAAGTTCACAAGGCCCGCGATGCTTTTTGAATGTAAGCCCGCAGATCTTTCTCGATCTGCGGATCGATATCCGGCTTTATGCAGCTCGACAACCGGTCGTCGAGAACTTCAGCAGCTTTTTCATCGATGCGTTTTTGGCCGTCTATCTGCCAGCCGCTATACCCTTTGCGGTTAACCAGATTTGGCAGAAAAAAAGCGGTTCGGCATTGTTCCAGGGTTTTGGTCTGTGTCAGGTAGTCACCACCGATGCCCACCTCCTTGATGAAGTTGGTATCAATGGATTCCTCAGTGATTGTTATCGGCTTTAAAATTTCGATTACCATACGGCATAATTCTTCATCCATAATAAACTTCTCAAAACTCATGGCACTGTATGACCCCAGGATACCGGCTGCATGCAAAACAAAATTCGTTCCATTGCGAATAGCCGTCATCAGAGTTAAGGCCGATTCGAAACCGGCCTGAGCATCCGCCAAATGGGCATCCGTATTCGAACAGCCGGCACGGGCCGGTAAATTATAAAATTTAGCCATTTGAATGGAGGCGGATGTTAATCTGGAGACTTCCGGAGAACCCATGGACAGACATCCGGTGCGCATATCCATTACCGCGGAGGTGCCGCCGACGATGACCGGTGCCCCTGGATTTACCAGCTGGGTTAAGGTAACACCGGCCAAAATTTCAGCATTCTGCTGAACAAGCAACCCGGCCAGGCTCATCGGGCCGGACGCGCCGGCCATAAGTAATGCGCCAAAAATACAGGCCTGATTATAGCGTGCCAGCTCCATGATAGAGCCGGCCATTTCGGCTGTATAGCGGAAGGGCGAAAGGGGCGTGATCAATGATGCCGTCACCGACATCTTTTTGAGTTTTTCCAAGCCGCCCCAGACGATGCCGAGCATATTGATGCAATCACGTGCTGCTTCTCGGGATAGAGGACTTCCCATAAAGGGTTTATCGCAATAAATGATGTTCGCATAGAGCATTTCCAAATGAGCGGTGTCAACCGGTATATCCGACGGTGATACCATCAGGAAACCGTTCACATTGATCACTTTAGAAGTTTGCACCAGCTGACAAAATTTATGATAGTCGGTCAGTGTTGCTTGCCGCTGCAGACCATCATTTGAGGTAATAAACGAAGCGCCGTATCCTGGAGCCAGGGCGAAATCATCTCCTCCGATGGCAACGCTTTTTACAGGATCTCTGGCAAACAGTTTGAATTTTGATGGGGCTGTATCCAAGGCGCCTCGAATTTTCTTTTCGGTGAAAAAAACGGTTTTACCATCGACTTTGAATCCATTTGATTTAAAAAGGTCCACGGCCTTATCGTCGTCAAATTGAACGCCGACAGTTTCGAGCAGATCGATTGACGCGTCGTGAATTTTGTTTAACTCTTCAGCGCTGAAAGTTTGGCTGCGATCGTACATTTTTGAGGCTCCAATTCACCCTGTTAAATGCCTGACGCGACATAAGATTATTTTACGAAGTCGGCTTCATTAAGATATATTTTACCGAATGTCAATTCATTTTGCATTCTCCAATTTTGTTCCGGAACTGCAGAATCAGTGAATCTTTCGATCTCGTGAATTGAACATTCCTGCTTGGAGAGTTGTTGATAGAATACAAGGTTTTTTAATGTTTTGGTTTCAATAATTTCTCAACTTGATTATTCACAATGAACCATAAGGATTTTTTTAACCAAGTTGTGTTCTGCTATGAATCTCAACGGTTGACAGCCCTCAAATCCGTGTGATACTCGAATTATGTTAGCGCCCAATTGAGGGATTTTGGGGATTTAGGGATTAAAGGATAAAATCAATAAATTAAATTGGATAGAATTTTCAATTCCTAAATCCCTGAATTAGATCCATGTCCAATTTTCACGCAATCCCACGACAGTTGATGTGTCACAGCCAGTTTTCCAAGCTGATTGACTAGATCTGTAATTGAGCCCCGGACACACCAGAGAGAATCGTATGGTAACTGAGAAAGAGAAAATGCTCGCTGGCGAAATGTATGACGCTACGGATTCTCAGCTTACTTTTGAGCGGCGGCGGGCGCGGGACCTATGCAAAGCGCTCAACGAGACGCATGACCATGAGCAGGAGTTGCGCGAAAGTATTACTCGGGAATTATTCGGTGGTGCCGGTGAGGCTGTCTGGATCGAACCTCCCTTTTACTGTGACTATGGCTTTAATATCACTCTTGGAAGTAAGGTATTCTTTAATTTCAACTGCGTCATCCTAGACCCAGCGCCTGTCCTCATAGGCAGCAACGTCCTATTCGGTCCGGCGGTGCAGGTCTACACAGCCACTCACCCCATGAGCGCTCCAGAAAGGCGCACCTGGCGCGAGTTTGCACGCCCTGTAAAAGTCGGCTCTGATGTATGGATAGGTGGTGGGGCAATCATTTGTCCAAGTGTGCGTATTGGATCTCGATCCGTCATTGGTGCCGGTAGTGTGGTCACCCGCGATATTCCCGCAGATGTATTCGCGTCCGGGAACCCATGCAGAATCATCCGACAACTCGATAATCAGGAGATGACCGGATTGGGGCGTGATGCGCTCTAAAATTAAGGGTAACCTTAACGTTGCAAAAGCCGGAGGGCTTCAGAGCCAAGAGGAGTCCCTTAGCAAAATAAAATTAGAAGCTTCATCCCGCAAAGCGGGGGCGTCAAGGGTGAAGTTGTAGTCGGTTACCGCAAATCCTTGACAACACAGGATCTGGAGTCCTCCGGCTTTCCCGAAGGGTAGACAACTTGGCAAAATCGATCAGATCCTTTGAATTCACAAAAGGGGATATCCAGAAAATGGTGCTTTCACTATAATATCGGTTATAGTAACAAACCATTAGCGGACTTTTGCCATGTTGTTTATGCAACATTGGGGGGTAAGCTCGATGCACCCTTAAAAATAAGGGCCGTGCGCGGTCCACCCATGCGGCTTCACAGGGACCGCTCCATACTCGCGACTTGTGATCCGGATACGATTAGAAATAAGAATTCTATCATGGGAAAGCTTGCGAAAGCAGGTTGACCGGTTTTAAATGTACATGCGAATTGAGCAGGGAGCTTTTGGATTCACTCCCTCGCTCAACTTATTACCGTCGTTACCCTATGAATCACTCGGTCGAAAAGGCTTCGTCAAACATACGTCCGGAAGGTGTAAAATCCACATCTTTGACGAAAGCGGCTGCTTCTTCTGCGCCGGCTTCACGATCCATGGCGGCATCTTCCCATTCCACCGACAGGGGGCCTTGGTATTTAATTTCGTTCAGCGCCCGAATAATTTCTTCAAAATCAACCTGCCCTCGGCCGAGAGATCGAAAATCCCAGCCACGTCCCGGTTGACCGAAATTTAAGTAACTGCCGAGGATGCCCGAGGTTCCATCAAGGGTAACCGCTGCATCTTTCATATGAACATGATAGATCCTGTCCGGAAAGGTTCTGATGAATTTAGCCGGATCAACGCCCTGCCATTCCAGGTGACTCGGATCAAAATTGAAACCGAAAGCCTCTCTGCGACCGATAGCCTCCAGAGTCCGCTCCGCAGATACACTGTCAAAGGCAATTTCAGTGGGATGAACTTCCAGCGCAAATTTCACGCCGTTTTCGTCGAACACGTCCAGGATGGGGTGCCACATATCGGCAAAAAACTTAAATCCGTCCTCGACCTGTTCCTCGCTAACCGGCGGAAATGAATAAATCAGATGCCAGATGGACGACCCGGTAAACCCGTTGACGACTTTTAAGCCCATATTTTTGGCGGCAATCGCGGTTTGTTTCATGGTTTCAACCGCCCAGGCCCTTTTTTTATCAGGATCGCCGGCACAATCATTTGGTGCGAATCCGTCGGATCTGGCATCATTGTTTAAATCGCAGACCAACTGGCCTGCCAAATGATGGGAGATTGCATACACACTTAAATTGTTTTCTTTAAGAATGTTTTGTTGTTGTTCACAGTAAGCCGGGTCCGTTGCGCCTTTGGCCGGATCAAAATGATCACCCCAGCAGGCCAGTTCCAAACCGTCATAGCCCCAGCCGCTGGTTTTTTTAGCAAGTTCCGTCAGGGGCAAATCAGCCCATTGTCCGGTAAATAAGGTCACAGGTCTTGCCATGATTTTTCCTCCTTAAATTGTTTATTGTGTTTCTGTAGCATCCAAGCTGCACACAAATTCAATCGGATATGTTATGTCCTCCAACGATATTCATTTTTTTATCTAAAGGCTTTCATCGGATACCACTTCTGATCGCTTTGGCTGCTTTCAACAGCGGATTCGATAAATGCCAAACCTCTGGCGCCGTCAATCACCTTGGGAAAATCCAATACTAATTCGTCCGGATCTTGGTCAAGGATTTTCGCGCGTATCGCATCGGTGGCGTTGGCATAGATATTGGCAAAGGCTTCAATAAATGCCTCCGGATGTCCTGCCGGCAGGCGGGTAGCTCGCTGGGCGGCATCGCATAAATAGTCATTTCCTCTGCGGTAGAGTTGGGCAGGCTCTTCGTTGGTCCTGAACCACAAGTAGTTCGGCTCTTCCTGGTGCCACTCCAGGGCACCCTTGGTGCCGTAAATTCGAATCCTTAAATTGTTTTCTTCACCGGCCGAGAATTGGGAGGCGTACAATATTCCACAGGCTTCTTTTTCATAGTGAAGCAATATATTGCCGTCGTTGTCCAGAGGTCGATTCAGGATACTTTTCAAGTCGGCACACATTTCTGTTATTTCCAGACCGGTAATATAGTGTGCCAAATTTTCACAATGGGACCCAATGTCACCAATACAGTTGGAAACCCCCGAGCGCTTGGGATCGGTGCGCCAGGAAGCCTGCTTCTGTCCTTCCTCTTCAAGGGCCGTCATGAGCCACCCCTGGGGATATTCGACTACGATTTTTAGAATATCGCCGAGTTCACCGCCGCGAACCATGTGGCGGGCCTGCTTGACCATCGGATAGCCGGTGTAATTATGCGTAAGCGCAAAGATGACATCGGAATTATTGACAATCTCAACCAAGTCTTTGGCTTCCTGTAAAGTGTAGGTCATGGGCTTATCGCAGATGACGTTAATGCCGGCTTCGGCAAATCCCTTTGCAATCGGGAAATGCATAAAATTGGGGGTGACGATGGAGACAAAATCAATGCGGTCGCCCTCAGGCCGTTTCGATTCCTGATCAAGCATCTCCTGCCAGGTGCTATAAGATCTCTCTTCACTGATTAAGAGGTCCCGGGCGGATGCTTTTGCTTTTTCTGGATCTGAAGATAAAGCACCGGCCATAAATTCAACCTTTCCGTCCATTAATGCGGCATTGCGATGCACGGCACCGATAAAGGCGTCTCTGCCGCCGCCGACCATTCCCATTTTTAATTTTCGATCGAGTTGCATAGCCTCTCCTTTCAATGGTTGAAAAAGATATTTTTTAATTCATCCAGTGAACCAATTGACTTCGATTTAACTTGCATCAAAGCCAAATTTTTGTCAAGATGATTTTGATATTAACAAGGCCCTACCAATTTTACCAATGTTATTAGATTTTTCGGTATAAAATAGGCTGTTTTGAATTGACGCCGCTGAAAACGGAAATTCGGTTAAAGAAACGAATTAATTTAATGATGGAATTAAAAAGGTCATAAGTCATCCATGGAAGTTTCAAATCGTGAGTTCACAAAGACGATCAACCAGTTCAATATATTGAATACGATCCGCAGAGCCGGTCTGATTTCACGGGTTGAAATTGCAGAAGTAACCGGCCAAAGCCGGGCCGCCGTTACAAATATCACAGCTCGCCTGCTAAAAGAAAAAATAATCGTTGAAAAAGAAACCAAAACTTCTTCCTCTCGGGGAAGGCGGCGGGTACTGCTGGCGTTAAACCCGACGGCTGCCCATGTCGTCGGTATAAAGCTTTCCGCCTTCCAGGTCAGTTTCGCCGTCACCAATATCCAGGCCGATGTTTTAAGCTCTCTGATCCTGCCGGTGCGCATCGGCAAAAGGTCCGTTGAATTTGTCGCGGACTTGATTGAAGAAGGCATTCGCCACTGTGTTTCCGAAGCCTTGATAAATATGAGAAAGATTTCCGGCATCGGCATCGGCATTCCCGGCCTTGTCAGCGGCGAAAAGGGGATCACCTACTGGTCTCCCCTATACAGGAAAGGCAATACGACTCTGAGGGATCTGATCCAGAAACGCTTTAACATCCAGACCTATATTGAAAATGATGCCAATACCGTGACACTGGCACAACAATGGTTTGGCGAGGGAAGAGGGGTTGATAATTTTATTGTGGTCACGGTTGAGCATGGTGTCGGCATGGGCATTGTGGTCAATGGGCAGATATATCGAGGCGTCAAAGGGATCGGCGCCGAATTCGGGCATATGGTTATCAAACCCGGCGGGGCCTCATGTCGTTGCGGCAAGCGTGGATGTATTGAGGCCTATGTCGCCGATTACAGTGTCCTGGAATCGGCCATTGACGCCTGCAAGTCAGGGCAGTGGCAGTGTAAGAACATCTCTTCTCTGACCATCGAAAAGGTTACCGTTATTGCCAAGAAGGGCGAACCTGCCCTGCGTAAAATATTTAAACGCGGCGGTGAAATTCTTGGACTGGGTATTGCCGGTTTGGCTCAGATTTTTAATCCGGAAAAGATCATTATTGCCGGCGAAGGTGTCAGAGCAGGAGCGCTTCTGTTTGAACCCATGCACAAAATGATCAAGAGGCATACGACTCCTGAGATGTATGCGACCCTTCAAATCGTCATTCAAAAGTGGCAGGATACGGATTGGGCACGCGGTGCTGCCAGTCTTGTGCTGCAGGAATTATACAAGTCCCCGCTTGATCGGGTGAGACCGGTGATCTAAAAAGAATGACTATTATCAAATGAATATTGAATATTTGAGGAATTCTATCGATTTCATTTATTTCAAGCTCCTTAAAACATAGGCCTCATAACGTCGTTTAACTTCAGGTACTTCTGATAAATCTCTGCATATTTTGCTGCTATTGATGTATCCGGCACGGCACGGGTGGATTCATCCAGGGCAATATATCGATCCGTAAGCTCACCGATTGAGACGTCACCTTCCTTTTGACGGATATAACACCACATTGCCTGCAGGGCGGCTCCCACTGCACCGGCTTCCGAAGATTCCGGACAGACGACCGGGCAGTCGAACACGTCAGCCACAATTTGGCGCCAGAGCGGACTCTTGGCGCCCCCGCCGACCAGGCGTATTTCGGTCGGGATGAGTCCCTGTTGCTTTAAAACATTAAGGCCGTAGCGCAAACCCAGGGTGGCCCCCTCCATGGAAGATCTGGCAATATTGGAGGCATTAAAATTTGTGCTCGTTAATCCGAAAAAGCCGGCCTTTCCATTTGGCAGGGCCGGCGTTCTTTCGCCATTAAAATAGGGAAGCAAAAGAATGCCCTCCGCACCCGGCGGTGCAGAGAATGCCAGCTGATGAAGATCGGCCAAGCTCCGCCCCAGCAAGTCCCTAATCAATTCCGTCGAAACCGTCACGTTCATCGTGCACACCAGCGGCAGCCAACCGTCACTGCTGGAGCAAAAAGCAGCCAACTCGCCGTTCGGATCGATTACCGGTTTAGCGCTAAAGGAATAGATGGTGCCGGAGGTGCCCAGACTGGTGGTTACAATACCGGGGACCACATTACCGGTACCGATGGCTGCCATCATATTGTCACCCCCGCCCGAAGAAACCAGTATGTCCGATTTGAGCTGAAACTGCTTGGCAGTTTCTGTTTTGATGGTTCCTACCGGAGCGTCGGATGGTATCAAGTCCGGTAGACAATTTTGCAGCTTACCCGAATCATCAATAGCATTCAGCAGCACATCCGACCAGGTGCGGGTTTTGACATCAAAATAGGCCGTGCCGGAAGCATCCCCGTACTCCGTTTTCTTCTCCCCCGTCAGCCAATAGTTGATATAATCGTGGGGCAAAAGAACTGTTGCAAGCCGTTCATAATTTTGCGGCTCATGTTGCTTTAGCCAAAGAAGTTTGGATGCGGTAAAGCCGGCCGCAACTGAATTGCCGATTAATTCGATAACTTTTTGAGAGCTTCCGATACGTGCGGTAATTTGATCGCATTGGGGTGATGTTTCCGTGTCACACCACAGCTTTGCCGGGCGGATTACTTCACCGCGTACGTCAAGCGGAACCATTCCGTGTTGTTGGCCGGAGACCCCAATGGCGCAAATCATATCCCTGGACACATTATTTTTTTTCAGCAATCGCCCGATGACGGTGGAACAGGCCTCAATCCACCATCCGGGTTCCTGCTCGCGCCGCCCACCTATATTTTCGATAAGCTGATGATCGGCATAGGCTTCAGCCAGGATCCGGCCTTTTTCCCTACTGAAAACGATGCCCTTTGTGCCCTGGGTTCCGCTGTCGATTCCGATGAATAATTGGTCTTGCGACATGGTTTTACCTTTCTCCTATACACAATTTGGGGGGTGCTCAAAGGCAGGTGGCTGGGAGGCCGGTTAGATCGGAGGATGGGAAGGAAGATAGGAAGGTAGGAAGCAGGGAGGCTGGGAGGCCAGGATGCTCGGAGGCGAAATAGGGATATTTGATCTAAACTCCTTTATGCTTCCCAGCTTCCCCGATTTCCAGCTTCTTCGTTTCTCACCGTCTTAACTTCTCACCCTCTGAGCCTTTTTCTTCTCAACTTCCCAGTCTCTGACCTTCCAGGTTTCCCAACATCCCAGCTTCCAGGCTTCTCACCTTCCCATCTTCTTTGCCCCTCTATACATATGAATGCAGTATACTTTCCAGCATCTCCTGCCGCCCGCTCTTGAAGGCCGGATCGCCTTGCTGCAACACATATTGCTCCAGGGATTCAAAGGTTTCCTGACCGTTCATTATCCGTTTTCCAATTCCGTCAGTGTAACTGGCATAGCGCTCCTTGATGAAATCATCCAGAACCCCGTCTGCTAGAATTTGATGGGCGGCCATCAGGCCGCGGGCAAAAGTGTCCATTCCGCTGACATGGGCGTAAAATAAATCGATCTCATCAAATGACCCTCTGCGCGGTTTAGCGTCAAAATTCAGCCCGCCTTTTCCGATGCCTCCCTGTTTCAGCACGACCAACATAGCCAACGTGCACATGGCCGGATCTGTGGGAAACTGGTCGGTATCCCATCCCAGAAGTGGGTCGCCGACATTGGCATCGATGCTGCCCAATTTGCCGTTGATCGATGCGACCGTCAGATCATGCTCAAAAGTATGGCCGGCGAGGGTTGCATGGTTGGCTTCAATGTTAAGTTTGAATTTGTCGAACAGATCGTAAGTGCGCAGAAAATTGAGGATGGTTGCGGCATCGAAATCATACTGATGCTTGGTCGGTTCTTTTGGTTTTGGTTCGATCAGGAACTGGCCGTCAAATCCAATTTGCCTGGCATAGTCAACCGCCATGTGAAAAAAGCGCGCCATTTGTTCCTGCTCGCGCTGCATGTCGGTGTTGAGCAAAGTTTCATAACCTTCCCGCCCGCCCCAGAAAACATAATTGACGCCGCCGAGTTCTTTTGTCGCGGCAATCGCATGCTTTACTTGAGCCGCAGCATAGGCAAAAACATGAGCATCCGGATTGGAGGCGGCGCCGTGGGCATAGCGCGGATGTCCGAAAAGATTGGCCGTTCCCCAAAGCAGCTTGATTCCGGTCTCCGCCTGCAGTTGCTTGGCGATTGCGACCATTGTCTCTAAATTTTTGCAGGATTCTGCAAAGGTTTGGCCTTCTGGCGCCAGGTCGCGGTCATGAAAGCAGTAAAATGGGGCGCCTAATTTCTGTGCAAATTCAAAGGCCGCATGCACGGTAACCTTAGCCTGTTCCAGCGGGCTTTCGGCTTTAATCCAGGGCCGGAAAAAAGTCGGGGCGCCGAAAGGATCCATACCGCTTGCTTTGAAGGTGTGCCAGTAAGCGACCGAAAACCGCAGGTGGTCTTTCATGGTTTTTTGGCCGACAACTTGCTGCGGATTGTAATACTTAAAGGCTAAAGGATTTTTCGAATCAGGTCCTTCAAATGGTATTGCCTGCTGAATATCGGGGAAAAATTCATTCATTTTTAACTCCCATTAGTTGAAATTTGGAAATAGATATATAATTGAGAAAAGATGCTTAATTTCAGATATGATTTGAATTAAAAATTCGTTTATCAAAACTCGGGCAGCCTTATGATTTCTCCACCCTTTAGGGCCGATTCGTGGGCTAAAATACCGACACTTGTCCAGTTTGCCGACTGGGCGGCATTGGGGAAGGGCTCACGGTCCTCAACCAGGCTCATCACAAATTCATGGGCCAGGTGCGGATGTGACCCGCCGTGTCCGGCACCCTGGGTGAAGGATAGGTGCTGTTGATCATCCAGGTCGTAAACGCCTTTGGTTGTGAACATCCGGATCGGTTCCGGCAGCAGGTGGGCATAATCCGGCACTTTGACGCGCTCGGGAATTTCCGACTCTGGCTTTTTAGCCGTATGAATGACCGGATCTTCACCCTCGATGAGCGGCCACTCATAGGCTTTTTTAGTGCCGTAGACATCAAAACTTTCGCGGTATTGACGGGAAGTATCAAACAGGGAGCGATACACCCGGGCACACAGATCGGAATCTTTCAGTTTAATATGGGTGGTTTCGACCGCAAATGGAGAATTATACTCCGGAATCAGCTCTTTCCTGATTGTCCCGGAGCCGAAACAGGACACATATTCTGCGATGGCATCGGTCAGTGCCAGGCAGGGGCCCACGCAATGGGTGGCATAGTGCATGGGCGGCAACCCCGGCCAGTAATTCGGCCATCCGTCCATATCCTGTTGGTGGCTTGCCTGCAGAAACTGGATTTTTCCCAGTTCCCCTTTCTGATACAATTCTTTGACAAACAAAAACTCGCGGCTGTAAACGACGGTTTCCATCATCATGTATTTTTTACCGGTTTCCCGGCTGAGGCGCGTAATTTCCTGGCACTCCTCGACCGTCGTTGCCATGGGTACGGTGCAGGCAACATGCTTGCCGGCTTTTAACGCCTTGATGGATTGCGGCGCATGGTCCGGAATAGGGGTGTTGATGTGTACGGCGTCAATCTCAGGGTCTTGCAGCAGTTCATCAAAATCCGTGTATCGTTTTCCCACGCCAAATGAGTCCCCGATCGCATTGAGTTTATCTGCTGTGCGCTGGCAGATACCATACAAATTGGCATGTGGATGCCGCTGGTAAATCGGGATGAACTCGGCACCAAAACCAAGACCGACAATGGCAATATTTATTTGGTCACTCATTGTTTCCCTCCTTGCTGGTATCTCAAAATTTTGGTTTCTGTTGCAGGAAATAAATAGATTGAAGTGCTATCACCGAGCAGTAGTTGAAAAGTTTATTGGTCGACTGGTTGATTAAGTTTAAAGGTTTCATATCATTTATTACAATCAACTCGATCAACTGATTCAACCTATCCGTTCGATATAAAATGGTAAATGAGTTTAATCACTGACGGACGTCTTCTGAAGCCACTCGCCCTGCAGGTGGCGCATTACTTACCACCGTTTGGCAACCTCTTGCTTTAAAAAATTAAGGCCATCGCTTGCCAGTTGCTCCTCTGTTTCGTACATGCGACGCCATATTTTTGTGGCAGCAGCCAGGTCTTCAAGTGATTGGCCGAAAGCCTCGATCGTCAGCCAGCCGTCATAATTTATTTCTTTCAGTGTATCAAAGGTGGTATTCCAGTTCACGCCGCCACTGCCCGGTGTGCTGCGGTCGTTTTCCGAAGTATGAACCAGGATTAGATACTCGGCACATGCGCGAATCGATTCGGCTACATTCTTCTCCTCGATGTGGGCGTGAAAGGTGTCATACATCATACGGCAGTTCGGGTGATCGATCTCACGGACAAATTTAACGGCATCTGCCGTGCAGGTTAGAAAATAGGTTTCGAAGCGGTTTAAGAACTCGATTCCGAGCAATACGTCGCAAACCGCAGCGTGCTCTGAAACTTTTTTCAGATTTTCGACCCCCCATTCCCATTCCTGCTCACTGGGAGCTTTGCCACTGAATATGCCCAGGCCGGAATGCAACGGTCCGTTAAGGGAATAGGCTCCCAATGCCTGACAGCAATCCAGGGTTTGCTTCAGCAAATCGACACCCTGGGAACGGACAGTTGGATCTTGGGCGATTGGATTGGCCTCTTCATTGCAAACGGTAACCGCCGTCCTTGCGAGGCCGAGATCATCCAGGCGTTTAGCCCATGACTGCCATTTAGCGAGATTAAGGTCAAAGACCGGAACTTCAACGCCATCAAAGCCTATTTTCTTCAATTGTTCCAGGACCGGCATCATTCCATCATGCATGTCGTCGTTCCAGAGAAATAAATTCATGCCATATTTCATCCTGAATACCTCCATTATTAATTTATTCAGTAAACTTTTACTAAAAACAATGTTGATGTCAAGCAATTTCTTGAGGCCATGGATAATTAGTTTTATAATCAATAAATTTTTATATATCTGAAAATAAAGGGGTTATCTGGAAACAGAAAATTGCTGAGCTCATAAATGAGTCAAATCGTATAATTCGATTACTAAATATTAATTTTTTAATTAAACTAAAAAGGGAAGGGGTTCAAAGGTTCAGGGTTCACCGTTCAGCCCAGCCGCCGGCCAAAAAAACGGCCGGTCTAATCGAAAAAAAAAACTTTGCCTTTGGTTAGTTTCATATGAAGGGTTAACTAAAAAATGAACATCGAACATCGAACGTCCAACATCGAATAATGTATTCTGTCTGTTTAAAAAAAGACTGAGCAAGACTACTTCGCCAGATTGGTTACGAAGGCCAAGAGCGAATCCACCTCTAAAAATTCTGCGGTTCGCTGTTTAATCCAGGCTATCGAAGCGGCCAGTTTAATCAGAAAAAAACTACAATACCGGATTTTATCTCCCGGGAAGATTCTAAAAAATGAAATTAAATCAAGTATTATTTATTCGTCGCTTAAGATATTGACATATAATTCGTTTTCTCTATAATTTCGTAGGCTAAATTAACACATATTACAATTGGGAGCTGAGGATTTGGGGATGAAATTTTTTGTTCCGGGTCGAATTTGTCTTTTTGGCGAGCACAGTGACTGGGCTGGGCACTATAGGCGTATTAATGCCGAGATCGAAAAGGGTTATACCATAATTGCCGGCACCAATCAGGGAATCTATGCCGATGTGAAACCGCACCCGTCTAAATTAATACTGTGGTCTACAACCGATGAGGGTAATCGCGAAGGCCCCTTTGAAATTTCCATGGATCGCTCGGCGCTTCTTGAAGAAGCCGAAAAGGGTGGCTTTTTCAGTTATGCCGCCGGCGTGGCTTACCAGGTGTTGACGCATTACCATGTACGCGGGCTTGAAATCGACAACTATCAGACAGATTTGCCGATCAAAAAAGGCCTTTCCTCCAGTGCCGCGATTTGTGTGCTGGTAGCGCGTGCATTCAACCGGATTTATGATTTAAAAATGACCGTGCGCGGGGAAATGGAATATGCCTATCTCGGCGAAATTACGACTCCCTCGCGGTGCGGGCGCATGGATCAAGGCTGCGCATACGGCAACAAACCGATCATCATGATTTACGATGGTGAACAGACGGATGTCAAAGAGCTCTCTGTTACGAATAATTTTTACTTTGTCATCGTAGATCTTTGCGCCGGCAAAGACACCATGGAAATACTAAAAAAACTAAATCAATGTTATCCCTTTGCGGAAAATGAACTACAGCTTAAAGTGCAGAAATATTTAGGTCCGATTAACACAGAGATCAATGCGCGCGCACGCAAAATGTTGGAGTTGGGCGATGCTGCCGGACTCGGTGCCCTGATGAACGAGGCCCAAGCACTTTTTGATGAGCACCTGGCTCCCGCCTGTCCGACCCAGTTAACGGCCCCGGTCCTGCATAAGATTCTTAACTACACCCCTCTAAAGCCGTACGTATACGGAGGCAAGGGTGTCGGCTCCCAGGGCGATGGTTCAGCCCAATTTATTGCTAAAGATGAAACGTCGCAGCAAAAAGTCGTCGAAATTCTTGAAAAGGACCTCAACTTGCCGTGTTTGAAGCTGGGCATTGGATCAACCCATAAAGTTCGCAAGGCGGTTATACCCGCCGCCGGTTTCGGTACGCGGTTATTTCCGGCATCTAAAGCTATGAAAAAAGAATTGTTTCCGATAATCGATGGGGATGGACGCGCCAAACCGGTGATTATGGCAATCATCGAAGAAGTCATTCAAGCCGGCATAGAAGAAATCTGCTTGGTTGTTCAGAAAGACGACCAGGCCCTTTTTGAAGATTTTTTTTGCTGCCCCCCGCGACCGGAGAACCTTAATAAACTCTCGGAGGAGAGCCGGAAATACCTCCATTATATTATCGAACTCGGGCATCGAATTTCTTTTGTCATTCAGGACACCCAGGATGGCTTCGGTCATGCGGTCTATTGTGCCAAAGAGTGGGTCGGCAATGAACCTTTCTTGCTGATGCTCGGCGATCATCTTTATGCTTCTGATAGTGATGTGCCGTGTGCTCAGCAGTTAATGCAGGTATATGAAAGGACACGTGATAGTGTGGTTGGATTAAAAGTCACATCGGCTGACGAGATTCATCTTTACGGTTGTGTGGCGGGTATCTGGAAAGATGAGCAATCAATCCTGTCAATTACAGAATTCGTTGAAAAACCCGATGTCGAAGATGCGCAAACTCGCCTAAAGGTGGAAGGTTTGGAAGAGGGGTATTATCTATCCCTTTTCGGCCAATATATTCTCAAACCGAATATCTTCAAATACCTTGAAGAAAACATCACGCATAACCTCAGGGAAAAAGGTGAATTTCAGCTGACCTCCTGTCTCGATCGGCTGCGGCAGGAAGACGGCTTCAGCGGTTATGTCGTCAAGGGGCGCCGATTTGACATCGGGGTCCCTGACGCTTACCGCCAAGCGATGATGGATTATAGAAATTTATAATCCAGACCATTATTTATTTATAACTAAAACAACAGGTTAAACTTGGTGACACTCAAGGTTTAGCTTGAACCGAGCAATCGTTTTTAATCAGCCCATGTATTCTATTTTCATCCCACCTCAAAATGCAGCTATAAGCCAGGCACTAAATTAAAAGCTCTCGGGAAATTTTCCGATTTATTGCGAAAATAAGCTGATAATTTTAAGATTAGCTGAACAAATACATTATAGTATCAGAATATTGGCCGGATTTGATTGAGGCACGAAATGTAAACTTGGTCCTCTTTTTAGATTGGCCAGGGGAAATATATAATTTCCGGCAATGGTAGGTTTGTTCAGCTAATTTAAAATATCATGGTTCAATTTTATTAGTGATTTTTGAATCGTAAATCCAACCAATTTTAGGATTCGCTTTTAAAGCGTATCACAAATTTGATCTATTCTTGATCAGGAATTAAAATATGGAATTATCCAAAACGTATCTAAATTCATCAACAGCAATGAATCGCAAGATTTTCTTGACTTCAAAGCCACGAATTATGATATCTTTAAGCTGGCCATCCTGGTGATTATCTCAGTAAATCTGTATGCTGCTGACATTGGTTTCGGCATATAATCTCATCTCTCTGATAAGTGAAATCCGCAATTATCGAGAAAACTCCATAAGTATGATAATTCGGATAAAAAGAGGACACCGCAAATATGGATATTATCAGAGCGGCATTGCGAAAAGGTTATTATTAATTGACCTTTCAAGCACTTATGATATCATTTTCTAAATAAAGTTCATTCTGATTTTTTAAATTGGTCTGCGTTGTGAGGCCTTAATTTGTCATTTTGGGCCGAAATCGAGATTGCCATTTAATTACTAATGTTAGAGGTAATCCTGCCACTTGCGAGAATCGAGGTGCGGAAAAGTCGTCCTGCGGAAGAGGTTGCTGCTATTATGGAAGCAGTTTACCAAGCCCAGCGTGAAGCCCTCAAGGTGCCTGAAGGCGATCGCCAAATCCGCTATATTGAGCACAAGCCCGAGCACTTTGCGGTACCGCCAGGAAAAACGGAGAACTACACTCTAGTTGAGATTGTTTTGTTTCCGGAACGGACATTGGATGCGAAACGTAATCTCTACAAGTCTATTGTTCGCCGGTTTGGTGAGCTGGGCATCGCTCCGTCCGATGTTTTCATTGTCTTGTACGAGCTGCCCCTTGATAATTGGGGCATACGCGGCGGCTGAGCTCGGTCGTTAGGCGGCAGGGAAAATATGTTTGCTTCACGTTCCCAAAAGTTGTCCAGTGGACGAGTCATTAAAATTATTATTGAGGATGACTCGTCACCGGTATCGTATGCTGAAGTTATACGTCAATGGCAAAACAATTCAGACTTCCGAGCATTTTTCATTGACCTGCTGTTGAAATCACCTTTTCCCGCCTTTCGATGGGAAACGCCACCAGTCACAATTGCAACAGCAGATCAGCCTTTCGAGTTCGTGCTGATAGACAGCCCTGAAATCTCACTTGATCCAGATCCAGCCGCATTCGCCGAGCATTTCGAAAAAACGGAGCCGGGAGGGGTGGTCGAGTTTCCGAACCTTGGTGGAGATGCGATCTTGATAGCGCCATGTCCGGACGATTCCCAGTCCGACTATGGGCACCTCGCAGCATATCTACGAAATTCACATGTACCACAGCACAACGAAACCTAAAATTCCGATCCTTGCAATAAATTGAAGATTCGCGTATGCATTATACAATTCGAGGACTCGAGCGCTAAGGCAAAAAGTGTGCAGTTTTGATACATGTTTTATATCCAAAAACAAATCAAACTTTGTAATATTTCCGATTTATCACTATTGCAGCAATAAGAAAATAAACCCCAATATTTTGTATCTACCTGTAACCTGTATGTTTAGGCTCCTGACCAGTTCGTTAACATCTATGCACCTTCTCAGGAAAGCGCTGCTTGCTTTTTTAACAATACTGTTGTTTCTGAATTCCCATGCCTTGGGATCACAGGAAAACAGGCATAAAGCAGTTCTTATAGTTTATTCATTGGGCCATATGTACCCAGTAATGGCTACTTGGGACCGGAATATTTGGTCTGTATTTAGGACCCAGCAAGACATAAACATTAAAGTCAACACTGAAAACCTGGATCTATCACTTTATCACGATTCAGATTATATCCGGAGGACGGTTGATAGTTTTCGCTACAGGTATTTAGAATCAAAACCAGACCTGATTATCGCAGTGTTTGAACCTGCTTTTGATTTTGTGCTTAAATATAGACAAGAGCTATTTCCCGATGTCCCAATCGTATTTGGCGGCATTGAACGACTATCTTTCGAAAATCCAGATCTCGATCCGAATATTACAGGTGTTTTCCAAGATGGCACCGCATATGGCAAAACACTTGACCTTGCACTTAATCTGCATCCCGACACCCGTCATATAGTCGTTATCGGCGGTGCCGGATTCGTAGAACAATCATGGCTTGAGCCTGCCCGAAAAACGTTTCAAAGATATGTAGATCGTTTACAATTTACTTATATGGTTGGACTCTCAATAGATGAAATCCAGAACAGGTTAAAAAAAATTCATACTAATACAGTGGTATTGTCTTTCCCTATAACTGAGGATAGTTCAGGTAAACCAATTATAAGCCGCGACGCACTTACCCAAATTTCGAAGGCATCGAGCGTGCCCGTCTATAGTTTTTATCAAGGCGCCTTTGGCCATGGTATTGTCGGTGGCTATATAAAAAATTTTTCAGTGCAGGCGAAAACAACTGCTGAAATAGGATTACGTGTTTTGAAGGGAATTCCAATTCAAGAAATACCTGCGATTCAAAAAAAGGATTTGGACTATATGTTCGATTGGCGTCAACTCAAACGCTGGTCCATTCCCGAGAACAGACTGCCTCCTGGCAGTATTGTAAAATTCAAAGAACTCACCACCTGGGACAGATACAAGGTCCAGATTATCGGTGCTCTGATAGTTATTTTATTCCAGACGCTGATTATTTTCTATTTGCTATATCAACGCAGGATCCGCCTTAGGGCCCAAGAACAAGTGCTGCAGGCGGAGCTGAAATACAGGACTGTGGCTGATCACACATTTGACTGGGAATACTGGCAAAATCCCGACGGCTCATTGCAGTATGTATCTCCCTCCTGCGAGCGTATCTGTGGCTATACGGCTCAGGATTTCACGAAGAATCCCTCATTGCTCCAGGATATCATTGTAATTGAGGATAAAAAGGCTTGGGCTGAACATAGATGCGGTAATCAAAAGGAAATGATATCAGAAGCAATTCAATTTCGTATTCAAAGACCAGATGGGGAAATTCGCTGGATCGAGCATGTCTGCCAACCGGTATTCGACGGCCAGGGGAATAACAAAGGTGTACGAGCCAGTAATCGTAATGTAACAAAAAGAGAATTCTATAAATCAGAATCACGCCAGCTCCAATCAGAATTGGCACACATGGACCGGATTGTCACAATCAGCGCTCTGACCTCCGCCCTGGCTCACGAAATCAACCAACCGCTTGCAGCAATGCGAAGTTATGCGCAAGCGGCTCTGCGTTTCATGGATAAAGATCAACCAGAATACGATAGCGTACGAAAAGCTTTGCAAGGTATCGTTGCGGATAACAAAAGGGCTGCAGCAGTGGTCAATCGGCTACGAGATTTGGTGAAAAAAGGAAAGGCGCACAGGGAGATGCTTGATATTAATTCGATCATCAATGACGTAATCGGCCTTATCAATAGCGAGATAGTTCTACGAAACGCCTCGATAACATTAGATCTGCATCCGATTGTTCCGGTTGTTCATGGTGATTCAATCCAGATTCAGCAGGTATTGCTTAACTTGCTGACGAACGCTTTGGATGCGCTGGATAATCAACCGTTTGAGGCGCGCACCATTGCCATATCCACCAGACCTGAAAATTCAAACGGCACCATTGTATCGATTTCAGACTCGGGAAGGGGCATCTCTGCTGATAAGATACAGGCTATTTTTGATCCTTTCCATACGACAAAATCCAATGGAATGGGTCTTGGGCTCGCCATCAGTAAATCGATCATTGAAGCCCATGGCGGGAAAATTTGGGCAGCTAACAACCCGGAAGGGGGGGCGACGTTTTATTTAAGTCTGCCGAGCGGTGGGGGTTGATCGTAGACATCGATCAGTAATAAATGATCAGTAATCGGTAATCGGTGATCGGTGATCAGTAAACAGTGATCGGTGATCAGTAAACAGTAATCAGTTTTCGGCAAACAGTGGTCAGTGAGAGGTTGTGATGGTGATGATATATGCGAAAAGTTTTAGAGATTTGGTCGTCTACCAAAAGGCAAAGGCTGTATCGCGTATAATATTCGAGTTGTCCAAAACTTTTCCCAAAGAAGAAACATATTCCTTAACAGATCAGATACGTCGATCGTCTAGATCAATCGGCGCACAAATCGCCGAGGCATGGGGGAAAAGACGCTACAAGAAACATTTTGTCAGCAAACTGACCGATTCGGATTCTGAACAGCTGGAGACGCAACATTGGGTCGGTGATGCGGCTGATTGCAAATACATAACCCGCGACCAGGAAAAAGACCTTATTGAGAGATTAAGTGAAATTGGCCGAATGCTTAATTCCATGATAAAAAAGGCAGATAGATTCTGCGGCGCTGAACCAAATTTGATAAGGGAGGCAGTATCAGATTATATCGTCTCACCAAAGTAGATCACTGATCACTGAACTCTGATCACTGGAAACTGATCACCGACCACCGGTCACTGAACTCTGTCTAGCGCAAAAACCGTCTATATTTGGAGCCAAGAAATGGTAGAAGGAAAATCCATAGTGTTTGTCGTCGACGACGACCCTTCAATCAGGGAATCCCTGAGTCTACTTTTGAGCTCAGCAGGATACAGCGTTGCTACCTTTGCTTCAGCCAAAGAATTCCTTGAATCGGAACACAGCACATCGGGTCCCGCCTGTCTTGTTTTGGATGTAAAAATGCCGGGCCTAAGTGGCCTTGATTTGCAGCAAGAATTAACATCAATGAATTACATCCATACCGGTCATCTTTATAACAGGTCACGGCGACATTCCTATGAGTGTGCAGGCGATGAAGAAGGGGGCAATCGATTTTCTTTCCAAGCCTTTTGATGATGACGAACTTCTCGATGCCGTGAAAGTGGCGCTTTTGAAGAATTCGCAAGCCCGTGTCAATCTTAATGAAAAAAAACACATCATGCAAAGGATAGGTTCCCTGACAGCGCGGGAACACGAAATTCTGACGTATTTAATCACAGGTATGCTGAACAAACAGATTGCCTATGAATTGAAAATTTCCGAACGGACGGTTAAGGCACATCGCAAACAGGTATTTGATAAAATGAGTGTCAATTCTATTGCCGAGCTCGTGCGACTGACCGAGAAAGTGGGTGTCAAACCGGCGGATGTCTCCTTGTAATTTTCTCATCTCCTTTCAAAGCTAAACAGTTTATCCTCTTTTGCCCTTTTTAGTTCTGCGTGGCCATATTGTACTAAAGTGCAATGCACTAAGGTACAATAGATTTTTTCTTTTTCATTGATTATCCAATAAAGACGCTGAAAACCATCTTCAAGCTTGCCAATTGAGGGACCGCTTTGCCAGATGAAACCAAAATACTTATTTACGTTGTGGACGATGACATATCCGTTCGCCAAGCCCTGGAAATGCTGTTTATTTCAGCAGACATGAAGGTCCTGACTTTTAAATCGGCTGAAGATCTCCTTAAATGCAAGCTCAGAGTTGAGAAAACTTGCCTGATTACCGACATAAAAATGAAAGGTCTAAGCGGATTAGAGCTTCAGCAGCAGCTTACTCAAAGAGGAATCAAGATACCGGCTATTTTCCTCACCGCCTTTGATTCGAATGAAAGCAGGCAGCGAGCCAAACAAGCCGGTGCGGCCGGCTATTTACAGAAACCGGTAGATGATCAGGCTCTGCTGGATACCATTAAATGGGCTCTAAGCAACGACTCATGATCCACCTAACGTGTAAACCGAAAGGCGTTTTATAATGAAAAAAAAGCTAAGTTAATTGGAAAGGAGAAACATAAAGATGAAGAAGGCACAGTTTTTTCTGATTGTGATTTTAGCGGCGGTGGCGGCGTCTAATGCTTTAGCCGAGGTACCGGATGCATATACGCTCGCCTGGACAGATTTCAAGTTAAAAAATAAAGATTTGTTAAATGTTCAATCGCCCGACACCTATTTTCAGGCTAAAAATAATAATACAGGACTCGGTGAGCAGGATCTTTTCGCCCAGACGCAGGCCGCCGAACAAAATGATTCAAATCAAAGCACTGAGAAAGACTCGGCCATATCGGGCGCTAACGAGGCCGCGAGGCAATCCAGCAATCCACTTGGCGGAGATTTTTTTATCCTCCTCAACCAAATCGACAACTTCGCCATGCAAGGCGATATTACCGACAAGACCCGCTGGATAAACAACTGGGCCTTTCAACCGGTTGTGCCGGTTCCGATGGAAAAAACGATCGGCAAGCACTGGATTTGGGTCAATCGACCGACATTTAATTTCGTGCTGAATGCTGACCTACCTGATGCTGATAATATAAATCCAGGCCTAAGCCCGGATGGACCGCCCAGCGGAACGAAACCCCCAGGCGATATTCCTGCAGGCGGTGTTCCGTTTGATAGTTTCAGCGGATTCGGTGACATTATATACTTTACCCTGCTCGGTCAATCACTGCCGCAACAGCGCTGGGGTGGGGGCGATTTTGTCTGGGCCGCTGGACTGACCACCATATTTCCTACCGCTTCCAAAGACGAGCTCGGCGGTGGGGTGTATTCGGTTGGCCCTTCCGGGGTGCTGGCTTTCATCGGCAAAAAGTTCATTTTCGGCGGGTTATACCAGCAGTGGCTGTCCTATGCAGAGGGAGGTAACGGCAGCGGTGCCAACCAGAACTTCAGCTGGCTGAACGTGTTCTACTTTCTGAACTTTGAGGATGGCTGGCAGGTCGGAGGGACTCCAATCATTACCGCTGACTGGGAGGCCGACAGTGACGATAGGTGGACCGTTCCTATCGGTCTGGGCGTTTACAAAACGAGCCTCTTTGGCAAAATGCCGATCAAATTGGGCGTAGAAACGCAGTGGATGCCCATAAACCCGGACACCTACGGCCAGGAATGGAACATCCGACTGACGATCGCACCGATCATTCCGTCGCTTTTTAAGTAAGTGCAACAAACTTCCCCAAAAAACTGTTTGAAAAAATAAAGGAGAAATCAAATGAAAAAAAACAGACTTTCCATCATAATTATCATGCTGGCAACATGCGGGGTATTCTTTCTGACAGGATGTGCCACTTCGGAACAGGCCCGCAGTGTTAAAAAGTCGGGTTTTCTCGGAGATTACTCACAACTGAAAAAAGGCGGCGGCGAACGGGCGTTGTTATATTATGTCAGACCTGGAGTTTCCTGGGCAGGCTACGACAAAGTGATTCTGGATTCAGTTTCGATATGGCACAGCGAAAATTCGCAGTTTGATGATGTCCCCAAAGAAGAATTAGATAACCTTGCCCACTACCTTTACGATGCCGTCAAAAAACAGCTGGAACAAAACTGGACGATTGTGGATAAACCCGGGCCGGGCACCATACGCCTCAGAATGGCGTTGACCGAAGCTGAGGGTGCCAGCCGAGAAATGGACATCGTAACCACCTACCTGCCGCCAGCCCGTCTGATCAGTGAAGGCACGAAACTCACTACCGGCACCCATGCGTTTGTGGGGGATGCGACCATCGAACTGGAGGTGCTTGATTCTATTTCTAATGATCGCCTGATAGCCATTGTTGATAAACGCAGCGGCGGCAAACACTACGAAGGTTCCACCGACAACTGGGCGGACATCAAACAGGCCTGCGACTGGTGGGCGCAGAAAATGAGTACCGAGCTGCAGAAACGGCGTACCAAGTAACATTTGCGATGGAGAATGCGGTATTTTGGATACAAATTGTTTGTTTCAGCATTTAATCATTTGGGGCTGAAAATCGGATTCTTCAATCGGCGTACATCGCACTAATAGAAAGCCGAGCTTTTGACATCAGCTACTGACCTGATGTACTTAATATATCACAACCTGACAAGATGGAGGCGCAACGGAGCTAAAATAATGCCAGCTATCAATAACAGTATTCTCGAGTGGTGTCACATAGACATAGGATAAGGGGACACTAAAATGAAAAAATTCAAAGAAGCTATAGCCCTATTAATTCTTTTGGGGTTATTAAGCCCGTTAGCGATAGCTGAAGACGCATCCAAACTTGGTACTGATGCAAATTCTAATACTTCCACTTCCAAAGACTGGGAGTTTAACCTGGCCCCGATGTATTTATGGGCTGTATCCATTAACGGTGATCAGACCGTTAAAGGCGTTAAGGTTGATCTGGATGTTCCCTTCAGTGATATATTTGACAATCTAAACGGTGCGTTGACCGTCCATTTTGAAGGTTTGCACAGGCAGCGTTGGGGTTTTTTTACGGATTTAAACTATATCGTTTTAGAAATGGATGACGGTCCTGTTGATATTGATTTCACCGAAACTATGATAGAACTGGCCGGGTTTTATCGTATTATCAGAGGAGCCCACGCTATCGACGGACTGGGCGGTTTGCGTTACTCATCAATGGATGTCGATTTAGATTTACCGGGTCCTCTGTCCGATGTCGACCAACGCAAAGATTGGGTTGACCCATACTTCGGTCTGCTATGGCAGTGGAAGATTGCCGAGAAGTGGGGTACGCGATTGAGAGGCGATATCGGCGGCTTTGGTATAGGATCGGATTTAACCTGGAATCTTGTTGGCCTGGTTGATTTCAAGCCCTGGAAACATGTCGGCCTTTTTGGTGGTTACCGTGCGTTGTATCAAGACTATTCTACGGGGAGCGGTAACAAAAGGTTCTCGTTCGATGCTACCATGCAGGGGCCTATCCTGGGCCTGAATATCACCTGGTAGGGCTTGGCTCCTGCCTGGATAGTTGGGTTGTACCCACAGTATGAAAAACTGCGCAAGAAACGGCGGCATACAATGTGGAAAAACCGGATTTTCAGGTGACTGTATATGACGTGAACTTTCCGTGACTTGACGTCGCAATGATATTTTAATTCAAACCGCTTTTCGACTGATTGCCATACAGTCGCTCCCGGACAATTTTTGGGGCAAATTAGACGCTAAAATATCCATTGATTGGGAGAATGATGCCGTACCTGCGAGTGCTGAGGCGCAACTCGGGAGAATGTTTACGCCATCATTTGGTGCCTACGTTGACGGTCTTCTCGGTATCGGTGGTGACAGACCCTATGACTGGGGAGTTGGCGTAGGGTTGCGCTTTAATTACTAATACGGGCACATGGCGAATTACAGCTCAGCCTGACAACCAAATAAAACAAGAGGAGAAGCCTAATGAAAACAATGAAGAGAGTTCTTATCGTTGCATCTATGGCATTTATGGCCGTGATGCTCTACCAATGGGGACACGTAGACGGACGCGAAGGAAAATCGTCCGGGATTATTAGTGAAGTCAATCGCCGCTGAGAGTCCGCCAAAAGCGTCACCGGTGAAGGCACGTGCTCGTGATTTCTACGCGCCCAATAGCGAGGATCTGGGTCCGGACGAAATGCGTGTGATTGCCTGTGGGACCGGCATGCCCACGTCGCGTCCGGGACAAGCGGCGTCGTGCTGGCTGCTCGAGCTGGGGAACGGCGACAAGTTTATCTTCGATATCGGGACCGGATCGGGAGAGCGCATCGCAGCCCTTCAGATTCCCTACAATTACCTCGATAAGGTCTTTTTGAGCCACCTGCATACCGATCACTTTGGCGATCTCGACGCGCTCTTCGTCGGCGGTGCTCTCTCAGGCCGTCAGAAACCGCTGCGCGTTTGGGGACCGAGCGGCGATACACCGGAGAGAGGCACGAAGTATGCGCTGGATCACCTGTACAAAGCGCTCACTTGGGACCTCGACGGCCGCGCGGGAATAACCG
>CAVXXE010000013.1:0-59315 GCA_963765595.1 uncultured delta proteobacterium
AGGGAGCGAAGACGGCGACGGCGGTAAAACAGAACAAGAGTGAAAAACCAATGATGGCCGATGGATTCTTGAAAATTCGGCGCAGAGTGAATTTAAGTTCGCGCATGCGTGGATGGGGCTGGGGCATAGTCAAATACTTGTGGTGTTGGTTTATTTGGTCATTTCTGAGTTACGGACACCTGGAACCGGGTTACAATTGAAGATTGAAAATTGAATATTTGTGGTATGCTGTCATTTTATTTTTGGATTTCCGAATACGGAAACAACAGGCGCTCCGGATTTTCTGCCAATCCGAAATGTTACACCTTCGATCCAATTTGATGTCCTTTGTCTATAAACGGAAGAATTCATTAATTATTCAATCTTCAATCGAAAATATTCAATTAGCTCAGCCGTATCCTCGGATCGATAAAGGCGTAAAGAATATCGAGGGCCAGATTGACGAGTACGTAAACCAGCCCGAAAAAGAGACAAATGCTCATTAGAACCGGAATATCCAACGAGATGGCGGCATTGGCCAGCCACCAGCCGATACCCTGGCGGTTGAAGATATATTCCACGGCGATACTGCCCTCCATGGAATAGGCCGCCAGCCAGCCGGCCACGGTGATCACGGGTATGAGCGCATTTTTGCGGGCGTGTTTGAAATAGATGTCTTTTAACCGTGCACCCTTGGCCCGGGCAGTCATCACATAATCCTTGGAAATTTCTTCGATCATGCTGGAACGCATCACCCTAAGCAAAATGGCGACAATCACGACGACTTGGGTGAAAACCGGCATGACCAGCCGTTTGAAGGCATCCCAGGCAATGTCGAAACGACCGTTCAATACGCCGTCCACCGTATACAAATAGGTGTAGCGCTTGAACTGATCCGGATTTTCATGGATCCACAGGTTGAACTGATCGTCAATGTAGCCGGGTGGAAACAGATCCAGGTACCCGTAAAAAATCATCAAAATTATCAACGCAAAAAGAAATGTCGGCAAGGACCAGCCGATAATAGCGAAAATCCGGGTTAAATGGTCGACCCAGGTATCCCGGTAAATGCCGGAAATCGTGCCCAGCCAGATACCCAGCAAGATGATAATCGGCATGGTGAAAAGGTTGAGTTCCAGAGTGATGGGAAAATAGTACCAGAACGCTTCCCACACCGGCTTGGCCGCCACGACCGAATACCCCCAGTTCCCTGAAGAGACCTCTTTTACCCACCGGACGTATTGGACGTAGAAAGGGTCGTTTAAGCCATGCTGTGCGACAATGAGGGGCAGATCTTTGACTTGCTGGGGCGATTTGACGTAGGCCATGGCACGTCGTTCGGGGCTGAAGGTCATGAGAATGCCGAAAATCAAAACCGATACCCCGAAAAGCACAAACGCCAGAAAGATGAATCGTCTGATAATGAAGGTTGTCAAAATCGCCTGCCGGCACTTTCGGAGCGGCCGACGCGCGCGGCCGCTCCATGATATCGATGTATATGACCCCAATTGAGTCAAACGCAATTGGGAAGGTATTTGGTGCCACCTAATTGAGTATCGTTCAATCAGGGTGTTACTGTTTAGACAGACGTCCGAAGAATTCGATGGCGGGTGAAAACATGGGATTCATTATGTATCCCTTGACATAGTCACGGTACACCCACAGCTCCAGCGGCTGAAACAGGGCGATGCCCAGGGCGTCTTCGTACCAGATATTCTGAAGTTTTTCATAGGCGGCCGCACGTTTGGCCGGTTCGACATTCTCGATTCCCGCTTTGAGAAGTTGGTCTACCTCAGGGTTCTGATATCCCATATATTTGCCGTATGTGCCGTTAGAGCTCATATACGGATACATGAAATTATGCGGGTCCGGATAGTCCGCACCCCAACCGATAATAAAGATCGGGATCTGGTATTGTCGGATGGCCGGCATATAATCCTTCCAATCCACATTGCGCACTTCAATTTGAAATTTGGGGTTTAACGATTCGATATTTTCCTTTAGCATAATAGCGGCGGCTTCCCGCTCCTCACGGCCGGTATTATGGGTAATAACCATCTTGAAGCCTTTTTCCCACACCTGGCCGTCCCATGCCTTTTTCATATAGCTTTCCGCTTTTTTCAGATCGAAGTCATACATGGGCACATCTATTTTGTATTCCAGGCCCTTTACGAGAGGCGTCCCCGGTAAAGATCCAAGTCCGTTTAAAACTTCCTTGACGAAGGTGTCGCTGTCATAGGCATGCATAAACGCCTTGCGCACGTTGATGTCGGAGAAAAAATCCGGCGGAATGCCTTCGCCGTCCAACTTGCCGCTGCCGATGCTGGTATTACCGGTGGGATCGATTTTCTGGCAGAATAGCGCGCCGGTGACGGCAAGTTGGGGAACCTTTTCAATCGTGATGCCTTTCATGGTTTCGACTTCGTTGATAAATGTTTTGCCCACATGGACCCGATCCGCGTCGCCGGCTTTTAGCATCAGCATGCGGGTGGCGTGTTCGGGGACGTACTTGACGATGGCTGTTTTGATTTGGCCTTTGGGTCCCCAATACCCTTCAAAGCGCTCAAAAATTATTTGCTTTGAGGTTTCCCACAATTTTAGCTTATAGGGGCCGGTACCGTTGGCGATGGTACGCAAGGGTTCTTTGCCTTCATCCGGTTTGTTGTATTTGGCGGCATTGGCGATGTTTCCATCCCAGCAACCGTTGGCCATGGCCCATTCCTTATCCAGGATGACCGAAGCCGAATAAGATAAAATACCCAATAGCGGGGGATAGGGTCTCGGGAGATGAAGCACGACATTGTCGCCTTTAACCTCGACGGCCTTATCGATCTTTTCGAAAATACCGGGTATAACGGCGCCGTCTTTGTGGGTATTACCTTCACCGGTTAACGCCTCCAGCAGCATCCACATGGGTCCGCCGGCCGGATCCAGGATCATGGCTCGTTTCAGGGAGTAGGCCACGTCTTCCGGAGTTAAATCGCCGCCTTCCTGGAATTTGACGCCTTTACGAATGTTGAAGGTATAGGTCTTGCCATCCGCCGAAATGCCGCCGTTTTCCACAGTGGGCACCTTGGTGGCCAGGATGGGCGCATATTTTCCCGTATGCGGACCATCGAAAAAAACAAGGGTTTCGTAAATTGTCCAGATCTTGCCAGAGCCGGCCGTATCATAGCATTTGGCCGGATCGAGGGTTTCCACCGACCCGATGTCGGCCAGAACGAACGTGTCCGGATTTTTCACCTCTGCAGTCACGCTGACCACGCCAAGGATCAGCAGGAAACAGCCAATCAAACAGACAATTTTTTTCATCACCGACCTCCTTTCATTTGCAGGTTGAATTGGTTCAATTCCGCTCTATAAAAAAACCCCGCTTTTACCATGGAAAGCAAGATTATCATTCGGCGCAAACCATTATTTGCCTCCGATCTGACCTTTGAACCTTGAACCCCGAACCTCTTATATTAGGCCAATTTACAGGTACAGTATTTCAATAGCAGGAAGTCGACGCAAAGGTCAAGGATAATGCCACTCAACCAGGGAGCGAACGCATTTGCATATGGTTAGGATCCAGGTGTCAGGACCTAAGAGCGAACCGCAGAACAGAAGAATTTCGAAGGATGGAATCGCTGTGCGCTGTCTTTTTAAATTATAAAATCGATAGAATACCTTCCTTCCCTTCGATCCGCGGCAGAATATTCATGATTCGATATCCGCTTTTTAAGAATTTACGTGAACTGAAAAATTGTGTTATATCCCCAAGCAGAACAATTTGGAGCAATGCCTTATGTTAACGTCAATTTTGCTAGTGATCGTGCTGATTATGGTCGTCTCTGGCATTTACTTCTTGCCGGTCTCCAGGGTACCTTTCAACACGCTATACGCCGCAGTGCCTGAAGAAATACGGCAATCTCTCCAGGGCTTCAGGAGACGACATGCCTTGCGTCAAGTGCAGGTGGACGGAGTCGACTGGCATTACATCAACGTGGGCGAGGGAGAGACAACCATATTGTTTCTGCACGGCATGGCAGGCGGCTACGATATCTGGTGGCAGCAAATTGAGGCCCTGCGGCAGCATTATCGCGTCATTGCCCTGACCTACCCCCCTGTTCACAGTCTGGCCGATCTGACCAGGGGCATTATAGCCATATTGAAGCAGGAAGGGGTGGTCGGATTCAATGTCGTCGGCAGTTCCCTGGGTGGGTATCTGGCCCAGTATCTGGTTGCTGGACTTCCAGTCCGGATCCAAAAAGCGGTGTTCGCCAACACATTTCCGCCCAATGATATCATTGTCCAAAAAACCAGAATATCCGGGAAACTCCTGCCATTTCTGCCGGAATGGGTGGTGATGTGGAATTTAAGGAAGACCACAACAAAAGCCATTTACCCGGCATCCGGACGTAACGAACTTGTAGCAGCCTATCTGATGGAGCAATCCCACGGCATGATGCGCAAAGCCCAGTTTGTGTCCCGCTTTCATTGCATTCTCGACTATTTTCAGCCGGCGGATCAAGAAGCATCAAATGTTGAAATAATGCTCATCGAAGCCAATAATGACCCGCTGGTGGAAAAAACGTTGAGAGAAATGATAAAAACCACCTATCCGTCCGCCAGGATAAAAACACTGCCGGGCGCGGGGCACTTCCCGTACCTGAACCGGCCTGAAGAATATACCGGAATTCTTGAGGAATTTTTTAATGGCAATTAAAGCTGTAATCTTCCTTGCCGCAATTCTTGCGCTGACCCTTGGTGCGCATCTGCTTTTTTACAAAGCCGTCACCCGTGTTTTTGATATCGCCGGTCCGGCCCTCAAAACCGCTTTGCTGATTGTTCTGTTGTTGCTGTCGCTCAGTTTCATGGCCTCTTTTTTCCTGCTTCAATGGCAGGAAAATTCCCTAACAATTTGGTTTTACAAGTTATCCGCTATTTGGATCGGTTTGTTTCTCAATCTGCTGCCGGCGGTGCTGGGAAGTTGGATAATTATTGCAGCTTTCCGGGTTACCGGAAGCTATCCCCCTGCCGGATTGATTGGGTCTGTGTGCATTGTTGCGGCAGTTTTATATTCGGTTTACGGCGTATGGAATGCATTTCACCCCAGGATAAAAAAACTTGAAGTCCAATTTGAAAATCTTCCTGATCAATGGAAAAATAAAACGATGATACAGTTGTCCGACGTTCATCTGGGTCACTTTTATGGAACCGAATTTTTAAACAACCTGGTCCGCAAGGTAAACGCTCTCAACCCGGAAGTTATTTTCATCACCGGCGATTTGTTTGATGGCATGGCGGCGACGATCTCACATTTTGCCGCCGGACTGGATCAGCTCAGGCCAACAAAAGGTGTCTTTTTCGTCACCGGCAATCATGAAACCTATGTCGGCCTCAACCGGGCCCTTGGTGTCCTGAAGAAAACCAAAATACAAATTCTACACAACGAAATCATCGAAATAGATGGTTTGCAGATCATGGGCATTAGTTATCCCGGCATTCGGGGTGCTCATGAAATACGCGGTTTGGAGAAGCTGCCGCAAAATTCAACCAATAATAGACCGCGCATACTGCTTTTTCACACGCCCACCAACATCCGACCCAAAGGCGGGGACGGCCTGGACCACCATTTCGCCACCTACTGGGTCCCCGACACGTCTTTTGCTTTGAACAAAGAGATCGGGGCGGACCTGCAGCTTTCCGGGCACAGCCATGCCGGTCAGCTCCTTCCCTTCGGGTATCTGACGAAACTCATCTATAAAGGCTATGACTACGGATTTCACCGCCTGAGCCGGTTTGCGATTTACACCACCAGCGGAGTGGGCACCTGGGGGCCACCGATGAGGACCGGGAATTCGCCGGAGATTGTTGTGATGAAATTAAAATGAAAATTAGCTGTCGAATGCTTTGACTGACCTTGTCGAACAGTTTTACCGGAGGATTGCCCATAATTTAGCATTGATTTTAGGTGGTTGTTGTATTAGGGATCAATAAAGGAACTTATAGTCGAAGATTTGATGGAATCAATTGAACGTGATGATTGGCAGCCAGTTAAAAATTTTAAAAAGGAAAGAGAAAAGGCAATAGCTGCCGCTCGCAATACATTAAAAAATGATAAACGTATTAATCTCCGTCTTACTCAAAAGGATTACCACCAAATTCAGATTAAAGCCATTGAAGAAGGTATACCATATCAAACACTTATTTCCAGTATTGTTCATAAATATCTAAATGGTTCTTTAACCCCAAGATCATAGAGCAGAAACTGAACCAGGCGCTTAACTCAGACGGCTAATACCATGGCATTTTCCCCAACTTCGCAGTTCACTTCATTCACAGCTTTCAAGAAGTTTTTCTCTTTAAACCGCCGCTGGTTAGCTCAACTTTCGGCTTCATAATGATTATGAGAGGAAATATGGTAAAAAAATCTAAGAATAAGAAAAAGAAAAAACGTAGGGGAAAAAAAACAGAGTCTAATCACCCTAAAAATTCTCATGCTATAAACCAAGAAGCGCTTAAAGATACTATATTAAGCAGCAATGTCGACGATCAATATACTCGAATATATAAAATATTAGGTGTAGAGGATGTAGAAAATGAAAATAGCGCTGCTGTTAATTATAAAAATTTAGAAAAATATTTGGCGTACTTAAAAAATGAAATTACATTTCCCATAATTGTCACTGGCATTGAAGACTTGGGATGTTTCGGATGGGAAGAATACTATAATTGGGGGCCAGGAAGTAAAAAGGAATATGAGAAGCTGATGAAGAAATATCCTTCATTTAGGGATGAATATGAACTATTAAGCTTTGACGAAGATTTTGATGAGGATGAAGGTTTATACGTTAACGTGCAGAGAATTTCTGATAAGAAAAAATTTTCCCTAACCCTTGCTGACTTGGAAGCAGTCGAAAAGAATTCCAAAAATGCCCAGCTTCTTGATGATCATGCTGTTTGGCATACAAATTTTAGATAAATTACTGCCGAACAAGGCGGTCGCACCTGATCGCAGGAGCCGAGCCGCTTAGAAAGGTTTTGACTTTGCGCAAAACATTGGCATTTAGAAAGTTTTGTGAAACCCCCTGCGCCAGGTGAACCGCAGCGTTGGCGTATCCATATCATACCAGTCTTCAAGTAAACGCTTGCTTTATACAGCAATTGGTAGTACATGTAAAAATACAATAGGAGGTACGCAATGGGAAAGCTTTTGAATATCCTTCCAGTAAGCGATTTGAGGCAGGACGCTGCCAAGATCTTGAAAAAATTACGAGACAACAAGGAACCCATTATCATTACACAAAGAGGACGGGCAGCTGCCGTCATAATTGGTGTCGAGGCGTATGAAAAAGCTGAACACGATAAAGAGATCCTTCGGCTTTTGGCTAAGGGGGATAAGGAAATAGAAATAGGCGAGGGTTATGATCTAGATACTGTTCTTGCTGAAGCTGATTTAATCCTATCACAGGAACCATCGTGAAAGTCCGCTTCACACCTACTGCCAGAGCCCAGTTTCTGTCTGCTCTCGCGTATATTCGACGGGATAAACCTTCTGCAGCAACCAATTTTCGACAGCATTCCGAAACAGTTTTGCGAAGGCTCGAGGACTTTCCTGAATCCGGAAGAATCATACCCGAATTTCCAGAACTCCCCTTCCGGGAGGTGATCATACCTCCATACCGGTTTTTTTATAAAATCAAAGGCGACGCCGTTTGGATAGTTGCTGTGTGGCATGGTGCACAGCTTCCAAAGCAACCAAGGCATTAAACGCCAACTTTTCGCCTGAGAGGGTCCGGGAAGAGCCGTGCCGCTTTTGAAATGCATTCTCAAATCACCTTTTTAGCTTTAATTTGTTGAAAAAGTTGCGAAAAAAGAGAAAATAAATATCCAAACAGTAATAAATCGTTTATTGAAAAATGATATAGAAATAGCGGAATTGTTGCAATAAATCGCTTTCAGCGAACAAGGCAGTGCAGTGGACAGCCAGAGTCGGGCCGCTGCCAATGTTCGTGGAAAATTAACCTCTTAATAACTTTTGCCAAAGTCAGCGTTTGGAGTATTGTTCTCTCTTGCCAAGGATGGTCTTTCTACTACAAGTTGGCACCAAGCTAAAGAGGTAAACGCTCAAAAGGCATCTGATGCTTGGCTGTATATGGTAGACGAAGGCGAGTATTCTGAAAGCTGGCAGAATGCATCATCTTACTTTAAGAAAGAAAGATGGCAATAAAAGGGCAGGACCTTTCTTTTTTCATCAGTTTAGCGACAATTGTCGAGGTCACTATTGACAGATAGTCGTTACTTTTCTATTACCTTGCAGATGCTCTTTAATTTGAACGAAGCTGATCCATCCCGTCCAGCTGCGTTGCGGAAGCTCGAAATATTCCTGTGCTTCCGCGTCTTGTCGGCCGGGCGCTACCGTTGCCTTTCGCGCCGACAAAGACCCGCGCCTGATCCAGCCTCCTAAAACCGGGGCGAAGGCCTGGATTATTTCAGCAACCTGGCTGCGGACCTTTGCAACAGTAGTATTTCTGGGGCCGGTCCTCTATCACAGCGACCGTTTTCTGGCGCGGGGTTGGCACCGGATCAGTGAAGGCCTGGAGATTCCGATGGCTTTTATTACTGTCGCCGTACCGCTAACGGTCGTAATTATATTTGTCCACTTAATTGCCCGGCTGATCGGGTCGGATACTGCCCGGCCAACAGATCTGAATTGAAACCGATTGATTCTTCAACTCTCGCTTTTTCGATGAAACGTAAAAGTTCAGCCGTTAAGGCACTAAGCTTTTTCCGAGACTACACTCGGAAAAAGAGGCCCCTGCGGGGCAGTCGTCAATGCCAAAACCTGAACTCCAATTGTCTAACCCAGATAAACCGGAAACAACCAATTACAAACATCACCTGATCTTAAAATTGGGCCAAATAAATTCCAAATCTCAATATCAAAATCTCGACTAAGTTCAAACGCCAATTGTTTGGCCTGCGACGAGCTCAGCCGTGTCGAATTTTGAATTTCGGTAATTGTGATTTGTTATTTGATTTTTTTCCTGACACCCGAACACTGACACCTGAACACTTCATTTTCTTACAACATGTTGTCAGAAAAACCACCTAAGGGCCTAATACATAAAAACAGGAGGTGTTTTATGGCACTTTATCGCACTGTTTCCCCGCAGGAAGCCACCGGCAAAGTCAAGGAAGTCTACGAAGATATCAAAGAAACGAAAGGAATCGATTTTATTCCCAACTTCTGGCAGGCGCTGTCCAATAACCCGGATCATCTGGAAGCCACCTGGCAGAAATTAAAGACCGTCATGAAGCCCGGTAAACTCGACCCGCTGACCAAAGAGATCATCGCCCTGGCAGTATCCATCACCAACAACTGTACCTACTGAATCCACTCCCACAGCGCCGCCGTGAAGCGGCTCGGACTGGACAATGAGGCCGTAGCAGAGGTCATCGCCGTGGTGGATGTGTTTAACGGCACCAACAGCCTTGCCAATGCCTACCAGGTGGAACCGGATGTGACACCGGACCCGGATTAACGACTTTCGAGGGAACCTGATTTATTTACCCATTGGTTGGACAGTCGGAACTTTTTCATCGCTTTTGACTTAAATCAATGCAACCCAACGGGGTGACAGGGTAATATCCACTTAGATTAATTCTACGTTGTCATATTTTTATTTACCTCAGTCCCTTGTTATAACAGACTTATATAGCAGGATAAACAAATGCCTAAAGTGACCTAAAATGCCTAAAATTAAGGAAACGCTGCACTCTGCCTTTTTTATAAAATTGACAGAATACCACAATTTTAGCTCATTTTAGTTCATTTTAAATTTTAGCTCATTTTCTCAATTAAAACGGAGGCAAACTATGAAACAGCTCAACCTTTATGAAGAAAATGATTTTTCGGAGAAAGCTTTTAAAAAACTGCTGGTGCACGACTCTCCATATTTTAAGATCATCAATTTTAACTTCAAAGCCGGGCAGGAGCTGCCGGTACACAGCCACGAGATTGAAGGTCAACTGAGTCTTGTTGTCATTGAGGGCGAAGGAGAGTTTATGGGAAAAGACGACACGACGATGCCGGCGAAAACCGGTGACGTGGTAATCAGCGACATTGCCGAACCCCATGGACTTCGCGCCAAAACCGATCTGAGGCTGCTGGTTACCATTGCACCGCCGATATAAAAGGTTTACCGACTTCGGATCGTCGCATTGCCGGGAATTTTGTCACCACGGTGGCCGACCCTAATTATTTTTATTTATTGACATAGGTTGCCACCTTGTGGCAATTAAAAGCTAAGATCCGGCGAGAAGGAATTTGGAGAGAATCAACCGACAGTTTGGGAGTTTAAAACTCCTCTTTTTTGCCACAAAATGTCGTAGATCCGCCTTTGGAGGGCACCCAAAAAATTCATAAAACATAGGGAGGGAAAATGATGGCAGCACAAAAAATATTACTTCCTTATAATTTCAAGACTCTGGATCAAAAGGCCCTGGCCTTCGCAAACAGTACGTTTGGCCACCTTGAGGATGTTGAAATCACACTTTTTCATGCTTATACGCCCCTTCCCGAAATTGAAGCCGAGAGTACGTCGGTTATGGGGAAGCTGAAAGGGGACTTGAGTTATCTCAGTCAGAAAATCATGCAGCTGGAGACCGAACTTAAAGCCGTGGAAGAAAAGCTGCTGCAAGGTGGGTTTGCCCAAAGTTGCATACACACCGTTTTCAAACCCCGTAAAAAAGACATTGCAGCCGAGATCATCGAGTTCGTCTCCGACGATAAATCCAACGTGATCATTATCAATCATAAATCCGGGAAAGCCAGCCGGTTTTTTACCGGCAGCGTTTTCAGCAAAGTCGTTTCAGCTTTAAAAGATACCACCGTCTGCATTGTGTCCTGAGACCTGTCTGCAATTGGCTGAAATCCGCTAACCACCGCAACTCATAAGACCTGCAGGCTAAAAACAGGTGAGGAGGTATTCCATGGGTAACGCAGAAAAAATAGATATCGACGTCTTTAAAGCGGTCGCAAGAGCCATCGCGCATTCGGACGACCTTGAAATCATGACCGGCCATTTAACGCAGTTGCTGGCCGGCACCCTGGAAATAAAAGGATGCTCTATTTTTGCTCTGGAGCCGGAGAGTGGCGAACTTGAATTGCTGTCAAGTTTCGGTCTTAGTGTCGGCTACCTGAACAAAGGCCCCGTTTTTTCGGGCAAAAGTATTGGCGACATCAAAAAGGGGAAGCCGGTGATCATCCGCGATCTGAAGGACACGGACCTTTTACAATATCCCCAGGAGGCCAGTGAAGAGGGCATCGGCGCCATAGTTTCGGTTCCGATTAAATTCTACGGCAAGAATATCGGAGCGCTGCGCTTGTATCACCATGAGCAGTGGGACATATCTGAACAGGATATCGATTCTTTGCTGGTGCTGGCCGAAAATATCGGTTTGGCCATGATGTACACCCGTCTTCTGAACGCTTTAAAAGAAGTTAAAAGCACCGTTAACGAAGTGCATTCGGTCTGGTTTAATGCGATCGGCGGCTAATTCAGACAAAACTTCGATTCCCAATTGAGTGGATCGGATTTATAGCCAGATGAAGACACAATTTCTTTGATGTGAGCTATCTGGGGTTTAATCAACCCGGAACGTTGAATCCTGCGTGTGGGGTCGACATGTTCCGTCCTAGCTTGAAGAGCGAAGTCGGAAGCCCGAAGGGCCTAGTCCCAAACCGTGTAACCTTAGTCATATTTTTTTATTGTGATATGGAAAATCAAGATTTTAATCAATTGCCTGGTATCACAATGACGTATTTCTTATTGACAACCATACCACAATGTTACAACATATAAACTGTATAAAAATTAAACTCGGAACCAGGGACTAGATTGATGGAAAGCAATGAATTTAAAGCTTATCGAATAAAATTAAACAAAACCCAAAAACAGATGTCACAATTACTGGGGACATCCTTGAAAGCCATTCACAGCTATGAACAGGGTTGGCGTACCATTCCGCCTGCGGTGGAACGACAATTATTTTTTTTGGTTTCCCGGATATCCAACAGCCCAAACGGCAACAAACCCTGCTGGAGAATAAAAAAATGTGCTGCCAAACAGAAGAAACAATGTCCAGCCTGGGAGTTTAAAAGCGGAAATCTTTGCTGGTTTATCAATGGCACCATCTGTGACGGCGACGTTTACAACAACTGGGAAGAGAAGATGAAGGTCTGCCGCTCCTGTGAGGTTTTCACCAGCAAATTTTGATCACCCCTCCTTTCTTCCCCCTGACTACCTGCCAAAGACCTTTGAATATCTTCAGGTCGATGCATTCAGGAAGTTGGTATCAGTATTTACATTTTTTAATAGGGAATCATTCCCGGCAACCGGGAGAAAAATGTGAAACCACGGCAAAGCGCCCACAAATTGGAAGCGCATTTAAAAAAAACACAGCAGAACATGATTGCTTACAGCGGAGGTGTGGACAGTGCCCTGCTTGCATTTGCTGCGCACAGGGCCCTGGGCGAGCGGATGGTGGCAGTTCTGGCCGACAGTGCGTCTCTTTCACGCCGTGAATATCGCAATGCCCTTGATTTTGCACAGAAACACGGGATCCCGCTTCAAATCATTCGAACCCGTGAGATAGAAGATCCGAGCTACCAGGCGAATCAGGCAGATCGCTGTTATCACTGCAAAAAAAACCTGTTTGCAAAGATTGAAACGCTCCGCGAGCAATTGCAGGGAGCGCGGGATGTCGAACCCTGGCAGATAAGTTACGGTGTCAATGTGGATGACCTCGGTGATTATCGACCGGGGATTCAGGCAGCCCGGGAAGCGTCGATTCAAGCACCCTACCTTGAACTGGGTTTCAGCAAACAAACAATCCGGGACGTATGCGCATATTATAATCTGGAAATTGCCGATAAACCCGCCATGCCCTGTATGGCCAGTCGAATTGCTTACGGGGAGAAAGTAACGCCGCAAAAGCTGAACCAGGTGGAACAGGCCGAAGATCTTCTTTATGATCTCGGATTGCGGGTGCTACGGGTCCGTCACCATGGCGATACGGCCAGAATCGAAGTGCCTCTGCCGGATTATGAAACCATATTGACGCACCGTCAGGAAATTCGTCAGAAATTCCATGCACTGGGATTTGTCTATGTTGCTTTGGATTTGGATGGTTTTAAAAGCGGCTCTCTCAATTCAGTGTTGAAGTCGACCTAATTCAGCGATCCGGATTAATTAATGAAGAATTCCGGACAAACAGGTTTTTAAATCAGATCCAAGATAGGGCCTTTGCCCCACTTGGCCTCCGGCCCGTAGGAAATGTTGGAATTATTCCATAATTGCGGTAAATAACTCAAACTCAAAAATACACTATATTGACAATTAGTTATAACAATTCCAAGATGTCAAATTATCAAAGGAGTCGAGCGATGAGTGACGATTACAAGTTTGAAACATTGTGCCTGCATGCCGGTCAGCAACCGGATACAGACACAACTGCCAGGGGTGTCCCGGTTCACCGGACTTCTTCCTATGTATTTAAAAGCACCGAACATGCCGCCAATCTATTTGCACTCAAAGAACCTGGCAATATTTACACCCGCATCATGAACCCGACCCAGGATGTTCTGGAACAGCGGGTTGCCGCCCTGGAAGGGGGGGCCGCCGCCCTGGCCCTGGCCTCGGGGACTTCAGCCGTATATTATTCCATAATCAATATCTGTTCGGCCGGCGATGAGATCGTATCCGCAAATAACCTTTACGGTGGGACGTATACGATGTTTGACGCCATATTACCCCAATTTGGTATCCGGGTAAAGTTTGCCGATCCCCGGGAACCACGCAGCATTGAAACGGCAATATCGGAAAAAACCCGGGCGATTTTCATTGAAGCCATCGGCAATCCGCTGCTCGAGGTCACCGACATCGGGGCCGTTTCCGAAATCGCCCGCAAACACAATCTGCCGCTGATTGTCGACGCAACCTTTACCACGCCGCACTTGCTGAAAAGTATCGAATATGGTGCCGATATCGTGGTCAATTCGCTGACCAAATGGATGGGCGGACACGGCACCGGTATCGGCGGCATCGTTACCGATGCCGGGAAGTTTGACTGGACGGATCCCAAATTCAGACTCTATAACGAACCCGACGCAAGCTACCACGGAATCCGTTATGCCCAGGATCTTGGCGATCTTAATCCCGTGGCGTTTATCATGAGAATGCGACTGGTACCGTTACGCAATCTGGGGGCATGTATTTCTCCGGATAATGCCTGGATGTTCCTGCAGGGACTGGAAACGTTACCGCTTCGAATGCAGCGCCACTGTGACAATGCAATGCGCGTGGCACAGTTTCTAAAATCACATTCAAAGGTTAACTGGGTACGATATCCGGGATTGGAGGATGATCCCACATATCCGATTGCCGGAAAATATCTTGAGAACGGATTCGGTGGCATGGTCGTGTTCGGAATTGAAGGCGGTCTTGAGGGCGGTAGTAAATTTGTCGACAATTTGAAACTCTTCTCTCACCTTGCCAATGTGGGAGACGCCAAAAGCCTCGTGATCCATCCCTCAAGCACAACCCATTCGCAATTGAGCGAAGCCCAGCAAAAATCCGGCGGACTCACACCGGATCTGGTGCGACTATCGGTAGGCCTTGAACATATTGATGATATTATTGGCGATTTAGAACAGGCCTTTGCTAAAGTGTGAATGACCAACGGCTAAGAAAAATTGATTGCAGAGTACACGGCCTGTTGCCGTCGGGGAGTAGGGGTAATGGAGTATCGGAGTAATGAACAGGCCTTCAACACTCCAATACCCCAGTACTCCAACACTCCAGAATGCATCGATATTCTCCAATACATTTGAAAGCGAAAATGTTGAAACAGGGATTTTGAGATTGATCTGATGGGCTAACATGAGCGAATACATCGAGCATGATAAAGACGCCAATTCGGTAGGAATCGTCGAAAAGAAGTTATACACTTTTGCCGAACCCCCCGGGGAAATGGTGCTTGAAAGCGGTGCCAGATTGGGTCCCGTAACCCTGGCCTATGAAACCTGCGGTACGCTGAATGCAGACAGAAGTAATGCCATTCTGGTTCTGCATGCCCTGTCGGGAGACTCGCACGTGGCCGGCTACTACAAAGGGGACGACGAAAAGCCCGGCTGGTGGGATAACATGGTGGGTCCCGGCAAAGGACTTGATACCAACAAATATTTTATTGTTTGTTCCAATATTATCGGCAGTTGCATGGGCTCCACCGGACCCTGTTCCATCAACCCGAAAACCGTGTTGCCCTATGGGCTTGATTTTCCGGTAGTCACCATCGGAGATATGGTCGATGCCCAGAAATCATTGATGGAGCATTTGGGGATAAAAAAAATACTGGCCGTTGTGGGAGGATCCATCGGGGGTATGCAGGTGCTGGAGTGGTGTGCCAGGTATCCCGAAATGGTGACTGCGGCAATTCCGCTGGCAAGCACCACCCGGCACTCTGCTTTGACGATTGCATTTAACGAAGTGGCCCGGCAGGCGATTATGGCCGACCCCAAGTGGAACAAGGGAGAATATTACTTTGGGCCCAAACCGGATCTCGGGCTGGCGGTGGCCCGCATGATCGGTCACATCACCTACCTGTCCGATGAATCCATGCGCCATAAATTTGGCCGCCGCCTGCAGGATAAAAGCGATTTTTCATTTAACTTTGATGCCGACTTCCAGGTGGAAAGTTATTTGCGCTACCAGGGGAAAAAATTTGTAGAGCGCTTTGACGCCAACTCGTTTTTATACATCACCAAAGCAGCTGATTATTATGACCTGGAAAAGCAACATGGTGATGGGTCCGAAGTGAAAGCGTTTTCAAAAACCGATGCAAAATTTTTGGTTGTCTCCTTTACATCCGACTGGCTGTATCCGACCTACCAGTCCCGGACGATGGTCAAGGCCATGAAAAAAAACGGGCTGGATGTGAGCTTTTGCGAAATCGAAGCCAAGTGGGGCCATGACGCCTTTTTATTATCCAACGAGCGGTTATCCGCTTTGATCAGAGGTTTTTTAGAGCGTGTCTACAACGAATCCCGAAAATAATAAAATGCGGTTTGATCTGGAGATCATCGCCGCGTGGATTGAACCGGGGTCCCGGGTGATCGATCTTGGCTGTGGTGAAGGTGATTTGCTGAAATTTTTGATCCATCATAAAGGGGTGACCGGCACCGGAATCGAGCATAATGAATCCAAGGTTGCCCAATGTATTGAAAAAGGCTTGTCGGTTCTCCAGGGCGACATCAATGAAGAAGTTCTCGACTATCCTGAAAACACCTTCGACTATGTCATTATGAGTCAAACTTTGCAGCAGGTCTACGAACCCGACACCTTGATTCGATCCATGCTGCGTATCGGCAAGAAAGGAATTGTCAGCTTTCCCAATTTCAGCCACTGGGGGTGCAGGCTGCAGTTGTTGTTATCCGGCTATGCGCCCGTCACCCAACAATTGCCCTATGAATGGTATAACACGCCGAACATTCGCGTCATTACCATCAAAGACTTTAGAAAGTTTATCCATGATGTCGGGTTTAATATTTTAAAAGGAGTTGCGATAAATACCCATTCGGAAAACAGATTCGGAAAAATAATTGATGTTATGCCCAATTTGCGGGCGACCTACGGGATTTTTCTAATCGGTAATGGCACCTAAGAGCGTGCTCCACAAATATATTAGAAAGGCGATATGAAATATCAAAGTACAATTGAATCCTTGAATTGAGAAAATACCAAGCATCAAATAACAAATACCAAACAATATCCAAAATTCAATTTCAAATGAACCAAACGGTTTTGTTTTGGTCATTAAATATGGAATCCAGACAATGAAAATCGTTTCGATTGCGATAAGCAAGAAAAAGGGTACCCGTAAAACTCCGGTAAGCGAGGCCTTTATATCCAAAGACCACGGTCTTGAAGGAGACGCCCACGCCGGAAAATGGCATCGACAGGTGAGCTTTTTATCCTCGGAAAGTATCGAGGGTGCCAAAGCACAGGGGCTTGATGTAACCTTTGGTGATTTCGCTGAAAATATTGCTTCCACCGGAATTGACTGGAAAACGCTGCCTTTGGGAACCCGGGTTCGACTGGGAGAGACCGTTTTAGTCGAAATCACCCAAATCGGTAAAGAGTGTCACAATAAATGCGCCATTTATTACCAGGCCGGAGACTGCATCATGCCGCGCGAGGGGGTCTTTGCGCGGGTTCTGGAAGAGGGCAAAATTCGGTGCGGTGATGAGATCCATATAGTGACCCAATGGTAACCCGGTATGGGCTTTATCTGACGTCATGTTTTCAGAAATTGAAGGTGCCACGTATCGGTGTTCGGGCTTCAGCAATAAAAAAATTTCTGGTTTATCCGGGTTAGGGTAAACCATCTTAACCGCCCTATGCAGACATTTATCGGTTTCAAAGATGCCCTTGATCTGACCCTGTCAAACGTATCCGTCGGCAAATCGGAATTCCTCCCGCTGGGACTGCTAACGGGAAAAATCCTTGCAGAAGATGTTATTGCCAGGGTAGACTGCCCGTCGATCAGCAGTTCACGCAAGGACGGCTATGCGGTGGTAGCCTCCGATCTGACCCAGGCAAGCGAGCAGAACCCGGTATTATTAAAAGTGCACGGCAGTTTATCAGCCGGCGATCGCCGGCAGCTGAAGATACATCGCGGCCAGACGGTTCGTGTCACTACCGGCGCGCCGCTGCCAGAAGGTGCCGATGCTGTGCTGTCGGAAGAATTCTGCCGATCGCAGGCTGAAAATATTATCGCTTTCAATACCGCCGAGGCCGGACGCAACATCCAAAACCGAGCAAGAGACATCCGCAAGGGGGAGACTGTGGCCGGGAAAAATATGCGGCTACATCCGGCACTCATCGGCCTTCTGGCGGCAGCCGGGCTGGATGCGGTGGCTGTGTTTCGATCGCCGCGGGTGGCCGTGATCGCCACCGGTGATGAGGTGGTATCTCCCGGTAAGCCCCTCCTCGGAGGCCAGCTGTATGCCAGCAACATGGTGGAGATTTGTTCCTGGCTGTCTCAGTTCGGATTGCCTTATAAAAAGGAGCTGGTCCCTGATTGCAGACAGACGATTAAAAAGGCCATAACGAAGAACCTGCCGGATGTCGACATATTTTTAACCAGCGGCGGAGCCTGGGGCAGTGAACGCGATCTGATTTTAGATGTTGTCTCCGATTTAAACTGGCAGGGTATTTATCACCGGGTTCGGATGGGGCCTGGGAAACCTGTAGGCTTCGGCCTGTTGGACAAAAAGCCTTTTTTTTGTCTGCCCGGCGGCCCCCCGTCCAATGAAATGGCATTTTTACAGCTGGCGTTGCCAGCCTTGCTGAAAATGCAGGGGCATCATCCCTTCTTTTTCCCCTTAACTTCGGCTCGGCTTGCAGCGGCCGTTTATGGCAGAAAAGAATGGACCGACTTTATTCACGCCCGCCTTGAAAATCGAAAAAATAAGCTCTGGGTTCACCCGGCTCGTCTTAAAAGCGCCCTGCGGTCCATGGCCGAGAAAGAGGCCTTAATCATTATCCCAGAAGACCGTGAAAAAATTGCCGCCGGCGAGACAATTGAACTACAACTGCTTTCCCCAGATTATCTCAAATCCTTTCCCAATCGAAAGAATATGCTTACGACCATCTATTGAACTGCACTCCAATTGCCTCAAAATGTCACCCCGCGCACATACAATCTCACTTGACAACCCAATCCACCTTCGCTAATTGGATACAGACAGTTTCCGCTGGCTGTAAGTTGCTATATGTGGGCTTCAGAAGAATCCGGCATCCAATTCATCATATTCGCTGATTTTCCTCTCTAAAAGGCGAGTTCCTAATGATTCAACCGCAAATGTATAATCCTTATGCAATAAAAAGTATGTTACGAGGAAAACAACCTTGACCGCTGACATTGCCATCATATTGTCTATTCTCGCTGTCGCCGTCGTATTTCTGATCACTGAATGGATACCCATGGAAGTCACTGCTTTGCTGTCGTTGGGAGCAGTTGCCTTGCTGGGTCTGGTTAGTCCAGTGGAAGCACTGGCGGGTTTCAGCAACCCGGCGGTGGTTACAGTCTGGGCGGTATTCATTCTTAGCGGCGGTCTTACTCGCACAGGAGTTGCGAACGTCATCGGTAATTTTGTGCTGCGAATTGCCGGAACTCGTGAAACCACGATGATCCTTGTCATCATGACCACGGCCGGGGTGATGTCGGCCATCATGAACAATGTCGCCGTCGCAGCCCTGATGCTTCCGGTCGTCATGGATATTGCCCGTCACACGGGCCGACCGCCTTCGCGGTTGTTGATGCCGCTGGCATATGGCTCACTCCTGGGGGGGTTAACCACCCAGATCGGCACCCCTCCCAACATCCTGGTCAGCGACGCCCTGCGCGATGCGGGACTCACATCATTTACCTTTTTTGATTTTACCCCGGTCGGGCTGGTGGTGATGTTCTCCGGAATCGCTTTTATGACCTTCATCGGTAGGCACCTACTACCCCAGCGGGATGTTGTCAAAGAATCATCGGGTGACCAAAAAAAAGACTGGCAATCCCAGTATGACTTGCAGGAGCGCCTGTTTCACATCCGCGTACCCCACGGCTCGATCCTTGCCAACAAAACCTTGGCCCAGGTCAGAATGGGTTTGGTCCTGGGTTGGAATGTGATCGGCATTACCCGCGGTGATCGAACCGTTCTGGCACCGGGACCGACCGACACTTTGCTGGTTGGAGACCGTTTAACGGTTGAAGGTCGGATTGAAACGCTAAATGAGTTGAAAAACTGGCATCAGCTTGTTGTCGAAGAGGGTGGAATCGACCTGCAGGAACCTTACTCCACTGAAATCAAAATCGGCGAAGTCTCACTACCGGGCAATTCCCGTTTTGTCGGCAGCACGCTCAATTCACTTAGCTTCCGCGCCCGTTTCGGCCTCAACGTACTGGCGATTCGCAGAAATGATCAGATCATGCGAACCAACCTGCAGGATGAGAAATTGGAGCGTGGGGACATGCTCCTCGTAGCAGGCACTGAGGAGTATCTCGAAAAATTAGAAAAGACGACCGGCTTTGATCAATTTCGCTATGTTGAACGATCGGAACTGACCGATATCTATCGTCTGCATGAACAGCTAATGGTCATGCAGATACCGCCGGACTCAGACCTGGTCGGAAAATCGTTGAAAGAAAGCCGCCTGGGGGATGCTCTGGGTAGCCGTGTTTTCGGAATCTTACGTGGCGAAAACCCCATTATTATGCCCGAACCGCATGAGATTTTGCAGGCCGAAGATCGTCTCGTGGTCGAAGGACGCCAGAGGGATTTTGACAATTTGCGGGCCCTTGAGGAAATGGAGATCGAGCGCCGAACCGACACCGATGTGGATAAACTGGTTTCTGGTGAAGCCGGACTGGTGGAAGCCATTCTATCACCCCAAACCACCCTGGAAGGCAAGACCCTGCGCCAAATCAATTTTCGTGAAAAATTTGGTTTGAATGTGCTGGCTCTGTGGCGCAAGGGACGGGCCTACCGATCCAATCTAAGGGATATGGAACTGCGGTTCGGTGATGCCCTGCTGCTGCTCGGCCCACGGGCCAAGTTGCAGCTGCTTGGCCGTGAACCGGATATTATTGTTCTTACGGAGACCGCCCAGGAGGAATTGCGCACAGAAAAGATGAAATTATCCATCCTGATTATGGTGGCTGTATTGCTGCCGGTAATTTTGGGATGGGTTCAGATATACATCGCGGCCGTGGTCGGCGCCGCGCTGATGGTTCTGGTCGGCTGTCTGAGTATGGAAGAAGCCTATCGCCAAATTGAATGGAAGGCAGTCTTTTTGATTGCCGGAACGTTGCCGCTGGGCGCCGCTTTGGATCAGACCGGTGCGGCCAAGCTAATTGCCGAAGGGGTTGTTGCTTTGGTCGGACCCTTCGGACCCAAAGCAGTGATGCTGGGTCTGGTTGGGTTGACATTTCTGGCAACCTGTTTCGTACCGACGGCGGCACTGGTGGTCCTCATGGGGCCGATTGCCCTGAATACTGCCAGCGATATGGGACTGTCGCCATACGCTTTTATGATGGCCATTGCCATGGCGGCATCGGCCAGTTTTATGACGCCCGTATCCCATCCGGCCAACATTCTGGTAATGGGACCGGGAGGTTATCGCTTTGCGGATTATTTAAAAATTGGCGGACTGTTGACCCTGGTTATTTTGGTGGTGTTAATGGTGATACTGCCGGTTTTTTGGCCGCTGGTTCCCTGACGCCGATATGGGTGTAAATCACAGCTGATGGTAAACGACAGTCATTCTTTCTTTATCAAAAGAGGAGGTTAATCGTACTTGGAGTTATGGAGTAATGGATTGATGAATGGTTAATATAATGGAAAAATACAATCCATGCCTGAATCTTGGATAATCAAAGGTAAGAGAGTAAAATCAGACCCATTCCCGCTTATAAGCCCAACGCTCCAATACTCTCTCCGAGCCGTAGGCTCCACGGACCGGAGGCCAGCACTCCTACACTTTATATGACGACATACCACAAATGGCCACGGATATACCAATAACCAATAGTCTTGATTCACACCCCGCTGGGTCACTCAAATTCCACAATTGTTATTGACACCCAAAACTTCGTTTTATAAAGCTTGTTTCAAATTATTTTCACTGCCGAACCATCAAAAAACATTTCAAACCATAGGCCGCCACAACCGGCGTTGGATTCCATGGAGGTTTTCAATGAGCAATTATTATGAAAAACTCGGTGCTTTTTATCTCGGCAAAGAATACGATCTGGCTTCACACACGCTTAAAGAGGACATCGTTCTATACGATTCCAAAGATCTCACTACCCATGCCGTTATTATCGGCATGACCGGCAGCGGGAAAACCGGTCTGGGCATCGGTCTTCTGGAAGAGGCGCTGATCGACAACATACCGGTTATCGCCATCGATCCCAAAGGGGATCTGCCCAATTTACTGTTGAGCTTTCCGGAGCTGAAGTCGGATGATTTCCGGCCCTGGATAAACGAACAGGATGCGCTCAACCAGGGGCTTTCGCCCGAGAAATATGCCGCCAAGCAGGCCGAAATTTGGCGCAAGGGATTGGCGAGCTGGGGCCAGGAACCCGAACGGATCGAGCGCCTCCGTTCCGCGGCGGAATATGCCGTTTATACGCCCGGCAGCAGCGCCGGCCTGCCGGTAAGCGTTCTGAGAAATTTTGCGCCGCCACCGCCGGCTATTCTGGACGATACCGATTTGCTTCGTGATCGAATTCAAACAACAGCTACCGGGCTTTTAGCCCTTATCGGGATAGAGGCCGACCCGGTGACCAGCCGTGAGCATATTCTGCTGGCCAATCTTTTCGAAAATGTCTGGACCCAGGGCAAAGCCCTTGACCTGGCCGGATTGATTCATGCGGTCCAGGCGCCTCCTTTTGAACGCATCGGGGTGATGGACCTTGAATTTTTCTTTCCCGCCAAAGACCGATTGGCACTGGCCATGCGGATCAATAACCTGCTGGCGGCTCCCGGTTTTGAATCCTGGCTGGAAGGCGACCCTATGGATATCGGGCGTATGCTGCACACCCCCCAAGGTAAACCGCGTGCCTCGATTTTTACCATAAGTCATCTTTCAGATGCCGAACGCATGTTTTTCGTATCCATGCTGCTAAACGAGATTCTGGGATGGATGCGGACTCAACCCGGCACCGCCAGCCTGCGGGCGATCCTTTATATGGATGAGATTTTCGGCTATTTTCCACCGGTCATGAACCCGCCCTCCAAAGCGCCCCTCTTGACCTTGTTGAAGCAGGCTCGGGCCTTCGGGTTGGGGGTGGTGCTTTCCACCCAGAACCCGGTTGATTTAGACTATAAAGGGCTATCTAATACCGGCACCTGGTTCATCGGGCGTCTGCAAACCGAGCGCGACAAACAACGGGTCCTGGCGGGTCTTGAAGGCGCCGCCGCAGGCAGCGGCTTTGAACGCCGCCGCATGGAAGAAGTCCTGGCGGCCCTGGGAGAACGGGTGTTTCTCTTACACAATGTACACGAAATCGAACCGGTCATTTTCCAAACCCGCTGGGTAATGTCGTACCTGCGCGGACCCATGACCCGGGAACAAATTAAAACGCTGATGGCCGCAAGAAAAGGCGAGATTGCGCCCGTCACCGGAAAAGCGCCCCTATCTGAAACCGCAGCCCCCGCAAAACCCGCCGAACCTGCTGAGTCTATTCCAGGGCCCCCCCAGGGTCCGCCGGGAATAGACACTTTTTACCTGACCGCATCAGGTGCCGGGCAGGGGCTGGTGTATTATCCGGCGGTGATCGGCCGTCTGGATGTTCATTTTTCAAACACCCGCTACAAGGTGGACCGTACAGAGACACTGGCTTTTCTATCCGAGCTTGAAGATGCGCCGGTTGCCTTGGACTGGGATAATGCCGTAGAGTTTGACCCGCATACCATCGACACTTCACCATTGCCGGGTGCGGTCTACACTGCACTGCCCACAGCCGCCAAAAAGGCCGCCGCTTACCGCAAGTGGCCTAAAGACCTGTTGCGCTGGGTGCGCCAGAATCGGCCGCTGATGCTGTTTCGGTCCAAGCGTTTTAATATGACCAGCCAATTGGGAGAAAGCGAAGGCGAATTCCGCGGAAGACTGGGGCAGGCGGTTCGCGAAAAGCGCGATCTGGAAGTTGAAAAGCTGCGCCGGAAATACAGTTCCCGCTTCACCACCTTAAAGGACCGCCTCATGCGATCCCAGCAGGCCATTGCCAGGGAAGCGGAACAGGCAAAATCCGGAAAAATTCAAACCGCTATCTCTTTTGGCACCGCCATCCTCGGCGCCTTTTTGGGGCGTAAAGCGGTGAGTGTCGGGTCGGCCTCGCGGGTGGGCAGCGCCATGAGGTCCGCCAGCCGGATGCGAAAGGAAACAATGGATGTCACCCGTGCACAGGAAAGGTCGGCGGCAATCGAGGTGCAGCTCTCCGAACTGGAGGTGCGGATGCAGGCGGATATCGAAAAAATAGAATTCTCCTTTGACCCCCAGTTCGAGGAGTTGGAGGAAATAAGTGTGAAACCCAAAAGCACGGATATCACCCTTGAAGTCTTTGGATTGGCCTGGGTACCCTATCGCAAAAATGCCGGTGGCCGGTGGGGCCCGGACTGGAGTTAAATTGCAGAATGCCGGAATCTATGATAACTGTCCGAATTGACTCCAGAAGAAAGGGTAGCGACAATGATGACATTGAATCAAAAATTATATCAGCTGTTTGCTGATAAAGCGCAGCAGGTGACGATTGACACATTAAACCTCGGACTCGGCTATACCGCCGTGACGACATCAGAGGGTGGGATCGGACTGTCGTATACCTACTTTGGTGACAAAAGATCCTGTATGGTTTTAAACGAGCACATCGACTATGAAGCAAAGCCGGCATCCTTGCTGCTGGAAAAAATAAAAAGCGACAACAGCGTTGAAAGGAGCATGGCCCTGGCATTGATCAACGCCCTCAACTATGACGCTGCTTTGGCCCTGCCTGAGGATAAGGATAATCATATCATGTATGATAAATTTCAAATCGGTGCAGAATCCAAAATAGCCATGGTCGGCTTCTTTGGCCCCCTGGTAAGAACTTTTAAGGAAAAAAGGGTTTCCCTGGAGATTCTAGATGAATCCCGGGGCCTGGGTGCCAAACAGGATTTTTATCATAAACTGGGGAATTGGGCCGAGGTATTGATGTTGACATCCACCTCGATATTAAACCAAAGCACCGAAGAAATCCTGGCAAATGTCAGCGAAAAAGTAAAAACGGTGATGCTCGGTCCAAGCACCCCCATGGCGGCAAAAGCCTTTGAACATTTGCCGGTGCATATGTTAGCAGGCACCGTGCCGATCGATAAAGGAAACACCATAAAAGCAGTTCGGCATGGTATGGGAACCCCGGTACTGCACAAATTCAGCCGTAAATCGTTTTTGTCTTTGATTTAGGCCCTTATCTGTCTTTAAAGCCGAAAAGCGCTATCCTTCTGATCACCTTCACTGTCTTTGACTGCCGCCCAGTCTGTCTTTGTCGGGGGCGATTTCTTTTTTTCCTGCCACGGGTACTGGATACGGGAATGAAACGAGGCTTCCAGGGCGTCGACCAGCGCCTTGACAATTTTTGAAAGGTCCCTTGAGGACAGGTCGCATTCGGCAAATTGACCGTCGACGATGCGCTTGACCAGGATGAGGCGAACCAACTTGCTAAATTCTTTCCGATTCGGGTCCAGCAGGGACCGCGAGGCGGCCTCTACTGAATCACAGACCATTAACAGGGCGGCTTCCACACTCTGGGGTTTCGGGCCCGGATAGCGGAATTCTTCCTCACGAATCGTGCTGTTCGGATAAGTCTTGGCGGCGATATTGTAAAAATATTCGATTAACTGGGTTCCGTGGTGCTGCAAAATCAGATCCACAACAACATTCGGCAATCCCGCTTCCTGGCCGATTTTCATACCGCGTCTGACGTGATTTAAGATGAGTTTGGAACTCTCACGGGGTTCCATAACATCATGGGGATTTTCGCCATTGAACTGGTTTTCGATGAAAAATTTTGGATTTACCATTTTACCGACATCGTGATAATAGGCACCGATCCTCAATAAGCGGGTATCGGCACCGACAGCCTCGCCCACAGATTGGGCAAGATAGGCAACTGCCATGCAATGCTGGTACGTTCCCGGCGCTTTGGACAGAAGTTCTTTCATGAGCGGTCGATTAAGGTCCATATACCGGTTGAGTTTGAATGTCGAAGCTGTATCCCAGCCGAGTTCCAGCAGCGGCAATAGCAGAAGGGCCAAAGGTCCCGCGGCCAGGCCCCCAAGGACCGCCCAGGCGATATCCGATGTCAAGGCCGCATCAACGATGGGCACCAGTTTTTCTATTTCTATGGTTTGCGGTGAAATAATTTGTGATGAAATCGCTTGCCAGTCCATGGTGAAGACGATGATACTGAGCGCGTTGATAAACCCCACCATCAATGAAGGCATCAGGATCTGCAATCGTTTTTGCAGTCCTGAAGAAACCAGCACCGCCGCAAGCCCCCCGAAGGTAAAAAAGAGCAGTATCTCATAGGTTGGCCCGGTAAACAGGCTAACCAGCATGGCGCCTACCATGGTCGTGGCGGTGGCGATAATTTTCCCGTGCTTTAAAAAGATGATGAGCATGGGAAGAAGGCAGAAGGGTGCACCATAGATAGGAAACGGAAGTAAAATAAGGTATCCATTGAGGATGAGAACAGTTGTGATCAGCAACGTTAACAAAAAACGATAGGGCGGCTTATTGCGGGATCCATCCGTCAGTATTTTTGAGAGAAATAAATTATAGAACATCACCATAAAAAGAATGGTAAAAAAAGTCCAGGGAACATTCCGATAAATTCCGGCAATATTTTGCTTTTGGTAGGCGTCCAGCAGCAGCACATCCTTTTCAGTCAAAATAGTGCGAAACGGTATCAGCACATCTCCTTGATTATAGGTAACAACCTTGGATGGAAACTCCCGGTTGATCCTATCCAGGCGGTTCTCATTTTCTTTTTGATCGTACTCGAGATTCGGCTGCAATGTGGCGAGGGAAACCCGAACAACCGGGTCCAGAACGCGTTTATCTACCTGCCAGAAGAGTTGCAGAATTTTTTCTTCCAGGAGAAATCGGGCTTTTTCCAGAGTGATAAGGTCATCAACGGGATGCCTAACGGTCCCGTTGGAATTTGGTATCTTGATTTCAATGGATTCTTTCCCCACAAGGCCCTGGGGATCGCTTAGAATATTGTTTTGCAGAATGGATTCTTCAATGGTGAGGATGCCTTCAAGCAGGTTATTCAGATCGCGGTACTGAATGATGCGGATGATATTGTCCACAGAAAGCTGTACCCCTAATTCCTTTTGCAGTTGTTTTCTGAGATTCTCAACCCCTTTTTGTCTTTTTTCCCTAAATGCGGAAATCGCCCGAATAAACTCCTCGAACTTCTGCTTGGAGGCTTCAACCCCCGGTGGCGCATAGCGGTATACGGGAGCATATTTTGACAATGCTTTTTTACGGTTGACATCCAGCGCTGTCTGCTGGTTGAAACTAAAGGTCTGGCGGGACCGGATAGTCAGGTTAATCGCGTTGTCCGGCCGGGGAGGCCAAAAATTGAGGTAAATATCATCAATATAGCACGCCAGGACGGCTATGGTGATGAGAATTATGTTAAGTAGCAGTCGCATTTGCGATGGCACCTGATATTAATTGCCTGAAGATAAGGGTCTCGGATAATATTAATGTTCATATTCTTATTACAGCCCTAATGTTAAGGCATCATCATATAAGGGCAAGAAGACGGAGTCAATTAAATCTGTTTAAAATAGTTTAGGCCTTGGGGTTTGTCCACCGCAAATCGTTCACGTTAAGCGGCCGGGATGGGAAGACGCATTAATTTCAAAATGATGAAACCACCAAGATCAATCGATCTTCCTATTTGCGCCGGATTCGGCAGTTGATTCCTTTTAAATTAGGCGTGCCGAACTGTTGCCCCAATTTGTCAGTGGTTGTCAGCATGTTAAAATTAGACCGATTCCAGCCGAAAAGCGTATCAATTTTATCCTCCGGAAACCACCAGCCGTAATCCGCGTAGATCACTTGCGGGTGGATACGGTCGGACAGGTGCGCCATCTGGGTGATCTGTCCCCGGGCAGTTTCAATGGTGACGTCATCACCTCCACCGATACCATATTCGGCAGCCGTCTTCGGATGGATCAGCACCCGGGGGTGGGGGCGATGTTTTCTGAGTTTTTCAAGCCAACGGTAGGATGAATGCAGATAGTGACGGCTTTTGGCGCTGGTGAGCACCAGGGGATAGGCCCTATCTTCCGGCTCCGGATATCCATTAAACTCAGGAAGGGCCGATACCATCAATTTTGCGGATAGGCTCAAAGCCAGCTCTACTCTGCCGCTTGGCGTTTTGAAACCAGATTTTTCATACTTTTTAAATCGATCCGCACCTTTTAGTAAACCCCGTTCGGTAAACAGGTTAAAATCCAAGCCGGCTGGCGCCAGCAGGGCATCTAAGAGCTCATTATAATCCTCATACCAGTATTTTTTGGAAGTAAGCACTTTGCCCAGTTCATTTAAAATTTTGATATCCGGCCAGCATTGAGCGGGCGGGTTCACCACCTTTGGCCGCGCCAGGATGAATCCGTGTCCCAGTCCATAGTGGCCGATATCGTTAAATTCAAAATGGGTGGCTGCCGGTAATACAACATCGGCCAATGCGGCCGTGGGTGTCATAAAAATATCGGACACAGCCAGAAAGTCGAGTTTCATCAGGGTGTCATAAGTCTGTCGGCTGTCGGCGTAGGCCAGAAGCGGATTTGCGCACTGTACATAGGCGGCTTCGACCGGATAAGGCTTGCCCTCCAGCACCGCCTTTCTGAAATACGCCGGCGGTACCGTCATCAATTTGGGAATCGTGTGATGATGGGCATGGATCATTTCTTTGGGTTTGGACGGGATTTTATCGGCCCGTACAAACTTGCCCAGGCTTAAAATCCCAGGTTCATTTGCCTGAATATTGCCGCCGGGGACATCCAGATTACCGCAGACCGCCATCAAACAGATCAGTGCCCGGGCGGAATCAAACGCGTGAATGTTTTGCTCAATGGGATTGCCCCAGGCAATGGCGGCCGGGTGGGATCGGGCATAGGCTCTGGCACTTTCCCTGATCAGATCGGGGGGAATCCATACGATGGGCGACATTTTTTCCGGTGAAAAAGACACCACATGGGCGGACAGTTGATCGAATCCGGCGGTCCAATTTTTTATAAATTTTTCATCAAACAGTCTTTCAGTGATAATAACGTTTAAAAACGCCAGGGCCAGAGCACTATCGGTCCCCGGTCGGATCTGTAGCCAGTATTTTGCTTGTGCCGCCAATTCCGTGCGTCTGGGATCAACCACAATCAGTTCGGATCCCTGTTTGATCTGATCCAGCAACAAACTGCAAATCTGGCCTTCTTCATTGGTGCTGGTGGGGTTGCTGCCCCAGAGCATCACGAGTTCATTTTTATGATGAAAGTCAGCTACCGGATAAAAACCACAGGTATGAAGTCCGCTGACCTCCCGCGGGGCATGGCACACATCCTGGACCACGACCACATTGGGAGATCCGAATATATTCGCCAGGCGGATGAGAACAAAGTGCTCCAACCCCTTCGGCATACCCTGACAAAATGCGACACCCCGGGCACCCAGTCGATCTTTGACCATTTGCAGTTTTTCACTGACCAGAGCAATGGCCTCGTTCCAGGATATTTCCTGCCATTTTCCCTCTCCGCGGGACCCTTTGCGTTTCATAGGGTGCCTGAGGCGCAAAGGATGCGTCAGCCGGTCGGGAGAAGCCTTTCCTTTGGAACAAATGTAGCCTTTGTTTAAATAGCCGGCTGGATCTCCCTTGACCGTTTCAATTTTGTTGGCCTTGACGCCTAAATTTAATGCGCAGCCGCCATGGTCCATTCTGGCGCAGTGGGTTTTGACCCAGCGTATTTCATCAATCATATTTACAACCTGTAAGTTAGTATATAGAAACAAAAGACAGGCAACTAGGCCCTTAAGTTCCTTATCTATCCAGTTCTGCTTTGATCGCCCGGCCTATTTTTTGTAATAGGTAGGGTTTTTTTATATAGGATCCAGCTCCCAGGCTATGGGCTTCTTTGACGCGTACCGTTTCAGAATACCCGCTTGCGATTATGGATTTTTGGTCGGGTCGAATATCGAGAATCCGTCGGTATGTTTCAAGGCCGTCGATGCCGGGTTCCAAAATCATGTCCAGCACCAGCAAGTCAATGGTATGCTTGCGCAGATATTCAACCGCCTCTTCACCACTGGAAACGCTCGTGACCGTATAACCCAATTTCTCAAGCATCTCAGAAGCAATTTGACGCTGTTCTTCAATATCGTCCACCACCAGTATGGATTCGCCGTTTCCCATTATATCCTGAATGGAAGTTACTTCAGCCTGGGGGGAAAACACCTGGCGGGTAACCGGAAAATAAAGGGTGATTTCAGTTCCTTTACCTTCCGTGCTTGTGAGGTCGATGTAACCCTGATGATCTTTGACCGTACCCCAAACCACCGCCATCCCGAGTCCGGTTCCGCTTCTACCCATGATTTTTTTGGTATAAAAAGGCTCAAAAATTCGTTCGATATCCTCAGGTGAAATTCCGATACCGCTATCGAGCACAGTCAAAGTGGCGTAATCACCTTTATCAATATCGTCATAGCCAAATTTAATGTTATCAATATGTCGATTTTCGGTGGTTATAATGATTTTGCCCCCTTCGGGCATGGCCTCGGCGGAATTAGATACCAAATTCATCACTGTTTTCGATAAATGCACCGGTGAACCCAAAATGTTTAACAAATTTTCATCCATACACTTTCCCACTGTTACGTTGGTATGGTAGAGCTCTAATTTTGAATGTTCCGGACTCAATAGATATTCTGAAACAATGTCGTTCAAGTTAACCACCTCTGTGGCTTCAACCCCCCTCCGCGCGAGGGTCAATAGATCCTGAACTATGGCGGCCGCCTTTTCACCGGACTTTTGAATGGTTAATATCGGTTTTCTTAGGGGACTGTCTTCTTTTAGATCCATTAATAACAACTCAGGATAACTGACAATACCGGAAAGAATATTGTTGAGATCGTGGGCCACGCCACCGGCCAGGGTTCCGATGGCTTCCATTTTCTGTGCCCGCTGCAACTGTGAATGCAGCTCTTCTTTTTCCTGACTGGCCCGTTTGAGCGCGGTAATGTCGTTTCCAATACACAGAATTTCGATAAAATTGTCATCATCGTTGAAAATGGGTTTATAGGTCCAGGCAATCCACACCTTTATGCCGGATTTTTTTACGGTTTGGTTTTCACTGACAACCGGTGGCTCCGGATCGTTTTGCAGAGATTTGGCGAGTTTCTCAAAGCTCAGCCGTTTTGAACCCGATATTGATAAGATGATGGATCCGGCATTTTTCCCGATGAGTTCCTTTTCCGTATAGCCAAAAAACCGTTGGGCGAATTCGTTGAAAAAGACAATTTTCCCGCCAGTATCGATTCGCAAAATGATGCTGTTGGCGTTTTGAACCAATTCGCGATATTTCTTCTCACTACCTTGCAGCTTTTCAAAAGCCAGGGCATTGGCGATACTGATCGCCAGCTGGGATGCCACACCCATCAAAAGACTCATGTCGCTTTGTCTCAAGGGCCTGCTGGATTTACTGTTGTCAACCGCTAAAATTCCAAACGGTTTTTTTTCATATATAATAGGAACACAGATCAGCGATTGGCTTCCCAGTCGTTTTGCAATCTCTAAACTTTTGCGGGATAAGGAGTCTTGGATTTCACTGATATTATTGACCAGGAACGGCCGCTGTTCCTTAACGGCCAGCACAAACACGCCTTTGGATTCAGGATTGTCGAGATGAAATGTGGTGTTTTTCAATATACTTTCTTCGTCCGGACTCTGGCCATAACCGGTAAAATACCGCAATTTGGTTTCTTTCTTATCGGTCAGCATGATCATTCCGCGGTCAAAATCCAGCCGTTTTTCCATAACTCCGGCAACCGTTCTCAGCAGCTGATTGATATCAAATATATTCGAGGTCGCCTGGCCGATTTCCTGAACCAGCAGTGCGTCGTTGTATCGGAGGTTACTTTCAACGATGCTGTCTTGAGCCGTTTCTTTCTGAGTTTCAATGGTTTTGATAAGGCTCTTTTTTTCAAGATATTCGGCATATAACGAAAGCGACAAAATAGCGGAAGTACAACCCAACACAACGACAGCCCAGGTCGAAAAAGGCAATATGAAAAATAAAATCAGCAGTGCAACAATGCTGGACACCAGCAAATAATTGCGAAGCCTTTTGAAGAGCATCTTCGGGGTCTTTGCCCATGTGACGATGTAACGGCAGTTGCCATCACCCTTGTGCACGCAGGAAGTGTGATCAATATGGGCAAATTTGTCCGTAAAAATTGTTGCAATGGATTCAAAAATTCCAATTCTATTTTCACATTGATAAGGTTCTTCCACAACTCCCGGTTTGGGTCTGGCGATAATTTCCACCTGGTTCGATCCGATTTTTTTGGTGCGGATGTCTGCCCCCCGGCTCAGTAGAGCATTAATCTTTTCCATCAGAAAGTAAGTGGTGGTCGGGCTTATCAATCCCGCAACATATTGCTTGGTTGGGCCCATATTGGCCGAGGATGTTGCATAGCGGCCGGCCTCCCGGGCAATGTCCGGATTGCCCGTTCTGGCGACCACAGTGTCATAAAAGCGGTTGGATTGCTCCTGGCTGAACCAGTGGGCCGGATCCTGTATTTCATAATTGGCGATGCCCGCATCTTGAAGAATCGAATCGGTATCAATATCAGGATAATATTTTCGCAGATATTGAAGGTAAATTTCATATAATCTGCTGTTATAAAGCGGGATTTGATCGCTCATATCTTCTTTTTCCGCGAATCGGATATACCTTAATTAATGCCGTACTGACGGTTATAAGACGTCGTTCAGCCCACCGGATGAACAATTTCTGATGCCGGAACCAGTCGGATCTTTTTTTGTAAATCAGGTAGCATCTCGTGAAGAACTTGATAGGTTAGTGAATGCGGATGACCGATTCCGACGGCATAGCCGTTGCGCTGTGCAATTCGAACCAACTCTTTTAACTGCTTGCGGATAAATTGGGCCTCTACCAGATGATCTAAAAAAATATCGCGCTGGGCAAAAGGGATCTGAAACAGGCGGGCCGAAGGTTTGCAGAGTGTCTCCGCGGTGGTGCGGCTGTCCACGAAATATAGGCCTCTTTTTTTCAGAATCGAGAAGATTTGATACATTTGACTGGATTCTGCCGTCATCTTCGAGCCCATATGATTGTTGACTCCCCTGATGTAGGGTACTGCATCCAGGTCTTTTTCAAGCTGGCGAGTCAGTTGATCCGGTGTCATGGAGGTCAGCAGAGTTCCCGGTCCGGGATCGACATCCGGATATTCGAGGGGCTCCATCGGCAGATGAAGCATGACGCCAAACCCTTTTTCCCGTGACAGGCGGGCAATGCTCTTCTGAAAAGGACTGTAGGGCAGAATCGAAAAGGTCAACTTCGCATTGAGCTTGCTCAATTTAAGCGCTATTTTTTTATCATAACCGAGATCATCGATAATAATGGCCACCAACGGTAGTTGCTTATCGCGAGTCGGGGGTTTTACCGGCTTAATCACCGGCGGGACCTCTTTTGAGGGATAAATCTCAAAAGTGGGGCGTTCGGCACTGGACTTCTTGGCGGCCGGAATCGATTTAGCAGGTGCAGCAGGCTTTGACGGCTTTTCAGGGGTAATCAGAAAATGAGTCAACAGCCCCGCGATAGCCACCAGCAACACCAGGATTGACAAACCGGTAAAAACCTTCGTCAGAGAGCTTTGGAATAGTTTGTTTTTGCGGGATTTTTTGCGGGTTTTCTTTTTAAGGGTAGTTATTCGTTTTGCCATGTATGCACAAATATGCCGGTTGTTCGCAGTCAGTTGTCCGTTCTGTCATGGCCGAATTCGGATGCTGAACCGAAGTTACTTTCTTTGATAACTGCAATTAAGGGCGCTCGAAATTGTGTTAAAATGTTGGGGTACGACCACTGCAACCATGGACGACAGGCTACAACTCAGGCAGAATCTATGGACATATCAAATTAACTTTTAAAATTCTTAAAAATTTCATAACCCTCCAGAAGCTCGAGGGCCCGCATAACCTGGTTGTCGGATTGAAGCGTTTCCGGTTTCAGCGGGCCGACCCTGAAATCAACTTCCCGCATTCTGGATTTCTCTGTTTTCCCATTACCACCGTCATCTTCTTCATCCTGCATTTCGTTGGGCTCTGCCTCAAGATGATTTGCCAGGTCTTTTTCTTTTAACAGCCCGTCTTCTTTTCCCCGGCCTTCTGCGGGATCCAGGAGACTGTGTTTTAAAAAAATATCGGGCTCAATACCCGTGGCCTGGATCGATCGGCCGCTGGGGGTGTAGTAACGGGCGATGGTCAATTTGAGACCTGAGCCGTCCCGCAAAGTTTCCACAGTCTGCACCGAGCCTTTACCGAAAGAAGTGGTTCCCAGTATCAATGCCCGTTTGTGGTCCTGCAGGGCACCGGCAACGATTTCAGATGCGCTGGCACTTCCACCATTGATCAAAACCACCAGTGGATAGCTGCGCTTTACGCTCGAAGCCGATGCGTTGAATATTTTGGTGTTTTTAGCATTACGTCCTTTAATTGAAAGAATTTTACCTTCATCCAAAAAGAGGTCGGTAACTTTGAGGGATTGATTCAACAGCCCGCCACCATTATTGCGGAGGTCCAGTACCAGTCCTTTCAACGGGTCTTTTGAACTCTCCAGTTTTCTCAGAGCTTTTTCCATCTCGGTGGTGGTGGTCCCGGTAAAATTCGACAAGCGGATAAAGCCATAGCCGGGTTTCAAAATAATGGATTTTACGCTTTGAATGGGGATGACATCCCTAACCAGTTCGAATTCAAGCGGCTGCTTGACCCCCTCGCGCAAGATCGTTACTTCTACCGGCGTTCCTTTGGGTCCCCGCATCATATTTACCGCCTCTCGAAGATCCTTTGTCGGCTTGCCGTCGACTTTTATAATTCTGTCGCGGGCTTTTATACCGGCCTTGTAGGCGGGGGTGTCTTCAATAGGCGAAATCACCGTTACAAAGCCGTCCTGCATGGTGATATGGATCCCGATGCCGGTAAACTTTCCCTTGGTGTCTATCTGCAAATCTTCAAATGCCTCCTGCGGAAGCAACGAAGAATGTGGATCCAGGCTGTGAACCATTCCTTGAATCGCCTTTTGAATCAATTCCTTGGTTTCCACCTCATCAACGTATTCCCTTTCAATCAATTCGATGACATCTGAAAATACTTTCAATTCCTCATATATATCTTCGCTCTTGGCCGACAGATCACGATTGAAACCAGTGCCGATTGTCCAGAAAACAACGGCGATTACCATCAGTAACCACAGTTTTACATGCCGCGTTTTTTTGATAACCATTAAGGTACTCCTTCTCATCCTTTTTGTAACCATTTCAACGGGTTCATAGGTTTGCCGTGATGGCGCACTTCAAAATAAAGCTTTGCACCCATCATTGATCCGGTGTCTCCCACAGTGGCGATGACCTCTCCAGCATCAACTTCGTCGCCTTTGGATTTAAAGGTTTCTTCCATGTGGGCATAGACCGTATAATAACTGTTACCATGATCAATAATAATCATGTTTCCATAGCCTTTAAACCAGTTTGAATAAATAACCTTTCCTTTGAAGACGGATCGAATAGGCTCTCCATGGTCCGCTTTGATATCAATGCCGCTACGAAAGTTGGTGATATCATATTTCGGATTTTTATATGGTCCGAATAAATTTACTATCTTACCGTTAACAGGCATGATTAGCAAGCCTTTATGGGCGGAAAATGATAATTGCGAAATATTTTTATCCGGGACGGCCTCAGTTTTTTCAGTATTCAGCAATTTAATTTTGCGCTCAAGATCATCAGCCGCCTGGGTCAGTGCATCGATGGCGGCCAGTTCCAGTGCCTTTTGTTTGCGAATGTCGGCAAGTAATTTGGTGCGCCGCGATCGTTCTTGGGACATCAATCCGGTTTGTTCCTGGTACTCGGCTGCGCGAGCGCTTTTTAGGGCTTTATGAGCGTCCAGCCTCTTAAGCATTTTTTTGAGTTCAGCCTGATTTTCTACCAGGTCCCCTCGAATTTTTTCATCATAGGCCAGGATTCGCTCCAGTGCGGCTTTGCGTTGAATAAATTCATTCATGGATTCTGCAGATGTCAGCAGATAGAATTTTCCCAGCCGGTTCATCTTATACAGAACCACCAGGCGCCTGGACACATAATTTTCATTGGCATGAATTCGCTTTCTCAATTCTTCCGACGCCGTTGATGCTTCGTCGATCATGTGCGCAAGTTTTCCGATCTCCTTTTTTAAATCAGCTGCGCGTTTTCTGCTGGCATTGAACGCCAACTCAACCTGATTTAAGTGTTTAATAATGTCGCTTTCCCGGCGAGTAAACGCTGCAACATCCCGGCGTCCTTTCTCAATTTCACGACTGATATTTTTTTTGTGTTTGTGAAGAACGTCAATTTCAGCTGCGGTCACAATGCCGATCTGATGGTGATCTGAAAGTCGGGTGTCTATCGCTCCGCAAAACAGGAACAATAAGGTAAGCACGATCAGCATTTTCAGTGTAGCGTTTTTGGAGTGGTTAAACATCAGGCCTTCAAAAACTGTTTCAATGAAATATAACACCCCAGCCATCCGACCAGCATGCTGCCCAGCAGGATCCCGCCCATGGTTGTGGGAGAAAGAAATTGAAGATGAACCAGACCCGGGTGAAATCCCTGCTCGATGTTTGAAGAGATAAAAAAAAATGAAATAAACAGCATCAGCAGTCCAATAAAGGCGCCCAGACCGCCCTGGATAAGTCCTTCGATATAAAAGGGTAGTTTGATAAAGCGGTCGGTCGCTCCCACAAGGCGCATAATCTCAACCTCTTCGCGCCTTGAATAAATGACAAGACGGATCGTATTTGCAACGATAAATACGGTAGCCACGAAAAAGAGTGCACCCATGGCATATCCCGCCAGTCTGAACAGGGAAATAATGCGAACAAAGCGCCCAATCCATCGCCGGCCGTATTCCACCTCTTCAATCAGAGCCAGGGATTCAATTTGAGCGGCCAGGGATTCAATCTTGTGCCAGCTGTCGGTGGAGGCTGTCATACGAATTTCAAAACTGTCCGGCAGGGGGTTTTCGGAGAGATTGTCAAAAAGTGAGGATTGATGTTTCATCTGGGCTTTAAGCCGGTCCAGCGCCTCCCGCTTTGAGATATATCGCAAGGTGTGCACACCGTCCAGGGACTGAAGGGTGCGCTCTAAACCGGCCAGATCGATATTGTGGATGCCCGGTTTAAGATAGGCCATAATGCGCAGGCCCCTCTTCCAGGAATTGATAATATCATTGGTGTTGACAAAAAATAAGATGAATGCACTGGCAATTAAAATTGCCAGCGATATGGTAATGATAGTGACAATATTCAAAAATCGGTTTTGTAAAATGTCATCTATCGCCCGTTTGAAGAATCGTATCATCATACTGTTTTTCCAGAAACGCCGATGTCTCAAGACGTCCCTGTTGAAGGGTCAGAACATGCCCTCCTGTTTTGCGCATCAGCGCTTTGTCATGGGTGGCAATAATAACGGTTGCCCCCCGGATATGCACGCCTCTGAGAAGATCGAGGATCGCTTCGGCAGACTCGTCATCCAGACTCCCGGTGGGTTCGTCCGCCAGAATTATTTTGGGATCGCCGATGATCGCCCTGGCTACGGCAATCCGCTGCTGTTCGCCACCGGACAAACTGGGGGGCAATGATTTGAGCCTGTCTTCCATTCCCACCAACCGGAGGATATGTTTTACTTTTTTTTGAATGATGCGTCTTTTGGCACCGGCGGCTTCAAGGACAAGCGCTAGATTATCATAGACGCTTTTGTTGGGAATCAGCTTATAATCCTGAAAGATGATGCCGAATTTTCGCCTTAGCTGAGGTGTTTTTTTGCGGGGAATGCGGGCAAGATTTATGCCGTCAATCAACACCTGACCCTCTGATACCGGCACCCCCAGATAAAGAAGCTTTAGCAGGGTTGTTTTACCGGCGCCACTGGGGCCGCTGATAAAAACGAATTCATTTTTTGCGATGTCGAGGGTAATGTCGATGAGGGCTTTTTTGGGGCCGAAATTATGGTGAACGTGGAACATCCGAATGATGAAGCTTTTCTCACCGGCGTCCATCATTCCAGTATTTCCTGGCCCATTGCCCGGTAGAGGACGGCTTTGGCAATTTTAAAATCATATAAGGCATTGTAATAATTTGTCATAGTTTCGGTAAGCAGGGTTTGTGCCACCAGTACATCGGTGGTGGTCGATACCTGTTCCTTGTATCGCTCTTCGGTGATTCTCAGGTTTTCCTTGGCCTGTTCGATGGCTTTTTCAATGGTGGTGATATTCTTTTCCGACTCTTTGGTCCTGAGAAAGGCCTGTTTAACCTCCAGTTCAATATTGTCAAAAATTTCTTCTTTGCGATATTTAGACTGGGAAAGACGACTCAGCTTTTCCTTGACACCGTATCTGGTTCGCCCCCATTGCCAGAAATCCCAGGTGGCCGTGGCCCGGATATCCCAGAATTTCTTGTCGGCGATGCCTTCGCCACCATCGACATCCCAATCGGTTCCCCGCCGGGTCCAGTTACCGGTCAGGTCAATGGACGGGAAATAATTACTTTTGGACAGTTCATAATCTTTATCCGCGATTTGAACCTCCAGGTCGGCCACTTGAAGTTCCAGCCGATTCTGGTTGGCCTGGGTCAGACAGTAGTTGATGTCGTGATCAAAGGGCGTGTAATCCAGAATGTCCATAATGACTACCGGAGCGTTCACGGGTCTGCGAAGCAGGGTGTTAAATTGGGATTTGCTGATTTCCAGATTGTTCTGGGCGGTAATAAATCTCTGTTTGTCGTTGGCTAACTGCACCTGACTTTGCAGCAAATCATTTAAAGGGCTCATGCCGACCTGGTACATGTTTTCGGCGACTTCTTTTTGGGCGTTAACCTGTTTGACGGTATCTTCGGCCACCGCCATCAGTTTTTGTGATTTTAAAATTGAAAAATAGGCATTTTTTGCATCCAGAATAACATCCTGGCGCGTGAGTTTTTCCGATATCTCAGCGACATCAAGACCCAGGCTTGCGATTTTATACTGATTTATCAGTGCAAATCCTGTAAAAATGGGCTGGGAGAAAGACGTTACGAAGTTATATTCGTCTTCAGGATTTATGATGACATTCGTTGATTGCCCCCCTTGTCCTATCAGGGCCTGGTTTGTTGCTTGATCCCGGCGTATATAACCATAGCGCGCACTGAAGGTCGGAAGAAAATTAGTCGTGCGGGCTTTTTTAGTTGCCAGGGCGGCATTGACTTCCTCTTTGGATCGCTTCAGGCCCAGATTCGCTTTGAGAGCGGCCTCGATGGTATGGATCAGGGTAAACGTTCCGCTCGTCTCTTCGGCTAAGACAACGGACGGGCGCAAAATCAGAATGCCGATGCCAATACTAAAAAGCAAGCTCCGCAATTGTGTTCGTATCATATTTTATTCCAGCCTTTTAACCGCAACAGAACTCGTTTTGTGGATTGACCCACTTCACATTTACTGGTATGAATCATCTGAGTTCAGGGAGTGCCGTTTCCGGTTTTCCTTGCTCAAAGCCTCCACTGAATCCCATTGAACAGGCTTCTTCCATTAAGTGGAGGCTTTTTTATATCGAAATACCTATTTGAAATCAACAGTTTCTTGGCGCTTCAGATAACGTTGAGAGAATGGATGGTTGATTGGTTAACTGATTGCGAATAGGAGTACATTCTCTAAAGTTCAAAATTTTGTCGTTTCAGATCTCCCAAAAATGAGATCTATGATATGATTTATTATTCCATCAACAAGACAAATTGTAAAGCTGCCAATAAAGTTAACTTTTTCCCGTCGCAGTGGGGAAAATACTTTGGGACACAAGCCGATGAAACAAGAATTGATTGATATCCTGTGCCGCAAATCATTTAAATACAGCCAAGAACCGAGCTTTAAACTGGTTTCCGGTAGATTGAGCCGGTTTTATGTCAACTGCAAACCGGCAACATTAAGTGCGCGCGGTATGTATCTAGCCGGTCACCTGATATTTAATGAAATTAAAGACTACGGGGTATTTGCGGTCGGTGGGCTCACGTTCGGGGCCGATCCCCTGGCGGTGGCCGCGGCGTTTGCATCCGAGATAAACGCACAGCCGATCAACGCGTTTTCAATTCGCAAAACAAAGAAAGATCACGGCATTGTCCGCTGGATAGAGGGAGATGTACAGCCGGGACAACGTGTGGCAATAATTGATGATGTCGCCACTACCGGCGGATCCACCATCAAAGCGATTGAACGCGCGCGCTCGGAAGGCCTTGAGGTGGTAAAGTCGGTTATCCTGGTAGATCGCCAGGAAGGGGGGCTTGATAATATTCAACAGCATGTGGCGGATGTCAGCCGAATTATCACCCGCGACGGGTTGATGGCGCGCTGGCAGGAACTCAACGGATAGTTGTCGGCTGTCTATGGTGGGTCGGCGAAAAGCTACGCTCCGATAGACTCATCATGATACGGGTAATTTTCACCATCCCAGGCTAGTGGTAAAAGCAACACAACAGGCAGCTCACTACGAATTAGGAACGTAATAGGTTGCCGCGGCATCATCCGATTCCCAGGCAGTGACCCGGCTGACACTTACAGCCGAATCATCGATTCTTTGCTGCAGCTCGGCCGCGATTAAGTAGGCAATGTTTTCCGAAGAAGGCTGTTTGTCTTCAAAGAAGGCAAGCTCATTGAGATATTTATGGTCGAACATGGTCATGATGTCTGCAACGTGTTTTTTGATCACGCCGAAATCTACCAGAACACCTGCCTTGTCCAGATTTTTTCCGATGACATAGACTTCAATTTTCCAGTTGTGCCCATGCATGTTCTCGCATTTCGTACCCACCATAGTGAGCTGATGGGCGGCAGCAAATCGGGTCACGACTTTTAGCTCGTACATGTCACAAATTCCTGAATCCTGAGCACGGCAAACGGACTTTTTAATGGGTAATTAATGATAAGGCATAGTCCCAATGGTGTAAAAACACTAAGGTTAATTTACAGCTTCAGACACGCCGCCCTTGAGGATATTCTTTAACTTGCTGGAAAGTTTGCCGCCTTCGAGTTTTGCGAATTCCTTCAACAGGGTTTCCTGCTTTTTGCTCAGATGGGTGGGTGTTTTTATATCCATCTGCATGATCTGGTCACCACGGTTTCCAGTTCTCAAAGATGGAATGCCGGATCCGTGAAAGTATAACAAATCTCCGGGTTGGGTACCTTTTGGAATCTTCAGCTTTTTATCGCCATTTAAGGTGGGTACCATAATTTGGTCACCCAGGGCTGCCTGGATAAATGAAATGGGCACCGAACAGACAATATCGGTATCGCGCCGTTCGAAAAATTCATGGGATTCGACATAAATGAAAACGTAGAGATCACCCGAAGGGCCTGCATAACTGCCGGGTTCTCCTTCACCGGTCAGGCGCAGTCTTGATCCATTGTCAACCCCGGCAGGAATTTTGACGGATACTTTTTTTCTGATCACCTCCTGGCCTGTTCCGCGGCACCCGGGGCAGGGGTGGGGGATGGCCTGACCTTCACCTCGACAGACAGGGCAGGTCGTTCGAACGGTAAAAAAGCCCTGATTCCTGGAAACTTGGCCTGCTCCGCCGCATTGACGGCACGTCTCCGGACTTGTTCCGGCCTCGCACCGATTGCCGTTGCACTCAGGGCAGATTCCCATCTTTTCTACGGTGATCTCTGTTTCTGTTCCAAAGGCCGCTTCCATAAAACTAAGGGTGAGATCGTAACGCAGATCAGCGCCCCGCTGGGCCCGGCTTCTGGACCGCCTGCGAGTGCCGAATCCGAAAAAGTCCTCAAAGATATCGCCAAAGCTTGAAAAAATATCCTCGAATCCGCCAAAACCCGAAAATCCTGATCCTTCAAGTCCCGCATGACCATATTGGTCGTATAGGTTCCGTTTTTCAGAACTCCTCAGGACCTCATATGCTTCAGCAGCTTCTTTAAATTTTTCTTCAGCTTCTCTGTCGTCTGGATTTCGATCCGGGTGGTACTTTAAGGCAAGTTTTCGGTAGGATGCTTTCAGCTCATCGTTGGTTGCGCTACGGCCGAGGCCTAAAATTTCGTAATAATCCCGTTTGGTACTCATTTATACTACCATTTTCTTCATGCACGCTAATCAGCCTGAGGGTAAATTGGAAAAGAAATGTTGCCAGTTTCACGTTGTTTTTAAGGTAATGCAAGAATGCTAGTTGTCAATTGTTATTGATTCGTTGTTTTTGGGGATACGTGCTGATCAGAAACAAACCGGTACAAATCATCATAACCACCGCGCCCAGAGGAAAGGCCCAGCGCAGTTGGAAGAAATCCATCATCAGGCCCCCCACCAGCGCGCCGCATAGCATTCCCAGACTGTGAGCCACCGTCATCAGCGCCATTATACTGCCCATGGCATTGATCCTGCTTCCTTTTAATACGGCCATCGCCATCAGGGCCGGCATGGAAATCCCTCCGCCGAGACCGAATATAACGGTGGCAATCACCAGATCCTTTATGCTGGCGGACCATTCAAAGGAGAAAATGGCATAACTGATCAGCAGCCCGCCGGCCGCAACCATGAGTTTTTTACTCATCTTGTCGGCCAGGTAACCCATCGGCACATGGATTAAGCCACTGATAAATACCCCTAACATGACCAGCATCCCGATTAAAGAACTTGAAGCCGCAAATTCCATGTCCGCCAGCAAGGGGATAAATCCCCAAATAATGCCCACGCAGACCACATACGCGAACCTGAAAAGAAAAAGTCCCACCATCTGTCGATCGTCAAGAAGCATTTTCCATGAAAAGGGGTTTTTGCCACGGCTGATCGCCCGTTCGGACCTTGTAGGCGGAAGCAGAAAAAGGCATAAAAAAAAACCGATGAGGGCCAGCAGACCCATGCAGAAAAATGAGCCTTGGAGACTGAAATGGTCTTTGAGGGTCCCGCCGATTAACGGACCCAGGCTTAATCCCAGAAACAGGGACATGTTAAACATGCCCATCGTGACCCCTTCGCGACCCTTCGGGGTGATATCTCCGATATAGGCCTGGATCACCGGCATCAGCATGGCAGAGGCGATTCCGTGAAAAAACCGGATGGCAATCAGGGTATCGACGGATTTCGAATAGACGAAGGCTACGGAGATCAGGGCATAGGCAAGAAAACCCGGAACAATAAACGGCTTACGTCCTTTAAGGTCGGAAAGCCGTCCGAAATAGGGCAGAAAAAATGTTCGTGAAAGGGAAAAGGCCCCGAATATGAGGCCGATGTAGAGACCTGAGGCCCCCAGATCGTGGGCATAGATCGGCAGCAGCGGGACAACGATCCCGACTCCGGTTACCGCCGCAAATATGGAGAAGAACAACGTACCGAATATTTTTTTGTTCAGTTTGTTCATTTGCCCGACCTCTCGCAGAGCTCGCAGAGATCCCAGAGTTTTTGCATTTATTTTTTCTGTGTACTCGGCGGGCTCTGTGAGAGATTAAATGGCCCAAGTTAAACCCATGCCTGTCATTCGCACCCCCTGATCAATGTTCATGCTCCTCGGTGACCCTTACAGGATAATTTTGCCCGTTTTTTCAGTGCTGTACCCGCCCAGCGCATCCACCCGGCGCTTGAACTCCCGGCTGTTGACGGCTTCAAGTAACAGTTGAATATTTTCCGAATCAAAATGCTCGGCGGCAATTATCAAATCGTATTGCTCGGTAACGACGGGGATAAAATCAAGATCCAGTGCGGCGGCGGCGGCCTGAATCCCAAGACCGGTGTCTACCGTGCCGCTGAGCACCGCCACGGCCACGGCCATATGAGTGAACTCCTCGTGATGATAGCCGCTGATATCCGCCGGATCGATTCCGATTTGATTTAATCGGAAGTCCAGCAGAATTCTTGTTCCGGAACCTGCCTGCCTGTTGATAAAAGAAATGTCGCTTCTAACCAAGTCCTCGATTCCTTGGATGCTTTTGGGATTTCCCCGCCCGACTATCAGCCCCTGGTCGCGCAAGACCAGGTTGACCAGTTTTATATCCACTTGCGCTAAAAATTTCTCAATATAAGACACATTGTAGGAACCATCTTGGGGGTCCAGCAAATGGGACCCTGCCAGATGACAGACGCCTTTTTTGATGGCCATCAGTCCCCCCATGCTGCCTACATGGCTTGATGAAAGGGTTAAGCGACTGTGTTTGGCCTTGATTTGATCTGCCAGAACATCCAAGGTATTGTCGTGACTGCCAACGATGACAATGGTTTTGAGAACCGACGGCAGGGGTCGCAAAAGTTGGGCGGAAACCCTTTCCCGATCGTTGATACCCTCGATATGGGTTGGAATCCGGATGATACCGTCGGCTTCCGTAATTGATGTAATACTGCCGGCACCTCTAGGCAGGGGGGTTGCGACAATCCGACCCCCGACCTGCCCTAGTTTGACCCGCAAGAATTCCTCAACGCCGAGTTTTGAGGCTATCTTGCGCGTCGGCTCCACCTGGATCGTCTCCCCGGAGTCTACCGGTTGTCCTAGCATCCTATGGACCAAAGGCCGGACAAATTGTTCAAATGCAATGATTGCAGACACCGGATATCCCGGAATGCCGAATACCGGCTTTTCCTCAACTTTTCCGATTACCACCGGTTTGCCGGGCATGATGGTGACACCATGGATAAGCACCTGCCCCAGATCGAGGATGACCTGTTTGGCAAAATCTTCGGAACCGGCGGACGACCCCCCCAGGATGAGAATCAATTGATAATCTTCTTTAGCGGCCTTTTGAACGACCTGTTTGATCTTGGCCGAATCGTCCATCAGCATATTGTGCCGGCTATAAACTCCCCCGCAGTTTTCGATCAGGCTGCCCAGTACAAAAGAGTTGGTTTCCAGCACCTGGCCCGGTTTGAAATTTTCAATAGAAAAGCTGCGCCAATCGACAAGTTCCGAACCGGTGGGAATAATCAGGATTTTTGGTTTCTTTTTGACCGGTACGGCAAACACGCCGCCTGTCAGCAAAGCACCGACACAGTAGGAAGTGATTCTGTGGTTTTGGGGGAAAAGAAGTTCCGTTGCGACGATATCTTCTCCGACCTTGCGTACGTTCTGCCAGGGAAAAACCGGTTTGTCGATTTCGATGCGGGTGTCATCGAGGACCAGAACATTTTCGATCATGATGACCGCGTCGGTGTCCGCCGGCATGACATGGCCGGTATTTACGTAAAATACCTCCTGACCGACATTTAGTGTTTTAGGCGCTGTTTCGCTGGCGCCGAAGGTGATCTCGGCTTTAACGGCCAAACCGTCCATGGCCGCGGCGTTGAAATGCGGCGAGGAAATTTTTGCTTGAATCGGCTGTGCCAGGATCCGGCCGACGGCTTCCGGCACCGGAATCGTTTCGATTGCCAGAACATCGGACACCGCAAAAGCCGCATGGATAATTTTTTGGGCCTCCGCCAGGGTTTTCATTTTAAGGTAGACATTACGCTTCGATTTCATAAGTAGTTCCCTAACCCGGTATGCTGCGGCGTTCTATTAGATCCTTATCGGTTTTTATCTGACAACATATTGTAAGGAATGTAAGGTTTCCCCGCTTACACTTCGCTTCAGACGGGATCGTAGACAGGTGTCAGTGTTCGGGTTTCAGTGATAAAAAATTTCAAATAACAAGACACAAATCCCAAACAAATAACAATGACCGAAATTCAAAATCCCAAACAATTGGTTTTTGATCTTATTTGTAATTTGGTGCTTGTAATTTGTTATTTCCGGTTTAACCGGGTTTAGGCCCTTACCCGGTTTAATGTCTTTTACACCAAAATAACTTCAACTTCCGTGCCTTCATCCAACCCTTCGATATTCATACCGATTTCGAGCAATCCGTCTGCTTTTACCATTGTGCTAATTAAACCGGATTTGCCCAATATCGGCTCGGCCCACAAGACGCCATCTTTTCGCTTTAACCGGATACGGGCATAATCAACACGGCCTTGGGCCGAGGCCAAGTTTCTGCTCAACTTTGCCGTCAATCGTATTTTTTTTCTGTGAACATCGGTACGACCACTGACATGCTCTATAAAACGTTTTACGATCCTGGAGAATACAACCATAGCGGATACCACGTGCCCGGGCAATCCCCAAAAGGCCTTGTTTTGGACCCGGGCTAGAATGGTAGGTTTTCCCGGACTAATCGAAATGCCGTGAAACAGGATTTCGGAGTCCTCCAGAGCGGTGATCACATCAATGGTAAAATCCCGTGCGCCCACAGAACTGCCTCCCGATACCAAAACAATGTCACATTGGGATAGCGCCTGAGAGCTTTTTGCCAGCAGGGCCTTATAATCATCGCGCACGATTCCAAAAGGGATTGCCGTCGCACCCATCTCCTGAATCAGGCCGGAGAGCGTGTAGGTGTTGACATCGCGAATCTGACCCGGACCAGGAAATTCGTGAATGGCAACAACCTCATCTCCGGTGGAGATGATGCCGATTTGCGGTTTTTTGTATACCGTGACAGTCTGTTTTCCCAAGGCAGCCAGCATTCCGGCTTCCTGAGGCCTGATTTTCTCCCCACACCTCAGAATGACTTCACCTTTTTTTATATCTTCACCCACCGCGATCATGTTTTGTCCGGGCGCGACGCTGCGATAAACTTCAATGGAGGTATCATCAATTGCCTCGGTGTGCTCGATCATGACAACGCTGTCGGCATCTGTCGGCAGCATTCCGCCGGTGGAGATCCGAACGGCTTCCCCCGGGCCCACGGAAAAATCCGGTTTATTTCCCATGGAAACGGTGCCTGTTACGTTAAGGTAAGCCGGATTTGCCTCACCGGCACCGAAGGTGGATGATCCCCTGACCGCAAAACCATCCATTGTCGACCGCGAAAAATCCGGCAGATCGATATCGGACAGGATATCTTCTGCAAGAATTCTTCCCACCGCATCCGGTAATGAAACTTCCTCTGGCGCCGTGCGTGGAAACTGCACGGCATATTCAAGTGCCTGGTCGGTGGTTTTGACTTTGAAAAATTTTTTCATCATATTTTCCGACGTATCTTTAACCCAGTGAAATAAAAGAACAGAAAAAATAGCGTTTTCAATATGGGCCAGTGATCCGGCGTTGTCAAGCATTGCAACTTCCGCCGGTAACGTCTAGCCGATTGCTGAGGCCCGGATATTTTAGCGTGACGTAAATATGGTTGTCTGTGAAGGCTCCTCCCATAGAGCGGGAGGCCTCAGGAAGCCCCCTGGAAAGGAGCGAAGACAATTACCTCGACCATTTAAAACCGAATTTCGTATTTTCCATGGATTCTATGTTTTCTCTCCGAGTCGGTAGAACCTTTCCGGATCCGCCACTGGAAGCCGTGGCTTAATATCGAAGTTACCCCTTGTGGGTTACATATTGCAATAATTAGAAATGGGAGTATAATCTATCCCAAACAGGATGAAGTGAAATTGTAATTAATCCGTTATTCCTCTATTAATTGGAGGGGAAGTCTTAAAAGGTCAATCATGTCGGAAGAACCCCAAGCGTCGCTGGAAATCCAACGGGCTTTAAAGCCTGAATTTTTGACCCACACCAAGTTTGAAGAGTTCAACTTACCGGCTGCGGTTCTTTCCGGCCTGAACGAAGCTGGATTTACGTACTGCACACCCATTCAGGCTCAAACCCTGCCGGTGTTATTGACTGGACGCGATGTCGCCGGCCAGGCCCAAACCGGTACCGGTAAAACAGCCGCCTTTCTGGTTACCGTCATAACGCGATTGCTGTCGGCGCCTGAAAAAAGCAGCGGTCTGCCCGCGGCCATTATCATCGCACCCACCCGTGAATTGTCCCACCAGATCTATGAAGAGGGCAAGATTCTGGCCCGCCATACCGGGCTGTCCCTGGTTCAGGTCGTGGGCGGTGTCGACTATCTCAAGCAGGCCGATATTCTTCGTCGTGGGGTTGACATCATCATCTGCACCCCCGGTCGAATTATTGATTATTACAAACAAGGTATTTTCAAAACTGAGGGCATCAAAGCGCTGGTTATTGATGAAGCGGACCGTCTGCTGGACCTTGGATTCGCCCAGGATATGCGCTATCTCCTGCGGAAGCTCCCGCCCTATGATAAAAGACAATCCATGCTGTTTTCAGCCACCCTCTCCTATCGGGTCATGGAGCTGACCTACGAATATATGAATCTGCCCGAATTTATTGCCGTCACCCCCGAAACAGTGACCGTGGAAGGTATTGAGCAGGAATTGTATCATGTGGGCACTGACAAAAAGGTTTCCCTTCTTCTGGGATTGTTAAAACGGGAAGATTGGGGCCGAGCGCTCATTTTTGTCAACACCAAGGTCGGGGTGGACCATCTCACCCACCGGTTGAAGGGCAACGGGTGGCCGGCGGAAGGAATTACCGGTGATCTTCCCCAGCGCAAACGATTCCAGCTGATGGAGAAATTTAAGAAAGGACAACTCAAAATTCTGGTGGCCACCGATGTGGCCTCAAGGGGCATCCATGTTGAAGATATCACCCATGTCATCAACTATGACCTGCCCCAGGATTCGGAGAACTATGTCCACCGGATCGGGCGAACCGCCCGGGCGGGAAAAACCGGCCGGGCGCTATCACTGGCCTGTGAGCGGTACGTTTTTCATCTCGAATCCCTCGAAGAGTGGCTGGGTAGTAAAATTCCGGTGGTTTGGCCCGAGGATGACTGGTATGTCGAAGATCAATCCGGCCCGATGGCCCCGAGAAGAAAAACCCGTTTGAAAAGTACCACCAGGCGACGAACGCGCAGTGTTCAAAACAAGCAACGGGATTCTCGCAGACCAATGCAGAAGCCAAGGTCATCTCACTTTCCGGGTGCTTTTTTTGGCTTTGGCCCGGAACCCGTGCCTCCCGCCAAAACCGAAACCTCAGAAAAATCTGAGCCATCCCCCGGAAAAACAAACAGCACCCGGGGTAATAAAGTATCATCTGCACCCGATGTCTGATTTCACCGGGTGAGAATCAACCCATCATCCATCCATGAATTATTTTCCGGAGTGCGATACCACACCACAGCACTATCCGGTACCTGTGGGTTGAATAAAAAGACTTCAGGAGCGAACCATGGAATTGAAGCCCACTTTGGAACAGGCATTTAATTCAGCGAGCATCGGCATCGTTTCTACCGACCAATTTGGTAACATCGTCGCGATCAACCAGCAGGCATCCGAAATCGTTGGAATTGACAAGCAAAAAATCGTCGGAACGAATATCTCCGAACATCTGAAGATTACCGCTCAACTGGTGCATAAATGTCTGCAAACCGGGAAACCCCAGATTGGTCGTCATATTCGTGGGAAGCGGATGAAACTAGTTGCAAACATCACACCAGTTAAAGAAAACGGATCTGTCCTCGGTGCGGTTTGTTGCTTCGAAAAAATGTATAAATTCGAGCAAACCGCACGCAAATTGGAATCCTATCAGCGTCTAAACAATCAGTTCGAAACGATTTTTAATTCTTCTTCAGACGGAATCTGGGTGGTGGACGGAAGCGGCAAGGTCATTGCCGTCAATCAGGCCGGGGAAAAGTTCAACAGTATCAAAGCGGCCGACGTGATTGGTAAAAATGTCGTCAAGCTGGTCGAAAGCGGAATAATCGATCAAACCTTAACACCGGAGGTGTTGGCGAGCAAACGCCCGGTGAACATGCTTCAGTATATTGAAAAAACGGGCAAATATATTTTGTCGACCGGGACGCCTGCCTTTGATGAGAACGGAAAGGTCTTTTTGGTGGTGGTCAATGAGCGGGATATGACCCGGCTGAACGAGCTTTTAGAACAACTAAATCAATCCCGTCTGGTTTCAAATAAATACAAGGACAAATTAACCGAGCTGGGGATGCTTGAGCTCAAGGAAAAGGAAATTATAGCCGAAAGTGAGGAGATGCGGCAAGTTTTAAGAGTTGCCTTAAAGCTTGCCCAAATGGAAGCATCCAACATTCTGATCCAGGGAGAGTCCGGTACCGGCAAGGGGCTTTTAGCGAAATTTATCCATCGCAACAGCCCCCGGCACAACAAACCCTTTATCCAAATAAATTGTGCAACCATCCCGGAAAACCTCCTTGAGGCTGAACTTTTCGGCTACGAGAAAGGTGCTTTTACCGGCGCTCACCAGAGGGGCAAGGCAGGCCTTTTTGAGCTGGCCCAAGGCGGAACTTTTTTTCTGGATGAAATTGGAGATATTCCCTATGTGGTTCAGGCCAAGCTGTTGAAGTGTCTCGAGGATCACGAAATTATGCATTTGGGCGGATTGAAACCGATACAAATAAATTGCATGATCATCGTCGCCGACAATCAAGACCTGGTAACACTGGTAAAAGAAAAAAAATTCAGAGAAGACCTCTATTATCGCCTCAATGCCTTCAGTATTAAAATTCCCTCGCTAAGGGAGCGGCCGGATGACACCTTTGATTTGGCCAATCATTTTTTACATAAATACAACGAAACCTATAAATCTAATAAACAGCTTTCCTATTCAGCCATTGAAATGCTGCAAGCCTACCCGTTTCCCGGGAATGTTCGAGAGCTAAAAAATCTTATTAAGAAGGCCGTGGTATTGAGTGAAGACCTAAATCTGGACGAATTTATTCACAAAAGCCTGGGATACGAAACCTCAAAGGAAATTCAAACTGCCGCCAGCCGCACCGTTTCGCCATCCAAATTGTCCTTCAAACTCAAAGAAACCGAATCGAAAATGCTGAAAGCCGCGTTTATGCAGTGCAAATCAACCCGTGAAATAGCAAAATACCTGGGCATCAGCCAACCCAGCGTGGTTCGGAAATTAAAAAAATACGGTATATCAGATAATATCCCCGTTCCATAGTTTTTCCAAAAAAAGTTTCCAGGGGAAGATGGTAATGTTATCCTGTGTTTTTCTTTCATATCGATCACAGCTAACGGCGGCAAAATTCTGAATATTTCCTTCTTCCTTCAAGGCCCTGATACCTTTGAGGTGCTTGTTTTGAATCGAGGCTGCGCTTTTTATCTCAATTCCCCACTGGTTGCCCAGGATCAAGTCGACTTCAAACTGTGACGTGGATCGCCAATAGCACATCTGAATGTTTTTTCTCGTATAGGACAAAAAGGCTCTCACCTCCAGCAGGATAAAATGCTCAAACGCCTTGCCAAACAGTTCCGAGCCTTCCATAATTTCACCCCTGTTCGCCAGCGAATTTGTTACGCCGATATCAAAAAAATATAGCTTGGAACGGGAAATGGCTTTTCTTTTACGGGTTTTTGTAAAAGCCTTTAGCTGAAAGGCCACCAAGGTATCTTCCAATACCTGGATATAATTCTTGATGGAGTTGGGTGAAACGCCGCAGTCACCTGCAATGGACTGATAGCTTATCTCTTCACCATTGCTCAGGGCCATTAGATCTAAAAACTCAGAGAATTGGGCCACTTTTCTGGTTAATGCTTCATTCTGGATTTCTTCTTTCAAATACAAGGCCGCATAGGCCCTGAGCTCCTCAACATAGTCATCGCTTGGAAAAACGGCGGGCAATCCCCCCCTGTTAAGATAGGTTATTAAATCAAAATCAGGGATTTCGTTTGATGTCAGTGGAAACAATTCGGCCCACCAGGCTCTTCCCGCGAGCAAATTGGCGCCGCCTCTTTTAAGTTTGCGGGCGCTGCTGCCGGTCAGCAAAAACGTCAACTTTTCCGATTCGATCAAACGATGCACCTCGTCTAGTATTTCCGGCAATTTTTGCACCTCATCGATGACCACAATCGGCTTTAACTTTTGTTCTGAAATTAGGGATGGATTTTTTAGATATTCACGGTAAGTCTTAATTTCCAGCAAGTCGATTACGGTGGTCTCTGAAAGCGTGTGTTGGATGAGCGTCGTTTTCCCGGTCCCTCTAGGGCCGAACAGAAAAAACGACTTTTTTTTTAAAAGCTTCGTCAAGTCAAGGATTCGTTTATACATCATACTCCTCAAGTTTGTTTCGGTTTTTAATAATAATCCGCAACATTAATTCAGTTCTTAACATAAACGGCCACATTTTTCAACCCACAGATTCTATCGCCCAGCCTTTTCCAGTGCCGGGAAGGTCGCGGGATCATCAACGTTCTTGTCGGCCTGGTAAAGGATGGTCTTAGTTGCACCCTTGGGGTGCGGTTTCAACTTTGCGACCAGCTCAAACTGTTCCAGCAGTTTGCAGTCCGGAAATTGGGTCGGACCACGGTGAACGCCTGACGATTAAGGATGTATGCTAAAAATCGTACCGTTTTATGGGCTTAAAGTGATGTTATTGACACAAAAAAAGGCGGTTTAAGAAAAAGCCAACCACTGGACTTGCACCGAGTAAGTTTAAGCCGCTATGCAAAAAAAGGCAGCAGATTACCATCCGTGTCAAACCCCATCACCCTTTTACCCATAACGACCTCGAGATCACTGCGCTTTATAAGTTCTTCTTCATAGGCTTGCGAAACGTCAACTTCACTTAACCGTGCCGTATTTTTAATTCGCATCACTTTCAATTGGTTTTTGGGAATCAAACCCACGCATTTTATCGCGATCTCAATAGCTTCCCGATCATTTTTCATTGCCAGCGGGATTTTACCCATTTCCGGACAAACGCCGGTAATCGTGTTGATGTTGAGTGCCTCCATGTCAATTTTGTCCAACAGCCGCTGGGTAATAATATCTACAATCCCGACGCCCACGGCATTGCCCTTGGATCCTGCCGTAAGATCGCAAACTACGATGCGTTTGATTTTAGGACGCTCCGGTTCTGCGGCGATCAGCGGCAAGCCGATTCGGCCGACGACTTTGGTGTCGAAACCGGTGCCGCTGATGTCCTTTCCCATTTCATCAATGATAATGATGTCGGCCTCGTCAAAAGGCAATGTCGGAGCAAAGCGCTTGGCATTTTTGAACAGCCTTTTTTCCATCTCTAAAATGCCATCGGATCTGCAGATGCCAATTTGAGCGGTTTGGCCGTATCCGTTCTCAACAACCCCCAGGCCGAACAAAACATTTGTGGCTTGCATAATCTTGCGTGCCACCGTCAAAATCACTCTCGGATAGCCAAATGTCATCATGGCCTCGTGATAGGCTGCGGCACCTTCCTGTTTACCCAAACCGATGGCCATCATTTTAAGTAACCCGCTTTCAAATTCGTGTTCAAATTCCGTGTGTTTCTTAATGCGATTAATCAATACAATATGATCGGCTTCCGATGCCAGCTTATCTAGATAAACAGGCAGGCGATCCTGCGTTTCTCCAACCCGCACAACTTCAAGGGATGATCGGATGGGTGCCCCGACGTCTTTTTCAATAATTCCCAGATGCTCCAACACGCGTTTTTGGCCGGCAGCCCTAGCCGCGCCATGGCTTCCCATGGCCGGAATGATAAATGGCACCAGTTTTATTTGCTTCAGATATGAAATGACCGTCTTGACAATTGCACCGTAATTGTCAATTCCGCGGCTGCTGCAGGCAACGGCAACCGTCTGGCCGGGTTTGATGGCGGTTGTCAGATTCATATCCACCAGTTTCGTATTAATCTCGTTAGAAATGTTGTCCAAAGTTGTATCGTCGAAAGTTTGTCGGACACGAATCATATGGGGGTATTCCATTTTAGCTTATTTCCTTTAGGAAGACTTTTTCCAATAACCTTCACGGATAACTCGCATGGCTAGCCCAAAATGCTCCCGGATCGCTTTTGCAGCTGTTTCTAGATTCCGATTTTTAATCGCTTCCATTATCGGGTCGTGGGTGGAGACATACTGGTAAGCCGTTTCAAAAAAATCTTTCTCAATCGTTAAAAAGACCTGCAATTGACTTTCCAGTGTCCGCCAGACCTCGAGTAGTTTCCGATGACCGGACAATTCGCAGATGGTTTGATGAAACCTCAGGTCTTCGAAAATCATCTGGTCTAAATTTCCGGTTTGTGAAGCCTTCTGCATGGATTGAATAATCGTTTCCAGTTTTTCTATTTTCTTTTCATCCAGATTCTCAATCAGAATTCTTACGGCCAGCTCTTCCAGGGAACTGCGCAAGGAATAAAGTTCCTCCATGTCCTTTTCGGTAAACCGAGCGACATGGGTTCCCTTGAAGGGTTCTGTTTCGACGAGTCCTTCTTTCTCCAAATATCGCAATGCCTCCCGGATGGGAAACCGGCTTATTTGCATCTCCTCGGCCAACTGCATCTCGATCAAACGTTCACCCGGCTTTAGCTTTCCGCTTCGAATGGCATCTCTAATTTCTTTTAAAGCCCGATCCGTTAAGGTCGCACGCTTTTGCCTGGTAAACACCTGAGCCATTGAAACTCCCACTTTTGTTGAATAATTGAATGTCGGAACTATGACCAATAAATAGGTAATTTTAAGGTTGCCAAAAGTTCTTGAAAGTCTCAGCCTTGGAGTATTGAGTGTTGAAAAAAAAACATCAATCCTTCAGTCATTACTCCAACACTCCACTGCTCCAACTTGTCGCGCCGAAGTCACACCTTAGTGTGACGAAGGGGGATACTCCAAAATTACTTGAAATTGGAAGCCCCCACGACAGATCACCTTCTTTTATAAAACCACACACACAACCAGATCATTTACATTGGTTCCTGTCGGTCCGGTGATAACCGCATCACCGGTGGCCTTTAAGATCGTGGCGATATCGTGTTCCATCAACATCTGATAGAGGTCATATCCCTTTTCTGCGGCCCTTATTTTCGTTGATCCATCCGTAATTGCACCTGCCAACGATGTCGGGCCATCGGTACCATCTGTATCTAGGGCGCAAATCACGATAGGGGCTTTTGGGTCTAAATCAAGACAAGCGCCGGCTGCCAGCTCCTGATTCGCACCGCCCCGGCCGGAAGCATCGGTCTGAATTCTTACCGCAGTTTCTCCGGTGGCGACCAGCGTGCAAGGTGGCCGAATCGGATTGCCTGACAATTTGATTTCATTCGCAATTGATGCAAGGGTACGTCCCACCTCACGGCTCTCACCATTAAGAAGGGTTGTCAGTAAAACGGGGTTTAATCCGAGTTCCTTTGATTTTTTGGCCGCGCCTTGCCACAGTTCGCGAGTTTTTACCACCATGCAATAATGCAAGGGTTCATCGGAGAATGATTTGGGTGTCTCTTTTTCCGGGGTGGGCGTAGAAAGGTAATTGCGAACTTGGGCGGATACATTTGCCCACAGGCCATATTTTTTAAGCACCTTTTCTGCATCCGCCAGGGTGGTGGAATCGGGGCTGGTCCAATCGGTATTCCATTCCATGCTGTCGGTCTTCTCATCCGAAACCGTGAGGCTGATAACTGTGGCCGGCAGCAACCGAGGTGCCAAGCGCCCGCCTTTGATGCGCGAAAGATGTCGCCGGACCGTCATGATTTCGGTAACATCCGCCCCGCAGTGAACCAACAACTGGTTGATAGTGACCTTATCATTGAATGATAGTCCCTCAACAGGATAAACTGATTGCGCCGAGACCCCGCCGGACATCAAACAAAAAACCATGTCCCCTTGCCCGGCTTTCGCTGCAATGCGCCAGATTTCTTTGCCGGCTGCAAGGCTGGTTTCATCCGGCACAGGGTGGGCTGATTCGGCGACACGGATTCTCGATAGCGTCCCAAGCGTGCCGGAAAAAGGGTTTTGCTGCCCCTTTTTTACGGCAATAAACCCATCGGTTATGCGCTCGCCGAGGATTTCCTCCAATGCAATCGCCAAGGGGTAGGTCGCCTTGCCGGCACCGATCGCATAAATGTTGTTCACGTTATTTAGGTTGAAAACATCTTCGTTCACCCGGAGCAGGTTGCCATTCAGAGTTACGTATCGTTTGACGGCAGCAAGCGGATCGACATGTTTAAGAGCATGTTCGGCGATATCGAGTGCTTTTTGCCGTGCTGTTATAAAACCATGAGAAAGCAATTCTGAACGATTTTTAATCATAATCTATAGTTTTTCCCGGCATAAACCGCTGACGGTCCCAGCTCCGTTTCGATCTCGATAAATCTGTTATAATTTGTTCCCCTGTCGGAGCCCCGGATACCGCCGCTCTTAAACAAGGCCGCATTAAAGGCAACGCTGATATCAGACAGGATGCTGTCTTCAGTCTCACCTGAGCGCTCGGACATCACCACGGCGAAATTGTTTTGCCGGGCAAAATTGACTGTTTCCAGGGCTTCCGTCAATGTTCCGATCTGATTTACCTTACAGAGTGTGGCATTGGCGGCCCCCAGCTCCAGCCCTTTTTGGATCCGTTTTATATTGGTGGCGAACATATCATCACCAATGATCAGATGATCGCTGAATTCCTGGGTCAATATCTTCATGCCCTCCAAGTCATTTTCATGCAGGGGATCTTCGATGGATACGATGGACGGATACTCGTCTAAAAGTTGTTTAATAAACTCAACAAGTTCATCCCGCGTTTTTTGAGACCCCTCAAAGTTATACTGATCCTTTTCGGGATTGTAAAAGCCGGTTGCCGCAAAATCCAGTCCGTAAACGACCTTGTCGGTATAGGCCGAGCGATGCACCGCCTCGAGCAGGAGATCCAGCGCCCGACGGGTGGAGGATATCGGCGGCGCAAATCCACCGTCCTCGCTGCTGTTGGTTGCATTTTTGCCTAATTTTTCGAGCAGTACATCTTTTAGATGATAAAAAATTTCACATAACATTCGGACAGATTCGCCAAAGGTTTCTGCACCGATGGGCATCACACAAAATTCCTGAATGTCGAGGTCATTGCCCGCATGCAGCCCGCCGTTGATCAGACTGGCCTGGGGTACCGGCAGCACCCGGGCATCTGCATTCAAATATTGATAGAGCGGCAATCGGCCGGCGGCGGCCGCTGCCACGGCAACTGCCAGGGAAACCCCGAGGATGGCGTTGGCACCCAGCTTTGATTTATTCCCGGTCCCATCCAGTTCGAGCATCAAATAATCGATTTCCTGCTGCCGGCTGGCGTCTAAACCCCGCAGTTTCGGCAGGAGGATATCATGGATATTCTCAATCGCCTTGCGCACACCTTTACCGCGGTAACGTGCATTTCCGTCACGAATTTCCCGGGCTTCATGTGAACCTGTGGATGACCCGCAGGGGACATCGGCTTTCCCCCAGAATTTATGATCGACGCAAACATTCACCCGAGCAGTGGGCATCCCGCGGTTGTCGATGATCTCAAGGGCTCTGATGTCGGTGATGGCAAATTTTTTCATATTCTTATTAAATTTTACTTGATTGTAAACTGTCAACAATTTACAATTGCACTCATCCGGTGTCAAGCACTATTGCTGCAATACTTCACCGGGGCATTCTCCGGGGTTGATTAAATTTTCAAGGATCCAAACTGCCGGAACCAGATTGGGTTTGGGGCCATAATGCCGGGATGCTGATTCAATTATGGATCATTTATTTTTTCAGCAGCGCTAGAATTTTTTCTTAACTCTTTGATAAATAACATAATCATAAATTGTTGTAGACTTAGGCATAAATTTTGCTGGAAGCGGCTTTAAGACCGAATGGATACTGTTAATACAGCCACTGGGATACAATACTTTTTGCCGACAATTTGAAAAAATTTAAGAAGAGGATATAAAATGAGAAGAATGTCTAGAAGCGGTATCGGATCCACCGCCGGTTTTGGATTGGGTGCATTTTCAAGGGACGAGCTTGATACCATACATTACGCCACCTTGCAGATCTTTCAGGATACCGGCATCAAGGTGATGAATGAAGAAGCCCTGGAAATATTTCACGGTGGCGGATGTGACGTTGAACGCTTCCAGGGTTATGGGATTGTAAAAATTCCATCTTATGTCGTGGAAGAATGTGCTTTCTGGGCACCCCACTCAATCGTGTATGATGCCTGCGATCCCGATAAGGATTATTTAGCTGAACCCAACCGCGTTGGTTTTACAACTTTTGGCGGGTGCATTAACGTCGTGGATCCGCATACCCGTGAAATTCGGCGGGCAACCAAGAGGGACTGCGGTGAAATCGCCCGGGTATGCGATTATCTCGATGAAATTTGCGTGGTAACCAGAAGTGTCAACTCGACGGATGTCCCAGCAGGGGCCTTGTCCGTCAATAACCTGGACGCATTGTTGAGAAATACCGGCAAACATATTTTTCTGGGCGTTGATTCTCCGCGCTCTTTGGAGGTCATGGTTGAGCTCGCCTCAGCGGCCACCGGCGGCCGGGACAATTTCATCAAACGACCGAATTTTACCGTCAGCATTTGTCCCCTGAGCCCGCTCACCTTGCCCGATAATTCCTGCAAAGTAATTATTAGTTCCGCCAGGTCGGGTTTGGGGGTCCTGGTACTTCCAATGGCGCTTTCCGGCGGAACATCATCCGCCACCCTGGCCGGCACCCTGGTAACCCACAACACCGAAGTGTTGAGCGGCATTATCTTGGCCCAACTGACAAAAAAAGGCGTACCGTGCACCTATGGCAGTACCAGCACGATCCTGGATTTAAGGTTCGGCACGTCAGCCATCGGCTCACCCGAATACGGCATGATTAACGCTTCCATAGCCAAGTTGGCCCAATACTATCGGTTGCCCAGTTATGTCGGCGGAGGTGCTTCCGACAGCAAGATACCGGATATCCAGTCCGGATATGAATTTACCCTCAGCGCCACCCTGAGTGCTCTGGCGGGTGCGAATATCGTGTTTGGATCCGGAGTTCTGGAACAGGGTCTGACGATTGATTATGCCAAGCTTGTTATGGATGCCGAAATGATCAGAATGATCCAGGTTGCCATTGGGGGGATAGAAATTTCCGACGACAAACTGGCAATGGATGTGATACACGAGGTTGGATCCGGAGGTGCGTATATCTCCCATGAACACAGCCTGCGTACCATGAGGAGTCAGTCCCGGTCGAAGTTATTTGACCGCAGGTCGCGCAGTGACTGGATGGACCTTACCAGTGGGGCATCCATGCGTGAAAGGGCTTATGGGGCCGCGATTGATATTATCCAAAATCATCAGCCTTACCCGCTGCCGGAAGGCGCCGCTGACACCATGGACGAGATCGTAATAGAATTTGAGAAAGAGCTCGGTATCGCCTAATCGCTAAATGGTAGATAATGATTTTCATCCTTAAATATTCAATCGTCAATTCCCCGATAAAGCGGGAGTTAGGAGGTTTATGAATGTTCCGTAAACGGAAGGCCGGAATCAGTCGCAATTCAGGGTTCAGTCTGAATGTCATGACTGATGATGAGGCGAACGAAATTCATTTGGCCACCCTGGAAGTGCTGAAAGAAACCGGTGTCTTTGTTGAAAGCGAAGAGGCCCTCGAGCTGCTGGACGGCGGCGGCTGCCGGGTCGACCCTAAAACAAAAACCGTAAAATTCCCTGCCTGGGTGGTTGAAGATGCCATCCGCTCGGCACCGGCGACATTTATTGCCTGCGGACGCAGACCCGAAGATGACATTGTTCTGG
>CAVXXE010000014.1:0-19087 GCA_963765595.1 uncultured delta proteobacterium
CCAGAGAAATACATGGCATGACAACCCGCGCCTGGTCTGCGGCCTGGTAATCGACTACCACAACTTCTTGTTCGGGCGGCGCCAGGGCCTGGTCGATTTGGCCGGCTCCACCCAGAAATCTATCGATTGATGCAGCCGCTTTGCGGCCCTGGGCGATGGCATCGATAATGGAGGCCGGTCCGGTGGCAACGTCACCGCCGGCGAAAACACCGGCTTTATCCGTGGCAAGCGTGGCGGCATCCACCTGGATAAAATCGTCTTTAGCTAGCCCCACGCCCAGTGAATCGGTTCCGACCGGCACCTGTCCGATGGCAGCAATCACATTATCATATTGCTTCTTGTACTCGCTGCCTTCAACCGCAGCCGGGCGGGGACGTCCGCTGGCATCTACTTTTCCGAGTTCCATGCGGGTAAGCGTCAACTCAAGCGCGCCGTCTTTTTCAGTCAGCGCTAATGGTGCTGCCAAGTATTCAATGCTGACACCCTCAAATCCGGCCGCACCCACTTCTTCCTCGTAGGCCGTCATTTCTGCTGCGGTGCGACGATAAATCACATCGACGTTATCGGCGCCGAGCCGGATGGAACTGCGGGCGGCATCCACCGCCGTGTTTCCGCCACCGATCACCGCCACGCGCTTGCCGATTTCAACCTTTTCGTCCAGATTGACTTTCCTGAGAAAAGAAATCCCATCAACCACACCGGGCAAGCCATCTCCGGCAATGCCCAGTTTTGCTCCCCGGTGAGCGCCACAGGCCAGAAAAACCGCATCAAAGCCATCCTGTTGTAACTGATCAACCGAGGCTACCCGGTGTCCGGTTTTTATCTCGACACCGACTTCCTTGAGATAATCGACTTCCTGATCCAGCGCTTCCCGGGGCAGGCGATATCCGGGTATCCCCACTCGCAGCATACCGCCGGTGTCTTCCAACGCTTCGAGCACCGTGACCTTGTGGCCCAGGGTGGCAAGATAATAGGCTGCGGACAGGCCGCCGGGTCCCGACCCGACCACGCCCACCCGTTTGTTGGTGGCCGGTGCGATCGTCAGATTTTTAAGCCATAAATCGCCTCCTTTTTCCGCCGCCGCCCGCTTGAGCGCCCGAATAGCGATGGGCTCACCGAATTGCCGGTTGCTGCAATTGGCCTCACAGGGCGCATAGCAGGCAAATCCGCAGATCGACGGGAACGGAATTTTTTCACGGATAATCGCCAGCGCTTCGTCGAATTTGCCCTCCTTGATGCGCCGGATGTATCGCGGGACGTCGATCCCGGCCGGGCAGGCGCATTGACAGGGAGGTGCAGTGGTACTTTCTTTGGGAACGTGTTTTTCACTCATCGGTTTTAGCCTCCTGGTAATAGTTAAGAAAGAAAATCCGATTTTTGATTCTTTCCAGATGATTGAGAAGTTAATTATAATAAGTTATTTCAATAATTTATTAAACAATATAATATTGATATCTAATAGATCGGATTTCAATGGGCTGTCAAGAGAAATTTAACTTTCAAAATGGATTGATCAGACCGGCTGAGTCGCCTTTAACCATATCCTCGCGCTAGCGTTGACCTACGATTTTATGCTTGAATATTAAACAAAAATACTGTTATTATATTTGTAAAATGAACAAATAAATTAAAAAAATGATTGAAGATTGAAGGAATTTTTTCCCTTGTAAAAAGGACGGAGCGACACGCGGCGCAGGCGCCTGCGCTGCGCGAGCGATACCATAAATATTCAATCTGCAAACTTCAATTTTCAATTCCGCCTCGACCGGGTTGGGTCTTTTTGGAGTTGCTTCTAAGCCTACTGAACCATTGCGGAGATCTTCAGGCGCTGGATCTTACCCGAAGGACCTTTCGGCAGGTAATCCACTAATTTTATTTCTTTAGGGGTCTTGAACTTACCCAGGTGTTTCAGGCAATGGCGGCGCAATTCTTCCGCGCTTACGGTACGATTCGGTTTCAGGACGACACAGCAAAGGATCTCTTCGCCATAGAGTTTGTCGGGGATGCCCACTGCTGCAGCATCCAGCACAGCGGGATGCCTGTAAAGCACTTCGTCAATCTCCTGTGGTGAGATATTCTCGCCCCCTTTGATAATGAGTTCTTTGATCCGACCCTTTACGAAAACAAATCCGTCCCCATCCATGTATCCCAGATCCCCGGTGTGAAGCCACCCATCGGATTCGATGGCCTGCGCTGTGAGATCCGGCGCCTTATAGTATCCTTTCATCACGTTATCGCCCCGGATCATGATCTCACCCTGAGTTCCGCACGGCAACTCTGTGCCTTCCTGATCAATGATTTTGACTGTATTGCCCACCGCAACTCCGGCAGAGCCATACTTTCTTTTGGCAGGATCCATCGGATTGGAAAAAACCGGTGCGGCCGTCTCTGTCAGACCCATTGTCTCGACGATGGATATGTTGAACTTTTCTTCAAAAGTCTTATGAAGCGCCGGCGGCAAGGCCGATGACGCGGACCGTCCAAAACGCAGCTGGTCCAGCTTGAGGTCCTTGCTTCCCGGGTCGGTGGCACTCGCCAGATAAGAAATGATCGTCGGTACAACACTGAACCAGGTGCAACAGTATTCGGAGATGAGCTCCCAGAAGTTCGAAGCCCTGAATCTATGGGGCATAACCACACTGCCACCGCTGACCAAAGGTGCAACAACCGTCACCACTTGGCCATTTATGTGATAAAGGGGCAGTGAACATAAGGCTCTGTCCGCAGGTGTCAATTCGTGGGCCTGGGTTGTATAGTTTCCCCCGGCCACCATATTCCGGTGAGAAAGCAGCACGCCCTTAGGAACTCCGGTGGTGCCGGAGGTATAAAGCAACACGGCATCGTCGCCCTCGAATACTTCCGGCAGGGTGAGGTTAAACAGGTCCTTCGTCACTGGAAAAATGGCTTCAGCATCATTGTCAACCTGAATGAGTCTGATTTCTCGATTTACCTGCTCCATCGCTTTTTTTAAATTGACCTCATGGTCTGCACTAAAAAAAACCAGTTTTGTGTCCGAATGATCCAGCACATATTCTAGCTGCGAAGGTTGAGACATTAGATTTAGAGGCGCTATGGCGAAACCCGCATACATGGTCCCCAGAAAGATCTTGGTGGTTTGGTACCCGTTGCCGAGCATGAAAGAAACCTTGTCGCCCTTTTCAAGACCCAGTTTTACTAAATGCTTGCCAAAGTTAAGAGAATCCTCTCGCAATTGCCCATAAGTTAAGGTCAAGCGGGCTTCAGGAGCGACCATGTAGACCGTGTTGGGTTCCTGCTTCGCCCTTTCATCAATAATGTGTCTGATCGTGGATATCATTATCTTGTCGCTTTTTTTATATTGTTAAGAAGATAGCCTCCGCTTTTAGCGTAAACGACCTCGCCCCCTGAGATGGTCATCGCCACGTCGATATCCTTGATTTCCTCCGCTGGAACTTTTTAATCCTCTTACTGCCGGCAGCGCCTCCGCGCTCGTGAATCCGCCTGCTTTAAGGGTTCCTGTCCCGGGCGCATAGGCGGCGTCTACAAAATCGGTGTCAAAAGGAACGCCTATCACCGCAAAGTCAGCTTCCTGTGCGGTTGGAAGGTGGGGCAGCCTCATGAAGGTCCTGATTCCACAAAATCGCGGTGATTTTAAAGAGTCCGCCGGTTTGTATTTTTTCATTTATCATCGTCTGTTTATATCTCCAGTTTTTCCATCGCCTGTCACCGATACCTCTAAGTTTTTAAGGTATTTGTTTGACATTACATATCTATCTTTATTATTTCAAGCGTCTTTTGTTCTTAAACAGCCCATTGTACAAAACAGCAAATTCTTGACAAAGCAGGATCAATTCTCATAGGATGGCATGCGATCGGGTTTTGCAGGAAGGTGTATTGTTCGTAATCGGCTGCTCGTTATTCGTAAAATACTTGGTAAGCCCAAGCGATGAACTTTAAACCCGTAAACGCGAACCAATGTACAATTAACTCCCGGCCATTCGCAACCCGTTACGCGCAACCCATAACCCGTAGACCACATAAGGAGCGATTAATGAAAGAAGTCGTCATTGTTTCAGCATGCAGAACAGCCATCGGAGGCTTTGGCGGAAGCCTGCGTGACAGTCACGCAGCCACCATTGCCGGTGTAACCATGAAAGAAGCCGTACAAAGGGCCGGCATCGATCCATCGATAATCGATGATGTCCGTTACGGATGCTGCATGGAACCGGTTGACACCCTTAATGTTGCCCGCATTGCAGCCCTGCTGGCCGGCATTCCGGATACCGTCGCGGCCGTCACCATCAACCGGGTTTGTATTTCCGGTATGGAAGCGGTCGTCTCCGGTGCGGCCATGATCCAGGCCGGTATGGCGGATGTCATCCTGGCCGGCGGCGTCGAACACATGTCCGGAGTACCCTATTCCGTGGCGGCCGCCAGATGGGGCTGCCGACTTCAGGACCATGAATTTGTCGATAACATTATTCGAGGACTCCATTGCGGCTCCCACGTCATACCGCACCCGGAAGACGGACCGGTGGATGCCGAAAAGCCTCCGCTGAGCTATTTCAAGGGTAAACCCTATATCATGGGGCACACGGCGGAGTTTATCGCCCAGCACCTGGATATCAGCCGAGAAGAGATGGACAGGGTTGCGTTGCGAAGCCATAACAACGCCGAAAGAGCAACTAACGACGGTTCGTTTGAATCAGAAATCGTTCCCATGGAACTCCCCCAACGCAGAGGCGATCCGATCATTTTCGATAAAGATGAACATTTCAGGCCGGGCATGACCCTTGAGAAACTCCAAAAATTGCCGCCGGCCTTTGTACCCAAGATCGGTAAAGTAACGGCCGGTAACTCAAGCGGCATTAACGACGGGTCCGCTGCCGTGGTGATTATGTCGGCCGCCAAAGCAAAGGAATTGGGCATCGAACCCATTGCAAAAATAATAGCCGTGGGCAGGGGCGCATGCCATCCGTCCATCATGGGATTGTCACCGGTTCCGGCAGTCCGACAATTGCTGGCCAGAGGCGGTCTGAAACAAGAAGATTTTGAATTAATTGAAATCAATGAAGCCTTTGCAGGCCAATACCTGGGCTGTGAAAAAGAACTCGGTTTGAACCGGGAGATCACCAATGTCAACGGATCGGGGATCGGCCTGGGACATCCGGTGGGAGCCACCGGCGCCCGCATTATGGTCACCCTGCTGCATGCCATGCAAAAAAGAGGCAACACCCTCGGCCTGGCAACGCTTTGCGGCGGTGGCGGGGTTTCGATGGCGTGTGCGCTAGAGATGGTTTAGACATCAAAAGGAGATTGACAATGAAAAGACGATTGAGCAGCGGTCTTTGTATTTTCCTGCTAATATTGGGTCCCATTAGCCTGATGGCTGCGGACTATGTGGCCGAGGCTGACAAACTCTTCGAGCAAGGAGGACTTGCAAATTACAAACAGGCCATCGAACTGTATCAAAAAGCAATCGCCGAAAATCCAGGTAGCTACGACGCGAATTGGAAATGTGCCCGGGCTCACCGTGAATATGGCGATGCCGCCAAAACCGAGAAAGTTGACGGGTGGAAAGATATCTGTGCCAAATACGGCAAAGAAGGCATGAATTACGCCCAAAAGGCTACCGAACTCGATCCGGCAAAACCCGACGGATACTATTATTACGGCCTCAACGTCGGCGTTTACTCAGACGGCGTGAGCATTTTTACGGCCCTGTCAGAGGGCTTAAAAGGCAAAACTCAAAGCAGTTTTGAAAAAACTTATGAGCTCGACAAAATGTACAAAGAAGGCGGGCCGATGATTGCCCTCGGCCGTTTCTGGGCGGTGTTGCCCTGGCCCATGTACGACCGTAAAAAATCATTGAAATATTATCGGGAGTATCAGGCCACCGAATACTTCGCGGATAACATTGAAGCGCACGTCTACCTCGGGGAGTTGCTGGTCCAGATGGGCGGCGATAAAAACAAGGCCGAAGCAAAAGGCTACTTGGAAAAAGCGGCTCAATCCGATGACCCCTATTTTAAAGAAAAAGCCAATGAGCTGATAAAAAAATTGTGATAATTTTAAAAAGAGAGATAGCGCGTAGCGGTTGACTAAATTTAAGCATTTAAGGCAATTTAGATCATTTTAGGCATTCGTTGATTCCGATACATCAATCTGTTGTAATGAGGGATGAAAGTAAAAATGAACATGACAAAATAGAAGGGGGGTAACGGACCGTGGAAAACGAATTATGAGCGGGTGCGCTCAATCGGGTTGTAACCCCTGCAAAGGAGGTGTGGCCATGTCGGATCCATATTCACCCAAGCCCTGGTTGAAGTATTATGATGAACACGTCCCTCACAGCCTGGAATATCCGGGAAAAACCTATCCCGAGGTATTCCGCGAAGCCACAACATACATCCCCACCACGGTGGCGGTCTATTACATGGGCAGGGGACTGACCTATCATGAGCTTGATAATTTTTCCAACCGTTTCGCGAACTTCCTCCAAAAAACCGGGCTAAAGCCGGGTGATACGGTGGGAGTCAACCTGCCCAATATTCCGGCCTATTACATCGCCATTATCGGCATCCAGAAAGCCGGTTGCGTGCTGACCGGTGTCAGTCCTCTCCTGCAACCCAAAGAGCTGGAATATCAGCTCAACGATTCCGGCGCCAGGTTTTTGGTGACTCTGGATGCTTTATTCGAAAAGGTGGAAGCCGTGGTTGGAAAGACCATGGTCAAAACCGTTGCCGTCGCGACAATTGCCGATTTCATCTCACCCTTGAAGCGGTTTTTAGGCAAACTGCTGAAAAAAATTCCTACGGGAGATGTGCATCCGATCAGCGGGGTCGAAGTCGGTCGTTTTTTAGAATTTCTACAGGAGGTGCCGGCAGACAGCGTCTATGAAGGACTTGATCCCGCCACCCCCTGCCTGATGCAGTATACCGGCGGCACCACCGGACCGCCGAAAGGTGCGGTGCTCACCCACAGAAATATTGTGTCCCACATGACCCAGGTGAACACATGGCTGGACATGCAAAGCAACGAAGCACCGACCATCTTGTCCGCCTTTCCCCTCTTCCATCAGGCCGGCCTTTTCCTGGCCATGAATACCATGGCAGTCGGAGGTACCCAGGTAGCGGTCCCCAATCCCAGAGATCTGGACTTTCTGATTTCGGCGATAGCCAGATACCGACCCACCGCCATTGTCAATGTCCCCACAATTTTTCTGGAGCTTTTGAAAAAGCCTAAATTTCAATCTTTGGATTTTTCTGGAGTCAAATGGTTTCTCAGCGGAGCGGCGCCGTTTCCGGCCGAATACATCAAACAATTCGAGGCCGTGGTGGGAGAAGGCAAATTGATTGAAGTTCTGGGAATGACGGAAACAAGCCCCGTCAATACGAGCCTGCCTCTTTACGGCAAGAAGAAACCGGGTTCCGTCGGCATTCCCTTGCCGGACACCGAAGTGAAACTGGTTGATCCGGAATCCGGTGAAATCGTCCCCCAGGGCGAACCCGGTGAGTTTGTTGCCAAAGGCCCCCAGGTATTTACCGTTGGATACCACAACAAGCCCGAAGAAACGGCCAATACGCTCAGAGACGGCTGGATCTGCACCGGTGACATCTGCACCATGGACGAAGACGGCTATTTTTATGTTGTAGACCGCCTGAAAGACATGGTGATCGTATCGGGGTTCAAGGTTTTCACCCGAACCGTGGATGATGTGTTGATGGAGCATCCTGATATCGATATGGCCGCCACCATCGGGCTTCCCGATCCCAGGCGACCCGGTTCTGAAATCGTCGCCACCGCCATTGTTCTCAAACCCGATGTCGAGAAAAACGAAGGCACCAAGGAAAAGATCACCGCATATATGCGGGAAAAGGTCGCTCCTTATAAGGTGCCCAAACAGATCGAATTTATGGAAGAACTTCCCCTGAGTGCAGTCGGCAAGGTCTTAAAACGGGAGTTGAGAGAGCAAATGAAGTCACAGCAGAGTTTAAAATGAGCGAAAATGAACACAGATTATCTGTTTGACCCCGATCATCGCAGCAAAGCACCACTGGCTTTTATTATTTGCCTGGCCGTTCTGATAGCCGCCGTGCTCCTGGCATCGCTGACCCAAAGAAGTTTCTGGAAGGTCTCTGTTTCCAATGTGACCTATACCAATTTCAACGGTATTTTGATTCGGGCCAAACTTCTCAAACCGCTAAACGCGACCCGCACTCAACCGGCGCCGGGCATTATTTACATCCACAGCTACCAGAACAATCGCGAAACCGGTGACGCCTACTGCATCGAGTTGGCAAGACGGGGGATGGTGGTCCTGGAAATCGATGCCATCGGCCGGGGCAATTCCGGAATCCCCGGGCCGCCGGATCATCCTGATTTTGATCCTTCCTACGGCGGCAAAAGATCCTTGAGATACCTGTTATCACTTCCATATGTGGATCCCGACCGGATCGGGCTGATGGGTCACAGCCTCGGGGCGGAACTGGTTTACAAAATGGCGTTGCAGAACACCGTCGTCAAAGCGCTGGTTATCTCCGGCTTTGCTTACAGAGATGACGCCTCAACGGATATGCCGCAAAACATGCTCATGATTTTCGGCAAGTACGATGAGTTTCGCAAACGTATGACGGCAACCCGGGATTTCGAGAATGAATGGATGCAAACCCCGCGAACACGCAGGGTATTTCCGGTGAAAGATCCGAAGCTCGGCGAAACCTATGGTGACTTTGAAAACGGCAGCGCCAGACGGGTTTACATGCCGAACATCACCCACCTGCACCAGTCCCACAGCAGCGCCGCCGTGGCGCAGGCCCTGGAGTGGATGAAGCGCGCCCTGAAACCTGCAAAAGAGAATTGGATCCCGTCAAATCAGCAGGTCTGGCAGATTAAGGAGTGGTCAACCCTGGTGGCCATGTTGGCCTGCTTTGCTTCCCTTGGGCCCCTGGGAGTGATGCTGCTCAGAACTTCATTTTTCAGTCCCCTGCAATCTCCGGTATCCGGCAATTATGCCTGCACCGGCAAGGCGTACATCAAACCGGTTGTTTTAAACGGCGTGCTCATGTGGCTCTACTTTCCCATCATTTTTGTTCTCTTCGGGGTGCACATTTACCTGGTTCGCATCGACAAAGCATTTCCGCTGATGATGACCAACGGCATTGTCTGGTGGCTTCTGTGGGTCAACATCATCGGTTTTGTTTTTTTCAGGCGTTGGTTCAAGCAGCAAAACCGTGAGAACGACCTGACTCTTTATGAGCTCGGGCTCTCCTATCGCGAAGATCGATTCGCCCTTGACGGTATAAAAATTGCCAAAACCGTTTTGCTGGCGGCCATCCTGTTTCTCTTCGCCTACTTAATCGAGCACACCCTGGAGAGTATTTTCCTGGTGGACTTTCGCTTTATCTTTCCTTTTGCCAGCGACCTGACGGCCTATAGAGCGAAGCTCTGGTTCACCTACTTCCCGTTTCTTCTGATGGGTTTTGTGCTGATGGGGATCTTTTTACACGGTCAATTGCGACGACCTCAAAGAGCAACCTGGCTGAAGACGTTTGTCTCCTGGTCGACATTCAACATCCTGGTCCTGATCATACCGCTGATCTTATTTCTCCTGCTCCAGTACGTACCTCTGTTTACCATCGGAGCCATTCCTTTTGTCGGCCCCGGAGGGATGTTCATTGCCTATACCCATAACCTCTTTCACATCATCGGTGTGCTGATCATGATAATCCCGCTCTCCACCTGGTTCTATCAACTGACGGGTAAAATTTACCTGGGAGCAATACTCAACGCCGCGCTGGTCACCTGGATGTTCGTCTCATCCCAGGTAATTGCGCCGATTCCGGTGTGAAGGGCATGGAGCAGAGAGCATAGGGCAGAGCGTGAAGTAAGAGAAGGTGAGAAGGTAAGAAGGTAGTAGGTGAGAAGTTGGGAAGATGGGAAGATGGGAGACAGTATCGAAGTCGGAATGGGGAAGGCGGTAAGGAAGAAGACGGAGGGCCGGAAGTAGAAGGTGAGAAGTTGGGAAGATGGGAGGCAGTATCGAAGTCGGAATAGGGAAGGCGGTAAGGAAGAGGACGGAGGGCCGGAAGTAGAAGGTGAGAAGTTGGGAAGATGGGAAGATGGGAGACAGTATCGAAGTCGGAATGGGGAAGGCGGTAAGGAAGAAGGCGGAGGGCCGGAGGTAGAAGGTGAGAAGTTGGGAAGATGGGAGGCAGTATCGAAGTCGGAATGGGGAATACTGGAGGCGGAACGAGGAGATCGCAAGGGGATAGAAGATAAGGTGGGAAGATGGGTAAATTTTGAAACTTAAACTCTACACCTTCTGCCCTATATCATGTTGGCGCCCCGCTCTATTTGCCATGACCTATGAATTATCAACCGGCACCTAATGTGAATTTCAATCAACCATTCAACTTAATTAACTCAATCAACCAAATGAACTCCAGCTGCTTGAGAACAGAAAGAAAATCGAAATGGAGATATAATTTGCATATGCCGCTTTGTTGCGATAAGCGATATATAAAGGCTAAATTTGGGTTCCAGTTTTTGCGGATTCAACGTCTTTTTCCGATTTGACATTATCCCTGCCGGAATCCTTTGCTAGGTATAGCGCAGCGTCGGCCCGCTCCACCACGGAGATAGTCGTATCTCCATCACGAATTTCCGACACACCCACGCTTACGGTTATATTTCCGAGCGATTGTCCGGTTTTCTTTATTTTGAGTCCTTTTTCTGATATGTTTTCTCTTAGTTGGTTCGCGAGGAGATATGCTTTATCCAGTTTGGTGTTTGGCAGGAGGACAATAAACTCTTCCCCCCCATATCGTGATGGAAAATCTTTGCCTTTCAAATTTTCCCTTAAATGCGATCCGACAATGCGCAACACCTCATCTCCGACTTGGTGACCATATTGATCATTAAATTTCTTAAAATAATCAATATCCAACATTGCGACTGAAAAGAAGCCCTTATTTTGATCAAATTTTTCACAAAGATCATTAATTTTTATATCAAATGCCTTGCGGTTGTTTAACCCAGTGAGGGCATCCAGCAAAACCTCTTTCTCTGTCTCTTCAAGTTGTTTACTCAAAGTTTGAATCTGTGAGGTCGCTTGTTCAAGTTGTTGATTCAATTGTCTGCTGGACGCCGCCATATTATTCGTATCATTTATAATATCTTCAATGAAATTTTGCATTTGCGTTAAGTCGGTTGCATCATGCAATTTGTTGGAATACTCCTCCATCTTGTCACTATAATCAGAAGCTAAATCTTTTGTGGATAGTGTTACCTGAAAAATATTTTGAAATATCTTGCGGGTTTCCTTATGCACTTCCTGCAATAGGTCTTTTTTATCACCTTCCAGATACTCGGTGTAAAGTCTCTCATTTATCTCTGGGGAAAAGCTTTTTCCGGACGCGATGAGCTCATCGATGGCGGTCTTCAATTCTTTGTTGGAACCGCGAAAATATTCGAACCATACATGAAAATTTTCAGGTGTCAGCGGAATAGATCTCTCCGCAGCATTCAGGATTACATTTTTTGCAATTTCAGTGACTGACCTCGAAGAACCATCCAATGTTGTCATGCGGAATCCTTTGGGTAAAGTTTTCGGCGCAGAAAATTATACTGCAATATATATGCCCAATAGATATATTCTTAGCAAGGTTGTGATCTAAAAGGTAAATGTGCTTATGATTTCTATAAGATACAAGATATTTCAATGAACAGGATGAGGCTTTGGTGCCTTAAAATGAAACCGTTCAAGCTTTAAAGGTAGGCTTTGTGTCAAAAAATCAACGTATCTATGATCAAATTGTTCCGCCCATGGTAAAACATGTCGTCTGGTGATCTAAAGAATTGGACTTAGAAACTTTCCGATCAGGGAGATGATATCCTTCACATCTGACGGCGTTTGCCAGATGATATCCCGATCAGCACCAAACCAGGTGAATTGGCGTTTGGCAAATCGACGGGTATCCCTTTTTAAGGTCCGCAGGCATTCGTCCCATGGCAAGCTTCCTGCAAGAAATCCAACAACATGCCGGTAGCCGATGGACTGCATTGACTTCAATTCTGCCGAATAACCCATAGCCAACAGCTTCTTTACTTCCGCAACCAATCCTGCTTGAACCATCACGTCCACCCGTTGGTCAATCCGCCCATACAGTTTCTCGCGATCTCTCCGCAGCCCTATCTTGAGCGCATTGAACGGTTGATCTTCAAACCCATGGCTCTGATGGTGTTTTGAAATAGGCTTACCACTGGATTCAATGGTTTCCAGCGCTCTTATAATGCGATACGAATCATTGGGGTGTATTCGGCCGGCGGCAGCCGGATCGATCTTTTTCAGGCGCTCGTATAAAAAACCGCGGCCGTTTTCTTCGGCTTCCTGATTCAAACGGTCTCTGATTTGGGGATCAACTGGTTTGGATTGAAAAAGGCCGTGAAGCAGCGCTTTGATATAAAGCCCGGTGCCCCCGACAATAAAAGGTATCAGGTTGCCGTTGACAATTTCTAGGATCCGATCCCGGCCCTGTTTTGAAAACTGAACGGCATCATAATCCTCATCAGGGTCCACAATATCGATCATATGATGCGCAATTTGTGCCAGTTCTTTCGGGGTGGGTTTGGCCGTTCCGATATCCATATGCCGGTATATTTGCATGGAATCCGCGCTGATGATCTCCCCGCCGAACCTTCGGGCAAGTTCAATGCCGACGGCCGTTTTGCCGACTCCGGTGGGGCCGCAAATGATGATGACTTTCGGTTTTTCAGGAACTGGATTCATAAAATACTAATTCCCCGTCGGATCCCGACAAAGGGAGATCAACCGGCAACAATGAAACCGATTCGCGGCTGGCCTGCGACGAGCCCAGCCGAGCCGAAGCCGCTCCCACGATCCAAAAGATACTAAAGGTAAAAATCAGCGGCCACCAGCAGAGATAGGGGTCTGAGGGTGGCTCCTGGAAGGGGTCAGGCCCATCTCTGCTGGTGGCCGCTAATTTTTTAAAAAGCCACCGCTATACCTCGAATATTTTGGTGACATTTTTTTATGTCTGTTTAAATTCTCACCGGCATACAAGCCAGTGGCTTATGAATTGAGTTGATGGAAAGGATACACAGGAGTGATTCGAAAATCAACAATGCAGTAAAATAATTAGGCGGGCACGACGGCCTGCTTTACTTTCTGTTTCTTCATCTTTTCCCATTCAACATTCGATGTTGGACGTTGGATGTTCGACGTTCATTTTTTTTCAGGAAATCTCCCTCCCCGGGGCCTGAAGATCACTTAGCGCTTATGCCGTCATTCCTCTATCCGATGGTGTTCTTAACGATTCCGATCAATTTTTCGGGATCAAACGGTTTTTTTACAAACGCCACCGCATCTTTAACCGCATGATCGCCGTCAATTCCGCTAACCACGATAACCGGCGTGTCTTTTAATTCTTTGTCTTTTCTCAATTTGCGGTAAAATCTGGGTCCCCATTCGCCGGGCAATTGCAGATCCAGGGTAATCAGATCGGGTTTCTCCTTACGAACCACATCCAGTCCTTCCGTGGTGCTGCCGGCCGTACAGGTGGCATATCCATTGTCGCTGAAAACCGCCTGCAGGTATTTGACGATCACAGGGTCGTCCTCGATGATTAAGATTTTTTTTGGCATGACACACCTCAATTATTCTATATTTTGTTATCGTTTATGTGGTCATGGGAATGGGAAAACCGTAACCATGATTAATCGACCATTTTTAGGTAAATCCGAAATTCGAATCCCGAAATCCGAAACAATTTCAAAATTCGAATATTAAATGACAAAAATAAAACGAACATGAATTATCTCGGTTTAAATTATGAGGTATATCCTTTGTTTTGAATTTGGGTTTTTGATCATTTGGATATTATTTGTTATTTGCGATTTGTTTTTTGTCTTCACTGATGTTCACTCTTCAACGACCCGTCCCCTGACATGACACTGGCCGCACATGACCGGACCGTTCTTCTTCTCCTGATGGCACCCTTTACAGTTGGTGTGAAAGGCCTTCATCAGGGCAAGCCGCCGGCCGGATGCTTTTTCTTCGTGGCAATCCGAGCATCGTTGGTCTTCGGAGGATTCATCTTCGACCCGCTTGCCGTCGTCATCGTAAACATGATGACATTCATTGCATTCTTCAATTTCAGCCGCCTCGTTGTGTTCATCATGGCGGAATGTCGCCGGTGGCCGCTGGGAGTCTTCAAAGCCATCTGAGTCGATTACCACCATTTCTTCCTGGGCGTAAGAAGAACCAAAAATCAGCAGGGCAACCATTAAGGACGCGCCAATGAAAAAGGCACTCTTTTTCATCCGATCTTCTCCTTTAAGGAATATGAAAATTAGTTACTAAAACGGCAATAATTATTAGTATTTCCGGGTCCCCGTTCAAGCCGGTTTTTCCATCACTTCATACAATATGTCACTGATAAATTTTACTTCCAAACCAAGACTGTAATGATGATTGATATCTTCCAGCCCACTGTGGCAGTTGTGACAGGGGGTGATGAGGATCTTGGCACCGCGCGCCTTGGCGGCGAATAACTGCTCGGCCTTAACCCGATTGCCCTCCATGCGTTTCATTTTATAGGGCGGCCCGCAATTGATAACACCGCCGCCGGCACAGCAGCAGTAATTGTGCTCGCGGTTGGGATGCATCTCCACCAGCTCTTCACAGATGGCGTTGATCACATAACGTGACATATCCATCAAGCCCCCGCCCCGAATCACGTTGCACGGATCGTGCAAGGTCACCGGGGTCGGATATTTCTTGGCAATTTTTATTTTACCCGCCTTTAACAATTCATAATAAAACTGAATCGCATGCACAATCGGTATGGGCGGCATGCGCCAGCCCAGCCAGCGGTTACCCATGTCGTAGACCGAACGAAACGCATGACCGCATTCACCCATCACGATCCGTTTCACCTTCAGCCTGGCAGCGGTTTCAAAATGCTCCCGTTTGACGCGTCCCATAATCTCGTTGTCGCCGGTATACATGGCCATGTCGCTGTTATCCCAGCCCGGGGTGGCCGGCATGGTCCAATCGACCCCGGCCACATCCATAATCACGGCCGCTTGATAGAGCAGCTGGGCCTGAAACTTGGGTTCCGGTCCGATAACCGAATACATGATGTCGGCCCCCTCTTTTTCGAGGGGAATCCTCAGGGTTGGAATTTCGGCCTGGGCCTCTTCTTCCTGCCATTGCAGGGTGTCGATCCACTCATCATCCTTGACCCACATCTGATTCATGGTTACGGCATGGCTGTGGGCGGTGTCCTGAATGTAAAGGGGGGTGACGCCCAGCAGATGGCAGATCCGACGCACCACCAGCATTAGGTAGGCAATGTCGATGCCAAAGGGGCAGTACATCGCGCAACGCTTGCAGGCATTGCACTCCGTGGAAGCAATCTCAGAGGCTCTTTTGATGAATTCCGGGCTGACCCTACCCTTTTTTTTCAGCATTTCCCACAAAGTCTGCTTGACCTTGCCCACCGGTGACCAGCGCGGATCATTGTCGTGGGAAAGATAATAGTGGCACGCCTCCGAGCACAGGCCGCAGTGGATGCAGGTCTCTACATAAGCTTTCAAACGCCCACCGGTCTCCCCTTTGATCACCCGGTTGATCACTTTTTCAATGCGATCTGCGGTAAGCTTTTCCGCTCCCCGCTCCAGACCTTCGTCAATTGCTTTTTTTTCTTCTTTTTTTGCCGCTTCCGCCATAATCGGATTCTCCTAACACGGACGAGCCGGAATTAATTATCGAATATCGGCTATTATATTTTTATAGATGTCGCTTGCGCAGCGTGTCACTCCGTCGTGATTTACGGTCATTTTCGGGGATAATTCAATCTTCGGCCATTTTGTTGGGTTTCACTGATAGCACAAAAATGGCTGGCAAGTAGGTTGGGTAGAGGAACGAAACCCAACAAAAGATATCGGGATGCTCAACCCAACCTACGAATAAGCCGTGGCCGATGTTAGAACCAAGCCCTCATTTTCTTAAAACCGATCCGCCGCAGGCGAACCTTAAATATTCAATCTAACACACCCTACCAATCCCTGGCATGTCTGACCCCGCCGAATTCCGAGCCCATGTAAGCCCGGGTCAGCGGTGAAAACAGCATGTGGCTCAAACGGGTAAAAGGAATGGCGATCAGCATGATTTCACCGGCAAGGATGTGCAGGATCGTAACAGTCTGATCGCCGAACCATTGGTAATAGGCCAGAAAACCGGTAATAAAGGGAGCCGCCACAATCGCCAGGATGACATAATCGGAAACGGACGTTACATACTGCACCTCGGGGGATTTCAGCCGGCGGACCAGAAAAAAAATACAGCCGCCGATAACGATCAATGTCATAAAAATCGCCGCACCATCGGGCAAAGACCACCAGCTCACGTTGAATGCTTCATCCCACAAAATCACATGGGCCAGAAGAAAGATGGGGGTCGTAAACAGACAGATATGAAAGGCGAAGGTTACGATGGTCAACACCGGATGTCTGCGCCAGTTCGTGGTGCCAAAAGGTATCAGCCAGTGCAAAATGGAGCGCAAACTATACTTCCAGCTCATATAGGTGTAGATAAACTTCTCTTTTTTATGTACCAGCACAATCAAATGAATCAACCGGTAAAGACTTCCAACAATAAAAATAATAAACGCCACCCATGCCAGAGGACCGCTCACAAAATTATACAGACTGTGCATTGTACCTCCAAATTTTAACCTTTATCCGGGACAAGCAGGAACCAGATATTGACTGCCAATTCGAAAATTTAGCACCTTAAAGTCATCACCAAATTCCGAAATCCGAAACACGAAATCCGAAACAATATCAAAACCCCAATGCTCAAAATACAAAAAAAAGCGCTGTAGAACTTCGGTTTTATGTTTTGATCATTAAAATTTGTTTCGACCAATTTAATAAGATCAAGCGATATTCGAATTTATTTTAGATAAACAAAGATTTCAAAAAGCGCAAAGATTTTCGAACCAGCAGCAGCTTTATTATTTGAACAAATCCGCCACCGGCAACACCCTTCGATAATAAATGCCGTCCTCGAGAGTACGCAATAATATTTTGTCCCCCTCGGGGCTGAATACCGGATCCCAGGCCGCTTCGCATTGCCGCGCCCACAACCGGTCGTTTAAAGCGATGGTATATTTGCCGTTCTTTTCCACCCTGGCCGCCAGATGTTTACCATCCGGGCTGAATACCGGTCTAAACGCCATGTCGAAGGTGTTCTTCCAGGCGGAACCGTCTGCCGCAATCAACCATTTTTGCCCTTCTTTGGCCAGGGCCGCGACCCGCTTGCCGTCTGAGCTGAAGACCGCATCGGTGACAAGATCTTTAAATGTCACGGACCAGGGTTGACCATCGACGGCAACCGTCCACTTACCGTATTTAGGAGATACGATCGCCGCCAGCTTGCTGCCGTCCGGACTGAACACCGGATGCCACAGCTGCCCAAAACGCCGATCCCAGATTAGATTGCCGTCTTCGGCCAGTGCCCAGGCACCCGCGGTCCTCACAGGCGCAATGACACCATTGCTGCGGGGATTGAAAATCGGCTCCCAGACACAATCGAAGGTTTTCTCCCAGGCCCGACCATTTACCGCAATGGTGTAATCATACAGGTTCAGCCGGACTTCAGCCGCCAATTTTTCACCGTCCGGACTGATGGCCATCTTCCAGACATTGACAAACTTCGTCTCCCAGGCGTTGCCGTTTAAGGCCGCCGTAAAGGCACCTTCCTGAAATTTATAAATCTCGCCTTCCGCGAAACTCTCCACCTGAACCGTGGCTGCCGTTTGGGTCCCATCGGCACTGAGCGTCGGGTTCGTCATGTTCCCGTAGGTTTGGCCCCAGGGGGCATCATCGACGGCCATAGCGTAGGCCATATCCTGCTGAACCGCCACGGCGATATGCCGGCCGTCATGGCTGAAGAGCGTGTTCCAGGCATAACCGAACTTATTTTCCCAGGCGGCTCCGTCCACGGCCACGGTCCACTCACCCATCTCGGATACGATGGCGGTCAGCCGGCCGTCGGGCGCAAAACGCAGATACCATATTTTATCGAAGGTGTTTTCCCAGCTCTCGCCGTTGACACAAACATTGAATTCACCTTCGGCCACATTTACGATGGCGGCAATTTTTTCGCCGTCGGGGCTCACATAAGGCTCCTCCACCCACTCAAAATTGCCCTGCCAGTCGCCGAAAGCAACATTCTTTTCAGAAATTTCCCAATCCCAGCTTTTCAAGTTGACCATCTACCCCCCCTGCCCTTCGGCATATAGGTTGCCTGGCATATAATATATGGTACGAAATGAATTCTATACCCAATAATCGAAGGAAATGCAACCTAACTATATAATTTTTATAGCATATTAAAATGATAGGATTAAAAACAGACGCCGGTCCCTTAAAGGTCTGAATTTTAATAATTCTTCAAAAGAAATAAGCAAAATAATAATTGAACTAAATAGGGGCGGATGTTATTTCTTAGAATGATTGGTTGTTTGTGATGGTTTTCGTGCATTTTATGACAAGATATTTTCCGGTTTATCCGGGTTAGGGAGTTAAACTATGAACATCGCTGTTGTCGGCGGCGGAACCCGCTGTAAACGCTTGATAGAAGTGATTCAACGCCACGCCTTTCAGGAAATTGATCCCAGGGTTGTCGCCGTTGCAGACTTGAATAAAGATGCCCCCGGTTATGTAAAAGCAAAAAACAATGGGCTGTTCGTTACCGATGATTATAATGATTTTTTTACTAAAGACGACATCGATCTCATCATCGAATTAACCGGCAACATGGATATCTATAATGACATCCTGCGTAAAAAGAAACAGACCGTGCGGGCCATAGCCAACTCGACAGCCCAGCTTTTCTGGGAAATCTCCCGGATATCCGCTTTACAGAAAAAAACAGATCAGAAGCTTAAAGAAACCCGCGCAAGATATAAGATGATCATCAACGAACTGATCCAGGAAGATGTGCTGGTCATCGCCGATGATTATAAGATTGTGGACATCAACGAGAGCCTTCTGAATAGACTGGGTCTTCAACGCA
>CAVXXE010000015.1:0-42320 GCA_963765595.1 uncultured delta proteobacterium
GCGTCTGATCACCCACCCGATAGACCATGATCATCACCGCCGGTTTGCCGTTATAGGTGGCAAAATTGTCTGTTTCTTCAAATCCGTCTTTGATAACAGCGATATTTTCAAGCAGCACCTCGGTACCATCATTGGCTGTAATGATGGGGATTTTGCCGAATTCATAGCCCCAATCCCGCCGTTCCTTCATACGGACCAGGATGTCGCCACCCTCGGTTTTGATGGCGCCGCCGGGCAGTTCGACCGATGCCCGCCCGATCCTTTGGGCAACCTCTTCAAGGGTCAGGTTGTACGCCCGCAAAGTTGACTGGGAGAGTTCGATGCTGATTTCATAATTGCGAACCCCTTCCATCTCGACCTGGGTGATTTCAGGATCCTGGAGCAAACGGTCCCGAATATCTTCGGCCACTTCGCGCAGATCCCACTCGCTTTGATCGCCATGAAGCGCCAGGGACACCACGTAGCGTTTGCGCTGGGCGATAACAACCACCGGATCTTCGGCTTCTTCGGGAAAGGACGATATTCGATCCACTTCATTTTGGATGTCCTGAGCCAGGCGCTGGATATTTTCCCCCTCCAAAATTTCCACAGTCACCCTGCCGACGCCTTCCTGGGCCGACGCACTCATCTCCTTGATTCCCTCCAGGCCCTGAACAGCTTCCTCAACGGCCAAAACGATGGCGCGTTCCACCTCCTCCGGGCTGGCACCGGGATACGGCACGGTGATATTCACGATATCGAGATCGAAATCAGGGAATACTTCCTTTTTGATGCGGCTTCCCCAGATCAACCCACCAATCAGAAATACAGCCATGAGCAGGTTGGCCGTTACGGAATGGCCGGCCATCCAGGCGATGGGACCTCGATACATTTTTTTATTTAAATGAGATTTCATTGTGGTTTGGCTGGGGTGTATTTAAACCCATGCGATCCAACACTTTGATATAGTAGTATTGCTGACATAAACGATAAGTTGTTATGCAAACATTCATAGGTTACATTAATGTCGTAAGGGGTTGTTTTTAAACGTGTCGCAGTCCCCCGACATATAAGTAACCTAGCGCAAATGGGGCTTCACCAAATTGGATAGAACTCAGGGAGCCACTTGCAACTGCATGCCATTGACCGGTTTGGAGAGATCCGAAACTATCAATTGCTCGCCCGGCTGGAGGCCGTCGGTTAACAGGACCGTTTGGGCATCACGCCACAGGGTTTCAACGCTGCGGATTTCAAGTTTGCCGTCATTTGAGACCAGCCAGATACGGGTGTTGTCGCGCAAGGCAGTGCGTGGGATTCGGTAGACATTTTTCAGCAGCCGGCCTTCTATCTCCGCGCGCACATACTCGCCGATTAGAAGCGGTGGGCGTTTTTTTACCGTAACGTTCAACCCCAGGGGATCCTTGATTTCGACGAGGATGCGGGCCATGCGGCCCTCTGCTTCCAGCTCTCCCAGCAGTTTGATGACGGTACCGGTGAGCTCGATCCCGGTGCGGTAAAAAATTCGGACTTTGGAACCCGGTTCCCCGGAATTGTGCGGAATCATAATCCAGTTGAGACGATCCACCGGCATGGAGGCCTGAATCCAATATTCATCGGTTCCGACCAGCTCGGCCAATTGGTCCTGGCCGGATACCTGGGATCCGATATCCAAATGTTTTGCCCGCACCATAGCATTAAAGGGAGCCGTAATTTTTGTTCTTGCCAGATTCAGCTGGGCCTTTTCCACATCGGCTTTTTCAGCGATTAGCATGGCTTTGGCAGCCGTCAACTGCGGTTTTTTGATCAACAGCGGCGACGGCTCCTTATTTTTTCCAGCGCGATTGCGGTTGATTTCACGCCACTCCTCCTTGGCAGCCGCAGCCTCCGCCTGGAGGATCTTTAACTTGCTCTCCGCATCCTTAACCTTGGCCTTTGCCAGGGTGAGGGCCAATTCGTAATCCTGCGGGTCGATCTGCAGCACTTCCGATCCTTTTTTTAAATAGCCGCCAACGGTGAATTCAGGATGAATGGAAACAATTTCCCCGGCTACGCGGGATTCGAGAACAATCTCCCGCGCTGGAATCACGGTGCCCATGGCCGGTACCAGAATTCGTTCTTTGGCGGGATGCACGTTGATCACTTGGACCAGCGGGAGCATTTTAACGGGCGGACGCTTGCGCGCTTTGGGCGCTGTTTTACTGATATAGTTGGCACCGGCAATTCCGGCAGTTATCAGCGCAATTGAAAACACTATATTTATAACCCACCGGCGCCGGCGGTGCGATCCATCCCCCTTTTGTGATCCTGTTTTGGTCATTCCGTCTGCTGGCGTTTTCATGTTTTCAATATAATACTGTTTGCGGATTCGATCAATCCTTTTGGATGGAATCCAGCGCTTTGATGGTCTCGCCTGGGGTAAACAGCGAACCTCAGAATCTTTAAGGATGGAATCCTTAGAATGACGAATGACGATTGTCGAATTGTGGATGTCGCTCGCGCAGCGCAGGCGCATGCGCCGCGTGTCGCTCTGCCCATTTAAAAAATAAAATAAAAAGATTTCCTTATTTCAACATTCACCATTCGATGTTGGACGTTCGATGTTCGATGTTCTTTTTTCAGTCCCTCCTGGGCTAAAACAACTTAGCGCTAATGGGGATTTTACGCCCCCGCCATTAAATTTCCGACTTTTTTTGAGAAATTGGAAGGATCATCCACTTTGCCGCCTTCGCCGATGACGGCGAGATCGAGCAGCAGATGGATGTAGTCGGCGAGTTTCGGGTCGTTTTTGTCCGTTTCAAACATACCGAGGATTTTTTCCATCACCGGATGTGACATGTTGAGCTCCAGGGCGCGTTTGTTTTCCGGTACCTGCTGGCCGGTGGACTTAAGGATTTTCTCCATGTAACCACTCATGTCATATGTGTCGCCGGACAGACAGGCCACCGAGTCGGTCAGCCGGGTGGAGGGGCGGACTTCTTTGATGGTATCTTCCAGCTGTACCCGTATATGCTTGAACAGGGTTTCATACTTGTCCTTTTTCTCTTCGTCGACCTTGTCGATATCGAGATCACCTTTTTCTGCGCTCCTCAGCTTTTTGCCGTCATATTCATTGAGTGCCTGGGTTACCCATTCGTCGATCGGGTCGGTCATCAGCAAGACCTCAAAATCTTTCGATTTGAGCTGTTCGAGCAGGGGGCTGTTGATCAGCGCCGTCATGTTTTCACCGGTGATATAATAGATTTCCTTCTGGTCCGGCGGCATGCCTTCGACGTATTGCTGCAGCGATTTCCATTTGCCGTCGGATTTGGTGGTTTTGTAGCGTAGAAGCTCAGCGATTTTGGTTTTGTTTTCAAAATCGCTGTGGACACCGACTTTGATCACGGCGCCGAATTCCTCCCAGAATTTTTCATATTTATCCGGCTCCATATTATTGAGAAGATCGATGAGTTTTTTCACAAGGTTGCGACGGATATTGCGCACCAGACGATCCTGTTGAAGGATTTCCCGGCTGACGTTGAGGTTGAGATCCGGCGTGTCCACAACGCCTTTCACAAACCGGAAATACTCCGGCATCAGCTCTTTGCAATCGTCCATGATAAATACGCGTTTGCAATAAAGACGCACGCCGTGCTTGGATTCCGGACTGAAAATGTCAAACGGCGCCTTGGTGGGCAGGTATAAAAGGGCGGTATATTCGATGGTGCCTTCCAATTTAAGATGGAGCTTTTCCAGCGGTGGATTCCAGTCATGGCTGATGTGCTGATAGAATTCTTCGTGTTCCTTGTCGGTGACATCGGCTTTATTCTTGGTCCAGATGGCCTGCATGGAGTTGAGGGTTTCCTCTTTTATCACTTTGCGAGTCGTTTCCCCGATAGGTTTATCGTCCTTATCCTTGAGTTGCTCATTTTCAGGGATCGGTTCGTCTTTCTCAACGTCCATGACGATAGGATAGGCCACAAAATCCGAATGTTGTTTAACGATATTGCGAATCGTCCACTCGTCGGTGAAATCCGGGTCGTCTTCCTCCTTTTTTTTCAACTCCAATGTAATGGTCGTACCCCGTCCGCTCTTTTCGGCCTCGGTGATGGTGAATTCACCATCACCATGGGATTCCCAGCGCACGGCAGGGTCTCCGTTGGCGGATTTGGTCAGCAGTGTTATTTTATCAGCCACGATGAATGAGCTGTAAAAGCCGACACCGAACTGACCAATCAATTCCGGGGTGAGTGTGTCCTCCTTGTTGAGCAGCTTCATGGCTTCGAGGAAATCATTGGTTCCGCTTTTGGCGATGGTGCCGATATTTTCGAGCACTTCGTCGTAGGTCATACCGATACCGTTGTCTTCAACCGTCAGGGTGTTTTTAACGGCGTCCCGTTCGATCTTTATTCTAAATTCCCCGTCATTGCCGAGGATGGCCTCGTCGGTCTGTGCTTTGAAACGCAGTTTGTCGATCGCGTCCGAGGAGTTTGAAATCAGTTCCCGCAGAAAAATTTCCTTGTTGGAATAAAGAGAGTTGATGATCAGGTTCAGGAGCTGTTTGATTTCGGTTTTAAATTCATGGGTTTCAGTTCTCACAGTCATTTTTACGATTACCTCCTATTTTTTTCAATACCCACTATAATTTTTTAAATATAATGCGTGCAAAATCAGAATTGTCAAGGTAGGTGAATCGGGTGGACCTCAGTGTTGCAACGCAATGGTGGATTCCGGTTTGCCGCACCGGTTTGAAGACGTGGTATTCGGATTTATTAAAAACAGATACCTGTTCAAGGTCCATCCGCCACGGGTTCAAATCGTTACATATTTGACGCTAATCAAATAAATTCGGACTATTTCATCCGATTATTTGTTGGTGAAAAATGAGCTTCGGATGAAATTGCGGCAGGCTTTTATAGGACCATTGCGACTCTGAATGGTCAAAGATCGGCTAAGAAATGCGGTTGGGGTGAATTGCGGAGGGGCGCTGCTGAAATGCGAACACAGCTAGAATCGTCTTTGCTGGATGTATTCGAGAAAGAAAAAATATCCTAGCTTTAGGCACTAAAATTGCAGTGACCAATAGTCTTATTCCAACATTGAAAACCTGGTCCTCTGGGCCTCCGGCTCGTAGACCCTACGCCTCGGAGAGCCAGGTCAGAGAAGATTGGCTGTGCCGTAAATATATGCCGTGGAATGATGGAATACTGGAATGTTGGCCTCCGGCTCATAGAGAATACTGAAGATCCGCGTTGGGCTAAATGAGATCTATTTTTATATGGAAGGCATGGAACAGAAAATAAAATCAGGACATCATCCGTTTTTGATTCCCAATATTCCATTTTTCCATCATTCCACTATTCCGTGGGGGCCCAAGCACACCCCTATGGGGTGAGACCAAAGCCGGGTCCTTCCTACGGGCAGGAAGCTGGGCCCGGATTCTTCACTCTATAGTCATATTGTCAGAAAAAACCAACTAAGGGCCGAAGTGAACCATGTTTGTCCGGAGACTGAGAACTAAAATTGCGATTAATCTCGCGATGCTGTTGCTGTTGGCCATGGTACTGATCGATTTGGTTTCGGTGGTGACTGTCAGACGCGAGTTGATCCGTTCCGAGGTTTCAAAGGCCAACCTGCTTTTGGCTTTTCTCAAGGATGACTTGTCAGACACCTCTGTTAAAACGACGGGGACGATCGGTTTAAAACCCGAGTCGTTTTTGATGAAAATGATAAACGAATCACAGATCGCCAGTGCACTGTTCATGGGGGCCAGTGGTGAAAAGATTTATCTGGGCCGGCAGTCGGAAATTTCAGAAAACGAACTTGTCGCGTATACAAAGCAGGCCCTATCCACCGGGAAAAAAACGAACCATTTTTTCGGTACCACTTGGGGTATCATCTGGAAACAAAAAGCAAAATTGATACTTTCGGCACCCTTGTTAAACAATCAGGTGATCGTCGGCGGTATCAGTATCGTTTTGCCGCTCGAAAGAGTTTACAATGCGCTCAGGCACTCACAACAAATCATATTTATTTATATTTTCATTAACCTAGCCATTCTCACCTATTTTGGTATTTACCGCATCTCCAAGCTTTACCTCTTGCCGCTCGGCAGATTGGCCAAGCGAGCGGAAGATTATAAGGAAGATGATGAAATCATATTTTCGGTTCGCAAGGAAGACAATGAGCTCAACCGACTATCCAAAGCGCTGAACATCATGCTCAAGCGCATATCAGCCGACCGGGAGAAGCTACGGTCCACGGTTCTGTCCCTTGAAAAAGCAAATCTGGAATTAAAAAAGGTCCAAAAGAAAATCGTTCAAGCTGAAAAATTGGCTTCCGCGGGCAGATTGTCGGCCGGTATCGCCCATGAAATCGGTAATCCCATCGGCATCGTCATCGGATATCTGGAATTGCTCAAGCAAGAGGATATTACCACAGCGGAGCGTGCCGAATATATAGACCGCACGGAGGCGGAAATCGAGCGCATCAACACCATCATACGGCAACTTCTGGAAGTGTCGCGGCCTTCCAGTTCGGATCATACGGCGGTTTCCGTCCATGAATTAATCCATGATACGGCCAGCGTTTTGCGGGTTCAACCGCTCATATCAAACATTGAATTAGCGCTTAAACTGGCTGCCGAAGACGACCTTGTGCTGGCTGATGCCAACCAGCTGCGGCAGGTATTTTTGAACCTGATTATCAATGCCGCTGATGCCATCTCAGTGGCGGGTGGCGACACCGGCGGTAAACTGGAAATAACTACAGCGCTTGAGACGGATGACGACCCTGGTGTCGAGAACCCCGCCGCCCGGTTGAAAATTATGTTTATCGATGACGGGCCGGGTATCACCGAGGAAAATCTGGGTAATATTTTCGATCCCTTTTTCACCACCAAAGACCCCGGCAGGGGGACGGGGCTGGGCCTTTCAGTCAGTTTTATGATTGTAGAAAGTCTGGGCGGTACGATGGCCGTGACGAGTGAAGTCGGCAAGGGAACGACGATGAAGATCTCATTGCCGCTTTTTGAACAGATATCGTTGATTGGTTGATTAGTTGATTGTTTGAGTGGTCGCAAATATGAATTTATCCTCATTTGCAAAATAATTGGACACTTCATGTTTTAACAATCGTAACATTCTAAAATTATGACTATAATTTACCTAATAAACCATTCAACCAGTAAACTATTCAACGAGGTCTGGATTGTGGGATAATCTTTAGGACCAAAGGCTCTGTTTGCAACCTTTGAACCCAGACCGACTGAGTGTCCAATTAGCGGATAATTCTGATGCCTATAGAGATCTGTGGTCACTTCTATTTGATGAATAATGAGGACTGATTTATGACTGCCAAGAATGTTAAAAAGCGACTGCTGATCATCGATGACGAAGCGAACATGCGTCACATGCTTTCAACGGTCCTTAAAAAGGCTGATTATCAGGTGGAAACAGCGGCTGACGGAGCCGAAGGCCTGGATATGATTCAAAAATCGCCGTACGATTTTATACTTTGCGACATCAAAATGCCTAAAATGGGCGGGATGGAATTTTTAAAATTGTCCCGGGACCGGATCGATGCCGCCACCGTAATTATGATGTCCGCCTACGGAAGTATCGATACAGCTATTGAGGCCATGAAATCAGGCGCTTATGATTATATATCAAAGCCTTTTAAAACCGATGAAGTCTATCTGACATTGAAGAAGGCTGAAGAGCGGGAGCGTTTAAAAGCAGAAAACCGGTCGTTAAAAGAACGTATCCAAAAGATTGAGGGAGATTATAATTTCGGCAAAATGGTGGCCAAAAGCAAGGCCATGCAGTCCGTATTTCAATTGTCGAACAAAGCCGCCCAGTACAAAACAACCGTACTGATACTTGGTGACAGCGGAACCGGCAAAGAGTTGATCGCACGGGGCATCCATTGCGGCGGCAAGCGGGCGGCCGGGCCTCTTGTTCCCGTGAACTGCGGCGGTATTCCTGAATCTTTGCTTGAAAGCGAACTTTTCGGCTATAAAAAGGGGGCTTTTACCGGTGCGGATCGCGATAAAAAAGGCCTGTTTCAAGAGGCTGAGAGGGGTACCATATTCCTGGATGAAATTGGCGAACTATCCTTAGCGCTACAGGTGAAACTTTTACGAGTGCTACAGGAGAATGAGGTTCGGCCGCTAGGCGATTCAAAATCGCTGCAGATTGATGTTCGTTTTATTGCCGCAACATCCAAAAGGCTAGAAGAAGAAGTCAAAAAGGGCAGCTTTCGCGAAGATCTCTACTATCGGCTGAATGTCATGACTGTAAAAATTCCGCCATTGCGCGAACGAACCGAAGACATTCCTCTTTTATGTAAGCATTTTATCGGTCGTCTTAATGAAATTCTGGATAAGGATATATCCGGTTTGGCTCCGGATGCCATGTCCCGACTGCTGGACTATCATTGGCCTGGTAACGTTCGACAGTTGGAAAATGTTATCGAAAGAGCCATGGTGATCGCCGAAGATTCGCTGCTGCTGCCAGAACATTTCACGGCGGAATTGAGCAACAAGGACGGGCGCATCGGCAAGGACACCGTCTTTGAAGGATTATCCTTAAAGCATGCACAGAAAGTTGTGGAAAAAGAGCTAATCTCCCAGGCGCTTTCTGACACCGGCGGCAATCGCACCCGGGCCGCAAGGCTTCTGGAAATCAGTCATCCCTCTTTGCTCACCAAAATAAAAGCCTATGGGATAGATTTGTAACTACGGTTGATAGGTTAATCGGTTGAATAGTTGATTCGTTGAGTAGCTGTAAACATGTGGTAGGGGTTCAGAGGTTCATGGGTTTTGCGTCCTCTGTAATGACTCCGGCCTATAGAAGGCTGCCTTTTCATGGAACTTTAGACTTTCGGCCCGGAAGGCGGCCTGGAAGCGTTCCCGAAGAGGATTACCTTTTGAGGTTCTTGTAAATAGGTTTCATGGTAAAAAAAATCCTGACACTTGTCGTTTCAGGATTTAATTTTTACACGCTGATTGTATTGGAATGCCACCCGACTGTCCCGGTGCGATGCAATTTAGCTTTGATACCCTGCTGCGACCCGACCAAGCTCGTCGCAGTCTTGCAGCAGGGACCTTTTTCCCCGGGTTTGCCGGCGTCAGGGATCTAGTCTGGATACTCTAATCCGTCGATTTTGTGTCTTAGTTTGCCGGAACACTTAAAGGTGACGACTTTTCGGCCCCTTAACATCAAATCCTCACCGGTGGCGGGGTTGCGACCCTTGCGTTTGGCCTTATCTTTGACGCAAAATTTACCAAATCCTGAGATCAGGACATCCTCACTTGATTCCAGAGAGCGTTTGATGATTTCAAGCAAGCTTTCAATAACTTCCACTGATTTTTTCTTTGTTAAACCAAGGTCGTGAACTGATGCAACAATGTCACTTTTGGTCAAAGCCATAGGTCATCCTCCAAAAGATTTATTCGTTTTGCGACTGGGTTTCATCCTCTTTGGCCGGTATAGCTGTTTCAACTTTTTTCATTATAATATCAACACCTTTCATGATTTCATCAAGTTCAGCTTTCAATTTCAAATCTTCTCTATCCTTCATCCAGGTTTCTCCGTCTAAAATGATATTGTGAATTGGTTCAGCAACAACACAACTAAATTACCGCGGTTATTCATCGTGGGGACATCGATTAAAGCAAACATCCTCGAACACACTGTAATTATAAAGAATATATGGATATTGAATTTATGTCAAGCAACTTATTGAAAAATATTGTATATTCAGGCAGCAAGCCCAACTCAATTTTGTCCGGCTCTGGTTTTTCCTGATTTTCGATTAAGTTTTACTCGTGTAAAAAGATTCCAATGGGGCGCCTATTCACGTTGTATGGGATATCCCAAAAAGTGCATACTCCCCCGCCGTTCTTGTTACGGCTTATAGTCGGATTTTCGATCTGTGGTCTGAGGATTTCATGAGGCGAAAATAATGAAAAAAAGAAAGTACACACAACTTGATCGCGAAGGGCAATATGTTGCTGAAATTCAGAAACCCACCACGCTCATCTTAAAGCTGCGGTCCGGCGGCCACTCGATAAAATCACCCTTTTCAGCGACTCCACCAAAAGGCACGATGTCTGCCGGCAAACGCTTTTTAAATTGAAGCCGCTGAATTTCTCGTGCTGGCGAAAATTCGGTTGTTCGAATCAATTCATCCTTTAGACGTTTGAACTGAACCCAGTTTTCTATGAATACGGCGATGTCGATGTCTACAGTGGCACGTTTCGATCCGATGCCATGGGAAACATCAAGCAGTATGTCGCGAGCGGTCGCCCCGACAACAAAGAATGGGATTCCAATGGAAGACAAGATCTGGTGAATACAACCAAGTGCGGACACCGTTACCTTATCGATCTTTCCGGACAAGTCGAGCAATGTATTTGTCATATATTATTTCCGCTGCTTCAATGGCTCTCGCGTCGCCGGTCGCCATTAAATCCGCATATATTAGGAGTGGGGGGACAAGTCCTTTTTCAGCCAACTCCCATTTAAAGTTCCAGAAGGGCATCAGGATCTCTACATTTCCATTAGGATCTTTTTGAAACTTGAATTTAAAGATGAGCTTTCCCGCTAGCTGATCCGTGTAAATGGTATATCTTTCGGGTTTCAGATATCCCGTCAATTCAGTTGCAGCAATTTCACCCCCCCAGAGTGTTCTAAATTCTACCGGCTGTATGTGCTTCCACCAATTACGAGTATCCGTTCTGAATCTTTCTTGAACGATCTTGGGTTTTAGATTTTCAGGGTATGCTTCGACCCATCGCCTCAACAACCTTTCGGTATTGAGCAACTGTCAGCCCTTTTTCCCCAGGTCGATAAGAAAACCAAGCTCTTTGAGCTCGGTTATCGCAAAGTCCACCGTTCCCAAAGCGACCTTTGCTGCCTTGGCCATATCACGGTAGGTCGCCTTTTCCATTCCCGGATTGTTTAGCAGAGCGAAGATTAGCTTCAGCCCGCCAGGTTTGAAAAGGCGTTTCACAGGTTCGGCCTTCTTAGCTTTATCAGGCTTTTCGCCTTTGATAAAAATATAGAGCGGGCTGGCATTGATGAAAGCATTTCCTGCCCCATCGATAAAAGGGATGCCCTGGTTTCTCATGATTTCCGCAAGTTCGGGATTTACATATTCGGTTACAAGCAGACCATTCCCGGCGAACTTCATTTGATGTTTCATTAAAGCGATCGTCGCCCGGTTCACCCGAAGCTTTACCTCCGCTTTGAACTCCCACTCTTTGTCTTCATGGGCAAGGCGAACGACGCCATCGCCGTATAGACCCGCCCCGGTCTTGTCGTATAAGAAAACGGCGTCCATTCGGGTTCTTTTCCGGAAAACATCCAGCGCTTTTTCAATAACGATTTTTTCTTGAGGTTGCATTCTGCCCTGCTAATGTTCATAAATATTTACTGTTCATGAATAATGAACAGAAGTCAATATAATTGTTTGATACCAAAATGTTAAAATGCATTGCATTAAAGTTTGGCAGACATTTATGGTTGGATTTTGAGTTGAGATAAATCAAGTATAAACGCCTCTTCAATTATTTTGCTTGCTTCATATTTTTTTATTTTAAGTCTTCTTGATAGCTCCGAATAAACGGAAAATAAAATCGAATTCAGGCCCGTTGCATTAAATCTGATGGCTTAAAAACGTAGACCTTTCACACAAATGCCAAAATTTCAATATTTGCGAGCGACAACAGCCAAATTTAGAATTAATGCTTGACTATTATGGCCAAATGGCTATTATTAGATAGCAATTATGCTATTTATACTAGATGGGAGGATTTCCCATGTATGGACAATCAATAGGAATCGATTCTGAAAATTTAACCGGCTTAATCAGCCGGATCAAGCAAGGTTTACCTGTATCGAGCCTGACGCGGCTCAGCAAACAGTTGGGAGTGCCGGAGAAGCGGTTATTAGTTGTCGCCAACATCCCGCAACGAACTCTCACACGTAGGAAAAAAGAGGGGCGTTTTAAGCCTGACGAGTCGGAAAGGGTACTGCGACTGGCCCGACTGTATGAGCAGGCCATGAAAGTGTTTAAAAGAAAAGAGTCCGTGCAGCAATGGTTTCAGTCGTCGGTTAAGGGTCTGGGGGGCAAAACCCCGCTTGAATTTGCCGATACCGAGCCCGGAGCCCAGGAAGTTGAGGATATGCTGGGTCGCATCGCAGACGGGGTGTTTTATTAATGCTCAGTGCCTGGCGACTGGTAAATGAAGATTGGATTGATGCGGCATTTTCCGGCGACGGCTCGCGGCGTTATGGTGGACGGTGGAGCAGTAAAGGCAATCGTGCGATTTATTTGGCGGACTCTCTAGCCCTGGCCACATTGGAGATAATGGTGCACGCTGTCACATATGCCGATCTACAATACTACCTGTTTGTCGAAGTCCGATTTACCGGCAATTTAATTGAGAAGGTCCCTGCCGAAAACCTGCCTGATAACTGGCGTGAAGACCCGCCGCCTCTTTCCACCCGACAGTTGGGCGATAGGTGGATTGAAGCCAGGACCTCACCTGTTTTAAAAATTCCCAACGCAGTCATCCCGGTTGGATTTAATTATATGCTCAACCCGGAGCATCCGGACTTTGACAAGATCAAATTTGGGCGTCCCCAGCCATTTGTTTTTGATGCTAGACTGATCAAGCCCTGACACTTAATTCGGATGTTGTTATCAATGGGGAAAGTAATAGGCCTAACGAAAAACAAAGTCGGTTTTATATACCTTGATTTGCCGCCTCTTATGGTTTATAAATAAAAAAGGGAATTTGGTTTAACTAACCGAATTCCCTTTAAATTATTTGGAGCCGACGAGCGGAGTCGAACCGCTGACCTGCTGATTACGAATCAGCTGCTCTACCAACTGAGCTACGTCGGCTTTATGTGCAAAGTAAATAAGTGATTTATGTTTCAAAATCAAGAACTAATTTCATGCGAAACTCTATTCGAAAAGCTGGCTGAAAGAGATCGCGGCATCGAGTGTATCGGGTTTTCCGGCTCTGAAAAAGCCTATCTGATCTCCAAGATCTACCTGCAACACAAGGCATCTATTCTAGTGATCGTCTCTTCGGCCAAGGAAGGGGAGCGCCTAATGGAGGACCTGGTGTTTTTCACCGGAAATTCTGAGGTGCCGATCCTTTTTTTTCCGCCTTACAATATTTTGCCGTTTAAATTTCTTTCTTACCACAACGAAACCGCCGGTCATCGTATCAGTGTCCTTTACCACCTGCTGGAAACCAGGGCCCCCTCTATTGTGGTGACCACGGTTGATGCCTTACTGCAAAAAATTATTCCCAAACAGGAAATCAACCGCTATGCCGAACTCGTCATCGCCGGCGAAGAAATCGACCGGGAAAATTTAATCGCAAAACTAATCGCAGGCGGGTATACGAAAACGGCCATCGTTGAAGAACCCGGGGATTTCAGTGTCCGAGGCGGGATCGTCGACGTTTTCTCTCCGATTTACCCGGACCCTTTGAGAATTGAGTTTTTCGGGGACCTGGCGGAATCCATAAGGTTTTTTTCGGCGTCTAATCAGCGAAAAACCAATGATATGGATGAGGCCGTCATATTGCCGGCCAAGGAAGTGATCCTGAATGAGGCGTCGCTGCCCCATATCATCAGCCGCATCAGGGCCCTGGCAAATGAACTCGAGGTCCCGGTCACGCATGCCAGAAGCATCATCGATAGGATCAGAAATGATGGAGAATTGCCCGGAATCGAAAGCCTGATACCCTTAATTTACCCCCAGCTGGATACGTTATTTGATTACATCCCCCAAGATTCGCTGGTGGTGACGATCAATCCCGAAGAACTGGAAAAGATTGCCAAAGAAACCGAAGAGCGGGTAATGATCAATTTTAATTCTTCGCGCGATGAAAAAAAACTATGTGTCAAACCCCGACAACTTTTCCTGAAATGGTCCCAGGCGGTCGCATTCATATCAGAACGAAAACCGCTCTCTTTTAAGATGCTCGATGTTTTAAAGACCGAAGACCAAAATCAGGTCGAGCCATACCGGTTTAAGGCTCCGATTGAAAATAACACAGACCTGAGCATGGAAATTAAAAATTCCCGGGAAAAAGAGCAACTGCTCAGGCCGCTGGTGAAATGGTTGACGGATCACCAGCAGTCCGGCTTTGCAACACTTGCCGTGTGCCGGGCCCAATCCCAGGCTGCCAGGCTCGAATCCCTGCTGATCCCCTATGGCCTTCAGGTGACGCCTGCCAATGAGTTTTCGGAAATCAGCGATAACAAAGGACAAATTTACATTTGCATCGGTCAGGTTTCCAGCGGCTTTGTGTGGCCGGAAGAATATCTGGCCGTCATCACCGATGATGAAATTTTCGGTGTACGACATCATCGTCGTAAATCTACCGAACCCGGGCCCCGCCCCCAGTTACTTGATTTGCAGGAATTGAAACAAGATGATCTGATTGTTCACAATGACCACGGAATCGGCCAGTACGGCGGGCTTGTCAAATTAAGTATCGACGCTATCACCAATGATTTTTTAGCCATCTCATATAAAGGGGGCGATAAGCTTTATCTGCCGGTCGATCGCATGGGCGTCGTGCAAAAGTACATGGGGGTGGACAGTATTGTGCCGGTCCTCGATACCCTGGGCGGGAAATCATGGGAACGGGTAAAAGCGCGGGTAAAAAAATCGGCGGAAAAAATTGCCGGTGAACTCCTCAAACTTTATGCCCGGCGCAACGTGGATCAGGGCTTTGCTTTTTCGCCGGTCGACGGCTATGTCAAGGAATTTGAAGCGGGATTTACCTATGAAGAGACGCCAGATCAGCTCAAGGCCATTGAGGATGTGATCAGTGACATGCAGAAACCGACCCCCATGGACCGTCTGGTCTGTGGCGATGTGGGCTACGGTAAAACAGAAGTTGCCCTGCGGGCATCCTTCCTGACGGTAAATGACGGCAAACAGGTCGCCATGCTGGTTCCCACCACTATTCTGGCTGAGCAGCATTATGCAACATTCTGCAGTCGGTTTGAGCAATATCCGGTCAATGTCGCATGCTTAAGTCGGTTCCGTCCCCCGCGGGTGCAACGTGCCATCATCGATGATCTCAAAACGGGTAAGGTCGATATTGTGATCGGCACGCATCGGCTGCTGCAAAAGGACGTCGCATTCAACGATCTGGGGCTGTTGGTGCTGGATGAGGAGCAGCGCTTTGGTGTCAAACACAAAGAGAAACTGAAGCGGTTGAAAAGCACGGTGGATGTCCTGGCACTGACGGCAACGCCGATTCCCCGGACCCTGCATTTGTCTCTGGTGGGGGTCCGTGACATCAGCATTATATCGACACCTCCTGAATATCGCAAATCGATTATTACCTATATCTCTGAATTTGACGACGCCTTGATTGCCGAAGCCATTAGAAAAGAGCTGAGGCGGCAGGGACAGATCTTCTTTGTCCATAACAATATACAAAGCATTGACAGAATTGCGGGCAAATTGAAACGTCTGGTGCCCGAAGTCCGGCTCGATGTGGCCCACGGGCGTATGCGTGAAGACGAGCTGGAGCAGGCCATGTTTTTTTTCATGAACAGAGACATCGACATGCTGGTGTGTACGACCATTATCGAATCCGGTCTGGATATTGCATCTGCCAACACCATTATCGTCAATCGGGCGGATCGGTTCGGATTGGCCCAGATGTATCAGTTGCGAGGCAGGGTCGGCCGCGCGGATGAACAGGCGTACGCCTATCTTCTTATTCCCCATGAAAGCCTGCTGGGTAAAGATGCTCAAAAACGGCTGAAAGTATTAATGGAGCACCGGGATCTGGGCGCCGGCTTTCAAATCGCCATGAGCGATTTGAAAATCCGGGGTGGCGGAACGATTCTGGGAGCCTCTCAATCCGGACACATTGCCGCCGTTGGCTATGACATGTTCTTAAAATTGATGGAAAGCGCTGTGGCCGAGGCAAAAGGAGAAACCCGCCTGGAGCCCCTGGAGCCTGAAATAAACGTGAAGTTGTCCGCTTTTTTAGCGGAGTCCTATATTCCGGATATTGATCAGCGCATGTCGGCCTATCGTCGGCTGGCGAAGATGGCGGAACTTCAGCAAATCGGCGATTTTAAATCGGAGCTGATTGACCGCTTCGGCCCGCTGACGACGGAGGCGTCCAATCTGCTATTGAAAATTGTACTCAAAGTGCTGGCCAGAAAAGCTGGGGTTTCACGGCTGGATCTGACAGCCAAAAAGCTCATTTTGCAATTATCAGAATCCCACCAGCGCAATCCCGCTGCCATGGTTGAAATGATTAGCGCCGCCCCCAAACGCTTTGAGCTGTCGCCGGACTATGTGCTTAAGGCCAGGCTGGAGACGCTCAATTTAAACACGCAACTGGCCCAAGCCAAAATCCTCTTGAAAGAAATCGCACAGCATGTTAACAGCTAGACTATTATATTGAATATTGAAGATTGCAGATTGAATATTTGTGGAATCCTGCCGATTTTAGCCTTTTTCATGAAAATAGCAGGGCCAGTAATATAAAGATAGAATTCCTTTAGATACCACAGGCGTCATACCCGCGAAGGCGGGTATCCAGTCTTTAAAACGACTTTTTACGATTTTATTAATTTTCAATTAAAACCGGCGGATCCGGCTTAGTATCTATTTATTGAAATCACATCATGATTGCACATCTTTTATGCCATAGCCAGATCTAACATTTAAGCAATTCTATCGATTTAAATAGAAAAGACAGAGCGAAGCCTCCGGCTCGTAGGGGTTGTAGCGCCTACGCCTCGGAGAGCGATACCACAAATCTTCAATCTTCAATTCCCCGATAAATCGGGATTTACGCTGCGCTACAACCCCGCGAGCGGGATCTACGCTGCGCTAAGACCGGCTAAGCGTGCCCGGATTGGGCTGGAGTAGGGATTATGGCGCTAAAAAGAGTTATCATAATTTGAACCGAGATGATTGAACGCTTATTTAAAACTTTATGGCTGATCGGGCCGATTTCTTTCCTATTCCTTTTTTCAGGGTGCGGGGAAAAAGAATCCGGTTTGGGAAAGGAGGTGTTAATACGTGTTGGGGACCGGGTTGTGACCGTCCTCGACTTTAATGAGGCCTTTGAAATTTCCAAAATTGCATTCGATAGCACCCGCGAGCAGGCCGATGATTTGCGAGAGGCGCAATTAAGGCTATTAAATGAATTGATCCTTGAGGTGATTCTTCTTGAAAGGGCCGATGAGATCGGAATCAGTATCACAGATAGCGAACTCGAAAAGGCCGTCGCGGCCGTAAAAAGTGATTATCCGCCAGGGGAATTTGAAGAAACGCTGCTGGAGTTTGCCGTTTCTTATGACACTTGGGAAAGCCGGTTAAGGACACGTTTGACCATGGAAAAGGTGATCGAAAAGGAACTTGAGAGTCGGATTGCGATTACACCTGAGGACATCGCTGAGTATTACAAAAAGAATCTCCAGGGCAAGCAAGATGAATCCGATTCAACCCCGGCTGCGGGTGATATCAATGAGATAATTGTCAAACAGTTGCGTCGGGAAAAGGCCGAAGAGAGCTATAAAACCTGGATTGAAGGGTTGAAGGCAAAATACGAAATCAAGATAAACGGCGAGCAGTGGAGAAAAATTGCAGGCTCCAAAGCAAATGAAACGACTGACAGTGATTCAAAAAGCGATTGATAAGAAGAAGCATATTGTCCCGGGACTGTTGGGTATCTGTATTTTCACCACCATCTTATTGGGTGGCAGCGTTTACGCACAAGAACCGGAAGTGATTGATCGCATTGTGGCGGTGGTCAACAGTGATATCATTACCCTTTACGATCTAAATCGGGCCTTCAAACCCTACGAGGAAAACATCAAGGCCCTGCAATATGCGCCGGAGAAGGAGCGCCAAACCCTTTTTCAGGTCCGCAAAGATCTCCTCGATCAGCTTATCGACAGTAAACTGGCCGACCAGGAAACCGAGCGCGCTCAAATTACCGTAGACGAAAGAGACATAGATAGGGCCATCGAGCGGATGAAAGAGGCCCGCTCTTTTACCGACGAGCAATTGCGTGAAGGGCTTGCCCGCCAGGGTATGACCATGGCGGAATATCGCAAGGAATTAAAAGAACAGATTTTACGAACCAGACTGGTGAACCGGGAAGTAAAGTCAAAAATCGTGATTACCAGTGAGGATATAAAGGCATACTACGAAAGTCATCAGGATGAGTATGCCGGAGAGAAGAAATATTACCTATATAATATATTTGTCAGGCTATCTCCGGAGACCGACACCTTAGAAAGACAAGACGCCCTAAGACAAATAAAAGATGCTTCAGCAAGACTGAAACAGGGCCTTTCCTTTGAAGACCTGGTAAACCAACTGGAGGATTCATCCTCCCGGGTCGAAGGCACTGACCTGGGATTGTACCGTTTGGAAGAACTGTCCGGACAGTTGCAAGGAGCTGTTGCCAAGCTGAAAGCCGGTGAAATTTCAGAAGTGCTGGATACCGACTTCGGCCCGCAGATTATTTACGTCCAGAAGATCCTGGAGACACCGACGAAATCCATGGCTGAAATTGAATCTGAAATTGGAGAAAAACTTTACAACGAAGCGGTGGATAATAGATACCAGGACTGGTTGGATGAGCTTCGCAAACGGTCCCTAATAAAGATCATAAGCTGACTGTTTAATCCATGGAATCCGAAAAAGAACCGCAATCATTTGGGCACTATCTGCAGACCATAAGGCTTGAAAAGAAAATCAGCCTTGAACAGGTTTCACAGCAAACACGTATCGGCCTGGGGAATCTCCTGCTTATTGAGCAGGAGGATCACGAGCAGCTGCCTGCCGAGGTTTATGTGAAGGGGTTTTTACGATCCTACGCCAAATCCGTTGGCGCTGATGGTGATGAGGTGATTCGACGATATGAATCATGTCACGATGTCCTGCAAAGAACATCCGAAGCAGAATTCACCAGTAAAAAGATGGTGCGCGGATTATGGCGAAAAATTGTGGTTTCGCTGGTTTTGGTTGTTTGTATTATCGGCTTGGCGTTGTTCGCTGTTGTTTTTTTTCGGCAAACACCGGATGCAGATAAACCGCTCGAGCAAAAGACCGCCGCCGAAAACGAGCAAGCTGTCGATACACCGGCAGAACAGCAGGGCCTTGAAGCCGACGCCAAACCCGTAAATGCGGTTTCGGAAAAGTTGTTGCTCCATGTGACGGCAGTGGAAGATACGTGGCTGAAGGCGATCGTTGATGAAAAGGGGTCCACTGAATATAATCTAAATTCCGGAGATCAAATTGAAATTGAAGCCGCTAACGGGTTTAACCTGCTCATCGGTAATGCCGGCGGCATAAAAATAACACTCAATGACAAACCCATTTCAATCCCCGGAAAAAGCGGGGAGGTGGTCACCATAGAACTGCCCTAACCCGGGCATGACGGAATTGAAAATTTTGATTCTTTAGATATGCCGATAGACAGCAACAAAATACTGGTTGACAGTGTCAAAAGGCTTTTGCGACGGGGGGCGACAAGCCACCTTGTCAAGATTGTGAATAAAACCCATGGGGCCGACCTGTCGGTATTGTTCCGCTCATTGTCCCTCGCTCAGCAGCGCCGGCTGTTTGACATGATCACCGATGTCGAACAAAAAGGGATCCTGTTCAGCGAACTTGAGGAGGACACCTTCCAGGATCTTATCGAGGATATGCCCATTGAGGCTATTGTCGAGATTCTGGAAAGCATGCCTGCCGATGATGTGGCGGACATCATCGGACGACTGCCGGAGGACAGGTCTCAGGATATCCTGGACAAAATGAAAAAGGCGGAATCCGAAGAAGTCGAAGATCTTCTTCGTTACGATGATGATACCGCCGGCGGGATTATGGTTCCGGATTTCATCGCCCTGAAAGAGGATGTCACCGCCAAAGAAGCCATCGAATCGCTGCAAACAGAACATTCAGATGTTGAGATGGCATTTTATCTTTACGTGGTTGATGAATACGGCAAACTGGTTGGTGTCAGCTCCCTGCGCCAGCTTGTTGTGATTCCCCCTGAAACACCCCTCAAAGAATTTATGAGCACGGATGTCTTTTCCGTCCAGACCGATATGGACCAGGAAGAAGTTGCCAGGATTGTTGCACGCTATGATATTCTGGCAGTTCCCGTGGTTGATGACTCAAACCGGCTGGTGGGTATTGTTACGGTGGATGATGTCATCGATATTCTTAGAAAAGAAGCCACCGAAGATATATTGAAGATGGCCGGTGTGGGTGAAGAATTTGTCGAAACCAAGTCTATTTTTAAAAGCACCCGGATTCGCCTGCCGTGGCTGTTTGCAAGCTGTCTCGGCGGCCTCTTTGCCTTTTTTATCATCGGTAAATTTGAGAGCAGTATTTTAAAATATGCATACCTGGCCGCTTTTATACCCGTGATCATGGGGATGGGCGGAAACATCGGCACCCAGTCTTCTACGATTGTGGTCCGGGGACTGGCAACCGGGCGTCTCAATGTCAGGGATATTTGGTCCGTGGTTTTAAAGGAGCTTTCCATCGGCGTTATCTTAGGTCTTGTTTATGGGGCTCTCATCGGCAGTGTGGCCCAGTTGCGATACAGCATGGTGGCGCTGGCCATATCGGTTGCCCTGGCCGTTGTTTCTTCGATGTCCGTAGCTGCACTTGTGGGCTCATTGGTACCGATGGCATTTGCCAGAATAAATATCGATCCTGCCGTGGCGACGGGTCCCTTTGTGACAACCGCTATCGACATCATTAGTGTATTCTTTTATTTTAAGATCGCCACCACGCTGCTTGGAATTTAAGCACATGCCGGTTTTTTCCTCGCCCGCCATTTTACTCCGACGGATTGATTATGGGGATTTTGATGTCATCACCACCTTTTTTACACTGAAAGGAGGCAAACTTTCTCTGATTGCAAAGTCCGCCAAAAAGAGCACCAAACGTTTTGCCGGTATTTTGGAACTTTTTTCGGAGCTGGAGGTGGTGGCTGGAACAGGCCGAGGCAAAGGGTTGGCCGTGCTGCAGGAGGCGGTATTAAAGCAGCCCTTCAGCACCATCCGCGCCGATTTCAGGAAAACGGCCTATGCCAGCTACTGGGCTGAGCTGATTTACAATTGGATAGAGGAAAATTTCAAACAGGTTTCACTTTATTATCTTTTGGCGCATGTTTTAGCCGAACTGGACAGCGGGCGGACGGCGGCAGCCGTTTTAAATATTTTATTTCAAATGAGGTTTCTGGCACTTTCCGGGCATCGACCAAATTTGGGTGACTGCAGCGTGTGCAGGCGGGAACTGGAGGATATCAAACAGGACAAAATCATCATTGACTCGCAAAGGGGCGGGATTTTATGCAAAAACTGCCGGACCGGTTCTGTCGCCCGCACCCTGCTGGGCAAAGGGACGATCAAGCAGCTTCTGTGGGTTGAAAGCGGTGACCTGGCTAAAGCGGTACGGGTTAAATTTTCGCAACCCGCACTGAAAGAAAGCACGGAATTTTTGGAAGAATTTGTGTGCTATCATCTGGGTAAACAACCACGCAGCCTGAAATTTCTGCGTCAGATTAGAAGCGCAGTTGATTAAATGCTAAATTCGTTTTTACAAAATCATCCCGTTTTTAATCCTATGGAGTCATTGGTCATAATTTGGGATTTGGGATTGCGGATTTTGGATTTATGGAATCGTTGCGCTCTATCAATTTATAATAGACAGAATTCCTAAATTCTAAAATCCGAAATCTGAAATCCAAAATTTCCCTACTTCATAATGAGGGTGTTATGGACAAAAAACTCAGAAAATTACTCGAATCAAAACCCATTGAAGCCTCTGCTCCCTGCCGGATCGACATGGGGGGCACGCTGGATATTCCGACATTTTATTATCCTCTGCGACACCTGTCCCCATGTACGTTTAATATCGCTTTGGGGCTCAGAACACGGGTTCGTCTGCTGCCTTATTCCAGAGGGCGGATTAAAATTTCCTCCAGGGGTTTTAAAGATGCAAAATTCCCTGCGGACGCCGCTCCCTTTGATCACCCAATGGGGCTGATGTTTGCTACGGCCGCCTTTTTCAACGCTGAGGGGATCCATATTGATATTGAATCTCAATCGCCGCCGCGCAGTGCTCTGGGAGGCTCATCGGCGGCAGCGGTGGCACTGGTTGCGGCATTTTTGAAATTGAAGGCGTATTCGGAATCCGGCAGCGGATCGAACCGGCGCGGGGTTGCGCTGCTTGCCTATCAACTCGAGCAAGCCACAGCCGGTGTCGCTTGCGGCTTTCAGGATCAGCTTGCCGCTGCCTATGGCGGAGTGAACGTCTGGTACTGGCAGACCGAGCCCGATCGATCCGTGTTTCGACGAAAAATAGTGGTCTTGAAAAAATGCCACAAAGAACTGGAGGGACATCTTCTCTTGGCCTATTGCGGGAAACCTCATGAGTCCAAAGACATCAACGGTAGGTGGTTGAAACAGTTTCTGTCCGGTATAAATCGGGATCTGTGGACGGATGTTGTTGCGTGTACTCGCCAATTCGCGACTGCTCTGGCAGAGCAAAACTATAAACAGGCTGCCTTACACATGAACCGGGATACGGCTATTCGCAGAAAAATGACCCCGGATGTACTGGATAAAGTTGGGGAGCATCTGGCGGGTATTGCGCATAAAAACGATTGCGGTGTCCGTTTTACAGGCGCCGGCGGGGGAGGGTGCCTGTGGGCCTTAGGAGAGACCGAAAATATTGACAGATTGAGGCCTTTGTGGCAAGAGTTGCTTTCATTCCGCAAAGAGGCCGGTCTCCTCTCTGTTGGAATTGATTCAAAGGGGGTTTTGGTTTATTAAAATGTATCGGAAAGGAACGAGTAAATGAACTTTCAAGATGTAATTTTGCAGCTGCATAAATTCTGGGCCAGCAAAGGCTGTGTGATGGTGCAACCATACGATTTGGAGGTCGGCGCGGGGACTTTTCATCCCACCACCACGTTAAAGGCGCTAGGCCCGGAGCCCTGGAATGTCGCCTATGTTCAACCATCCAGACGGCCCACCGACGGCCGCTACGGTGATAATCCGAATCGTCTGCAGCATTATTACCAGTATCAGGTAATTTTGAAACCGTCGCCCTTTAATGCGCAAGACCTATATTTAAAAAGCTTGAAGGCACTGGGAATAGATCCGCTCGACCATGATATCCGATTTGTTGAAGATGACTGGGAATCCCCGACGCTCGGTGCCGCCGGCCTAGGCTGGGAAATCTGGCTGGATGGCATGGAGATTACCCAGTTTACCTATTTTCAAATGGCCGGCAGCATCGAATTGAATCCCATCCCGGTGGAGTTGACCTACGGGCTGGAGCGTATTTCCATGTACCTGCAGGGCGTGGACAGCGTCTACGATCTGAAATGGAACGATGCGATCAGTTACGGAGATGTGCATCATCAGCAGGAGGTCGAGCAGTCCACTTACAATTTTGAAAAGGCCGATGTCCCGGTTTTGTTTGATCTGTTCAGCAAATACGAGGGCGAGTCGCTAAAACAACTCGATGCCAAACTCGTTCTGCCGGCTTATGAATTCTGCCTGAAATGCTCGCATGCGTTCAATCTTCTGGATGCCAGGGGCGCCATCAGCGTTACCGAGCGCACCGGTTATATCGGTCGGATACGAAACCTTGCCAGGGGGTGTGCGGAAGGGTATTTGAAACAGCGGGAAGAAATGGGATTTCCGCTGTTGAAAAGCTAAACCCAATCCGGACAAGCCGGAATTGAATATTGACGATTGAAGAATGAAGATTTGTGGTATCGCTCTCCGAGGCGTAGGCGCTACAACCCCTACGAGCCGGAGGCTTCGCTCTGTCTTTTCTATTTAAAATGAAGTTTCACACGAGCGCCGCCTCTGGTCCCGAGCGTCCAGTCTGATCGGAAAAGAATTTCTGAAAAAGAGAATATCGAATGTCGAAGTAAGGTATTCTGTCTATTTTATAAAAAATGACTGAGCGAAGCGAACCCATCCTTCGACATTCCATATTCTGCGGTTTGCTTTTAACTTGGTGTAGTCTCATATGAGCGGTTCCAAGATTCAGGGGTTCCGGACCGCTGACTCGTGAATTCTAAACAAGGAATTTGCGTGACCCACAACACGCAACACACAACGCGCAACTCGCTACTGAGGTGACTATGGATAATCTATTACTTGAGATCGGAGCTGAAGAGATCCCGGCCGGTTATATCCAGCCTGCATTGAAAGCTTTGTCTTCTACGCTGCTCCAAAAATTATCGGAAGCTCGCATCGAGCACGGCGAGGCCCAGGTTTACGGTACGCCACGAAGGTTGGCGGTCAAGGTCGAAAATGTGGCTCGCCAACAAAAGTCAATTAAAAGCGAAGTGATCGGTCCGCCGGCAAAAGTAGGCTTTGATGAAGACGGCAAACCGACTATGGCCGCACAAAAGTTTGCCGAAAAAGTCGGTGTGCCCGTCAACAAACTCACCGTAAAAGAAACTCCCAGGGGTTCCTACCTGGCTGCAGAAAAAAGAGAGCGTGGGCTGGCAACCCAAACCCTGCTGAAAGAAATTATACCGAAAGTTATTTTATCCATTCCGTTCCCTAAAAAAATGCGATGGGCTGATCTGGATATCGAATTTGCCCGGCCGATTCATACGATTTTAGCGTTATTGGGAAAATCGATTATCACATTTCATCTCGGCAATATAAAAAGCGGACGTTATACATGCGGGCACAGTTTTATGGCCCCCGGTAGAATTAAACTGGATGTCGCTGATGACTACCTGGAAAAGCTGCGTTCCTCGTGGGTGCTGGCGGACACGGCGGAACGTAAGAAAATGCTCGAACGCGGTATCGCCGAAGTCGCCCAAAAACTGGGCGGCCGTATTCTGCCCGATGACGAACTGGTGGATATCGTCAACAATCTCGTGGAATATCCGGTACCCGTGGCCGGTAGGTTTGATGAGGCGTTTCTTGAAGTGCCGGATGAGGTCCTGATCAACGCCATGCGGGAGCATCAGAAATACTTTGCCGTGGTCGACCAAGACAACAAGCTGATGCCGAGTTTTATTGCGGTAAACAATACCGCCGCCAGGGATTTGGCGCTGGCCGCAAAAGGGCATGAGAGGGTGCTGCGGGCGCGTCTGGCAGATGCACAGTTTTTCTATCGGGGAGATCTGGAAGTCACGGATGATGATCGGGTGGAGAAGTTAAAACGTGTTCTCTTTCAGGCCAAGCTGGGGACCATGTATGAAAAAGCTGAAAGAGTGGCAAAAATTGCCGAATATCTTACTTCTATGGTTGATTACAAACCGCCATCGGATACAAGAGACGCTGATTTGAAAACCCAGGTGAGCCGCGCCGCCTGGTTAAGCAAGGCCGATCTGGTCAGTCAAGTGGTGGGTGAATTTCCGAAGTTGCAAGGGGTTATGGGAAGAATCTATGCCACCGTATCAGGAGAACTCCCAATGGTGGCGGCTGCCATCGAAGAACATTACCGGCCGGTGTATTCCGGAGCACCCCTTCCGGAAACACCGGTGGGGGCGATACTTTCCATTGCCGATAAGATTGATTCGATTTGCGGATGTTTTAGTGCCGGTCTGATACCCACCGGTGCCTCCGATCCCTATGCACTTCGAAGACAGGGTATCGGGCTCATTCAAATCATGCGAGATAAGGGGTTTGCATTTTCATTGCGAGAACTGATTCAAATCAGCGTGGCACAGTTTGGAGGGAAAAGCGGCCAGGAAATTATCGATTTGGTCGAAGATGTCTACCGATTTCTGCAAAACCGTATCGCCCACCTGCTGGCTGAAGACGGGTCATCAAAGGATACCATCGCAGCCGTTCTCAGTGTCGCCTGTGATAATATTCCGCAAACATGGAGCAGGGTAGGGGCTCTTGAAAAACTCAAGGCCAAGCCGGATTTCGAGCCTTTGGCCGTGGCTTTCAAGCGGGTGGTAAACATTATCAAAAAAGCAGATGATTACCAGGCGGCCGCGGTGGACCGAAAATTGTTCCAGCATGAATCCGAGTCGGCGCTTCTGGCCGCCTATGAAGCGGTTAAAAAACAAGTAGCAGACAATCTGGATAAAGGTCTTTTCGACCAGGCCCTTGTTGAAATCGCGTCTCTGCGCGATGCCGTGGATGCCTTTTTTGAAGGGGTCATGGTAATGGCGGATGACATGGCCGTGCGCCGCAACCGGCTTGCGCTGCTGGGGCTCATTGCCACCTTGTTTGGCGGGTTTGCCGATTTTTCGAAACTGTCGACCTGAGCCGAAATGGCGAATGACGGATGATGGATTCGCTGGGCTCTATCCTTACCAATGAAACCACATCATCCAATTGTTTCAATGGATATTTTTTGTCTTAATTGCGCTTTTTTCATTATTGGAGGAAAAAGAATCATGGAACTTGTTTCTTTTATCAATATTGAAGATGATCCACCAGATCTGATCTTATCATTTGCAATTTGGCAACCAGAATCGGAGAATATTAGAAGCCTGATTCTTATGCGAACCCCTAAATACGAATTCATACTCGACGAAACCGAGCGTGGGGTAATAGTTTCTGACGAAGCTTTGCCGGATGACGAAGATGGCATGTTAAAGGAAATTGAATTCGGTGATGACTTTGTAAGGATCATCGCCGATCACCATCAGTTCGAATTGGATCTGAGAAAAGTTGATAAAGAGGATATTGAGCAAGCAAAGACCTTGCTCAAAAGAATGAACTTTGACAATCGTTTTGAAATACGAATTGTCTAAGAATGATATAAAGATGAACGGGCGGTAATATCTTGCGGCTTTGATGTAATCTGGTGAACTACGGGAAAAAGTTAAGGGATTCGACTGAAATAGCAAAAGATTTTTTTCCTGGCAATATACCGTTCAAATCCTTTGTGACATTAGACGATGCTCTGAATTGGGTAAAAAAGATGTTGCGTGATGTCGGCGCCCGATAATGTGCTGAAAGCGTGTGAATAACTTCAAGCTATCAACGCCATGTTTCCAGCACCCTCAGGCGGTTTTTTCTCCGATCGGCGTGCGATCGGCTTCATTCACCCCGTTACCTTTTTAGTACAACTGCTATATATCTGAAATAATAACAATGGCTTAAAGTTTAAGATACTCAAATCATATCTTGGAGCAGGCAATCGTTTTTGATCAGCCCGAATCCTCTAAGATTCCCCTGGCCAGCGTTCTGTGTCTCCTGGCCATCTTGCCGCTTGGATTGCAAATCAAGAAACCCGATGAAATTCCGACGAATGAGCAGATGATGGAGCTTAATCGCATTTTAAAAGAGCACCCGGCGAAATGGATGATCTGGGAGGGAAAACCCATGAAGGAATCGGCGGAACGACTGAAAGCCATCGGCGTTGACAGCCTGGTGTTTGATCCCTGCGGCAATACACCGGATCAAGGAGATTTTTTGAGTGTCATGCGGCAGAATGTTAAAAATCTGAAGTCGGCTTTTCAGTAATTAGAGGCTGCCTCAATTCCAAATAACTCAATAAACGACACTTTGGCAAATGACATCTTCTGTTTAGCCTTCAACGTCAATTGGAAGTTTTAATATTAATAGGTTGAAGCTATCCAGATACGATATATTTGGACAATTTCATTGTTTAGATTTCGTGACTGGGGACATATCGTGCCCTATTAAAAATGGCTGAATGATAGATTACGGCTAGGAAAATTTCCCTATACATTAGCAGTCGCGATACACAGCCAATCCCTTCAGATCAATCTGACAGCTTTTACGTCCGAATAGAGTCTAAAATCAGGGTCACGTAAAAGCATGGCCAAATCTTCCTTCTGAATAAATTTTTTTTATTGACAATAAAAAAATATGGCATCAGAAAGACGGAGGTTGCCGTGATCTTTTGAATCGTTTCCAATCGCCGTGATAATGCCGTGCGCCGGATTCAAAAGTCCGCGGCTTCTCTGCTGAATCAGCACCTTATTTAAAAACAGGATCTCTCAGGCAACGATTTAATCTGCCTTTGAAAAGGAGCACACATGAAAGCAAAACTCGCCCCCATCTATTTCGACCCCGGAAGAGACCAGGAATTTGATTTGCAATGCCGTCGTCTGGAGCGTCAACTGGCAGACGACGCCGAATTGCTGGAACCGACGGCCCTCGGTTCCAGTATCCCTGATGCGGATGCGGTCATCTTCCCGCAGCTATTAGGGGAGGCCTTCAAGCGGATCGAGGACATCAAAAAGATTGAGATGCCCCTGATGGCGGTTACATCGGAGTTTGGCACCGTCAATATGTGGGACTGGGAAATCGTAAATTTTCTTAAGGCAACCGGGATCAAGACATTTGCGCCTTATGATCTGGCCTTGACCAAAACAATCTGCAGGGCACTGGCTGTAAAGCGGGAGATGCGGGGTGCAAAGTTCCTGGTCTATCAGGATAACCCTGGCGAGGGGTTCCAAGCGAGCATATTCAAGCGTTTCTACTGGTGGGAAGATGCGTGCAGCGCAGCCCTCAAAGAAAAATTCGGCGTCACCATCGAGAAGAGGAGTTTCAAGGCGTTTGGTGAAGCCGCCAAGCAAATCAGCGACCGTGAAGCCGAAGATGTACTGAAAACGCATCAAATCAATACCGAGGGTGTCTCCCGTCAGGCGCTGAACAGTGCTTTGAAAATATACATCGCCGTAAAGCGGGAACTCGCAGGAGACCCGGCGATTCAGGGGGTCGGCATTAACTGCCTCAACGAATCCCATTTTTCCGATACGACCCCATGCCTGGCCTGGAACCTGCTTTTCGAGGAGATGGGCATGATTTGGGGATGCGAGGCGGACACCATGTCGATGGCCACGAAATATGTCATTCATCGTGCGTTGGGAGCGCCCATCATGATGAGCAATATCTACCCCTTTCTGATGGGTATGGCTGCACTGAAACACGAAAGAATCGATAAATTTCCGGATGTCGCAGAACCGGAGAATCATCTGCTGGTGGCCCATTGCGGCTATCTTGGCGTATTGCCGCAAAGCTTCTCGACAGAATGGCAGCTCAAAAGTAAGGTTCTTGCCATTGTCGACGAAAACGCCACGGCCATCGATGCCAGAATGCCGGTCGGCAAACTGACACTGGTGAAACTGAACCACACCTTTGACAAGCTGATGGTGGCCCAGGCCGACTTGGAAAGTTATGTGCAATACCCGGATTCCGACTGCCGCAACGGTGCGGTCATCCGCATCAAGGATGGGCACCGGATGATGAATTCATTCTATTCTCACCACAATTGCCTCGTCACCGGGCACTGGGGCAAGGAACTGGTGAATGTCGCCAAGGTGTTCGACTTAGAAATCGAAGAATTTTAGCAGCTGCCATCCGTTTCGGCCGGCAACAACATCCGGCCGGTGCGCCGCCACGTGAAAGGGGGAGAGTATGAGAGAAGATCTGGTCGTCGCCATGGCGATTGACGGTCAGATGGCGGGTCTGATAACCATTTTCAATCAACGGAATTCGTCATGAAGGCAATCGTATATAAAGGCGTGCACGATATGGGGACCGAAACGACAAAGGATCCCGAACTCAAAAACGGAGAGGCACTGCTGCGCGTAAAGGCTGCCGCGATTTGCGGAACGGATTTGAGAATCTATGAACACGGGCACCACCAGATTCCGGAGGGTACGAACCGCATCCTCGGCCATGAAATTTCAGGGGTTATCGAGTTGGTATCCGGCGATGCGGCGGGTCTCAAACCGGGAATGACTGTCGCTGTGGCTCCCAACATCCATTGCGGAACCTGCGTTCACTGCATCAAAGGCGACACGCAACTTTGCGAAGATCACAGCGCCTTCGGCATCGGCATCGACGGCGGATTTGCCGAGTATATGGTGTTGCCCGCCAAAGCCATCCGTCAAGGCAATATCGTCCCTATGAAGAGGGAAACGGATTTTGCGCAGGCCGCTCTGAACGAGCCCCTTTCCTGCTGTTATAACAGCCTGGAATACACCCAGTTTTCCCTGGGGGAGACCATTCTCATCATCGGTGCGGGGCCGATTGGCATTATGCACACGCTCCTGGCAAATCGCATGGGCGCCGCCAAGGTGATCGTTTCGGAAATTTCCGACGACAGGCTGGCGGAGATCAAAAAATTCGGTGCGGATGTTACGGTGAACCCGAAAAGGGCAAATCTTAAAGCAGCCGTCATGGCGGAAACGGACGACAGAGGCGTCGATGTGGCCATCGTGGCCTGTCCGGTTGCCGCCGTGCACAATGAAACGCTGGAATGCCTCGCACCGCTGGGCCGTATGAATTTTTTCGGAGGTCTGCCCAAAGACGCCCCCATGACCACCATCAACGCGAACATCGTCCATTACAACTATATCAAGGTCGTGGGAACATCCCGGCAATCGATACGGCAATATTTGAAGACATTGAGCCTGATCGAAGCAGGGAAAATCGATCTTGGCCCGCTGGTTACGGGATCCTATGCACTGGATGATGCGATTGAAGCCTTTGGTGCGGCCCGGCGGGCGGAGGGGCTCAAACATATTTTTGCCGTCCCCGAATCCGCATAATCGACTGGCACGCAACGGCAATGCCGATGAAATATTGTAATCAATTCATAGAAGCCGGTATGGCGACAAAAGATGAGAGCGTCCACATGGGATTAAAACGCAGGTTTGCCACCCTGATTATCAAGAGAATTCTGTATTCCGTTACTGATGAACCGATTCAATATGTAAAAGGTGTTTACCATTTGCGACCGAAGATCTAAGGGTGATTAGCCGTAATGGTACCGGTGTCGATAATATCGATCTTGAAGCGGCTGGGAAAAAGAAGATCCAAATATGCCGTACGGCGGGAGCTAATGCGCAAGGTGTGGCGGAATTAACGTTGGGGCTTCTTCTATCTTTGGTTCGTTCAATTCCTTTTAGCAATGCCTGCCTTAAAAAGACCCGATGGCAAAGAAGCAAGGGAACCGAATTGAAGGGACGGGTGTTAGGCCTTGTTGGCTGTGGTGAAATCGGTAAACGAACCGCCAAGATGGCAGTTGGTATGGGGATGCAGGTGGTCGCTTATGATTATTTGCCGGATCCTTCATGGCGATTAAATAATTTCGCCTATGTCGATCTGGCTGATCTGTATCGGCAGGCCGATTTTATCAGTCTGCATTGTCCGGCCGCCGCTAATGGGGAGCCTATACTTGGTGCGGGCGCAATCCGGAAAATGAAAAAGGGCGTTTTTTTAATTAATACTGCCCGTGCATCTCTGCTCGATCATAATGCCGTGTTAGCCGGGCTTGAGAGCAATAACATCGCCGGTGTAGCCCTGGATGTTTTTGAGGTGGAACCCCCCGATGATTATCGCCTGGTGCAAGATGAACGGGTTATCGCCACCCCCCATATTGGTGGCTATACATACGAGAGTGTGACGCGCGCGACGGTAGAGGCGGTCGAAAATCTGATTAACGCCCTGAAATAATGAAGGAAGAAGCGAATCATGCACCCAGAAATTTTGTATCCAAGGCTTCAGAAACATGCTGTCATCCCTGTGATGGCGGTAGAATCAATAGCAGACGCGCTTCCATTGGCGGATGCACTAATTGAAGGCGGGTTGCCGGTGGCGGAGATTACCTTTCGTACAGCCGCTGCAGCCGACGTCATTGCCAAATTGAAAAAGGAACGACCCCAATTACTTTTGGGGGCCGGTACGATTTTAACCCTGGAGAATTTAAGAAAAGCCCAGGCCTGCGGAGCTCAATTTGGAGTGGCACCCGGTTTAAGTCCGCACATTGTGCGCGAAGCCGGTAAGTTGGAGATGCCATTTATACCGGGTGTAATGACGCCCAGCGACATTGAAGAGGCGTTAAGTCTCGGAATCTCAGTTTTAAAGTTCTTCCCTGCCGAGGCCAGCGGCGGGGTGAATATGATAAAAGCCTTAACTGCCCCCTATGCGCATATGGGCATCAAACTGATGCCGACCGGCGGTATTAATTTGACCAACCTGCAAGCCTATTTAAGCCTGGCCGGAGTTTTGATGGTGGGTGGAACATGGATTGCTAAAAAGGAAGATATTGCAGCCCACAGGTGGGATGTGATTAAAGCTAACTGCCATGAAGTGGTTAAACGAATTGCGCAAATAGGTGCGAATCAAGATTAGCGCATTCATCCGCTTAATCATTGCCGGATACTTATGATGTCGATCGCATTATCAAGATTGCAATAATTTATAATTTAATTCGATTGGTTATATGCGGGTTGGGTAAAGATCTTAGTTCCGCGTGCTGCTGTGTTGCTAAACAGTTGGAATCATATTTTGAATTGCGGTGGTCTAGAAACATTGGATTGGTCAATGCTTCCAGTGGTGTTCGGGGAACCTTTTCTGGGGCAGCACAAACCCCTACTGAATGAAATGGTTTCTGTCATCGTTATTTGAGATCAAAATTTCTGGATAGGGCATACCATATTACCCTCTGAAAACCCTTGCGATATTCATCTGAAACCTGTAAACTCAGGCGAATTGATTCTAAGTTAGTACCCAACTTTCGAAAATATAAAGACCGAATCAGGAAGGCGACAGTTGTATTTTTAGTTTTTTGCAATAAAATCATCAACAAAATGGGTAAACCACAAGTTATTTGCTCATAACCATTTAAAATAGCATTGAATTATTTAACGACCGATAATACTTATTATTCTCCTAAACAGGCGACGCCTTGGTTTGCCCGCAGCAATCCCACCGCTGTATTCTATGCCAAGATACTTATGATTGTTTTGAACGCTTCACGGTTGTGTAAGAAAGGGGCTTATACGAATGATCACTGGATTCAAAGCAGTTTAAATACCGTCAAGGCTCTCGAGGCCGTTGGGGGGCGTTTCGAGATTCAAAACCTGACTATTCCCAGAGGGCTCGAATCTCCTTGCGTATTTGTCAGTAATCACATGAGTATTTTGGAGACATTTGTCCTGCCCTGCCTGATTCAACCGTACCGTGATGTCACCTTTGTTGTCAAAGAAAGCCTCCTATCTTTTCCATTTTTCAAACATGTCATGCAAAACCGTAACCCGATTGTGGTGGGTCGGGGCAATCCACGGGATGATTTCAGGACCGTTATGGAGGAAGGACAAAACCGGTTAAACGCCAATGTTTCCGTCATCATTTTCCCGCAAACGACGCGTAGTATCCATTTTGAACCCAAGAGGTTTAATTCACTGGGGGTTAAACTCGCAAAACGTTGCGGGGTAACGGTTGTGCCGGTTGCCCTTAAAACCGATGCCTGGGGCTTAGGCCGCAGATTCAAAGACCTTGGAAAAATCAGACCTGCTCAAACGGTGCATATTACTTTCGGCGATCCGTTGCCGGTAAAGGGCTCTGGGAAAGAAGCGCATAAGTTTATTTTAGATTTTATTACGAAAAAGCTGGATTCTTACGTTGAAAAAAGCGTCAAGGGGCGATGAGCCTGATATCAGCGCCGGCCGGTCACGGCAAGAGCATCCTTGCGAGTTGCTGGATTGAGGCGCTTGATATACCCTGCGCCTGGGTGTCACTTGATAAAAATGACAACGACCTGCGCCTGTTTATTAACTGCTGTTTAGCTGCTGTAAGGTTTCGATTTTGAGCCCCTCGATTCGTTCAAAATGCCTTAGGTTCAAGGTGGCTACTGAAAATCCAAGAGATAGGGCGGTAGAGCCGATGATGAGGTCGTGGGCACCGATCTGAACACCTTTCTTGGTTAAGTCTGCCCACAGCTCTGAACATATCCTGGCGGTTGTGATCTCAAAATTATAAATGGGGAACAGCTCGATGACTTTTTCTACGTAAGCACTTCTCTTCAAACGTGATTTCGTTGTATCTGCTCGATGCACACCGTGAAGAAGCTCAGCGACTGTGATTACGCTGATTCCGAAAACCTCTTCTTCTCTATTTTCTGCAAATTGGCTGATCTCGGATTCCCGTCTCTCTGCTTGAATCAGAAAACTTGTGTCGAATATTACTCCCATAAAGCCACCATTGGCATAAGCGGTTGATTATTGGAGATCTTTGCAATATCTGATGCAAAGGCATCCAGTTCTTTCTCCAGCTTCGGTAATTTTTTAAGCAAGTTTTTCAATTCACCCAAAGTCATTTGATCCACTTTTTCATCAATCGACTTCATGGAAGCGATCGGTTTACCGCCCCTTTCAATAATATAATGAACGCCTTTGAATTTTATGGTGTTTAATACTTCAGAGAAATCCCTCACAGCCCGGGTAGCGGATATACGTTTTTCCATCTTTCAATCTCCTTGCATTATATGATAATCATATTTTACATATTCACCGCTAATTATCAATAACAAAATCTTGAACTCGATCTGGCCGAATGGGTACTGAAACCTGAAACGTGTTTGCTAAACCGGGGCGCCATTGCAGAAGCCTTTGTTGGACAGGCGCTACTGGCGTATTCTAACCCGGCAAGAAAGACTTCATTTTATTACTGGCATCGTGAAGCTCACTCCAGCAACGCCGAATTGGATTATCTTCTTCAATAACGGCAAAACATTATCCCAATTGAAGTAAAGAGCGGTAAATTCAGAAAGACACATCCAAAACTGAAGATCATTTACAGCGGCGATGATCTTTTCTCAAACCAGCCCTTTATTGATGAACTAAAAGCAGCCAACATGTCCTTTATCCTGGTAGCAAAGCCAAGCAGTCATATAATTTTGTATGAATGGTTTACAGACATCAAGCGAATGGGCGAAGCCTGTCTTTTAGAATTTACCCAAAAATTAAATATCAAGCTGTTTAGCTCCCAATGCGCTCTTCACCGAGAATCGCTGGTGAAAGTGAACCAAAGGTTGACAGGGTTTCGTATAAATGGTACCGGTTTATATAACAGCACGGTCCGGGGGGAAAAACTAGGCGAAGCCACGTCATCCCCTGAACAACCGCGACTGCTAATGTTCATTGTCCCCGATTTCCTTGGCTCGCCGTAACCCTAAAGGAGGAGCTATGGGTATCTTTGGAAAATTTTTTGGCGGCAAGCACGATTACCCCTTACTTGATTCATCAGCCCCGGTTGCCAAGCAGTTAGAATCCGTGCGTCCCCCACTTGAAAAACTGGTAGACGAGACCAAAGATCCGCTCGAAATTGTGCCAGCTGATGATTCTGTTTACATCTTCGTCGGGAAGCCTCCGAAGAAATTTGGGATCGTATGGATCGAGGATGGCGATAAAATCGTCAACTTCAAATCTCTGGTAGATGAAAAGGGGCTTTCGGAGACCAGTCTCAATCACTTGAGCGAAGAACTCAGAAAAGCCTATATCGCACACCAGGACAAACCCCGGTACGTGACCAGAGTAAGCGATCGTGAAGTCGTGGTTATCCCTTCGAAGTCGTTGTTGAACAATTTGAAAGGGGTGATAGAACAAACTGTCGGTTAAATCTGACGTTGGGATCGGACATCACGAATGAGGCGGACTGGTAGAGAAGATCAGGTGCATGCACGGGGCGGGCGTACATCACACCTGTTTCAGCGGCAGACTTTGGGTACCTACGCAATAGCTACTCGGGTTGCGGCAAACGATTAAGGAAAACGACTCCGGCACAAATATTCAGTGAATATGACAAAAAAGGGGGCACGCTCGGGCCGGAACGTGCCCTTGCTTTTTCAAACAACATGCCGTTTTTTGATATTAGGTATCATTTGGCTTGGAATGTCCTCCCCAGGAGGTCATCGTTTCCTGACCCTCAAAACGCATTTGAAACGTTAAATGACGCTATCTTCGATAGTAGTTCGTCGGTGGGTTCTTTTGTCAGTCTACTCTGGTTGGCTCCTGACCATGTACATGTATACCTTAAGAAAAAAGGCCCCACCATGCCATTATCCGGCACCTCACCAAAGCCCGCATCGTCGACGCAGTGGTAGAAAAAAATCGGATTCACCAGTAGAAAGTCGATCGAAGCTGGCCGAAATATTGCTGGTGCTTATCAAATCCACCCTGGAATCCGTATAGCTTAGGTGATTTTAACGGTGATACGATTAAACAAATAGAGGTCAATGAGCATCCTGAAACTTTACATCCTTCATGCGCCCGGAAAATAATCGAACAATGCGTGGAATATTCTGACACATTCGGATTTAAGCCCCAATAGGATTATAAAATTTCACGTCAACTCCTCATGGATTTTGACGCAAATGCATGTCCCAACCAATACATTTTTGGGAAAGACAGTATGATATCCGAAACTTATCGTCATACATTTCGATAACGATCAAATTGTTAAGTATGGCAAGCAATCTAACATATGGGAGTCCAACAAATTAAAAGCGAATTCAAAGCATATCATCAATTTTGTCGAAGTTCCTATAATTATTTCAATAGGTAGAGCATTTCTCGTCTAATATTAATGTTAAGCAGCCTGATTGCTTATTTGAGCCCAACGATTAATCAATCAAAATATCAGAGGAGGACAAAATGAGAATACTTGCACTTAATTCCAGTCCGCGGAGTGGAAGCCAGAGCAAAACCGAACTGATGCTCAATCACCTTGCCGTGGGAATGCGCGATGTCGAGGCGGATGTCGAGGTTGTATGCCTGCGTGAGAAAACCATCAAAAATTGCATCGGCTGCTTTACCTGCTTGACTAAGACCCCCGGCAAGTGTATTCACAAGGACGACATGACCAAAGAATTGCTCCATAAATGGCTGGAATCAGATATTGTGGTCTATGCAACGCCCCTTTACAACTATGCCGTGAACGCAACCCTTAAGGCTTTTATCGAACGTACGCTTCCGTCGTTCGAGCCGTTTTTTGAGATTCACAACGGACGGATGTTTCATCCCCTACGTCACAAGAATCCAGGAGTTGTTGTGCTCTCCGTTGCCGGTATGCCTGACGAAGAACATTTCAGCGCACTGTCGGCCCATGTAAACTATTTATCAGCCACACCTGGCAGAAAGCTTTTAGCTGAAATCTACCGGCCTGCTGCCGAAATAATGACGAGTCCCTTTCTCCAAGAGAAATCAAACGACATACTGGATGCTACAAAACAGGCAGGGAGAGAATTGGTGCAATCCATGAAAATCTCCCCCGAAACAATGGCGAGGATCACCCAACCCCTCGTGGAAGCTCAGTCATTTGCCCAAATGGCCAACGTCTTTTGGAGAACCTGCATCGCCGAAGGGGTGACTCCAAAAGAATTTGCAGAGAAAAAAATGGTTCCGCGCCCAGATTCCATTAATAGCTTCATGTTGCTTTTCCCCTTTGGCCTTAATTCTGAAGCAGTCGGTGAGCGGAAGATAATTTTGCAATTCAATTTTTCTGGTGAAGTGACAGATCCTTGCTACTTCATAGTTGAAAAGGGAAACGTATCCGCAGAAAAGGGTGAAAAGGAAAACCCTGACATCACGATTGAGACACCTTTCGAAATATGGATGGATATAATGACTGGCAAGGCTGACGGCCAGCAGATTTTCATGGAACAAAAATACAAGGTGGATGGCGACCTATCTTTGATGATTCAATTATTCCAAAAGCAGACTAATTGATAATACGGATTTTTTTTCAAAGTTCAGATACCTCAAATTATTCTATTAAAAGCGAAGACTTCTAAAACTTTTTATATTACTGATTCGGTTTATATCGTTGCCCGTTTTGATTGCTGCTATAAATCTGAGCATTTGACATCACCTAAATTTTTATGATATCCATTTGAAATCTAACATTTTCAGTGAGTTATGATATTGGCAAGCAATCTGCACCCGGACCTTCGTCAAATTTAAGGCTGATTTAGAGCATACCACAAATTTAACCGAGCTTCAGATTATCTCATTCTATCTGTCATTTTTATCCTGAACTCCAACCACAACATGTAGATGTTCGCGCTATATTATTTTGAATGGAGGCAAAAAGTTGTATTCTTAGCCGATTTATAATATAACATATCGAACTTACAGTTCATTCACGACTCTCTTTCTGAACTCTTTCAAATTTGTGGATACCATCCTGTATTGTTAAAAATTGATGGGATTAAACCACAATGCAAGTAAATATTCCCATATCAATTTATTTTATAATGTTTGAGGCATAATGTCTGAAAAACCTACCTATGAAGAATTGGAACAACGGATTCAGGAGTCAGAGCAAGCTGAATTCAAACGTAAAAGAACTGAAAAGGCGTTGATGGAGAGCGAAGCGCGCTACCGCGAACTGTTCGCTTCGATCCAGCAACCGATGTGGATCTACGATGTGGAGTCGCTAGCCTTCCTGGATGTAAACAACGCGGCGATCTCGCATTATGGTTACAGCCGCGAGGAATTTCTCTCCATGACCCTCAAGGATATCTGCCCCGCCGAAGATGTGCCGCGGCTGCCAGACAATGTCGACCGTGTGAGCGACGGCTTGGACAAAGCCGGGATCTGGTGTCACATCAGGAAGGACGGAAACGTCATCGAGGTCGCGATTACCTCCCATGTGTTGCAGTTCTGCCAGCGCCCGGCCGCAATGGTGCTGGTGTGCGACATCACAGAGAGATGGCGCGCAGGGGAGTCGCTTAAGAAAAATGAACGACGTTATCGGACTTTATTTGAGAAGACCACCGACGCCATTTTTATTGTAGAACGGAGTACGGGACGATATCTGGATGCAAATGCAGCTGCTATCCGGTTGAGCGGCAGGAGATTGTCAGAGTTAAAGCAGATGACCACGAAGGATGTCACGCCCGATGGGTATAGTGAACGGCTCGGTATCATCGCCAGGTCCAATAAGAATGAAGAACTGGGAAAGGTTATCTACCTTCGCCCGGACGGGACACACCGGGTGGCAATACTCGCGACCGTACCTTTAGATGGCGAGGAAATAATCGGTATCGCAAGGGATATAACAGATGAGCTGGCAATGGAGGATCAGCTACGTCAGGCAAAGAAAATGGAAGCCATAGGCACGCTTGCCGGTGGCATTGCCCATGACTTCAACAATCTGCTCATGGGTATCCAAGGACGGACCTCATTGATGTTAACGGATTCTGACTCATCTCATCCCTATTTTGAACATCTCAAAGGGATAGAGGATTATGTTAAAAGTGCGGCAGATCTGACCAAACAGCTATTGGGTTTTGCTAGGGGTGGAAAATATGAGGTGAAGACTACGGATCTAAACAATCTCATTATAAATCAAAATCAAATGTTTGGCCGAACCAGAAAGGAAATTACTATTAGGGGAAAATATGAAGAAGACCTCTGGACAGCTGAGGTCGATCAGGGACAGATTCAACAGGTGCTGTTGAATCTTTATGTTAATGCGTGGCAGGCAATGCCAGGAGGAGGTGATCTTTATATCCAGACGCAAAATGTAAATCTCGACGAGAATTACACTATGCCCTTTAAAGCAAGCCCAGGCAAATATGCAAAAGTTTCTGTTACTGATACTGGAGTCGGAATGGATGAAGTAACCCGACAAAGGATATTTGATCCATTCTTTACCACTAAAGAAAAAGGCAGAGGCACAGGTTTAGGATTAGCTTCTGCATATGGTATTGTCAAGAATCATGGAGGCTTCATAAATGTTTACAGTGAAAAAGGTGGGGGTGCCACATTTAATATTTATCTTCCAGCCACTGAAAAAGAGACCGTGAAAAAGAAGGAATTAGAAAAAGACGTATTAAAAGGGTCTGGAACTGTTCTTTTGGTAGATGATGAGGATATGATTATCGATGTCGGCAAGCCTATGTTGGAAAAGATGGGATATAATGTCTTGATAGCCGGAGGCGGCAAAGAAGCGCTTGAGATTTATCAAAAGAATGAACAAAAGATAGGTATGGTCATTCTGGATTTGATCATGCCGGATATAAGTGGCGGAGATACCTATGACAAACTAAAAGAGATCAATCCAGAAATAAAGGTTATGCTTTCCAGCGGATACAGTATAGATGGTCAGACAAGCGAAATACTCGAACGAGGTTGTAATGGTTTTATCCAGAAACCATTTAATATTAAGAAACTGTCACAAAAAATAAGAGAAATTTTGGACAAAGATTAAAAAAGATCTCTTTACAGATACCTGCAATGATTCGGTACGTATCAATGTACGTATCAATGAACTGGATTTTTCCAGATACCGCTATACCGTATCACCAAACAATAGTTGTGACGATTTCTGATATTTATCTGGTCTGCCGATTGCCTGACGCTGCCTAGATTGAGACTTACTGATTCGATAAGTTAGAGATCATTAGTATCCTAAAACATTGTTAATTTCTTGTATAATGCAAGGAACCCTGAATCATGAATATGGTAAAACTATTCCCGTAGTATTTCGCAGCCAGAAAATAAGGGGTATCTTCAATGCACTTTGGTTACAATATCTAATCATGCCGTTAGCAATCCTAACCGAATTCAGTGCAGCTTTAGGGCGCGCCCTTCTTGGGGCATCCCGCGATCTGGCACCTATCATCACGATCATCGCTCTATTTCAAGTTCTGGTTTTGCAGCAACCCTTTCCGGAACTTTTTTCCATTTTAGCTGGATTGGGATTGGTCATTGTTGGTTTAGCCCTCTTTGTGGTCGGTTTGGATATCGGCTTGTTTCCCCTGGGTGAAACCCTGGCAGAAGAATTTGCGCTTAAAGGCAGCCTGTTCTGGCTGCTGTTCTTCGCTTTTCTTTTAGGAACGGGGACAACTGTAGCCGAGCCAGCCCTTATAGCCGTAACAAGAGAGGGGGCTAAAGCCGTAGCTGCAGCGGAACTTATTGAAAATAGCGCAGCTTCGATAGACCGTTATGCTCTGGGTGTCCGATTGACCGTGGCCCTGTCCGTCGGTGCTGCCATTGTTCTGGGGGTCTTGCGTATCCTGCGCGGTTGGTCCCTGCCGGTTTTAATCATTGGCGGTTACACGCTGGTAATGCTCATGACCTTTTTCGCGCCGAAGGAAATCGTAGGCTTGGCTTATGATCTGGGCGGCGTCACCACCTCAACTGTAACGGTACCCCTCGTTACGGCTCTGGGAGTCGGGCTTGCACGCACGATACGCGGCCGAGATCCCTTGACGGACGGTTTTGGCCTCATCGCTTTAGCGTCCCTTATGCCCATGATTTTTGTGATGCTTTTCGGATTAATCGTCCATTAGGTGAAACATGGAAATTCTTTTTAACCCCATATTGCTTTTGCTGGCCACAGCCAAAGACGTGCTGCCGGTGCTCGGGCTGCTGGTAGTTTTCCAAACCCTTGTGCTAAAAAGACCTATCCCCCGACCGGGCAGAATTATTTTTGGTTTTGGCGCAGTCCTGGTAGGTATGGCCTGCTTTCTGGGTGGGCTGGATCTGGCCATTTTCCCAGTTGGCAGAGCCATGGCGCTTCAGTTGGTTGAAGGTGCCCTGAGCGGCGAAAAAGTGACCTGGACAGCTTACGGGTGGGTCTATCTTTTTGCCTTTTTGGTGGGATTTTCCACCACAATAGCAGAGCCTTCGCTGATCGCTGTGGCCAATAAAGCGCATGAGGCTTCGCGCAAAGCGATTTCATCCTGGGGGCTGCGGATCGCGGTTGCCATCGGGGTGTCCATCGGTATAACATTGGGTACTTTTCGAATTGTCACCGGGACACCGCTGTATCTTTATATTATGGCCGGATATGTAGTGGTGGTCATCCAAACTATATTCGCACCCCGGATGATTATTCCCTTGGCGTATGATTCCGGTGGGGTGACGACATCGACGGTCACTGTTCCCCTGGTGGCAGCCCTTGGCCTGGGGCTGGCATCTAATGTACCGGGCCGCAACCCGGTTATGGACGGATTCGGACTAATCGCGTTTGCCAGTCTGTTTCCAATTATCAGCGTTTTGGGCTACGCTCAACTGGTTCAGTGGAGCGTGCAACGACGAAGCCGCAAAAAAATAGAAAGTGAAGCCAAGCCATAAGAGTAACGCCCCAATATGGCAGAAAAAGGGTGAAAAGGAGGATGCTTAATGGCATATAAATCCATCATTGCAATGGTTAAGCCGAACTTGACCGACATGGTCGTCAATTCGGCAAAACAGGTCGGCGCGCCTGGAGCAACAATCATACCTGCTTCGGGCACCGGTGCCCATGAGGCCAAAACATTTTTCGGTCTTAGTCTAGATATTCGTACGGATATGGTTATCTTTTTGGTGGACAGTGAACTGGTTGAACCAGTCCTGTCCGCCATTCAAGAGGCAGGATGTTTTAGTGAACCAGGCACTGGTATCGCTTTTGTGCTTGCTGTAGAGCAGACAGTTGGTTTTGAAAGTCAATTGTTAAAACCATAGCAGTGACGAAAGTATTTTTGTGTGTTTCACAAACCGAAATGGGTAAGCCTCAGTAACACCCCAATATCTTGTGGGTACTGGATTCAGGCAAAAAACGGCGATA
>CAVXXE010000016.1:0-19127 GCA_963765595.1 uncultured delta proteobacterium
TATTGATATCACCCTTAATGTTCAGTTCGCGACCGGTAGCTTCCTTGACTGCCTTGGTAATCAGGGGCTTGAATTTGTTAAAGTCGTAAAATTCGATGAACGCATATAGCGCTGCGATCAAGATGACGAAGACCAAGGCCACGGCGATGACTATTTTTTTCCAGCGCATGGATTCTTTTCCTTATTCTTATGATCGAAGCCTTGAAGTCCCCGCCCTGAGATCCCGGAGATATTAGCACGTTGATCCGCCGGAATTGGAGAGTTACCCGCCGAGAACACCTATATGTGCCGAGGGGTTTTGATCGATCTTTTCGTGTCTCAATGGATAATGATTACACGCGAACATATGCCAAACTGCGTGGGGTTGTCAATGAGGATGAATAACAGGAGCGCCATAGCTTATTTGAAGAGTGGAAATTGCGACTCAGGTTATAATATTGGGGAAGCACTTAAAAGCTGAATTTGATGCCGCCGCATACATAGTTAGATCCGCCGGCGCCGTATAGTCCGAAGATCGACGAACGATGGTGAATGCGCACCACCAGATCCCACCGGGGATATTGCGGCAGACCCAGGGCGAGTTCGAACATGAGATAATTGAGTGTCTTCTGGGCATCCTCATCGTCTTCTTTTTCTACTTTAGAAACTTCGGTGTAATAGGATAACCCATCTCCTACCGCAATGCTGGTGTCCACGTATTTGTTCCAGGGAAAGGCATGCCAGCGTCCGATAATCAGGCCGTTGAATTCCCAGAAGGTGTCGTTGTTGAAGTGCTTGCCGATCTGGCCCTCGACTTCGAAGCTGATATATTTTTTATAGTGCCAGAATTCCCGTGCCAGAGCTAGTACGGCAATATAGTCGTTATCCTCGAATTTGGCATTGAATGTGAAAACATCGCCGATATCGTCCTGGGCGTGGGCGCCACCATAGACGGTCAAGAACCATTTGGGCCGTTTATTGTCATCCTCATTTTTGCCGTCATCCGCCAGGGCGCCCGATCCGAAACAGAGCAGCAGTGCAAATCCAAACAGGAGGAACCATCGAAACCGGATCAAAATCAAATTTTAAACCCCTATCGCTTTTTAAAGAGCTTTTTCTATCTCAGATTTTCCGGCGGGCGTCAATATTAAAGCGGCCGGTTAAATCCTGTCAGAAACTTAGTTTCATATGAAGTTTCAGCCGTCAATCTCCGATTGACCGGACCCAGCCGTTTCATTGATGCTGTGTTCGAATTCCGCAATCACCTGGGCGCCCAGCAGCAGGATAATCACTGCGATCTCGATGCTCAGCAGTGCAACCACAGCGGTTGCCAGGGAGCCATAGATCACGTTGACCAGGGATATGGTAGAATAATACCAGACCAGGATATTGCGGATAATCTCCCACAGTACAGCAGCGGTTACACCGCCGGCAAGGGCATAGCGGATCGGGATGCGCCCCACGGGCATAACCAGGTACAAAGACGTCAACATAATTACCATCCCCACCATGCCCGACAAATACAGCATCAATCTGGACGTGCCGGCCAGGCTCAAATCCCAGCCTAAAAGAATTAAATGCTTATCCGACAGCGCACCCAGCGCTCCGGCGACGATGGTGATTATCAGCAATCCAATGCCCAGCAGAAAAATATAAGCGTACGGGATGATGGCAGAGATCAGAAAATGGCGGCGGTGTTTTCTGGCCCGGTGGGAGAATATGATGGCCATGGCGTTTTCAAGTACGGTGAAGGCCATGGAACTGAAGAACAGCATAACTAGGATTCCGACAATTCCTACCAGCTGGCGGCGGGCAAGAAAGCCCCACACCTGACCGGTCACGCTTTCCGCGTATGCGGGGATGACCAGTTTCAAATTGCTGAGGATGGTGTTATACAGCTGTTCTTCTTCGATGAAATGCGACAGGCCCACCAGAATGAGTGCCAGCATGGGGATGACGGATAAAAGGGTATAGTAGGCAACCGCTCCGGCTAGCAGCAATCCCTGATTGCGTTTAAAGCCGACGAGCACTCGCCACAGGAATTTTCCGGGGCGTTGTAAAATTAAGTCGATATGTTGCTTTCTGCTCTCCATGGGTTGATCTGATTTGTAACATTTCCGCCACCAAGGTTGTTACCTAAACTGATCGGTTCAACCTAAATACTCTTTTTTTGAGTCTTTGGGTCTTAGTGGCTGAGCTTATAATCTGATTGTCATTTCTCCAGCTTTAAATTCTTAAGGACGGCAAACTTACCGGGCGAAGACCTGCGGTCACAATCACAAGGATCTTCATTCAGATCCGCACCGCATTTAGGGCACAGGCCCTTGCAGTCCTGTTTGCACAGGGCTTTGAGGGGAAATTCCATTACCACCTGTTCCTGGATGGTGTATTTCAGATCGATTTTTTCGCCCTGGAAGTAAACGATTCCCATATCCGCGCTGCTCAGTTCGACTTCCTGAGATTCGGAATCCTCTATGCCATCCGTCGCCCGCTGCAGGTAGGTGACTGCAAATTGGGAGTTCAAATGAGTTTCAAAGGATTGCAGGCAGCGGCTGCAGGGCAGGCGCACAGATGTTTCGATGTTTCCATCTATTTCCACCAGATCACCGATCCGTTGCACCTTCAAAGCGGTCCTTACGGGTGCCGAAAATTCACATTCGCCATGGTCAACCATTTCCGCCAGAACCGGAAAGGCCGCTGCTGATTTTTCAAATTCGAAGACCAGACCTTCTTCTTTTATTTGCTCAATGAGGATTTCCATTATCCAAGACGATCCTTTAAAATTTGAAAATATATTCAGAAGATGTGCTTTGAGTCTCGTTTTCTTTAAACCCATCATTCTCTTCGATGCTAAGGCTCTTCGAGCCGGAGGCCTCAATCTCCACCATTGCATTTTTGCAATTGGGCAAAGCCTTAAGTTCTTCCAATATAATGCTCGGATATGATAAAGCAATTCTTAGACGGGTTGACCATCGTCATTTCTCCGCTCCGTTATTAAAAATTTCCTTTCAAAACCGGCAATCTTTGAAAGTTGGAAAATGTGTCAGCGGCTGGTCCATGTGGTTAGAGTTGACTTTGTAGCCTTCAATAAAGTAAAAACATCCTCAGATCAGCACTGAATTGCTATCCTACACAAAAGGGAGGTGTCCTATGCCATTATGGCAGCGGTTGGTTTTGACTTTAGCGGCAATTGTGGCGGCCAGTATAATCGCCGGTTTGATTTGGCATCAACTATTCGGTTTCGGACTACCAAGCTATATCGGTGGTGTGATCGGAGGTCTGACATCAATTCCTGTTTGGGAGTTTATGAAACGGGTGGGTCCACAGAAGAAATAACGCCATCGCGTTAAATAAGGATTTAACATGGGTAATCCAACTTTCCCCAAGCCCGGAATAAAAATATCGGAATGTATTCGCTGCGGGACCTGTTGTGAAAAGGGAGGCCCCTGTTTTCATATCGAAGATCGGATGCTCATCGACAAAGGGAAGATTTCCTCCAAATATCTTTACACAATTCGCAAAGGCGAACTTGCCCACGACAACGTCAAAGGGTGTTTGCAGCCGGTGGATTCGGATATCATTAAAATCAAAGGTAAAAAAGATAGCTGGACGTGTCTGTTTTTTGATGAAATCAAAAAAGGATGCACCATATACGATGACCGTCCGCTGGAATGCAGAGTTCTTAAATGTTGGGATACCCGCGAGCTTAAACAAGTTTACGCAAACACCCGGCTGACACGAACCGATCTCGTATCAAAAGTAAAAGGCCTTTGGGATTTAATCCAGGACCATCAGGCCCGCTGCGACTTTAATAAGATTCAATCTCTGATCAATAGTCTGGCCGGCAGCAAAAGAAACCACGCCCGGCGAAAACTTCTGGAAATCATCCGCTACGATGCTGAAATTCGTAACCTGGTTGTTTCCAGAGGCGGACTGGATCCTGAAATGCTCGATTTTTTATTCGGTCGCCCGTTGACCAAAACGCTGAAAAACTATGGGATCAGCATCCACCAGGAAGGGAACAAAATTCATCTGGACGGGAGATAAAATGAAAGCCATTGTCGTCAAAAAAGAAAATAAAAAACCTCTGTTGTTATGGGAAGATGTGCCGGATATTCAATGTAACCCGGAAGAAGTGCTCGTCGATGTCAAGGCCACGGCAGTGAACCGGGCCGATTTGCTGCAGGCCTTGGGATTATACCCGCCGCCGCCCGGGGAATCCGAGATTCTCGGCCTGGAAATGGCCGGGGTGATTGCCGCAGTCGGTGATGCTGTCCAAGGGCCGCAGATCGGTGATCGCGTGCTGGCGCTGCTGCCCGGCGGTGGATATGCTCAGCAGGCCGCCGTCAACCACCAGATGCTGATCGGGCTGCCGGCCGGCTGGTCGTTTACGGAGGGGGCCGCCATTCCGGAAGTCTGGCTGACGGCTTTTGTCAACCTTTTTATGGAGGGCGCCCTCCAATCTGGCGAGTCCGTGATGATCCACGCCGGGGGCAGCGGTGTCGGGACGGCCGGTATTCAAATGGCGCGTGAAGCCGGTGCCCTTGTATATATTACTGCCGGCGCCCAGGCGAAATTAGACAAATGCCGTGGTCTGGGAGCCACGCTGGCCGTCAATTACAAGGAACAGGACTTTTTTGAAGAGGTGATGACGGCGACCGGGGGTAAAGGTGTCGATCTCATCCTGGATCCGGTGGGTGGCGCCTATCTGAATCAGAATCTGAATCTATTAAAGGAAAACGGCCGGCTGGTAACTATCGGCCTGCTGGGGGGCAACAGCGCTGAAATGAATATGGCAACCGTACTGGGGAAAAGCCTGCGAATCATCGGCTCGCGGTTGCGATCACGGCCCTTGACGGAAAAGATCGCCATCACCCAACAGTTCAAAGAGCGCTTCTGGCCCCTGCTGGAAGGGGGTAAGCTTCAACCGGTGATCGATACGGTTTTTCCGATTGCGGAGGCGACGGCCGCCCATGCGTATGTCCGGGAAAATCGCAATACGGGCAAAGTGATTTTGGAAGTGAGGGCGGCAGGATGATCGGTTCGAGGTTCAAGGTTCAGGGTTCAAAGGTTATAAAATGCTGATATGCGTTACTTTATACTCAATTGTTTGGATTGACCGCTTTCACCCATTGGTGAAACCTGGAGTTCGAGCCAATTTACCTGCAATACAATTGTTAGAGAGCGGTTAGGACAGTTTAGCCTGAACTGTGAACGTTGAACCTCTCAATTTAGAATGATTCACTTTTCAATGGCCCAGTCTATGCGGAAATTATTTTGTACGATGGATGCGATATGGCGATCATAAAAGAAATGCTCGATCAGCCAATCTTTGCCTTCGTATTGAATGACCAGATGGCGTTCGTCCAGGATTTGGCGAACCTGGCATTTCAAAAGGTCTTTAATCCCGATTCCGGTTGCCTTGAGCACGGCTTCTTTGGATGTCCAGAAGCGAAAAAATGTCAATAACGACTTTCCCTCCGTGTTTGTCAGAGCCCATTCCTGCTCAGTGGCGGTCTTTCTAAACAGGCCCCGGGAAAAATCACGGATTCTTTCGATGTCGAGGCCGATGGGTGTGGGTGCCACCACGCCACCGACATATTGGGTTTTGTGAGTAATAGACCAGAATGTGCCGTCAAAGGGCAGGGGCATGCCGTTTTCATCCTTCAGCAGTTCACCCGGAAGGATTCCGCTTCTAACAGCTGATCTTTCCAGAGCGCGGCGGGCATGGCGGCTAAGATAGAGGACACGGTCCTTCGGTTTGTATTTTTGAACCTGTTCCGGAACCGGAAGGATGACGGGGTGGAGTATTTGATTGCGGGTTGATTCGAGTGCCATATAGTGCTTGGGTTACATAGGTGGATTTCAAAAAAAGGGCGAATGTCGAATTAAGGAATTCTATCTATTTTATTTTTTAAAAGAGCAGAGCGAAGCCTCCGGCTCGTAGAGGTTGCAGCGCCTACGCCTCGGAGAGCGACATCCACAATTCGTCATTCGTCCTTCGTATTTCATCCTTCGCCCTTCGTCAGTCGTCGGTTTCACCTCAAGGCTTTTTAAGGATAATCCTGCAGTCGGCTGCAGTTGCGCCATGGCCCTGTTCATGAACCAGCAGGGGATTGATATCCAACTCCATGATTTCCGGATGGTTGGTGGCCATGTTTGACAGACTAACCAGTGATCTTTCAATTGTTTCGACATCAGCCCGGGGCCGGCCCCTGAAACCTTGAAACAGACGGTAACCTTTGATTTGTCGAACCATGCGACGGGCTTCGTTTCTGCCGATGGGCGCCAGCCGAAATACGACATCCTGGAATACCTCGACAAAAATACCGCCGATGCCGACCATGAGCAACGGACCGAATACCGGATATCGGTTCAGGCCCACTATGACTTCACTGCCGGGAGACGCCATTTTTTGAACCAGCACACCTTCAATATTGGCAGCCGGGTCATACTCACCGGCGCGGTTGACAATGTTTTCAAATGCTTTTTTGACATCTTCCTGATTTTCAAGCCCCAGCACGACCCCGCCGGCATCCGATTTATGCAAGATCTGGGCGGAAACGATTTTTAGCACGACCGGAAATCCCATATCTTCTGCCAGGGCGGCCGCTTCCTTAGCGCTTTTGGCCAGCCGGTTCGGCAGTACATTAAATCCGTAACATTTAAGTAATCCGATGCCCTCCAATTCGCCGATATGGGTTTTGCCGTTGCTTAGACAGTCTTCGATGATTTGGGCCGCGCCCTGTCTATCATGCTGCAGATCGAATTGAGCCAGCCGTTGACGGTTTAACCACCGGGAGTACTGGTAAAGAGCGCCAAACGCTTTGGCGGCATTTTCCGGGAACTTAAAAACCGGAATGCCTTGCTCCTGCAGGTATTTTACACCGGAAGATACATCGATAATTCCCATGAAGCAGCACAAAATGGGTTTGTAGGATCGTCTGGCAATTCGAACAATGGCTTCCGCGGTTCCGAGGACATCGGTCATGGATTGGGGGGTTAAAATCACCAGTGCGCCGTCAACGCCTTCATCTCTGATGACGGCGGCCAAGGCATTTTCATAGCGGTCCATGGGGGCATCACCGATGACATCCACCGGATTTTGCAGGTTTGCCGTCTTGGGCAGGTGACTGTCAAGGGCTTCGATGGTTTCTTCTTGGAATTTGGCCAGCTGCAATCCGGAGGATTCGGTCATGTCGGTGGCGACGATACCCGGTCCGCCGGCATTGGTGACAATGGCAACCCGGTTGCCGTCGGGGACCTTGCGGCGCAGTTTTCCCAGGGCACTTTCATTTTTATAGGCAAAGGCAGTGGCAAAATCGAAAAGTTCATCGATGGAATCGACCCGAATGATGCCGGATTGTTGGAAAATGGCATCATAGACACCTTCCGTTCCGGCCAGTGCCCCGGTATGGGAGGCTGCCGCCCGGGCACCGGCACCTGTGCGACCGGATTTTATCACTATCACCGGCGTTGGACGAAAATCGCCAGAGGTAATCTCCTTGACGATCTCAATAAATTCGGGTCCTCTGCGCAGCTCTTCCAGGTAAATCATGATCACCTCAGTATCTTTGTCCTCGTGAAAATACCGCAAGAGATCAAGTTCATCGACATCCGCCTTGTTGCCGATGGAGATAAATTTAGAAAAACCAAAATCACGGTCGGCGGCAAAATCAAGGACCGCCGTACACAAGGCCCCGCTCTGGGAGATGAATGAAATATTGCCGGCTTTGGGCATGCGGGCCGAAAAACTGGCATTTAGCCGGACATTGGCAAGGGGATTAATCACGCCCAGACAGTTGGGGCCGACCAGCCGGACACCTGCCTGCCGGCACAGGGAGACAATTTTGTTTTCGACATCGAGGCCTTCTTTTCCGACTTCCCGGAAACCGGCGGAAACGATAACGATCCCTTTGGTTCCCTTCTCAATGGCTTCTTCCGTGGCCACCAGTGCGGGGCCGGGCGGCAGAATAATCATGGCCAGATCCACGCTGTCGGGAATATCGGCAATGGTTGGGTAGGCCCTGACGCTTGAAACAGAGCGGGCCTTCGGGTTTACCGGATACAGGGTGCCCCGATAGCCTCCTTTTAAAATATTTACGAAAATATCGTGGCCCACTTTGCCGGGGGTTTTAGATGCCCCAATGACGGCGAGGGACTGCGGAGAAAAAATTGCGTCGAGTTTATCCACCCTCCAGCTCCTTTTTGATTTTAAGTGCTTGGGTATATATCTTGTTTTTTGAAATTCCGGATTCTGCGGCAATCTCCCTGGCAATCAGCGACAATGAATTCCGGCGATTTAAGACTGCAGTCCTGACCTGCTGTTTGACGACTTCCCAGGACCGACTGTCCTCTTTGTCACATCCGGCCACCAAGAGCGTGCATTCACCTTTAATATTGGTCCGGCCTTTTAGCTGCATGGCAATTTCCGACAACCGGCCCCTTAAGAATTCTTCATGGAGTTTGGTCATTTCTCGGGCGAAAACAATGTAGCGATCCCCCATGGCATCTTTGATTTGATCTAAAAGCGTCAGGATGCGTCTGGGAGATTCATAGAAGATAAGGGTTCGGGGCTCACTTGCAAGATCGTTTAGTTGTTGCAGGCGTTTTGCTTTCTTTTTGGACGCGAACCCTAAAAAAACAAATGAATCCGTCGGCAGCCCGGCGGCGCTCAGGGCGGCAGTGGCCGCGGATACTCCGGGAATGGGCGTGACATTGAAATTGCCGGCCAAGGTTGCTGTGATCAATCGATAACCGGGGTCTGAAACGGTTGGGGTACCCGCATTGGAGACCAGTGCAATGGAAATTCCCTTTTTGAGTTTTGCTATCAGCTGTGGTGTTCGCTCGACTTCATTGTGTTCATGGTATGAGATCAAGCTGCTTTTGATGGCGTGCAGTTCCAAAAATCTTCGCGTCTTACGGGTGTCCTCAGCAGCTATCAGATCGACCTCACGCAAAATATTCAGCGCCCTTAGGGTGATGTCATCGCGGTTTCCGATGGGTGTGGCGACGACATAAAGCGTGCCCGGGTGGATGACATTCACACTTTTTTTAGGGGGACTATTCTTATTCAAAACGATTCCCATACTTCAATTTTGGAATTCGGAATTCGGATTTTGGATTTAAGGGATTCTATTTATCCTTTTTTTGCCGCACTTCGGAATCATTCGTAGGCGAGTTCGAAGGCATTTTTAACGATTTCTATTCGGGGTTCGTCCTGATTGGAGGTGATGGCAACCACATCAAACCTGGCCTTGGTATCCGATTGTTTGGTGGCTTTAAGATAGGAAAGGGCAACCATTGAAATTTGGCGTTGTTTTTTTGGCGTAACCGCCCATTTCGGATTTCCGTACCGTATTGATCTTCTTGACTTCACTTCCACGAAAACAAGGGTTTTCTTTTCTTTGGCGATAATATCGATTTCACCCAATTTTGTGCGATAGTTCTGCTCAAGAATTTTATAGCCGTTTTTCTTCAGGTACCAGACGGCCAGGGATTCACCTTGCTCGCCAAATTTTTGCCGGGTGTTTTGCATAAGCTTAATCGTATTCCTTGACCCCTTTAAAACTTTTTCTGTGGATGGGGCAGCAGCCGAATTTCCGGATGGCTTCCCGGTGAGCCCGGGTCGGATAGCCTTTGTGTTTTGGAAAATCGAACTGAGGATAGTAATGATGGTATTTTTGCATCAGACGGTCACGGGTGACTTTGGCGATGATAGAGGCTGCGGCAATGGAGATGCTTAATGCGTCACCTTTGGTAATCGGTTGTTGGGGCAGATCGGATGAAATGGGGAAAATACCGTCGATAAGCAGATAATCGGGCCGAGGGTCAAGGTTTTTAACCGCCATGGCCATGGCCAGCAATGAGGCCTGCAAGATGTTGATTCGATCTATTTCTATCGGATCGACAATACCGATGCCGATGGTAACGGCATGGGCATAGATCACATCATACAACCGCCGGCGCTTTTTGGCAGATAGTTTTTTGGAGTCGTTAATATCGGGGTCCCGGAATGCGGCGGGCAGGATCACGGCCGCTGAAACAACAGGGCCGGCCAGGGGACCCCGGCCGGCTTCGTCAATGCCTGCTATATTCTTGCAGCCTTTGCCGACGGCTTCTTTTTCGAAAACCCGCAAATCCATCTTCTTTTAGTTGAACCGTCGTTCTTTAATCCTAGCGGCTTTGCCTCTGAGTTTGCGCAGATAGTAAATTTTGGCGCGCCGCACACGACCCCGGGTAATAATTTCTATTTTGTCAATAATGGGTGAATGGGTCGGAAAGATACGTTCTACACCAATGCCGTAAGAAATTTTGCGGACGGTAAATGTCGCATTGGTGGAGCCTTTTCGTTTGGAAATGACCACGCCCTGGAAGGCCTGAATACGCTCTTTCTCGCCTTCTTTTATTTTTACATGGACTTTGACGGTGTCACCCGGTCCAAAAGCAGGGACATCCATGCGCAAATGTTCTTTTTCTAATTTTTCTAGTTTTTTCATCTCTCCTCCAATAAATTGATTCTTTATTTTCCTGGTCCCAAAAGTCTGTCCAGTATGATCGCCACCGCTGAGCGAACCGACAGGTGGTTATAACCCGTCATGCCCGCAATAGGTTCCAGGACGAAATCCGCTTCGGATATTAATGATTCAGCCAAACCCCAGGCCGTACCAAAAATCAGCAGGTGCGGTAGGCCGCTTCCGAGAATGCCTCTGAATTCCGTATAGCCGATGCTTGCCGGATACCTTCGAGCACAGGTTGTAACTGTTTTTGGGTAACTGTTTTCTATGCTTTTGATGTCTTCGGCGACATCTACGATAGTGTCCTTAACCTTGATCAATTCAAGAGCGCTGCGTCTATCCGGGTTGTAGGCTGCCCCGGCACCCTCGGTCCAATGAGCAATGATCTTTTTTGCAAGCACTTTCTGATCAGAAAGCGGGGTAACCACGTAGAACAATTTTACCCCGTATGTCCTTGCCGCCCTTGAAATATCGTGTAAATCCAGGTTGGTCAAAGCCGAAGCGATGATGTCGCCCCGCTTGTTAATAACCGGATAATGGGTCAATACCACATAAAGATTGGGCATAAATTTTTCATTTTTCATTTGGTCCGGAGTTCATAGATGGCGCAGAAAACTTTATACTTTATCTGTTTCCCCTCTGAGATCTCCGCGTTCTCCGTGGTGAAATTTTAAAATGTTTTTTATTTCGTTGCGCCACTTATCCAGAATATCGATTTCCTCACGGCTCAGGTTTTTTTGCAGCAATAAGTCCGGCCTTTTTAATAGCGTCCGCATTAAAGATGATTCAAGGCGCCATCTTTCAATCTCCTGATGATGGCCGGACAGCAAAACATCGGGGACCTCCCGACCCTCAAATATTCGGGGCCGTGTATAATGCGCATGTTCCAGCAGGCCATTTGAAAATGAGTCATTTTCGGCTGCATCCTCTCCACCAAGGGTACCGGGAATCAATCGTGTGACTGCGTCAACGATGATCATCGCCGCCAACTCGCCACCGGTGAGCACATAGTCACCGATTGAAATTTCGTAGTCAATGAGATCGTGACAGATCCGCTCATCAACGCCTTCGTAGCGACCGCAAATCATAACCAACCCATCAAATGACGCCAGTTCTTTGGCCATATCCTGATCAAAGGGCCTTCCCTGGGGCGTCAGTAAGATTGTCCCGGCCGCCGGCACTTTGCGGGTGGCAGCCCGAATGGCTCCGGCCAGGGGCTCCGGTTTCATTACCATACCGCTGCCGCCGCCATACGGTCTGTCATCCGTAACCTGATGCCGGTCGCGGGCGTAATCTCTGATGTTTACGGTTGAAGTAAAAATCTTCTGTTGTTCGATTGCCCTGCGAATAATCCCATGGGACCAGAATGGGTCAAACATTTCCGGGAAAATCGTCAGTACAACAAAATTCATCATTTTTTAGTTGATTAGTTTACTAGTTGATTGGTTGATTAGTGATTGGATCAAATTATTTATACTTAATCAACTATTCAACTAATTACCCAATCAACTAAGTCAGGCCCTCAGGCAGATCGACCTGCATTCGGTTATGCGCCAAATCGATTTCCAGAACCACCGATTCGAGGGCCGGAATCAACACTTCCTTTTCATCCCTTTTAACGACATAGACATCATTACTGCCGGTTTCGATAATTGAATCAATCCGACCGAGAAATTCTTCTGTTTTCGTATAAACTTCGATTCCGATCAGATCGCGCCAGTAATAGGTTTCCTCATCCAATTCGGGCAGTTCTGATTGCGGGATGAACAGCTCAGCGCCGATCAATGTTTTGGCCTGGTCGCGATTGGTGATCTCTTTAAACGATACAAGAGGGGTGCCGGTATGTGGCTTCACCCAGTTTATTTCATAGCACGCTTCCCGGCCGCGAAGGTCGCGAACGAGGATCGAGCAGCCGGGTGCGAACACCGACAAAGACTCCGCATAGGAACGCAATTTATTTACGCCCTTTATACCGTGGACGCCGCCGATTTTCCCGATGAGCACAAGGCTTCGTTTTGTTCCGGGTTTATTCAACAATTTCCAGAACAGTGCGTTTCTTTATCTTGGCCGAAGCGGCACTAAGGATAGTCCGCATCGATCGCGCCGTTCTGCCCTGTTTGCCGATTACTTTCCCGATATCCTCTTTGGCCACTTTAAGCTCCAAAACCGTGGTCTGATCTCCCTCAATCTCGGTGACCTTAACTTGTTCCGGATGGTCCACGAGTGCTTGAGCGATATAGCCGATCAGGTCTTTCATGGTGCCATCTCCTTTGCCGGGGGTTTAGAAATAGAAGCCACGAAAAAACGGGGGGATGGAAAATATCCGGGTTATGCGTTCGCCGAAAAAAAGCCTTCTTTTTTTAACAGGCTATGCACCGTATCCGTTGGAAGGGCGCCTTGATCCATCCAGTATTGAATTCTCTCCGTTTTCAGGATGATCTTAGCCGGATCGTACAAAGGATCATAGGTGCCTACATTTTCCAGAAACCTGCCGTCACGTGGGCTCTCGCTGTCAGCGACGACGATTCGGTAAAAGGGTTTTTTCTTCGCGCCATGTCTGGCCAATCTGATTTTAACTGCCATAGTTTCTTTTCTCCCTCAAAACGGCAGCATTCCCCGCTGGAATCCCTGCATGCCGCCTTTGTTAAGCTTTTTAAGCATTTTCAATAATTGGGTGTAATTTTTTAAAAGCTGGTTGACATCCTGTACCCGGGTTCCGCTTCCCTTGGCTATTCTGCGACGACGACTTCCGTTTATGATCCCATGGCGCCTTCGTTCCTGGGGTGTCATCGAATTGATAATGGCTTCAATCCGGACGAGTTCATTTTCGTCCATGTCCATATTTTTCATTTGTTTGAGTTTACCCATGCCGGGAATCATTTTCATGATATCGCCCAGCGATCCCATTTTGCGGATCTGGAGCATTTGATCGCGGAAATCCTCCAGGGTAAACTGGCTTTTGCGAAGCTTTTTTTCGAGTTCCGCCGCCTTTTTTTCATCAACGACATCCTGGGCTTTTTCGATCAGGGTTAGAACGTCCCCCATGCCCAGAATGCTTGAGGCCAACCTGTCCGGATGAAACGGTTCGAGCTCGTTTAATTTTTCGCCGACCCCGATGAATTTGATCGGTTTGCCGGTAATTTCCTTGATGGACAGAGCGGCACCGCCCCGGGCGTCCCCATCCATTTTGGTGAGAACAACCCCACCGATGTTCAGCGCCTGGTTGAAGGATTGGGCTATATTTACGGCGTCCTGACCGGTCATGGCATCCGCCACTAGGAGAATATCCGCTGGTTTTACCGCTTCGTCCAGGCGGATGAGCTCATCCATCAGGTCTTCATCGATATGAAGACGACCGGCGGTGTCCAGCAACAGCGTGTCGCAACCTTCCCGGTGAGCAGCCGTTTTGGCATCGCGGCCGATCTGAACGGGATCCATATCCACGCTGGAGGAAAATACCGGTACGTTCAGTTGCTCGCCCAACTTTTTGAGCTGATCGATGGCAGCCGGGCGATAAATATCCGCCGGCACAAGATAAGGCTTTCTTCCTTTGTTGCGCAGGAAAACCGCCAGCTTGCCGGCTGTTGTCGTTTTACCGGACCCCTGCAGGCCGACCAGCATCAAGGATACCGGACTGGGGCCGGAAAGGTTCAGCTCTGCCTGCTGAGACCCCATCAATTCGGTCAACTCTTCGTTGACAATTTTGACTACCTGCTGACCGGGGGTTAGGCTCGTCAGAACCTCCTGGCCTAAAGCCCGCTCTTTGACATCGGCCATAAACCGTTTGGCTACGCGATAATGAACATCGGCCTCCAGAAGGGCCATTCGAATTTCTTTTAAACCCTCCTCGATGTTCTTTTCCGTTAACTTTCCGCGCCCTTTGAGCTTTTTAAAGGCGGCATCCAGTTTGTCACTTAATCTTTCAAACATAAATTATTCCAGCCTGAATCCATAAATTCTTGAAAATATAATCTCAATGATGTTATGTCAAGTAAATTAATTTCGCTTTTGACTGATATAATACTAACCGATCAGGTGCGATGCAACACTCAAAAGTGACTGTTTTGCTTGAATTCCGAAACTAATCTAATAAAAGACAACAGAAAATTCAGAACTACTGATGTGTCGTAAAATCGGATGCAACAGAAATGTCAGTGATCGCGTCAACAATACTGAAGTTGGGCGTATAGTTCTGAATTTTATTATTTATTTTTGATAAAACCTGTTGCACCTTGAATTTACGCTTATTTTTACTACAAATTTTGTAGATTGTTTCGATATCAAGGCCTCCCGAGAAATATTCACGATTGGGGTCAGGAGCCCTGAAATTACTGATGGCCATATACAGAAAAAAAGCAGACATTCTTGAATTTACCCGCGATCAGCTGTTGTCCTGGTTGGCCGAGCGCGAAATTGCCGCTTATCGCGCGGACCAGATTCAAAAATGGATTTATCTGCGCCAGGCCGACAACTTCGATGTCATGACCGATTTATCTAAAAATATCAGGTTGTTGTTGCCAAAGCACTTTGTGATCGGACGGCTGGAAGCCGAGAAGATCGAAAATTCACGGGATGGTTCCCGCAAATATCTTTTTAAATTAAGAGATGGGAAATACATTGAAAGCGTCCTGATTCCCGAACGGGATCATTATACCCTTTGTGTATCAAGCCAGGCGGGCTGTGCTCAGGGTTGCCGGTTTTGCCTGACCGCCGTGGGAGGTTTCGAGCGGAATTTGACCCGGGGAGAGATTGTCGCCCAGGCGCGCGATATCAAAAAGGATCTGGGTGACGAAAAACGTCTGACCAATATCGTTTTTATGGGGATGGGAGAGCCCCTGGCCAATTACAAAAACCTCGTGGCTGCCATCGGCGTTCTCACCGACAACGATGTCGGACTCAGATTTGCGAGCCGCCGGGTGACGGTCTCGACGGCCGGTCTGGTGCCTAAAATTACCGCCCTCGGGCGGGATACCCGGGTGAATCTGGCGATTTCGCTAAATGCAACCGATAATAAAACCCGCGACAGGCTGATGCCTATCAACCGCAAGTATCCCCTGGAAAAATTAATGGAAGCCTGTCGCCGATATGAACCCGCTCCCGGCCGCAGAATTACATTCGAATATATTCTTATCAAAGGGATAAACGATTCCGTAGATGATGCCGAACGCCTGGCAAAATTGTTGCGGCCGATCCGCTGTAAAGTCAATCTCATACCTTTTAATATGCATGCCGGCTGTGACTTCGAGCGTCCGGCCGAAGCGGCTATTCAGGCATTTTATGACATTTTATTCGCCCAAAATTATACGGTCATTATCCGCCGGAGTAAAGGGCAGGATATTTCGGCCGCTTGCGGGCAATTGCGTGCAAGCAGCGTGGGGCACAGAGCATAGGATGGAAGCGTGGGGAAGGCGAAAACAGAAGACTGGTTTCAGCCCCGCCGCCGGCCTGAAAAACGGCCGGTTTGATCGAGAAAGAAACTCTGAAAAAGAGAATATCGAATGTCGAAGTAAGGTATTCTGTCTATTTTACAAAAAATGACTGAGCGAAGCGAACCCACTATGAAGCGGTTTGGATGGACGCTGGTCATTTTCTTTTGGCTTTTCATATCTGCTTCTGCCGACGGCCAAAAGGAAAATGACCCGGAAAGTCTGCAGATTATCGAAGAACGCATTGGCCAGTACGAACAAATAATGGATCGGTATTTTCGCCAAAACCCCGTGACCACAGCTCAAAATACATACAAATCGGCAGTTGATACATACAATGCGCTGGTTCAAACCATAAACACCAGGGAAAATTACAGAAAATCGGAAATTGATAAGAAAGGGAAGGCTTTAGAGAACTAGAAAAGCAGATTGGGAAATATGATGCGCAATTGGCCGAAAAATCCAATAACCAACTCATCGACCAGAGAAATGCCTTGGTTAAGCGCTATAACCGCCAACTCAAACAGCTCGAAAATGAGATCACGCTATTTAACGAATGGGTCAAACAGACAAACCAGAATACAGATGCCGAAAAGGCAAAGCTTGATAAACTTAATACTGCTTTGGAGCTGGAAATCAAGCATCACAGCAATTGGTTGCGATTAAATAAGGATTCAGAATTTTGGCTGGATTTAAATCGAACGTATTTAAATTTGCATCAAAAAAGACGCGCCGGCAATAATAATCTTCTGTTGAATAAGCAGATCCAAAAAATTCGGGACCTACGCAAGGAATTGGGAACCTACGCAATCGATCAGGCGAGGTCTCAGGAAAACGGATTAGTCATTATCGCGGGAATCATCTGTCGCAAAGAGGAATTTCATTTCATTGTTGACACAGGCGCTAGCTATGTCAGCCTCACGCCGGAGATGGTCGAAGTTTTAGGCTTAAAAGAACGCTTGGGCGAAGTCACCGATTTAAGCCTGGCCGCCGGCAAAACCGCCTGGGGACAAAAACTCGTATTTCCATATATATCCGTTCTGGGAATGGAGGAACAGGATGTGCCCGGGATTGCAATTCCGGAAAAGAAGGTCGGCATAGATGGTCTTTTGGGACGAAGTTTCTTAAAACGCTTTATGGTCTGTTTTGACTATGAGCAAGGATCCAACACGATACAACTAACCCCCAAGGAGCCATAATTTACCTTTAAAATAAATTGTTGGAAGCCGCAACCATACGATCGCCCTTCGAAGACCGTCAACTCATCAGGATCATTTATTTTGAATTAACCGTATGATCACTTGAGACCTCCCATTCTGTTTCATCCAGAACAGGTGATATGATATCACCCTTAATTTTTATGCGATCTTTCATGCAGCCCAGCCATGGATCAGGTTTGGGAGGTGGAGGAGGTGGGGTGACCAGCGCAATCGGTTCTCCTTTGCGTGCTACGATGATCGATTTTCCCGTTTTATTGACATTATCCAATAAGCGTAAACAGGTGGCCTTGAACTTTGAAATGGGTATCGTTTCCTGCATGTCTGGTTCTCAATATATTATATTAGCATCCCAGCCACATCCTCCGGCAGGATGGCGATCACCTGAATCGCCTTTTTTTTCCGGAAGTCTTGATCAGGACCTCCACCGGTGACAGCTTCGGCGCCTTACTGTACCCGGTGCAAATGGCCGCCGCCAGCTGGATAGAGTTTTTTTCGGCACCCCGGGGCACCAAGGCAATGGGGCTGGCATAATCCTTGACATCAAGAACCGTATCGACTGCCGGATTGTGATATTTTAAGATATTTTCATTGTCCTGTTCGGTTCTGCCGACAATCAACTTGGCGTCGGGGTTTAATCGAAAATGGCGGCCGTGCTTTAAAAGATGCAGCTCTTCTTCGGTGCAATTATCCTGATGCTTGAACAGGTCTCTGAGCCGGTTGGAAAAATTTTTGTCGGTGAGCAGACAGCCGCCGGCGGGGGCGGGGTAGTCTGTAATCCCGAATTTTTCCGCCAGCTTGATTTGACGGCTGCGGCCCCGGCCCGATATATCCAAAAGTCGGTCTCTATCTACCAGACCTTCTTTTTCCGGGATGGTTAGCGCCAGGTTTCCGGCGCTCAACGGACGTACAATATACCCTTTAAAACCGGAGTGTTTTTCCACGTAACCCAGCGATGATTTTTTCTGTGACATGGGGCGCTGGCCGAGCACTTCGCCACTGAAAAGAAAATCGAAGTTTCTTTCCTGCATTAATTTTCCCGCCAGTCTAAACATCAGTGCATGGCAGTCCATGCAAGGATTCATGTGTTTGCCATATCCGGCGGGCGGATCTTTCAACATTTTCATATAAACGTTGAAAATGGGTTTGACCGTGAGCGGAATCCCGGTCATCTTTGAGGCTTTACGAGCCTTGGCGGCACTGAAAAACGGGGTTTCAAACGTTACCCAGGCGGCATCGATACCCTGATCGCGCAGCACCAGACCCGCCAGCATACTGTCAAGACCACCGGAACATAATCCGAGTGCTCGGGTTGGTTTGTTTTTTTTCTCCATATCTTATCGTCCGTGTTATCCCTGTGCTTCGCAAACTAGAGCCCGTTGTCTATGGCCCGTTCTAGGTTGGCGGATTTATCTGACTCAATTCATAAGCCACCGGCTTTGTCCGGTGAGAATTTAAAAGGTTCTACCGTTACGGCGAGGGCATGCTTTTTGGCGCAAATCTGATTACTGCCGGTGGCTTATGAATTGAGATGATAAAGAATTTTTGTGTAATCTTTTGCAATTTGCTGGTATAGGCCATGAGAGCAACCAGATATTTGGCAATGATGAATCGGTCAAGTCGTCATCAAAACAGACAGATCCGCTTAACAGAGATCAGTCAATGTCATGAAAATATTCGAGGTATAGCGGCAGCTGGTTTAATGTCAGACATATCAGAAAAATTCTTTTTAAAAATCAGCGGTCACCAGCAGAGGTGGCCCAGGTCCCTTCCAGGGGGCCATCCTCATACCCCCAGCTCTGCTGGTGGTCGCTGATTTGACGAATTATCCAAAGCAGCATATATCCGCAATATTTTGCTCAAATAAATTAGGTACGATTTCTTTTTTTTTCATCCCGCTGAACTCGTGGGACATCCGGTTGCCGAAGCGGTCGCACACGTACGGTCGGTGGCCTACGCGTCGGCACGGTGTCACCAGCCGACCTGCT
>CAVXXE010000017.1:0-113383 GCA_963765595.1 uncultured delta proteobacterium
AAAAAGTGATGAAGTTGAGTGGATTCTATTTTAATGCTCAATTTAGACAGGATTTACGGGATTATTTGGAGATTTTGAATTCCCGGTTTCCGGTTGAAACCGTGAAAAAATCCAATTGATCCTGTTGATCCTGTCAGATAAAAAATATTTAAAAAGAATCCATTCCTTAATGATATCCGGGATGCCGGAAGTGCCCAATCCGCTGGCGGAATATTCGTCATTCGTGTTCGAAGTTCGTTATTCAAAACAACCCTGTCCAATATAGATCTAATGCTTTCGTTCTGTGTATTTTTCTATAAGACAGAGCGACACGCGGCGCAAGCGCCTGCGCTGCGCGAGCGATTCCATCATTCGTCACTCTTCACTCGCTGTTCGCCATTCTGACCGATTTCCGCAGCATCCCACCTTTGGTTTGGTGACCCTGGGCGATCACCACAAAGGCCTTGGGATCTGCATTATTTACGATGGCTTTCAACAAATTTACATCGGATCGATTTACCGTGCTGAACAAGGTGGTATGCTCTGTTTTGGAGAACATACCTTTGCCGGCCCAAGCGGTAACGCCCACGCCCAAACGATCCATCAGCACCTGGGATACTTCCTCCGGGGAGTCGGTCACGATAAAAACCGTGCGGACAACACTGGGTCCCTCCAGGACATAATCGGCAACCAATCCCCAGGTAAATAATGTAATAAAGGCATACAGGGCCATTTCCCAGCCAAAGACCAGCCCCGCAATCAGAATCACCCCGCCGTCGATCAGCATATACACCTGGCTGTTGGGAATGCCGGTTTTCATTTGGACGACCCGGCTGATAACCGAAGTGCCGGCCGGGGAAGTGCCGCCCCGATAAATCAGGCCGATGCCGAGACCACCGACGATCCCGCCATACAGGGCATTGAGCAGCAAATCGTGGGTTACACCGGCCGGAAGAACCGTCACCAATCCGTCGACGCCCAGGCTGTATACCAACGTGACATATAAGGCCCGGACGAGAAAACGAAATCGCCCAAGATAGAAAAAACCGATGACCAACATGGGCAGGGTCAGAACCAGCATTGTCAACCCCTTGGGCCACCCGGTGAACTCGTGGACAATGATTGCCGCTCCCGAAGTCCCGCCCGGCGCTATGTTAAAGGGTGCCAGGAACAGGTCGAAATTGACTGCCAGGATAACTGATCCCATTGTCAACAAAAAATATTCCGTTAATATTTTACCGAGATCAAGATTTGCGATCATCCGGCCGATTTTCTTCTTCAATTTCCCCACCTCATAGTCCTTTTGGTGTCTTCGTATCTTAGTGGCATAACTTTAGCTGTAAGATTAAAACACCCAAAAAAATATTCAGCGGGTCATAGAGAAAAGGCTGATGTTTGTCAATTAAAAAGGATAAAAGATCTAAAAATCTTCAATCGTTCCGCCGCAAGGCGGATCAATATTCAATTCCGGGTAAGGGTTACACCTTTGGCCATGGACATCAGCTGTCATCGGTGCTACAAATCAGCGACCACCAGCAGAGCTGGAGGTATGACAGGATGGCCCCTGGAAGGGGCCGGGGCCATCTCTGCTGGCGGCCGCTGATTTTTCGGTCGCTTCGCTCACAATTGGATTAGGCCCCAGAGGGAATGCTGCAGCATTGGAAACGGTAGACCGGGGGCGATTGCCTGAATTTTGCACGCGTCAAATGAGATAAAAATGAATCTTAACCAGCTCAAAATATTCTATATGACCGCCAAAAAAGGGAATCTCAGTGTGGCGGCCCAGGAGCTTTTCATTTCCCAGCCGGCCGTCACCAAAGGTATCCAGCGATTGCAGGAATTCTACGACATTAAGTTCATCGACCATATCGGCAAAAAACTGACGCTGACGGATGCCGGCCAAGTGCTTTACGAAATCGCCGAAAAGATATTTGAACTGGAAAGCCGCGCCGAGGAAAGTATCCGTGACTTTCAGCAACGCAAAAGGGGGCACATTCGGATTCTCTCAAGCGAAAGCTACGGCGACTACTACCTTCCCCACATCATCATTCCATTCAGCAAGGCCTATCCGCTGGTGCGGATTTCCATGAATATCCTGCCGACCGAACAGGTCATCGAACATACGGCGACCCTGAATAATGACCTGGGATTTATTTCTTATCCGGTGGAACACCCAAAACTGCTCCTCAAAGAAGTCCTGGAAGATCAGCTGGTAATCATCACATCGCCTGACCATCCCCTGACCTGCAAACGGACCCTGGACCCACCGGATCTTAAAGACGAGCTGCTGATCATGCACGAAACAGGTTCAGCGCCTCGCAAGGCCATCGAGGAGTATATTCGAAAAAACGACCTTTCCGTTAAGATCCACCTGGAAATTTCCAGCAACCACGCTATAAAACGTGCGGTTGAAGACGGACTCGGTATCGCTCTGATTTCAAGGCGGGTGGCCATTGAAGAGATCCGGGCCGGAAGACTCGCCGCCATTTCCCTATCTGATCCGTCCATGATCCGCAAATACTACATGGTCCACCACAAGGACAAATACCTTTCCGAGCCCCTGCGGAGTTTTATCGATGGGGTATTTAGGTGGTCAGCTGAATACTTGCAGGAGCTTAGGGTTCACGAATAAAAATCCAGGTCCAGAGGGCCCGGCCTTTGTTTGCCCCCTGGAAGGGGGCTCTCCATGACCCTGCTCTGCACAACATATTTATGGAGTGTTGGAGTAATGGAGTATTGGAAAAACGAACAGCCAACACCGATCTTCTGCAACTTTAAACGGAGGGCATTGAGAATCTCTAATGTATTAAGTTCATGAGCGATAGACCATCACTCCAGTACTCCAATACTCCATCACTCCTTGAAACTATTACAGGCAAAGCCAATGACCTCTGACCTGGCCCGGAGGACCAGGTTTTCGTTAATAGAATAAAACAATCATGGCGCTGTAAAACAGCAATTTATTGATTTGTTTAAAAATCGATTCACCAAGCACTTTCACCTTTCACTGATACCCTTCGGCCCCGCTCGCATACCGGTCAAGGTGCGTTCGTCATTCGCCATGCGCCAGGACAACATTTTGCGGGCATACTCAAACATCAGCCCGGTGAAGGCAGAATCATCCGCCAGGTTGTGCAGTTCTGCCGGATCATTTTTTATATCAAAAAATAACGGCGGCAGGGCCGCAAAGTTAACATACTTATAATGAGAATCCCGGATGACGTTGAAGGCGCATTCTTCAGATGCCAATCCCAACTCTTTGCCTGGCTGCACATCGGGATAATCGTCCAAAAAGCCGAAATCCACCTCCCAGTGAACCTCAGTTCGCCATCTTTTCAATGGTTCGCCCCGAAAAAAAGGCAGCAGCGAGACGCCATCACATTGTCTGGCAATCTCACCGTTAAAAAACTCAATCAGGGTCGGCAGGATGTCAATGTTTTCGGTAAATGCATCGATGATCCGACCGCGTCCCAGGGTGGTTCGATCAGCCGGCAATCGTATGATCAGTGGAATATGGAAGCTTCGGTCAAAATAAGAGCCTTTGCCGATTAAACCATGATCTCCGAGTTGATCTCCATGATCGCTGACAAACACGATAGCGGTGTGGTCATACTGCCCGGTTTCCTTAAGCAGATCAAGGAGTCGGCCGACATTGTCGTCAATCTCCGTCATCAAACCGTAATATGTGGCGCGCAACTGGCGCATGGCGTCTTCATCTCTTGGATAGTTACCGGATTGATACTTTCCGATATTCAGATTCTTGTCCAGCAGGAATTTAAGATACGGATGCTGATTCTTCTCTTCTCCTATAGAAGAACAGACGACACAGGCGGGCACGTCATCGGGATGATACATCGTGTTATAGGGCTCGGGAGCTAAATAGGGCGGATGGGGCCTCAAGTAACTGATGTGTAAAAACCAGGGGCTGTCCCCCGGCCGCCGGATATACCGCAGTGCTTGATCGGTCAGAAAAGCCGTATCGCTCTCATCTTTGGAATAGCAGGCCGGTGCAAATGTTCTGCCCCTATTTTCGGCTCCCGGATAATTTTCCACGGACTGATAATACAGGTCACTGAGATTTCCCGGCAGGCTGTAACCTTTTGCTTCGAGCCACCGTGCCCAGGATTCCGGGAGGCTGGCGGAGGACGTCGCCAGAACTTTTGAAAAGCCGGGCAGAATACCCTCATAGGTTTTGAGCACCGGATCATTTGCCGAATAACAGCGTGGATCGGCAGTCGTGTCCGTGTACCCCGCCAGGACCGGATCGTAACCGAGTCTTCTCATCTCCAGGGCTATATTTGTGTGCCGCGCATCAAGGGGCGTCCCGTTGTGAAGCGATCGATGATTTTGCAGGTACATACCCGTGTACAGGGACGCCCTGCTGGGACCGCACGGTGTGCACTGGGCGAAATGGTTTTTAAACAGAAGACCTTCGGATGCCAGTTTATCGAGATTAGGGGTCTTGACTGTCGGATGATTCAATGCCGACAGGCATTCTCCCCGCCATTGGTCGGCTGTGATAAAAAGTAAATTTTTTGGTTTCATGGCTGTCGCATCCAGTTTTTAGTCCCTTAGAGGCATCTTTCTGAAAAATACTAACCAAAGATTTTCCTTCGTGTCTTTGTGCCTTTGTGGCAACTTTTCCGGCTCGTCCGGGTTAGGTTAATCGGCAAAAATCAGTTTTGTAGGAGAATTTATCGGCCTTGGCAAGGATAATTATTGAAAGATTGCATTTTAAACGCTTTTTCTATATGACCATCTTGGGCACTGATTATAAAACAATGTTTGTGAAACGAAATACCCGTGGGAGGCAATCATGTACGGCAAATATCGTGAAGAGCTAAAACACGAACTCGAAGAAATCGCCCGGTCCGGCCTGTATAAATCCGAACGTCACATCACATCGGCCCAGCAGGCCCGCATCAATGTCGGTGCAAACCAGGTCCTGAATATGTGTGCCAACAATTACCTTGGCCTGGCAAATAACAGTGAAATTATCAAGGCAGTCAAAACGGGTCTGGACGAACGGGGATTCGGCATGGCATCCGTACGCTTTATCTGCGGTACCCAGGATATTCATTCCGAACTGGAAAAGAAAATCAGCCATTTTTTCGGCACCGACGATACCATTATTTATTCATCGTGTTTCGATGCCAACGGCGGCCTATTTGAAACATTACTGGGCGCAAAGGATGCTGTTATCTCGGATGCCTTAAATCATGCCTCGATTATCGATGGGATCCGCCTGTGCAAAGCGGCCCGCTATCGGTATACCCACGGGGACATGGCGGCGCTGGAAAATTGTCTCAATGAGACGATTGATGCGAAAACCAGAATGATCGCTACAGACGGTGTTTTCAGCATGGACGGGGACATTGCAAAATTAGACCGCATCTGTGATCTGGCGGACAATTATGATGCCCTTGTCATGGTGGACGACAGCCATGCCACCGGTTTCGTGGGACCCACGGGCCGCGGCACGCCCGAGCTTTTCGGGGTTCAGGATCGGGTCGACGTCATCACCTCAACTCTGGGAAAAGCATTGGGGGGTGCTTCCGGTGGATTTACCACCGGACGTAAGGATATCATCGAATTACTCCGCCAGCGTTCCCGCCCCTACCTTTTTTCAAATTCCCTGGCACCGCCCATTGTTTCGGCAGCCCTGAAAACCATCGATCTGTTAAAGGAATCAAAATCCGCCAAAGAACAACTGGAATCCAACACCCTCTTTTTCCGGGAGCAGATTGCCAAAGCCGGTTTCACCATCAAACCCGGCACCCATCCCATTGTTCCCATCATGCTGGGAGATGCCAAACTGGCCCAGGAAATGGCGGCCATGCTTCTGGAACAAGGCGTTTACGCCGTGGGTTTCTTTTATCCGGTGGTCCCCAAAGGCCAGGCCCGTATACGTGTTCAGATTTCCGCCGCACATTCCCGGGAAGATATGGAGTTTGCGCTGGAGAAATTTATTAAAGTCGGACAAGAGTTAGATATTCATTCCACATAAAGATTAGATCTAAATGAATGGATTTGTTATGAATTAAATGCAGTTTTTTAGACAGGAAATAAATTCAGAGATACGAGTATGGAAGTACGAGACAAATTCAAATGACCAAAAGAGAAAATTCCAAAACGAAAAGTTGTCTCCAGCAGGCTTTAGACTATTACCAATGCATATCTTAGTTTGCCGTGAAATTTTAAATATTCGGATTTATAATGTTGTTTCGGATTTCGTGGAGCAAGCGAATTTACCGGGGCCAATAATCCGGTTAATTGTGCATCGAAGAATTAAAAAAGAATCCATCATATTTTAATTAGAAGTGAAAGGTACGTGTCATGAAAATGAAGGCGCTTGTCAAATCAAAACCGGAGCCCGGCATCTGGCTGGAAGATGTTCCGGTCCCGGAAATCGGAATTAACGATGTCCTCGTCAAGATTAACAAAACATCTATTTGCGGTACGGACGTTCACATCTACAACTGGGATGCCTGGGCCCGCAAAACGATTCCGGTCCCCATGCATGTCGGACACGAGTTTGTCGGTACCGTTGCAGAAATCGGCGCCAACGTTCACGACTTTAAACCCGGGGACATCGTTTCCGGCGAAGGTCACCTCGTCTGTGGACGGTGCCGCAATTGCCTGGCGGGTCGCCGACATCTGTGTATGAATACCAGCGGGGTCGGCGTCAACCGGCCCGGTGCTTTTGCCGAATATCTGAGCATTCCGGTGACCAATGTCTGGTACTGCGACCCGGATATTCCCATGGATATTCTTTCGTGTTTCGACCCCCTGGGAAACGCCACCCACACCGCCCTTTCCTTCGATGTCCTTGGAGAAGACGTGCTGATCACCGGCGCCGGTCCGATCGGCTGCCTGGCCGCCGCCATCGCCCGGCACGCCGGTGCACGGCATGTGGTCATAACCGACGTCAATCCGTATCGCCTGGAACTGGCAAAAACAATGGGGGCAACCCTGACCCTGGATGTCCGGCGCGAAAATATCGAAGATGCGCAGAAAAAACTGGGAATGAAGGAAGGGTTTGATGTGGGTATGGAAATGTCCGGCAACCCCGACGCCCTGCGCTCGATGCTGGCCAGCATGTGCCATGGTGCCAAGGTTGCGCTGCTGGGTATCCTGCCGCCGGCCACCGCCATCGACTGGGATCTGGTTGTTTTCAACGGTTTGACCATCAAGGGCATCTATGGCCGCGAAATGTATGAAACCTGGTATAAGATGACGGTGATGATTCAGTCGGGACTGGATATCACACCCGTCATTACCCATCGCTTTCACTATAGTGAATATGAGAAAGCCTTTGAAATTATGCGCTCCGGAAAATCCGGCAAGGTCATCTTAAACTGGGTGGCGGAGTAATATCCATTTTCATAAGAGTTCACCGCAGAGATCGCAAAGAACGCAGAGAAACTCATAATATGATTAAACAGATGATTTCTATTTATCTAATGTTTAGCCTCCCTTCCGATTCGAAAAAAAAACGGCGACCGACGTCAGTAGATATCGTCCAACTCAACTAGCTGTTTAAGGTTCGTAATCACGGGCACCGAGGTTTGCACCTCCGGCCAATTTCGACGCACGGTATGGTGCTTCAGCCAGACGGGGTGCAAACCGGAGTCCCGGGCGCCGCAAATATCGATACGATAGTCATCTCCCACATAAATCGCCTGGCCGGCCGCAATCTTGAGTTTTTCCAGACACAGTCGAAACGGCGCCGGATCGGGTTTGGGCGGGATGTCATTCTCCCCTGCGACAATGATAACCCGAAAGAATTTTTCCAACTCCGGAAAAAGACTGATGCGATGGGTGCCGCTGGTTTTCTGCCCCTGGGTGTTGGTGATCAAGGCCAACTCATAGCGCGCACTGAGGGATTCGAGCACTGCTACCGCCTCGGGGAAAATAGTTGTCCAGGCCTTTACCGTTTCCCAGTATTCGGTTTCCCACTTTTCGATCTGACCTGTCTCCGGTGCCACGCAATAATAATAAAAAACCTCACGCCACAGTGAATTTCTGGAAAAATCGGATCGTCCATGAAATTCCTTGCGAAGCCGCCGGTAGATGGTCAAAAAATCTTCTCGGATCGTTAGACCGAGATTCCCGAACAACTTGTCCTGAGCCTGCTTTTCGGCGGTGCGAAATCCAGCGGCGGAATCCACCAGGGTCTGGCCAAAATCGAATATGACTGCTTTGATCATCGTATGAGTTGATTGAGTTGATTAGGTTGATTGGTTTACTTGAGTTGCATCAATAGTTGAATAATGCCTCTACCAGAAATAGAAAACGATGGCGCGAAGCGATTCCACCATTCGTCATTCGTCAATCCAATAGTCATTCGTTCCGCATTCAAAACCGTTTCATAAGCTATTTTCTGCAGAAATCCGGCACGGTCCGCGGCCAGATCCAATCTTATTTTACCTTCAATCTGAAGCGCTGCCGGCAACCCTTCGGGGCTGGCGTTGAAAAAAACGGCATAAAACACACAGGCCGTGAGATAGGCGCCACTGGGATTTGCATGCCGATCGTCAATGTGATGAAGATTGAGTTCCTCATCCAGAGCCTGGGCCTTTTCCCAGGCCAGCCCCACCGGTGCCAGAACCGCGCCAAGCTCAGTGGCAATTTGGCCGTAGGCATCCGCTATAATCTTCTGGGTCCCGGGGTGGGATTTATTCGCCCAGGTCATGTAAAATACCGTTTTGGCGCCTTGACGTCTTATCACTTCATCCAGCCGGCGTGCATGGACTTGAAAAGATTCCAATTCCTCCAGAGGACCGCCGCTGCGATCCTGGAGCACAACCCGGTCCCAGCGCCCGCTTCTGATCTTGTCGCGGGATGGTGAATTGTTCCAGTGCCACTGCAGACCGGCACCCTCTCCGGTAATCTGATCTATATTCAGCTAAAACCGCTGTCGGCCGCACGGACCAGTTCACCGAGCATCTGGGGCATGTAATGCAGATAGGTGTGACTGTTGCCGATGAATAGAACGTTCATTGCCTTTGCCTGAGTCTTTGGTTCAATTTAAAATTTAAACTCACTGATAGCTTTTACGGCTCGTCCGGATCGGAATGTTTGGCTGATAAGGATAGAGCGACAATTCATTACAAGAATACGGCTTTTAAACATCAAAGCAAGATTCAGCTGAAATAATCGTTAACTCAGGGAAATAGGTTAAATAATAGCCTTTGTCATTCGTTACCAGCTTTCGTTCTGACGTCTGAAATGCATAAGCTCCAATAATAAAATCAGTCAAAAGATGCTGTCCATTTTTTTAATCTCTTCGCTGCATTCTGTGCAAATCAGCCTTTGGATTTTCTTCCCGCAATTTTGACATATCAAAACGCGACGCTTGTTATAATTATTCCAGCGTTTAGCTGCAAACGCATAGGCTTCAGGCTCGATATCGCCGATGATGATGCCGGTGTCGTTTAAAAATGTATTTAATTGTTTGGAGGTGCTGAATATCAGCGACAACTCACCATAAACTAATTTCGGAATAACAAGATTGTACTTTACTGAGAGATCGCCCAATAATTCAGCATACGTTTTGCCGATATTCGGGATACCGCTATAGATATAGACAAGAACATTTGTGTCAACAATAACACTATTCATCAAACCTGCCTCGAATTTCCTCGACCATCTGGTCAATTTCTATCTTACTTCGCCGTTTCCCACGTCCAAGCCAATTCATGAACCTGTTTTCACGTCTGCTTTTAACAATCAGGGCTTTGTTTCCCTCGGCAATAACGTCGACTTCCATGCCCGGCAAAAATCCGAACTTATTTCTTATATTCTGTGGTATTGTGATTTGTCCTTTACTTGTTATACGCGGCATTTTAGCCCCTCCCCATCAGTATTACTTTTGCAGAATTGTAATACCAAGAAATTGGAATGTCAATCAATAGGTAAGAATATTATGATTGTGATATTTCTGAATTCTGTAATAAGAGACCTATCTCATCAAATACGTTCCAAGGCTTCCACCGTCATTTGGCAATGGATTTAATAAGGCTAAAGCTTTTGCCGAAGTTGCCGAAATCCTAAATTAAAAGTCGATCTGAGGCCGACCGAATCTGGAGGACAGCATGAGCACATCACCCAAATGCCCGAAATGCGGTTTCACAGCGACCGTCGTCATTCAAAGAGTGCCCGCGCTGCGGTGTCATTATCAGCAAGTTTGTGCTTAAAGCACGGAGTGACCGGCAGGCCGACAGCAGAGACGTCGCGCGCAAAAATTCTGGTCTGGAGAATCTGGCGCAAGCAAATGCCCTGATCATCAGGCAGCAGAAGGAATGGGGTGAAATCCTGACCGGTTTCGAAACGAAAAATAAGTATGAGGTGGTAGATCATTTCAGCAAGCCCCTTTTCGAGGTTCAGGAAGAAGGCGGTTCCGCCCTGACGGTGATCACCCGCATGTTTTTGAAAGCGCTGCGCCCCTTTACAATGCACCTGTTTTCGCCCCAGGGAGCCGGACTTTTCAAACTGACACGGCCGTTTCGCTTTTATTTTCACGAGCTCGATGTTAGCCAATCAAACGGCGCTCCGCTGGGCAAAATCAAACGGCGCTTTGCCTTACTGCGCAGACTATACTCGGTGGTCGACCGCAACGGGAATGAAATATTCGAGCTTTTCGGCCCTCTATTTCATCCATGGACATTTCAAATTAAAAAAGGCGGTCAGGAGCTCGGCAAGATTACCAAAAAGTGGAGTGGCCTGGCCAAAGAGTCCTTTACCGACGCTGACAATTTCGGCATCACCTTTCCGGCGGGAATCGATCTTTCCCAGAAGGCCGTCTTGCTGGGGGCCGTATTCCTGATCGATTTTATCCACTTTGAAAATAGCGGCAAGCGCAATTAAATGTCATAAAACTCCTGAGTATCACACCTTATGCAATGTCCCAAGTGCAGCTTCGAGCAACCCGCTCAACATACGGAATGTCTGCGCTGTGGCATTATCATTAATAAATATCGCCGGCTGCAGGACCCCATACCGGAAACAGAAGCTTCAGCAGCGAATCAGGCGGAACCGGTGCTTGGCCTGGCTGAAATAATCAAAGAACTCTTGTTTTATGTTAAGCCGGAAACCAATCTTTTGGTTCTTGGCGGCCGGATCCTGTTTTTCCTGGTAATCTTTATCTGGGGCTTAAAATTTATTTTCATGCCGCTGGAATCGAATTACGTGAACGACTCCGTATGGCATCTGGTAAATCTTCCCTTTCATGAATTCGGGCACATCCTTTTTAGGCCTTTTGGCCGGCTGATGACCTCCCTGGGCGGAAGTATTGCCCAAGTGTTAATGCCGGTCATGTGTCTGGTGGTGTTTTTAATCAAAACCAGAGATACGTTTGCGGCCTCATTCACCCTGTGGTGGACGGGGCAAAACCTCATGGATCTGGCCCCGTACATCAATGATGCCAGATCACTGACACTGCCGCTTTTAGGCGGCAACACCGGACGGACTTCGCCCTACGGATTCCATGACTGGGAATTCATTCTGCGGGAAACCAATTTACTGCGATACGATCATGTCCTGGCGAATTTAGCCGTTGCACTTGGAACGCTGCTGATGATTTGCGCCTTTGTCTGGGGTGCATATATCCTTTTTAAGCAGTATAAAAATCTGAAAGAATCAGCTGCCTGTCATTCAGGCGACGGATAGCAGTAAATTGTGTCGACAAAGTTTTTGTTTACCGTGAGAATAAAAGAGGTCCGATAGGCAGTCCGCTATTTTCACCTGATACAGATTGAAAAAGCAACGTCTTATCATTGGCGATAGGGTTCCCCGAGGGCCGCAGGGGTGCAGATACAAGCCGATCCAGGTGGCGGCAAAGGAAATGACCTCGCGCAGCAGCCTCATGCCGCGGCTCCACTCATACCGGCCATTTTAAGACCGATCTGCGAGAGCTCTACCTTGCCGTCGTTTTTTAAAACCCCTGTAATTCGGCCTTCGAAAACAATCTGACCGTCATCCGATTTACGGATTCCTGCAAGCACTTCGGCCAGTTCTTTTTGCCCATTGCCGTCAACACCGGCCAGGCCGAGTATTTCACCACGTCGTATGTCCAGAAAGATATTATCCAGGATTTTCTTTGGTTTCGCCGTGAAGCGATATGCCTTTGGCACTCAACCGTACGGGTGTTTCAGAACTCGGTCCACTGGCAGTTGCCGGCCTGGCGGGAGTCTCCAGCCTGCGCCCGATCATGAGCTCTGACAAATGGCTGCTGCCCGTCTCCTGGATGTCCAGGCTGGCAACATTTTCGCCGTCTCTGAGCACGGCCACCCGGTCGGCGATAGACATGACTTCGGCAATACGGTAGGTAATAATGAGCCCCGGGTAGACGAAACAGCCGGTGGCATCGATGACCTCAGCTTTCCCGGCCGTTAATTTAGGTCCAATTTCTTTGATTTCCGGTCCGTTGATAAGCAGGTCAAAGTCACGAAAGATGGTGTCATGGGTATCGCAGGTTACAATGGCAGCCGCGTTTTTAATTAAAATTTGGGCAGGCATACCCCCTCCCTCATTTAGACTGGTTGAGCGACGGTTCGGCCATTGCGATTCCGATCAGAAGTCGCTCAATTTTGGCATTTAACTTTGAATTTTATAGCGAATATCTAACCTTTTACCATGACAAACAGCATATTGCCTGCCATCAACGCCAGAAAACAATTTACCTGAAAGGCCGAGCCATGAATTGCAGCTGCATAAAGGAAAAAAGGTATCAAAAGCATTAATATCAAGGCTGTAGTTTTGAGCTTTCCGCTGTGTGTTCTTAAAAATTTTTCCATTAGTTAAATCTGCCTTTAAACATATAGATTCATATATTTAGTAACGAAAATCTACGGATTGGATTCTATATTAAAAAAGAAAAACTAAAGATCGAATCCATTCATCACTCATCGTCCTTATGCGGTAATAATGATACATGTCATATGCTACCTTAGATATAATATAGGAGCACTAAGTCATAAAGCTTGCCAGCATCACGATAACGCCGATAATACCGGTAATGACAAGCCCATAACGCAATGTCGCCTTTAATACGGGCCCCTCTTTCCCCGATAAGCCGACCGTTGAACAACCGACCAGTATTTTTGCCGGGGCAATCATGCTTCCGAGTGCGCCGCCGGTTGTCTGGGCACCAAGAATCAGGGCCGCACTGAGTCCTGCCAATTGGGCTGTCTCCTGCTGGAGCACCCCAAAAACAACATTGGAGTTTGTATTGCTGCCGGTCATAAAAGCGCCTAGCAGACCGATCCAGGGAGAAACCAGAGGAAAAATACCACCGAATGCCCTGCTGATTCCTTCAGCAAGAATGTAAATCATCTGACAATGATCCATTATCATGGCAAAACAAACCATGCTGACGATGCCAAGGCTAGTAGGGACACCACTTTTCACGGTTTTCTGCAATATTGTTTTTAAGGCCTGGGGTTTATAAAAACCCTTTGAGCGGTAGACCAAAAAACTGATTGTGGACGAGTATAAAAGCAGGGCACCGCCATGACCGAAGATATTGATAGCCTGGCCATTTCCGGCTTTAGTGACCCATCCTTTTAGAGATACGATTTCCGGAAAGGCAAAAGTGAGTTTAACCTGCCCAAGAAAGGCCTTGACGGAAGGTACCATAACGCCGGAGGAAACAATGACGATCAGGATAAAATAAGCGGACAATGCCCACCACAGCCCCATTTCTGGCTGAATTTGTGATGGAGACGTCTGATTGTATATTCTAAGTTTTGCCACCGCAAGGCTGGCGCAAAGCCCTGCAAGGCTTGCTCCGAAACCACCAAGGGTCCACATCCCGGAGACTGCCAGTGCATATTGAGTACCGGCCATGGCAGCGCCGATGATAAGAATCGCAATAAGGCTGTGTTTTACCATTTTCCAGCCCCCATAGACATGCACGGCATATATACCGCAAAGCAATGTGGCAATGCCGAGAAGTGCAGCAGACCAGGGCGCTAAATAGGAAGATTCAAGGCCGGTCACAGCCATAAGAGCCTGAAAGGATGCCCCCATCGAACCGAATGTCACGGACCAGGAGTGCCCGATGGCCGGGACTGCAACGGCAACAATCGGAGAAAACCCAAGGCCGACAAGCAACGGTGCGACAACAGCGATGGGGACACCATAGCCGGCAACGCCTTGCAGAAAAGAAGCAAATACCCAGCCGAATATTAGAATTTGAATGGACCTGTCCCCGCTGAATCTTTGAATGCCGATTCCGATGGCTTTGATGGCACCGGTTTCATTGACAACGTTAAATAAAAGAAGCGCCGTCCAAATAATATAGAGAACATTGAGTGAAAGGAGCACACCTTTCATTTGGGAATAGGCAATCAGCTTGGGGTGGGCACCGAAAATAAGTGCTGCGGCGATCAAAGCAACAAACCAGCCGGCAGCTCCGGCGCGGGAGCCGCTCCAGTTTCTAAAAATCATCAGAACAAGAACTGTCAGGATCGGTGAAAAAGCGAAGATCCATTTCACGATAAAAATGTCTGTCATAATAATACAGATATAGTTGATTGGTTGATTAGTTGATTGGTTAAGTGGTTGTAAATATGGATTTATCCCATATTTGCAAAATAATTGGACACTTCATTTTTCAACAATCGTAACATTCTTAAATTATTACTATAATTTGCCTAATCAACCAGTAAACTATTCAACGAGGTCTCTAATAGCAAAATATTATCTATTCTTTGCCATGTTATTTATGCAACAAAGGGGAAAACATACCAATTAATATTGGTTGGACCAATTAGTTCAAATCATGGTGCCTGTCAAATAGTTATTTAATTAAGACACCTGTCATTACCGATCTATTTTTAATATACAGATATCATCGACGCCTAATCTGCTCTCCATGAGACTATACGCTATCTTAATACCACCCCCAAGGGGAGTTAAAAATTCGATTTATTTTGTTGACATATTGTTTTATTAACCCTATAGGAAATTAAATGCTGGTGGGGGGCAGGGAAATTGAACGATCTTGATTCAATCAATCTGATTCTGGCAAAATTTGATCGGATAGGTGTTTCAAAGCGTGAAGCCAGGGTATATTTATCTCTCCTCAGACATGATGGCGTATCCGGTTACCAACTCTCTAAAAATGTCGGCATCCCTACCTCCAAGATTTATGCAATTCTGAACCAATTAGTTGAACACGGACTCGCCGTACCGACCGAGAGTCAGCCTGTAAAATACTTCCCCTGTCCCCCCGAAGAGCTTTTGGGAAATCTAAAAAAGGATATCACCTCGGCTTTTGATAGCCTGGCGATAGGCTTGAGGTCGATTCAAGGAAGCAGGAATCCAAATGAGGCGCTTGTTTGGAATATTGCGGACTATCAAAATGTCATTAAAAAGGCCAAAGAAATAATTAGTGCCGCCGGGAAGAATATTTTCATGGCCTCCTGGGCCAAAGAAGTGAAGCGGCTGAAACCTGCCCTCAATCAAGCGGCAGAGCGGGGAGTCGAGCTTCGCATTGTGGCCTATGGTCCGATTAATTTCGAAAATGGTCAAATTTTCCCCCACCGTCCCAGTGACTACCCTTTCCGGGAAAGCGGTGAGCGGCGTCTCATTCTTGCAGCCGACAGTTGCAAAGCCGCCATCGCCAATATCAATGAAAAAAGCCTGACCAGCGGACTGTGGACGGAAAATCGAGGACTCGTAACACTGTTCAGGGATTTTGTCATTCATGAAATTTATATTTCTGAGATTGAGCGCGGGCTTCCTGAACAGATCAAGGCTCTGGTGGGCCGCGATTGGGAAAAATTACGGATTTTTTAACCAGGATCGAGGAACCCTCCATGGATTCCGAAATCCCAAAATCAACCGCTCATATAAAACATAGGAAAAGGAGGAAAACATGCAAAGCAGACGACGGAAACATTTGGTGCTAATTCCAGTAATGGCCATCCTGATTGCCTTATCGTTTTCAATTGCACCGGTGGTGGAATCCATTGCCGCTGAAGAGGTGAAGATCAACATTGCCGGCGCCCGGGTAAAGGATCCCTGGTATGCCTTCTCCCAAGCCCTGGCCAACTTTATCAACAAAAAATCCGATTGGCTCCGAGCGGAAGCAGTGGCCACGGCCGGACTAACCGCCAACATCGAGATGATCAGTGATAAGCCGCAGCAGTATATCGGTCTGGCACCTACTTCCACAACCCTACATGCCAGGCCGGGTCACGAATGGAGCAAGGCCCGCAAGGCATACACCGGGGCTCGATTCATCGCCAACATTACCACCATGACCCAACTGCTGGTTACCTTCGATCCCACAATCAAATCGATCAAAGACCTCAAAGGCAAAACGGTTGATGTTGGTCGCAAAGGCGCCGGCAACACCCCTGATCACATCGCCATCCTCAAAGCGTATGGTGTCCTGGACGACGTTAAGCTGATATACACCGGCTTTGGCGGCGGCGCTAAACGAATGATGGACGGGTTCTGTGACGCCACTTTCCTGATTGTAAACCACACCTATCCCCATAAGTTCAGTCCGGGTCCCCTGGTGGACCGGTTGGAGACCAAAAAGCCGGTGCACTATGTGGGCTTCGATCACGATATCCTGCTCAAGCTGCGCCGGGAAGAGCACGGTACGGTACCGGTGCGCGTCCCCGCCGGTGCCCTGGGACAGAACCAGCCGGAAGCTCTGTGGGCTTTCAACGACCCGGTCTATCTGATGGCCGATGAAAGCATGGACCCCAAAATCGTCAATGAGGTCACGCGCGTAATTTTCGAAACTCCGGCCGAGGAGTGGGCCAAGTGGCATCCCCAGGGAGAGCATATGACCACGACCTTCAAAACCGCTACCCCGGTCCCCGAGGTAGTGCCGGCGCATGCTGGTACCGAGTCGTATTACCAGGAAAAGGGGATTGCGATGACGGACCTGGCCGACCAGCTCAAGTAAAGCCTGGATGGGATTCTCGCCCCGCCGCCCCTGCGGGGCAATTCGATACGTCACCTCTGTCCGAATTATAATCCCGGATGGTAATATGCAAGGATAATTTTATGGAAACGTTACGGAGGATCAGTGGTCTTGTATTGCCCTGGGTGGCCATTGCCATGGGGATCTATCAGCTCCTTTATACCCAGATCATGATCCAGGATCCGGAGGGCCATATGATTACCCATTTGGGTCTGGCCCTGACGGTGGTCTGTCTCTCCTTGATGGCCAAGGCCCAAACCAAGGCAGCCTGGCGCGGATATCTGGTCCTGCTCATCTGCTCGGTGGCGGCTACCCTATATTTTATGGTGTCCCTGGATGCCATCATGATGTTTCGATCGGCGATCCCGACCATATGGGACCTTTCGGCCGGCGTGCTGGTGGTCCTGGTACTCATGATCGTCAACTGGGTGGTCTTCGGCAAGGCCTTTTCGCTGGTGACCATTTTCGCCTTGCTTTATCTGTTCCTGGGACGATACCTGCCGCCCCCCTTTACCGTGGCCGATGTGGGGGGTGTCAAGCTGATCCAATGGGTGACGGTGGAATTCGAGGGCGGCCAGGGCGTCTACGGTGATATCCTGCAGCTTTCTGCGATCTATTTATTTTTATTCATCTTTTTCGGCGGATTGTTAAGCGCCTTTGGCGGCACCCGTTTCATCATCGGACTGGGCCGTTGGGTCGGTTGTAAGCTTAGCGCGGGACCGGCCATGGTGGCTCTGGTCGGAAGCTCGTTATTGGGTACCATCACCGGGTCTACCGTAGCCAATGTCACCATCACCGGTGCATTTACCATTCCCATGATGAAAAATGCCGGTTATTCGCCCGAACAGGCCGGGGCGATCGAGGCGGTTTCTTCCAACGGCGGGCAGATCACCCCCCCTGTAATGGGGGCCACCGCTTTCATCCTGGCCGGCTTTGCCGGCATCCCATATATGAAGGTCGTGGTGGCGGCAGTGATACCGGCCCTCATCTATTATTTCTGCGTATTCTGTTACGTCCAGCTAACAGCCAAAAAACAAGGTTTCGAATGTATGATGGAGGAAATTGATGTCAAGCAGCTTCTTTGGGATGCGCCCATTTTCGTTGTCCCCATTGGCCTGTTGGTATATCTCCTCAATCAGGGGTTCTCTTTACCCTACGTCGGGTTCTGGAGCATTATCTCTATCATCGTGCTGGGGCTTCTGGCCAGTTTGCGCAAAAAAACCCGTCTGAAGCCCAAAAAAGTTTTCGAAGAGGTTTATAAAGCGGCGGTAACCGGATGCCAGATTGCCGTAATTTGTGCCCTTATCGGCGTTGTCGCCACCTGCATCAAAGTCAGCGGCCTGGGCATTAAGCTGCCGCTCTTAATCGAGGACATCAGCGGTGGAATTATTATCGTGGCGCTCTTCATCGCCATGATCAGCTCTATTTTGCTGGGCATGGGGGTGCCCACGGCGGCAGCCTATATGCTGGTGGCCATCGGTGCCGTCCCGGCCCTGTTGAGCATGGGAGTCCCTCTTTTGCAGGCCCATCTGTTCTGCTTCATTTTCGCCGCCTTTTCCCACATTACGCCCCCGGTGGCCATCGGTGCCCTGGTGGCGGCCCGCATGGCGGAAGCCAACTACTGGCAAACCAACTGGGAGGCGCTTAAAGCGGCATTTGTTGCCTTTTTGCTGCCCTATTTTATCGTGTTCGTTCCGTTGGTCATCATGCAGCCGGATGGCGGCTGGGGGATCAGTGCGATGAAAATAGCCAGCATTGCGATGATGATCGTGTCCTGTCAGATGGCACTGGTCGGCTATTGCTTCAGCTCCCTGGGCACCCTTTCGCGGGCGGTATTTTTGGCGGCTGCCCTGATCAGTGCCATGTTCCTTTTCGGCCATCAGGCCCTGTTGTTCTGGCTGGGCCTGATCGCATTTCTGATTTGCCTGTCCTGGCAGTACTACGGCCACCGTCATAAAACCACCGGACCGGCCGTCGCCCAGGAATCATAGATGACCCGATCGCGAAATTTTGGAGGAAGCACATGATTCTGGACACTGAAAAATGCAATGCTTGCGGCCTGTGCGCCCGGGAATGTCCCTTGGGCGCCGTCACCATGAATGCCGACGAGATTCCTCAATTCGGTGAAAACTGCGTGGTTTGCGGCCTGTGCGTCAGCGTCTGTCCGGTACAGGCCATCGCCCCGCCACCTGAGGAAGTCCAGGTCCCAGGACCGGCGGTATGCGATCACTGCCCGGTGGCCTGCCGGATACCACTGCAATGCCTGGGGGCCTGTCAGCGCTACCGTAACCGGGACGGGGAAGTAGTCCATGCCCGACCGTTGCTTCTGCCTGAGAACATTGATATCCGTCGGATCTACCGTGAGGCCTTGACCGCCCAGCCGCTGATCACCGCTGTCGGCGCCGGCGGATCCTATCCGGACTACATCCCCAGCCCCATCGCCGCCGCTAAAACCATCGAAGGGCTGGATGTTGTCACCGTCGTGACGGAGTCGCCGCTGACATATTCCAGCCTGCTTTTGAAAATCGATACCGATCGCTTTATCGGCAAAGAGGCTGCCCCTGTAAAATACAAGGGCACTCCCGTAGGTCATGTGACCACCGAACAGTACGGCTCCAAGATGATCAGCCTGGGCGGCATCAACGTCATGAAAAACAAGAGCCGGCTCAAGGCCGTCAAGCTCATCGTGGGCGCCTGCAACGGCGAGGCGTTCAAACTTAAGGTCGACGGTGGCTCAAGACTGGAGCTCAAAGTGGGTGAGGAGCCGATAATCGACGGCCAAAGATCCGATGACATGAAAATCGCCTGCGGTGCCGCCATCATGGGTATGTTCGGCGAGCGCCTCAAGGACCTGGCCGACGAAATCATCGTTTTGGACGCCGACATTACCGGCCTGTTCAGCGAAGGCCACGTGGGTCACATCCTGGGGTTTGAGTGGCGCGGTTTGAGGCCCAAAGGCCGCTACACCACGCCCGGCCGTTACTTCGGTAATCCGGGTCGGGGCTGGGGGGGCACCGACATCGAGGACCCGCTTCAGGCTTTCACCGTCGAAGATCCGGACAAAGTTTTTCCCGGCATGAAGCTTTTGGTGCTCGAGGTCACCGGCACCCGGGCGGCCCTGTTAGAGGCCGATGAAAAGAAGCGCTTTCACAGTATCGAGCTGCCGCCCGAGGCCGCCGAAATGTGCCGCACGATTGGCGAAAATAAAGAACCGGCCCTGACTTCCGGGATGTATATGGGCGGCTGCGGCGGCAGTGCCCGTGCCGGAGTTTCCGGCAACCCAGTCAAACTCAACCGCGCGGTGCATGACGGCCGGGCCCGACTCACTGTCGGTGGCGTCACGGCCTATGTTATGCCCGGCGGTGGCATCAATTTTCTGGTCGACGTCGGCAAGATGCAGTGGCGCAGCTTCTGCTGGACCCCGGCGCCGGCGGTGGTGGCGCCCATCGAATACACCATGGAAACCGATACTTACTACGAACTGGGCGGTCACCGGCGCAAACTGAAGCTTTTGGATGAGATCCGTGCCGAACGTGAAATTCGCAACTGGGGCGATCCCCCGCCGTCTAAAGACTAAGCTTTTTCCGAGACTACGCGCGAAAAAAATGGCCCGTAAAGGGCAGCGAGCACACTGATAATTTAACATTGCTAATAGGTGTCAGGTTTCGGGTGTCAGGAGAACGAGTCGCTAAATTCTGAACACTGACACCCGACACCTTCAGTTTCTGACAATATGTTATCAGATAAAGGCCCTTAAGAGCCTAATGCCTCTCAAAACTGCAACTTGAGGAGAATATAATGCCATCGGTATTGATACAAAATATCGGCTGCCTCATCAGCGGCGATGTGAACGCCCCCTTGATCGAGGCGGATTCGCTATACATAGAGGACGGCTTGTTCAAAGCGGTCGGCACCTCACGATCCAAGGCCGACCTGGTGATAGATGCCCGCAAAAACACAGTCGCACCCGGACTAATCGATTCCCACGTGCACCTGAGTTTCGGTGATTGGACACCGGTGCAGAACTGTACCAACTGGATCAGCAACTACATGCAGTGCGGCATTACCCGGATGGTTTCAGCCGGTGAACTGCATCTGCCCGGTCTGCCCATCGATCATCCGGATCCGGCGGTATTTCGCTCCCTGGCAGTGGTCACCCGTACCTGCTACGACAACTACCGGCCGGCCGGGGTCAAGGTGGAGGCCGGCACACTGCTCCTGGTGCCGGGGCTGTGCGAGGACGACTTCAAAACCGTGGCCGCGGCCGGCAGCAAACTGGTGAAGTTCATATTCTACCCCTACGGCGATGATCCGGTAGAGCAAGCCAACTACATGACCTGGGCCCGCCGTCACGGGCTCAAAGTTAAAATTCATTCCGGGGGCGTTTCCCGCTCGGGGGTTTCCAAGCTTGCCGACGCCGAGTTAATCCTGTCGCTTAACCCGGACATCGCCGGTCACATCAACGGCGGTCCGATTCCGCCCAGCCTGGCGGACGTCGAGCGCATCGTGGCGGAAGGCCGCTGCTATCTGGAACTGGCTTACTGCGGCAACGCCGGCTTGGCCGTCAAAACGCTAGAGTGGGCCGCGCAAATGGGCCAGCTGCACCGGGTGATCATGGGCAGTGATACCCCCAGCGGCACCGGCGTCACCCCCCGTGCCATGCTGCGCATCATGGCGATTGCCGCAACCGCCCAAGGCCTCAAACCGGAACAGGCGGTCTGTATGGCTACCGGCTCCGCCGCCCTGGCCCACGGCCTGGATTCCGGGTTCATCCGGGAGGGCCTGCCGGCCGACCTGGTGATTTTAGGAAAAATCCAGGGATCCGTAGGGGCGGATGCCATGCAAGCCCTGGCGGCCGGAAATTTGCTGGGCGTATCCATGGCCTTGATTGACGGCCAACTGGTCATCCGCGACCGCAGCCGCCAGACACCGCCGCCAGAGGTGGGGGCGGTGATCGTGTCGGAGAAAAAAGTTTAAAGGAGTTCTGAAATGACAAAAAAGCATCATGTCATCGGCAAGTCGGTGCAGTTCAAAGGAGGCCCGGGCAAGGTCACCGGCCGGGCGAAGTATCTGGACGATCTGGAGCTGCCCGCCATGCTGCATGCCAAAATTTTACGTTCGCCCCACGCCCATGCGCGCATCCTGGATATCGATACATCCAAAGCTGAGGCCTTGCCGGGGGTCAAGGCGGTTTTAACCGCTGCGGACTGCCCGGATACCCGGTTTGGACTCGATGTGGCCGACGCCACCATTTTGCCCCGCGAAAAAGTGCGCTATGCCGGTGAGGAGGTCGCCGCGATAGCGGCGGAGACCTCCGCTATCGCCCAACGGGCCTTGGAGCTCATTCGGATTCAATATGAACCCCTGCCTGCACTTTTCGATCCCGAGCAGTCACTCAGGGACGGCGCGGTCTTGATACACGCGGAGAAACCCGGTAATATTGCCAAAACTTATGAAATCGAAAGGGGTGATTTCGAAAAGACTCTGGCTGCCTGTGACCACGTCTTCCGGGAAGAGTTTGCCACTCACCGGGTCCTGCCCAGCTATCTCGAACCCTTCGGCGCAATGGCGCAATGGTTGCCGGACACGCGTCTGGAAGTTTACACCGGTCTGCAGGCCATTTTCCAGGGCCGCGCCGAACTGGCCAAAGCGCTGGACATGGATCCCAGTGACATTGTGGTCAAGGCGCCGACCATCGGTGGTGCTTTCGGCGGCAAGATATGGATCCGCAATTTTCATCCGATCGTCGCACTTTTGGCCAAAAAGGCCGGCCGACCGGTCAAATACATCATGACCCGTGAAGAGGAATTTTTGGCCAGCCGGCCACGCGTACCGGCACGCATCAAGGTCACCATGGGGTTTTTAAATGATGGCACCATGCTCTGCAAAGGGATGGATATCGTCACCGACAACGGCGCCAACACCTGGGCCGCAGCCAAGGTAACCCTTAATATGTCCATCCGTACCGACTGCCTTTACCGCTTCAAGGCCAGCCGCGTCCGGTCCCGCGTGGTTTACACCAATACCACCCCCACCAGCGGTTTCCGGGGATACGGCAACACCCAGGCCCACTTTGCCATGGAATCCATGATCGATGTCTGCTGCCGTAAGATAGGTCTGGACCCCGTAGCGGTAAGGTTGAAGAACGCTTCCCGTCAAGGGGACCTGACCTTGCACGGCTGGAACCTCAGAAGCTGCGGGTTGAGTGAGTGCATCGAAAAGGCCCGCAACGCGATCCTGGAGGACCGCCTGCCCGGGGAGGAGGATGCCGGCCGCATCCGGCGGGGCATCGGCCTGGCCTGTATGAACCACGTCTCCGGCAACCGCGGCGGTGAAAGCTTCGACGGCTCCTCCTCCATGATGCGGTTTCATGAGGACGGCAAGCTTTGTGTTTTCCATGGGGAGAGTGACATGGGCCAGGGAGCCAGTACGGTGATATCCCAGATCGCGGCAGAAACGGTGGGCATCCCGGTGGAGGATGTCAAGGTGATGCCCCTGAGTACCGACTCCAGCCCCTTTTGTTTCGGCTCTTACTCCAGCCGGGTGACCACCGTGGCCGGCAAGGCGGCCAAGCTGGCGGCGCTGGAAGTGCGCAAGCAGCTTTTAGCCCTGGCAGAGGATCACTTAGAAATTGCCGCCGAAGACTTGGACATTAAAGCCGGCAAAATCTTCGCCAAGGGTTACGAGGAAAAAAGCATGACCGTAGCGGAAGCTTGCCGCATCGCCATCCGTACCCGCAAAACAGTGCCTTTGACAGCCTATATCGCCTATGATCCCCCTACCCAAGGCGCCGACGAAAATTTTTACGGCGACTACTCCAGCGCTTACACCTATGCCGCCCAGGCGGTGGAGGTCGAAGTCGATACGGAAACCGGACAGGTGCGACTTTTGCGGGTCGCCGCCGCCCATGACGTGGGGTATGCCATCAACCCCATGGGCGTCAGGGGACAGATTTACGGCGGCATCGCCCAGGGTGGGGGCTACGGGATTTACGAAAACGTGATTTACGAAAACGGCCGCCTTAAAACCACCAATATGCGACACTACAACATGATGACACTTAGCGACATGCCCGAGGTAAAATCGATCCTGGTGGAGAGCATGGACCCGATTGGCCCGTATGGTGCCAAGGGGGTCGGTGAGCCCGCCCTGATTCCGATGGCACCGGCGATTGCCAATGCGGTGCATGACGCCGTGGGCGTACGCATAACGGATCTTCCGATAACTGCTGAGAAGATTTTTTTCGCTCTCTACCCGGAATGTGATGGGGGTGACCTATGAGTGCTAAATTTTACCTGACCCCGGCCAGTGTCGAAGAATGCCTCGGTTATCTGACCGAGTTTGACGGCAAAGGACTGCTCATGGCCGGCGGCACGGACCTGGTTTTCAAACTGCAGTCCGGCAAAGAGCAGGCCGAAGCCCTGATTGACACCCAGGGCATCGAAGGCTTCGATCAATTGGTATTCAATGACCGCGAAGTTGTCATTGCGGCCGGCGTGACCCATGGACAGGTCGCCGCCGACAAACGCCTGATCGAAAGACTGCCTGCCATCGCCCAGGCCTGTCTGAGCGTCGGCTCGCCCCAGATCCGCAATGTGGCCACCCTGGCCGGCAACGTGGTTAGCGCCCAGCCGGCGGCTGACAGCGCCATTGCGCTAGTGGCTTTAGGTGCCGAGGCTGAGATCGTCTCAGCCGCCGGAAGTAAAAAATTGCGGGTCGAAGACCTTTATAGCGGCTTGGGTAAGAGCGTAATTGATCCTACCCAGGAGGTAATTTTCGCCTTTTATCTTCAGAGCCCGCAACCGGGCCAGGGCAATGCCTATGACCGTATTTCTCCCCGCAATGCACTGTGTCTGCCGCTGGTCAACGCCGGTGTCTGGTTGGACAGCGAGGCCGGCAGGATCACGGCTGCCCGGGTGGTGTTAGGCCCGGTTGCCGATCGGCCTTTTCGCGCCCCGGAGGCCGAAGAACGCCTGGTTGGTGCCGGGCTCGATGACACCCAAGCGTTTAAGGAAGCGGCCCTGGCTGCGGCCAGAGCTTCTAGCCCGCGGGATAGCTGTTTGCGGGGATGCACCGATTACCGCAAGCAACTGATCAAGGTCTTGACCGCCAGGGTGATTGCCCGGGCGGCCGGACGGGCGGGTGGAAATGTCTAAAGTCAAAAGAGAGGAAATTCAATGCTTTCCAGAAACTAGCTTACTCAACATAAAATTCGTTCTCAACGGAGAACTGACCCATGTGGAGGTCGCCCCGGAGGAGACGCTCCTGGAAGTCCTGCGCAGCAAGCTGAAGATCACCGGCGTCAAAAAAGGCTGCGGTGAAGGCGAATGCGGCTCCTGCACCATCCTCCTGGATGGCAAACCGGTGGCCTCCTGCCTGCTGCCGGCGGCCAAGGTTGCCAACCGGCAGATATTGACCATTGAGGGCCTGGCCCGGGGACAAGATCTGCACCCCATTCAGGAGGCCTTTCTGGAAGCGGGTGCAGTTCAGTGCGGGTTTTGTACGCCCGGCATGATTCTGTCCGCCAAAGCACTGTTGGACCAATGCCCCGCGCCCTCCCAAGACGAAATCCGGCAGGCGCTTTCGGGCAATATATGCCGCTGTACCGGATACGTCCAGATCCAGGAGGCCGTCCAACTGGCCGGTCGCAAAATATCAACTTCCTAAATACACGTCTCGGAATTTCTATAATATATTGAAATCATGCAGCTTTTAACGACACTGGTTTTGTGCCGCCTACATGGAATGATGGAATGTTGGAATCATGGAATAATGGTCAAAAACGCATAACTTCAGTGGTTTGTTTATCCCATGAACCGTATTATTTTTCAACCAGATGGAACACCAATGGTCCCAATATTCTCTCCGAGGCGTAGGCTCTACGAGGCACTCTACGAGCCGGAGGCCATCATTCCATTGTTCCATTATTCCAATTGTGAGCGAAGCGAACTAAGTTCAGTCGTGATGAAATTTGATCTCACCACAGAGTCGCAGAGAACACAGAGATCTATTTTTTTTGCCGGAGGCCTACCGTTTACTTATATAATCCGACAGGTCATCCCGCCTTGGCGGGGGAGACGACGGAAAAGGAAAAACATCAATGTTTTGACAAAAAGATAATTTTAGGTCTGAAAAGCAGTGCTATGATCAACGAAGGTGCAGATATTTTTTTGTTCATCACCGCCTTCCCAGTTAAACCAAAACTCTTTAGCCGGGTCTCCCTATAAGCACAAAGATTAAAATTCTCTGTGTCCTCCGTGACTCTGTGGTGAAAAATCATAGGTCCGCAAAACTGGAGAAAAACAAATGAGTGAAAAACGACAAAAACGGATTGGTGTGATCGGCTATGGACAGATCGGTTCTTCTTTATATGAACTCATGTCCGAAGACCTCGCCGGTGACATGCAAGTGATCGGTATCAATGAAAGCAATTCCGAAATCGCCGCCAAGATTACCCCGGATCTTTTTCAGCCCACCGTCGCAGGACTGCTGGCTCTAAAGCCGGATCTGGTGGTGGAAGCAGCCCACCCCGAAGCGGTGCTTCGCTATGGCGAAACAGTGCTTCGCCAATGTGACCTGATGATCATGTCTGTGTCGGCCTTGGGTGATAAAAGCCTGGAGGACAGGCTCAGACAAATTGGACGTGAGAATGGGACTATCCTCTACATTCCCCATGGGGCCACCCTGGGATTGGACGGCCTGCGGGATGGTCTTTCTCTTTGGGAGGAAGTCGCCATCACCATGCGCAAAAACCCACGCAACCTGAATTTCTCAGCAGCTCCCCAACTGAAGCCCGGGCAGGACAGCGGTGAAGTCATCCTTTATGACGGGCCAACCCGGGGGGTGCTGCCACTTTTCCCCAAAAATGTGAATTCCCACGCAACCTTGGCATTGGCAACTTTGGGCATGGACAAGACCCGCTCCATCCTGATCTCTGATCCCAGTCTGGATGAATCGGTTATTGAAATCGATGCTCACGGCGGCGGTACGCGTATTCACATCGAAAGACGCAACCCGATCAAAGGGGTCACCGGCAAACTGACCATCTTCTCGGTGTTGCAGAGTATCCGCAACATTTTGGGGCAATCGGATGTCGTCCGACCTTGTTAGGCCTGAGCTGCCACAATCAGTAACATATCTACCTGGACTATGTATTCAGGAGTGTTCGTCTTTTTTATACCAGACTTTTAAATTACTTTTCAGCAATCAGTTCGCGGGCCAGCTGAACCGCGTCAACCGCATCGGCACCGAAACCGTCCGCTCCGATTTTATCGGCAAATCCCTGATCGATCGGTGCGCCGCCGACAATCACTTTTACCTGATTTCTGAGGCCCGACTCTTCCAAGGGCTTCAATGACATTTTGCATCTCCGGCATTGTGGTCGTCAACAAAGCCGAAAGCCCTAAAACATCCACTTCCTCTTTTTTGACGGTATCAATCAGGTCTTCAATCTTCACATCCACGCCCAGGTCAATGATTTTGAAGCCGGCGCCTTCAATCATCATTGTCACCAGGTTTTTACCGATATCATGCAGATCACCTTTAACGGTACCCATAGCGACGGTGCCGCGATGTTCGGCCTCGCCGGACTGCAGCAAAGGTTTGATGATATTAAGACCGAGTTTCATGGTCCTGGCAGATACCAGCATTTCCGGCACATAGATGTCACCCTCGGAAAATTGTTTGCCGACAATATCCATAGCGCTGATCAGCGCTTCGTTGATGAGCCGATTCAAGTCGGTACCACTGTCAACTGCCAACTGAACCTGTTCTTCTATGTTTTTAAACTTCCCGCCAACCACCATCTCCTTGATTGTTTCGAGAATATCCGTCATTATTGGCTATCTCCTAATCGATTTAAATAGTATAGACAGAGCGACACGCGGCGCAAGCGCCTGCGCTGCGCGAGCGATACCACAAATCTTCAATTCCGGCTTGCCCGGGTTGGGCCTTACAGGGTTATTTTGAAAGAGAAATGCGGAACTGACTGAACATCGAACGTCCAACGTTGAATTATGCAAAGAGGTATAAAATTTGCGCCGATTTCCGCTAATCGCCTATACCCAATACCGAATACCCAGTACCACCAAATTGAGCTTCGCTCAATTAGGGTTTCAATAACCTTCCATAGCTGCTTCGACAATAGCCCGCAAATTTTCAAGCGGCGTAATGAGCGGGATGGCGCACTCCGGTGCGATGATGTGCACCCCGGCCTCAATCGCATAGCGCGCCTGTTTATATACATCTTCGGGCGTCCCCTGCAGCAAAGCTTGCGGGTTGTTAATATTTCCGGCCAGGGAGATCTCATCCCCGACACGATTTAGGGCCTCCCGGGAGTCGACCTGCCATTCGAAGTGGTAACCGTCCACCCCCGACTGGGCGAAGAGTTCCAGACGATCCGCGCAGTTGCCGCAGACATGCAGAATGAGCGGTCCCCCCACTTGAGCCGTAATTTCCCCATGAATGGGAAGCAGGTGTTCCTCGTAATGATAAGGCCCTACCAGGTTGCCGGTGGCATGGTCGGCCAATACAACGATGTCCGCTCCGGCACAAAATTGCGCGTTGATGAAGGCAATCGTGGCCGGCATAAGCTGCCGCAGCATTTTTGTCACCCTGGCCTTTTCGCCCATACCTAATGATAGCAGAAAGTTCTGGGTGCCGGCCATATGATAGGACAGGGTCCAGGGACCCATGACTTTGCCGATGATGGCTACCCGGCCGCCCACCTGGCGCCGCAGAATGGAAATGGCGTCCAGAACCACCCGGCAGGAGGGTTTTTCAAGAAAATCGCTCGGTATCACAATATCGGTAAAATCGGCGTTGGGAAAGGCCTTGACGTCCGGCATCTTGTCGCGATCGCCCCAATCCACCTGCGCCCCTAAAGCGGCGGCTTCCTGAACCACGGAATACTCGGGCATGACCGTGTCGAAGCCAAGGACCTCGCATCCGGCCAGGGCCAGGTCAGCCATGGCCCGGGCATCGAGATGCGCTTCCGGGAACGACACGCCGGTCTTGTCCATAAGTCCATGGCAGGCGATGGAAGTGGGGTTGCCAACCGGCGGTCGCTGACCGTGGCGGCCACCGAACACAGCAGACATCACCAGGTTGCATGAATTAGGCTTCATTTTCGCTTCGGGCACCTGATAAAAAGCCGGGATATGAGGTCCCGGCTTTCATTATTTTTTATTTATACGTGTTTATTTGAACCACCAGCGTTCAGCGTTACGCTGTCCATCCGCTTCCATGTGGCCCGAAATGGGGCCATGGCCGATTTTGTCGGAGTTCGCTTCCACGATCTGGGCGAACATGGGGATAATGGTGCCGCCCTCATCCTTGCAGATTTCCTGCATATCGGCATACATCTGGGCCCGTTTTTTATCGTCGAGTTCCGCCTTGGCGGCCACCAGCAGCTGGTTGAAGCGTTCGCTGGTATCCCAGTGGGCATCGTTCCAGGGCGCATCGGCCGCATAGGCCACGGAAAACATCAGGTCTTCGGTCGGACGTCCGCTCCAGTAGCACATACAGAACTCTTTTTTCGTCCAGACATTGTCCCAGTAGCCGTCGCTGGGCTCCCGGACCACATTGATTTTGATGCCGGCTTTTTTGGCGTGCTCCTGATACAGGATGGCGGCATCGTCGGCACCCCGAAAGGCGGCGTCAGCGGTGTGCAGGTTAAACGTGTGGTCCTCCATGCCGGCCTTCTTTAAGTAGAATTTGGCCTTTTCCGGATCGTACTGCCGTTTTGGCAGATCTTTGGCAACATAACGGTTGACCGGTGCGATCGGGTGGTCGTTGCCGGTCTCGCCGTAACCGTTTAGAATGCGTTTGACCATCTCGTCACGGTTGACGGCGTACTTGAGGCCCAGACGGACATTGTTGTCGTCATAAGGTTTCATCTTGGTGTGCATGGGCATGGTGTAGTGGAATGTCGCCGTCACCGCGATGATCTCGATGCCTTTTGACCTTTTCAAGAGATGAACCGTTTTGCGCTCGCAGCGGTCCATGAAGTGAATCTGCCCGGTCTTGACGGCGTTGGTCCTGGCATTGACATCGCTAATAGCGAGGGTTTCCACTTTGTCGAAGTGGGCGCGGCCTTCCTTCCAGTAGTTCGGATTTCGTCCGGTGATGGCGGTGACACCCGGTTCCCATTGCTCAAGGATGTAGCCGCCCGTGCCGATCCCCTTTTCGAATTCCTTGCCTTTGGTGCCATCCTGAAACACGGTCAGATGATAGTCGGACATGATGAACGGAAAGTCGGCGACACCGGCGTCAAGTTCGAAAATCACGCGATGTTTGCCGTCGGCCTTGATGTCCTGGACCGGCTCGAGGTAAGGCTTGGCAGCCGATTTGGAATCTTCCCCGCGGTGGTGGTTCATGGTATAGATCACATCCTGTGCATCCAGCGGCTTTCCGTCGTGAAATTCCACGCCCTTGCGCAGATTGAATATCCATTTCTTGGCATCCGGCGAGGATTCCCAGCTCTCGGCCAGTGACGGCTTGGGCTGAAACTTGTCATCAATCTCTACCAGGCAGTTTCTCAGCTGCAATTCCACATTGATGTTCCAGCTCGACGTGTGGGTTGCCGGATCCAGCGTGTCGGTCGTCGAGCCTCCGGTCTGGGCCTGGATAAAATGCCCGCCTTTTTTCGGCACCGCAGCCCCGGCCGGGCTGGAAAGCAGGGCCGGTGATACGGCCGCCGTCAATCCAAGGGCCGCTGCCCGGGCCAGAAATTGCCTCCGGCTGATTTTCCCTTCTGCAAACAGCTTTTCGATACGATCCAATGTTGTCATATTAGCCTCCTTTTTTGTTTGATGTGAATGAAACATGACTTGCCCGTACTTACTTCTGATAGGTTATCCTCCCTTAACGGTCGTTTGTTTTACACTGTGGAGCGCATATCCTGTAAATTATTGAATATTTAAAGAATTCTTTCCATTTACAAAAAGGTGAAGCGATGCGACATCCACAAATATTCAATTTGCAATCTTAAATTTTCAATTCCGACTTATCCGGATTAGGTCAAAATCGGTTTAGTTGCCAGCATAAAGGTTTCTCTGTCAAAAATCAAGTGCCCCGCAGTCGTTAACAAGACCACGTCATTTAGACAGTTAATTGATTGGAATTAATAGGCTTACTCTCTTATGAAAATTATATTAATTCCAAACACCTAAAAACAAATGATTTAGCATTTTGTTAAATCCGCAGTTGTGATATGAAATTTATTTAAACAGAAAAGAGGATATTATGGAATTGGAATGGCAATTAGATTTTGAGACTGGAAATGAATATGTTGATTTGCAACATCGCTATTTTGTAGACCTTATTAATCGAGTAGGGATAAACTTTAGACAAACAAATGATGCTGCTTATAAAAAAAAGCTGATAATTGAATTAAGAAAGTATGCAGATTTTCATTTTACTTCAGAAGAGAATATCGCAACCTCTTGCAATCTTGCGGGAGTCAATAACCACCATCAGCGCCATTTAGAGCTCCTTGAAGAGTTTAATCATCATGCCGAGGATTTAAATCGTGGTTTGAAAACCGTAGATGAATTTCTTGGTTTTTTAACAGATTGGTTTCTAGGCCACACCATTTATGAAGATCAAAAGTTTTTTAAAGCAATCTAAAAAGAATGCTTTGTGATATCCCCACGCCACATCTCTATCCTCATTCCCAATATCAATAGATATAAAAGTGGATTGGGCTTCTATGGAGATATCAGTTAACTCGAAATCTAGCCAAAGACATGTTGATGGACTTGTTTTTGCCTCGCCTCAAACAGCTAATGTTCGGAAAGGATCGGTCGAAATAGAAAGGCTGAAGACTAAAGGAAGACCACTCAGTGTTTTTGGCTTTCAGTCTCATGTGAAATCTTGGAATGGATCATTATAGGTTCTTAAACAGCAAGTTGGTAGAAAGGATTAGAAGGCGTCAGCAGGGTTGTATTGGTTTGCGCCTGACAGAATTCCTCAAGCATCCCGGCCACCCGGTCCCGCGTTTCAACTGCTCTGGCTTCGCTCTGCTCACCCAGGACATCGATGTTCATAATGATAGTTTGGGTTTCTTCGGTAATACGGGTGTTATGACCATTGCGCCAGTTCCAGCGGCGACACATAACCTCGTTTGACTCTGCAACCACGTATATGATCTCGCCTGGATAGGGATGCTCCGAGACATCAGAACGTCCCAGGGGAGTAAAATTCTCACTGCCGGTCGCATATCGAAGCTCCAGACATTGGCCGGCATGCATTAAATCGTCACCACCGACTGGGGTTGCATCTTTGATGGAATTGTAATTCATGACAGCGACGATTTTATTAATGAAGGGGATTTGGGTCCCGGATTTCTGCACGCGCTTTAAAAGGGCGCAGTGGGCGGGTGGGAATTTATTCGGATTGGAATTGAATTGACGATGCGCTTCATTCCATACTGCTGTGCGTGGATCCGATTTTATGTCACGGGGATTTTCGGCAGCGCCAGCAATTACCTTCGCAAGCTGGGCTTCCAGAGCCCTGGAATGGCCCTGGTTATGGACATTTCTGGCCACCACAATCCCGCGCCGGAAGGTCGGATATTCTTTAAAAATATCTGCTTGAATCTGGATTTCAACCATGGCGTCTCCTTGATACTTCGCGTGCGAGAACACAGGCGGATGAGACAAAATTATAAGATTGAGCGCCTTTCATTTCCAAGTCCCCCCTTCTTGCCGAATGCCTGGCATACACCTTGAAGATTTATTTTGATAACCCTATTGCACACTTATCATAAAAAAACCATGGTAAATTGACACCTATCGGCCCGGCCGCTCAAGTTTAACCGCATCAATGACGATATAATTACAATTGAAAAAAAATTTGATCATAAACAGTATATGAATCAAATGAATAAACCGTCCGTATATATGGGTCAACAAGCACTATTCGGATCCGGAGAAACAGGGTGATACGAAATCTAATATTGAGGCTTGGTTTAATGAGCCCAACACTTTTGCTTGCAGCGGTATCAATTCCCTTCGCAGTTTTTTTGTATGTCATACTTTCCGGGGTTTGGGGCTGGATTATACCCGAAGACATGGCTGTTGCTGTAATTATTCCGACGATTGTTGCGCCTTGTTTGTTGTATTTCTTTTTGCGAAACATAGCACGCCTTGATCAATTGGAAGCGGCTCAAAGAGAAAGTCAGGAAAAATATAAGGAACTGGCCAATTCTTTGCCGCAAATTGTCTTTGAAACAGATGAAAATGGCATGATTACATTTGCCAACCAGAATGCCTTTGATCTTTTCGGCTACAGCCAGGCAGACATGGCCAATGGCCTGAAGGCTTTGAATATGCTGGTGCCGCAAGATCGTGATAGGGCTTTGGTGAATATCGGCAATGTATTAAACGGTGAAAAAGTAGGCAGTGTCGAATACACCTCTCAAAGAGTTGACGGCAGCAAGTTTCCCGTTATGATTTATGCAAATCGAATTCTGCGAGAAGACAAACCGGTTGGCTTGCGCGGGATAATGATTGATCTAACGGAACAGAAGCGCTCAGAAAAATTGTTGCGCGAAAGTGAAGTCCGATTTCGCGCGGCCCTGGAGGCAAATCCCGACCCTGTTGTCATCTATGATGTAGAGGGCAAGGTAAATTTTTTCAACCATGCTTTTTCGAAAGTATTCGGCTGGACCTTGGAAAAATGCAAGGGTAAAAAAATGGACATGTTTGTCCCTGAAAAAAACTGGCCGGAAACCAAGCAGATGATCGAAACCGTCATAGCTGGAAAAAATGTCTCTGCTACTGAGACGTGTCGATACACCAAGGATGGTCAAATTATACCGGTCGTTATCAGCGGATCTATATATTACGATCGAAACGGCAAATCGGAGGGCAGCGTCATCAATTTGCGTGACATTAGCGAACGGAAACGGCTTCAGGCGCAACTTCAAATGGCCCAGAAGATTGAAGCCATCGGTACCCTTGCCGGCGGTATCGCCCATGACTTTAACAACCTCCTGATGGCGATTCAGGGAAATGTCTCCTTGATGTTACTCGATACGGATGAATCTCATCCACAATACAGCGCCTTGATGAGTATTGAAGACAGGATTCAAAGCGGTTCAAAATTAACCGGTCAGCTTCTTGGATATGCTCGCAAGGGTAAGTATGAACTTAAGCCCGTTAATCCGAATCATGTTATTCAGGAAACTGCTGAAACCTTTGGCAGAATGAGAAAAGATATTAGCATTCATAAGAATTTTTCACCTGATTTATATGAAATCCAGGCAGACAGCGGGCAAATGGAACAAGTCTTATTAAATCTTTTTGTAAACGCTGCGGATGCCATGCCCGCCGGTGGCAAGTTGAGCCTGACAAGTGAGAACGTAACTCACGAAGATATGAAAAACGGTGTTTACAATCCACAGCCGGGCATCTATGTCAAGCTGACCATAGCGGATACCGGTACGGGTATGGACAAGAAAATCCAGGAGCGTATTTTTGATCCATTTTTTACCACCAAAGAAATGGGAAGGGGAACGGGCCTTGGCTTGGCTTCTGCCTCTGGCATTATCGAAAACCATGGTGGCTATATTACAGTGAAATCGAAAAAAAACCGGGGGACGGTCTTCAATATCTATCTGCCGGCCATCCGAGAAAAGCACCCTGGAAAAAAAGAACCGGACAATCAAATTGTCAGTGGCAGTGGTACTATTTTACTGGTGGATGATGAAGAAATGGTTTTGGATGTAAACGTTAAAGTCCTGGAAAAATTGGGCTATTCAGTGCTTGAAGCTAAAAGCGGCAAAGAGGCTGTCTGCGCATACAGAGAAAACAAGGCCGAAATTGATATGGTCATCCTGGATATGGTTATGCCTGGAATGAATGGAGGAGAAGTATATGATATTATTAAGGAAATCAATAAAGATGTGAAGGTCCTCCTTTCAAGTGGCCATAGCATGGATGGCCAGGCCCAACAAATATTACAGCGGGGTTGTGACGGATTTTTACAAAAACCCTATAGAATGGGGGAGGTATCCGGAAAGTTAAGGGAAATACTGACTGCCTGATACAGCTTGCGATGGAAAGCCCAACCCGGACAAGCCGGTCGCAGCGCAGCAGTGATCCCGCTGCCGGGGTTGTAGCGAAGCGTAAATCCCGATTTATCGGGGAATTGAATATTGACGATTGAAGATTGAAGATTTGTGGTATCGCTCGCGCAGCGCAGGCGCTTGCGCCGCGTGTCGCTCTGTCTTTTCTATTAAAATCGATAGAATTGTTTAAATATTCAATCTGGCTATGCCATAAATCATGTGCAAATATGATGTGATTTCAATAAATAGGTACTAAGCTTTTTCCGAGGCGACGTTCGGAAAAAGTTGCCCCTGAAGGGCAGCAAGCACTCCGATAAGTTATGTAGGTTTCAGGTGTCGGGTGTCAGGGAAAGGAGATGTTAGATACTGAAACCTGACACCCGACACCAGAAACCTCAATTTTCTGACAACATGTTGTCAGATAAATCCGGATAGGGACCTAGAGCAAACTTCAACGTTTTAAAATTAATTAATATTATCATATATTTATATTAATATTCACAGAACTGCGAATAGCCAAGTTCACCACTTGCATTTCGATCGGATGTGTTTATAATTTAGAGTAATGAAAGAGCACAGTGAAAAAATACCCGATCCCAAAGAATTGGAAAAAGAAATCAGTGAGTTCCTGGCAAAAAAATTTGGTGGTAATGTAAAAATCGTATCGCCGATGGTTTTGACCCAGGAAGCTGTTCCGGACAAAACCAAAGAATCCGGCAAAAGCGGGCAAAAAATAAACTTTGATCTAAAGCCGGAGGAACTCATTGGATACCTCGATCAGTACGTTGTCAAACAGGATAACGCCAAGGCCATTTTGGCGACCAAAATTTGCACTCACTTCAACCGCATAAACCGCTCGATCGAATCAGATGACCCCATGGGCAGTATGGTCGGCAGCATCAAGAACAACGTGCTGATGATCGGGCCCACCGGTGTTGGCAAAACCTATATAGTTAAGTTAATAGCGAATAAAATCGGGGTGCCGTTTGTCAAAGGGGATGCCACCAAATTCAGCGAGACCGGGTATGTCGGCGGCGATGTTGAAGATCTCGTAAGGGATTTGGTTCGCGAAGCCGACGATGACATCGAACTGGCCCAGTACGGTATTGTCTATATCGATGAGATCGACAAAATTGCATCGAGCCGCAACCTGATCGGTGCTGATGTGTCCCGCACTGGTGTCCAGCGGGCACTGCTCAAACCGATGGAGGAGACCGAAGTCGATTTAAAAGTTCCCCATGACCCCATTTCAATGATCCAGGAAATCGAGCAATTTCGCAAAACCGGCAAACGCGAAAAACGTTCCGTCAACACCGGCAACATCCTGTTTATAATGAGCGGGGCGTTTGGTGAGCTGGCGCCTATCATCCAGAAACGACTTTCCAGGCAGGGCATCGGATTTGGCGCCCGTATTCAAAAAGCCGAGGACCAGATCGATATCTTACAAAATGTCCGCTCCGAAGATTTAATCGAATTTGGCTTTGAGTCGGAATTCGTCGGGCGTCTGCCGGTCCGAGCGGTTTTTGAACATTTAACCGAAGAGGATCTTTACTGTATCCTCAAAAACCCCAACAATCCCATAATTATAGGTAAAAAGCTTGATTTTGCGGCTTACGATATCGAGATAAAGTTTGAAGACCGGTTATTGCAAACGCTGGCCGGGCATGCCGCTGCCGAAAATACCGGTGCCAGGGGGTTGGTCAGTGCGGTTGAAAAGGCGCTGCTTGAGTATGAACGGAAATTACCGTCTGCCGGTATAAAAAAATTTCCCGCCACTTCCAGTATCCTCGAAGAACCGCAAGCATCGATCATGGCGCTTACTGATTCCGGCCAGAAGCATAAAACAGTTGAGCTTTTTGATAGGCTGATGCAGCAGGAAAAAGAAAATATCAAGGAATACCTGAAAAATAATAAACCCAATCTGACAGAAAAATATAGCCTGACCCTGACACCGTCGCGCATTGATCTGGTCGCCATGTGTTATGTCAAAAACACGATGGATATCGGCAATGTGATAAAAAAGATAAAATCTTATTACGACGAAATTAAAAAGATTGAACTGTATTTTTTTAAAGACCATGATATTAATATCGTTTTGGAAGAGGACGCTATTGATTTTATCATTGAACAGCTGGTAGAGTCCTTCGTCGAGTCTAAGATAATTTACGAAAAAATAGACCAGGACTTTCAGCACGGCCTTAAACTCGCCCGGGAAAAAACCGGTCGCAACCGTTTTTTCATCACGCGCCAGGCCTTATTCGATCCGGAAGAGTATATCGGCAACCTGATTAAAGACAACGCAGGCCTGTAATGATTGGAATATCAAAGCTATATTGCGGGACCGTTGAGCCTTCCGATGCACTTCGCTACGGACGTGATTCCTCGCAGCTGCCTTCCCATTTGCTGCAATTTTCCAAAGACAAGCGCCCCGTTGTTGTCTGGAACGTGACGCGACGATGCAATTTGAAATGCGTCCACTGCTATGCCCACGCAAAAAATACTTCCTTTGACAATGAGCTGAGCACTGATCAGGGCAAGCAATTAATTGATGATCTTACCGAATTCGGCTCTCCGGTCATGCTGTTTTCGGGAGGAGAGCCCCTCGTACGCAAAGACCTTCCGCAGCTGGCGGCCTATGCCGTGGAAAAAGGAATGCGGGCGGTTATTTCCACCAACGGCACCTTAATCACGCCTGAGATGGCCCGTAACTTAAAAGAAATCGGGCTGTCTTATGTCGGCATCAGTCTGGACGGCATGGAGGAAATAAACGATCGCTTCAGAGGGGTCAGCGGCGCGTTTCGTTCTGCCCTGGAAGGCATCAAAAACAGCCAGGCCGCCGGAATAAAAGTCGGGCTTCGTTTTACCGTCAACAAATTCAATGTCAACGAAATACCGAAAATATTCCAACTCCTCGAAGAAATGGATATCCCCAGGGTCTGTTTTTACCACCTCGTCTATGCCGGCCGTGGAACCGAGCTGATAAAAGAAGATCTTAGCCATGAAGGCACCCGGGCGGCTGTGAATCTCATCATTGATGAAACCAGGCGCTTATTTGACAAAGGCAAGCCCAAAGAAGTCCTGACGGTGGATAACCATGCTGACGGGCCCTACATTTACCTGAGGCTGCTGAAAGAAAATCCCGCGCGGGCCAAAGAAGTCCTGGAGCTCCTAAAATGGAATGAAGGTAACAATTCCGGCCGCGGTATTGGATGCGTCAGTTGGGATGGCGAGGTATATGCCGATCAATTCTGGCGTCACCACAGTTTTGGCAATATAAAAGACCGGCCCTTTTCGCAAATCTGGACGGACACCTCCGAAACGCTGATGGGCAAGCTGAAGGAAAAGAAAAAATATGTGAAAGGACGATGCGCTACGTGCAACTGGCTGGATATTTGCGGTGGTAATTTCAGGGTGCGGGCCGAAGCGGTCAGCGGCGATATTTGGGCACCGGATCCCGCCTGTTATCTGACTGATGAAGAAATCGCGCTGACCCATACCCCGATACACTGCGATTAAGCCCTTATCGGGTTCTATCTGAAAACATCTTGTAAGGAAGGTAAGGTAAGGTTTCGGTGTTCAGGTTTCAGCAATTAAAAAAATTCCAAATTCCAAATCACAAATACCAAATAAATCACAATGATTAAAATTCCAAATTCCAAACAATTGGAGTTTGATATTATTTGAGATTTAGATATTGTAATTTGGAGTTTATTTGCAATTTGGTGCTTGTAATTTGTTATTTCTCTCCGAGCCGTAGGTTCAGATCTACGAGCCGGAGGCCAGTTTATCCGGGCAGAGATTTGGACAATCCAGTAACGATTTTTTACTCCTGCCACATTCAATTAAGAGAAGGACGATTTTATGCTATTTCCAGATTACCGGCCCCGGCGCTTACGGCAAAGTGAAAACCTGCGACGCATGATCCGCGAAACCAGTCTATCAGTGAACGATCTCATCCTGCCCCTGTTTGTCATTGCCGGCAAGGATATAAAAAGTCCCATCCCATCGATGCCCGGACAGTTTCATCTGTCCATAGACAATTTTCTTAAAACAGCTCAACAAGCCTACGACCTAAATATTCCCGCGATTATCATTTTTGGCATCCCTGAAAAAAAAGACGCCCTCGGCACCCAGGCCTATGCTGAAAACGGCATCGTTCAAAAAGCAACGATGGCGCTGAAAGAAAAATTGCCGGACCTGGTTGCCGTCACCGATGTGTGTCTGTGTCAATATACAGATCATGGGCATTGCGGTGTGGTGGACGGCAATACCATCGATAACGATGCTTCGCTGGACCTGATCGCCCGTGCGGCACTGTCACACGCCAAAGCCGGAGCCGACATGGTTGCCCCTTCGGACATGATGGACGGCCGCATCGGTGAGATTCGCGAAATTCTGGATGAAAACAGCTTCAGTCAGGTCCCCATCATGTCCTATGCTGCCAAATATTGCTCGGCATATTACGGACCGTTTCGCGATGCCGCCGATTCTGCACCCAAATTCGGCGATCGCCGAACCTATCAGATGGATCCGGCCAATGCATTGGAGGCCATTCGGGAAGCCACGATGGATATCGAGGAAGGTGCGGATATTATCATGGTAAAACCTGCCCTGGCCTACCTCGACATCATCTGCCGGATACGCGAAGAGATCGATCTTCCTGTGGCAGCCTACAATGTCAGCGGAGAGTATGCCATGATAAAAGCGGCTGAAAAATTGGGCTGGATTGACGGTCCGAAGGTGATGATGGAAACGCTTACGGCCATCAAGCGTGCCGGTGCGGACCTCATCCTGACGTATTTTGCCATCGAGGCGGCTCAGGAGCTGCAATCCTGATTTATATAGGTTTCAGGTGTCAGGTGTCAGTATCTAACATCCCCTTTCCCTGAAACCTAACACCTGAAACCTTCAGTTTCTCACAACATGTTGCAGATAAATGCCCCTAAGGGCCTAAGTAACGTTAAATATATGAAAAACCAACATCCTGAAGCGCCTGATCACAGCGCACTTAGCCACCAGGGAAGCGAGCGGTCTTCGTTGCGCCTCGTGGCCTGGGAAACCACGCGCAACTGTAATCTTGCCTGCATTCACTGTCGGGCCTCGGCAACCACGGGCCCTTACTCCGGGGAACTCGACACCGCCGAAGCCTTTCGGCTCCTTGATCAAATCGCCGAGGTCGCAAAGCCGATCATCATTTTAACGGGCGGGGAACCCCTGCTGCGGGAGGACATATTTGACATCGCCGCCTACGGCACGCAGAAAGGCCTTAGGATGGTCATGGCGCCCAACGGAACATTGGTCACCGAAGATGTTGCTAAAAAACTGGTGGCCGCCGGGATCAAACGCATCAGTATCAGCCTCGACGGTGCCACGGCCCGCAGTCATGACAGTTTCAGAAAGGTAGACGGTGCTTTTGAAGGCGCCATCAATGCCATGAAAATTGCAAAGAAAGTCGGGTTGGATTTTCAGGTAAACACGACCATTACCAAAACGAACCTTGACCAGATTCCGCAGATCCAGCAACTGGCTGTCGAACGCGGTGCGGTTGCCCATCATATCTTTCTTCTGGTTCCCACCGGTCGTGGAAAGTATATCGTCGACACAGAAATAAACGCCGCCGAATATGAACAAACATTAAACTGGTTCTATGACCAGCGGGACAAAACACCGCTGGATCTCAAGGCCACCTGTGCCCCGCACTACTATCGGATCCTCAGGCAGCGGGCCAAAGAAGAAGGCAAGTCGATCTCCTTTAAAACCCATGGGCTGGACGCTGTAACACGGGGTTGTCTGGGCGGTATCGGCTTCTGCTTTATCTCCCATCGCGGCGACGTTCAGCCTTGCGGATTTCTGAATGCAGATTGCGGCAACGTTAGACACCGCTCCTTTGCCGATATCTGGCAGCATGCCGACGTATTTACGGCTTTGCGCGATTATGACAGACTCGAAGGCAAATGCGGTCCCTGTGAATTTAAACGGGTGTGCGGCGGTTGTCGGGCCAGAGCCTTTGAGGCCACCGGTAATTTTCTCGCAGAAGAACCCCTCTGCAGTTATGTGCCCAGGACAACGAAGAAATGACAATTGACGAATGCCGAACGACGATTTAAGGGTTTCAACCGATCTTATCCTTGTTTTATTCGAAACTTTCCGCTAAGTAACAACAAATGGTCCATATTCGACCGACAGTCTTCATGCATCGTTTATCTATGATCATTCATCAATCAACATTCGTCATTCTTCATTCCTAGGGGGATCTTGTCATGAAAATTAACTCCTTGATGATTCCAAACCCGATTACCATAACGGCCCAGGCATCCATCAGTGAGGCGATCGAGTTGATGAAAATCAATTCGATACGACATCTGCCGGTGGTTTCAAAGGGCAATAAACTTGTGGGATTTATCACATTGACGGATTTGAAACAGGGTCTTATTCCTTCCATGCTGGGGGATCTGAACCTGCGGGATCTGATGATCAAAAATCCCATCACGGTGAGTCCGGACGATGATATCGAAATCGCCGCCCAACTGATTTACAATCACAAAATCGGCGGCATGCCGGTGGTCAAGGACGGCCGACTGGCCGGCATTATAACGGCCACGGATATTCTGCGAACCTTTATCGATATGATGGGCATCCTCTCATCCACCTCCCGTATCGATGTGGTCATCGGCGATCAGCCCGGCAGTTTTAAAAAAGCCTTGCAGATTATAAATGATATGGGCGCAGATATTATCAATGCCGGCAGGACGGCCCAACAGACAGGCCGGCAAATTTACTTTTTCAGGCTCGGGGTGTGCAAGACGGAGCCCATCAAAAAGACATTAGAAAAAGAGGGGTATGAAGTCCTGGCAGCCATGGACTGAAAATTTCAAAATGCAATAAAGGGCCTGATCTCAAGCTGTTGACCGTCTGTTGACAGAGAAACCGCACCGTTGATGTCGGTGCGGAAAATCGAAGAACCAAGTTGTTGGTATTTATTTAAAGTTGCCGGATGTGGCAATTTGAACCGGCTTTGGCGGCCGGAAGATACAACGATCACATCAGGATTTACTTCCCCTAAAAAAGCGGTGCTGCTCGACGATCGGCTGCCATGGTGAGGCGCAATCAGGACCGTGCTGTTTAATTTTCTCCCGGCTAGGCCGACAAGCTCTTTTTCCGCCGCTGCCATGATATCTCCGGGGAAAAGAAAAGAAGTTGATCCCATTGATACCTTCACAACCAGGGAATTGTTATTGGTATTGCGCCACTTTTCCTTTTCTTTCCGTTTTAAAAATCCAGTCGGAGGATACAAAAAATCCACTTTGACACCGTTGATCCAATGTTTTTGCGGCATATCCGCAAATGAAGGCAAAACAATCTTCTTGTTTTTGATAACCTCCATAAATTTTTTGTATCCCAAGGTATTTTGTGTTTCACTGTTGGTCCATACTTTTTTGACATGAAAGTGCCCGGCGATGTAGATCAGCCCATTGAGGTGATCGCTGTTGGGATGAGAGAGAATCAGCGTATCCACGGTTCGAATTTTCTTTCTCCACAAAAGTGGTGCAACTATCACTGCGCCCACATCAAACGCCGAGTTATCCGCGAATCCGCCGCCATCGATCAGCATGGTATAGCCTCCGGGAAATTCCAGCAAAGAAGAGCTGCCATGGCCGACATCGATGATTGTAACCCTGAGATCGGCATATCCGAACCGCTGGTACAACCAATAGCACGTATCGGCAGCCAGGGTAACGAGGACCAATACCAGGGCTGCTTTTGCCAGATCGCTTTGCGAAATCCTTTTAACCTGCAACCTCCGGAATATGCCCTGTAATTTTCCCCGGCCGGAATCGGCACCGGCAGGCGACATCTTAAAATTGCTTGTGACGGACTTTAATGCTGAACCGCTCCCGGGTTTTCCTGCTGCAAGTTGCGGTTGGCGGTGCAAATTCAACAGGGCCCAGCACAAAACGTAAAAGCAACCGATTTCAAGCAGGCCCGGGGTAACGGTTTTGATGGCGGCGAAGGGCAAATCAGCAAAAAATTGCACCACTCCCAAAGCGAGAGTCAGGATTCCGCTGCTTGCCTGAATACACCAAAAAGTCGCCGTCGTGCTCAACGGCGACACGAACAGAGCCACCAGACCCAAAGGGATGGCAAGGAATCCAACCAATGGAACCACGATGAAATTGGCAACTAGCCCAACCAGCGATATCTGATTAAAATGGGCTGCGACCAGCGGTAGACTGCCACAAATCGCAAAAAAAGAGACCAGGAAAAAAGAAATCAGCCTGCTGATTAAACGTAATCGCCGGTTGCCTGGTATTGGTGTTTTCGGTGCCGACGGCCGCTTTTGCATCCAGGAAAATCCGTAAATTATGGCGAATACGGCTGTAAAGGATAGCTGGAAGGATATGGAAAAAAGAGACGGCGGATCGGCAACCAGAATTATCAGTGCGGCCAGGGCCAGCGTGTTTAAGGGATCCTGCTCCCTTTCGAATAAAAAAGTCAATAAAAATATCGAGACCATAATGACAGCACGCTGGGTAGACGGTGTAAAACCCGCCATCATCCCATAGGCAAATACCGGCAGCAGGGATAAGAGCGCCGCTCCTTTGCGGGTCCACGCCCGCCATAAAAAAGGTTTGAAACGCGTCATCAGCCGGTGAAAAAAGCCAAACGCCACGGTGGCCACAATCCCGATGTGCAGTCCTGAGATTGCCAGCAAATGCCCCACTCCGGCCCGATTAAAGGCTTGCCTGGTTTCAGCAGAAATCTGGGATCGATCTCCGATAATGAGGGCCTTAAGCACCCCCTGGACCTGGGTATGCCCGGATTTTTCAATCAGGCCGGCAAATGTGCTGCGAACGCTGTCTATGATTCGAAAAAATCCCCCCGCGGGATGCTTATGGATGACAACAAGCGTGTCTGCTTTAAGGTAGGTGGATGCCCGAATGCCTTTAAAAGCCATATATTTCTTGTAGTCAAACCCACCGGGGTTTTTAAAATTGGTAAGCGACCTGATTCGACTGTTGAACCGAACAAAATCCCCTGCAGAAAGGTCCGGGATATCGCCGAGCGCTGTCACACGCAGTTTTCCGCTGACAGCCCGTGTTTGACCATCACCACCAAGGGATGTCGCCTGCAGATGAAATCGCGTGCGGTTATTTATTTTCCGCGGTTCATCGACGATTCGCCCTATAATTTCCCAGCGATGGGTATCCGAGAAGTGAAGGATATGATTGGCAGGCAGCCTGGGAGATACCCAGGGTTGGACGGACAGGTAACCCAGGGAAACAAAAAGTAGAATTGGAAGGATACGTACATTGTTTTTGCGTACAATTTGCCGCAAACAGAAACCGCTACAAACAATAACAGCAGCTGTGGCCCAAATCCCGTATCCCGCAAAACCGGACCCGAACAGGATCCCGCATATCAGGGAAATCAGAAGCGGAATTGCGGGGCGAAAGTAGGTGTTATCGCTCATGGCAAACTATAGTCTCAAAATTTTTATAATATACTGGAATAACAGTTTTTTTGACGCTATTCTCTTGGCAAGCCCCATGGAATAATGGAATATTGGAATGCAGGGTTTAACGGAATGAGATCTAATTTTAAATAGATGGCATTCCTCAGAGGCTAAAATCCGGCCATAATCCGCTTTTCAAACCCCAATATTCCATTTTTCCAACATTCCATTATTCCATCGAGCAACTATCGGTAAGCACGCCCCTCCGGGGTTAAACCAAAGCCGGGTCATCTAAATCCGGATTCTTTACCTTACCCGTTGAATGGAGGCGTTCAGGGCTGAAAATTTGTTTTCGATGGATTGATAGCCGCGATCCAGATGATAGACACGATTGACTTCTGTTTTCCCGTGGGCTACCAGACCCGCGAGGATAAGGGATGCACTGGCCCTCAAATCGGTTGCCATTACCTGGGCAGCGGACAAATGGGGTACTCCTTTAATAATGGCGATATTACCGGACACCTGAATGTCCGCCCCCATGCGTCTCAATTCGCTGACATGGATAAATCGGTTTTCAAAGATGGTTTCGGATATGGTGCTGGTACCGTCCGCGATGCTCATCAGTACCATAAACTGGGCCTGCATGTCCGTCGGAAATCCTGGATACGGCTGGGTCTTAACATCGACGCTGGCAATATTTTGCCGGCTCTTTACATGGATACGTTTGCCGCTAATGTCAATTTCGGCGCCGGTAAGCCGCAACTTGTCTATCAGCGCCCCGACATGATCCGGTTCACAATTTAACAGGGTTACTTCCCCCCGGGTTAAAATTGCGGCCATCATAAAGGTTCCCGCTTCGATACGGTCCGGAATAATGGCAGCGACAACCGGACTGAGTGCGGCAACCCCGTTTATCGTAATGATGGATGTCCCGGCCCCCTCGATATCAGCTCCCATTTTAATCAGAGTATCCGCCAGGGCCACAATCTCCGGCTCTCGGGCGGCATTGCGCAGCACGGTGGTGCCTTTTGCCAGGGCTGCCGCCATCATCAGATTTTCAGTTCCTGTTACCGTAACGACATCAAAATAGATATCCGCGCCTTTTAAGCGTCCGGCGGATGCTTCCACATAACCGTGCCTCAATTCAATGGAGGCGCCAAGCGCAGCCAGGCCCTTTAAATGCAAATTAATCGGACGTGCGCCAATGGCACAGCCGCCCGGCAGCGACACTCTGGCCTTACCCAATCTCGCCACCAGCGGTCCCAGGACCAAAACGGAAGCTCTCATTTTTCGCACCAGATCATAGGGTGCTTCAAATTGAGCCAAATTCCCGGCATTGATGCGGATCGTATCTTCCCGGGATTCGACGTGCGCGCCGAGATGGGACAACAGCAGGGATGTGCTTTTGATATCCATCAAATCCGGTACATTTGTAAGCGTACAGGTGCCGTCTGTTAGAAGCGAGGAAATAAGAATCGGCAAGGCTGCATTTTTAGCCCCGCTGATTTTCACCTCACCAACCAGGGGGTGGCCCCCTTCGACAATGATTTTGTCCATATAACCCTCTTGTCTTGTAATAGTTCAGGCACCAAGCTTTTTCGAAACTGCGCTCGGGAAAAGTGCCCCCTGAAGAGGCGGAAAATTTAATATTGAAAAGTGAATATTCAATTATTTTTTTGTGCCTTCGAGTGGCTAAACTTTTTCAAAAAACCAAGCACATAGGATTCACCAATCATACCGAACCGTTACCGGAGCAGTGGAGGCACAAAAAAAGCGCTTCCCCGGGGCACTGCCGGACTAAGCGCCTTTTACAGTTGATGACTCTCGGCGTCTAATGATGACTGGCGCCGTTTTTTTTGGACATATCAAAAACAGCTTTGATAAGGCAGTAGGTCACCCCCAGTCCCATGATGGACAGCGCAAACCACAGCCCTCCCATAAACACTAGATGCCCTGCATCCCAAATCCATTCGAAATTAAATGGAAACATGCTTATCCTCCACTATATCGTTGATTGGTTGAATAGTTGATTGGTTAAATGGTTGTAAATATGGATTTATGCCACATTTACACAATAATTGGACACTTTTTGATTCAAAAGAAAGGACACCTATCAAGCAGGCAGCTACATATGTCTGGACATGGTTCCGCCGCCAGGCGTTTTGTATTAATCTGTGGTTATCTGTGCAAATCTGTGTCCCCAAAATCTTTAAGCAACAATCGTAATATTTTGAAATTATGACTATAATTTACCTAATCAACTATTCAACATGGCTTCCGGCTCGACTCCGTCCCGTAGGGGACTACGCCCCGGAGGGGAGAGCCTACAGCTCGGAGAGGCCGGAGGCCGAAATCCGAATTCTTTTCTATGCTTCCGCCGGCTCCAGTTCTCCTTCGATGCCCTCAGACGATTCGAGGGTCTCCGGCGCAGCGGCATCATCAACGGCTGTCTCGATCGGATTTAACTCCCGTTCCTGGGGAAATATCGGCAGGTAGCGATAAGAAATAGATATTAAAATAATCCCCAAAGCCACGGGCAAAAGGGTCGTGGCAATTTCCTGCCAGCTCGGGAAATACAGGTTCCAGCTCTCGAAGGAGAGCACCGGAACCGCCAGCACCTGCAGAACCATCACCCAGCGGTTCAGACTGACACCCACCACTGCCAGAACTATGGCAGCCCACAGGGCGGCCTGGTTTTTCCGTCCGCGGTCGGTAATCAGAATGGCCGCCGGTATGATCCCGCAAATGCCGATTTCGGCAATCAATATCCACAATCCATAAGCGGACCCCGGATTGTTGGAATAAAATTCCATGAACGAAAACCCCTTGGATGGCGTTGTCACCGTTGCCCAGTAAATTGTATCGATAATCTTCGCAATAATATATGCGCCCAGCATCCACCCGGAAATTTTAGCCAACAGTTCGATGACATTATCCTTAACCAACTTTTTGCGGGTCAGTTTTTCAGTAATTTTGGTGATTAAAATGGTAAAACAGGGCCCACAGGCAGCAGCAGACCAGGTGAATAAAAAGAACGTCCAGGGCCAGACAAAAATGCCTTCCCGAAATCCGAAGGGTCGGGCAAACAGCACCCCCGGAACGCCTCCCAGGGATCCCTGGTGAAAAAAGGAAAGGAACGCACCGGTGGCCGCAAAAACAGCCATAATTTCGTGCATGTTGTGACTCAGATTGTGGAAAAAGGGCACCTTGTCGATTTGTCGATTTTCCAATATCATCGGAAGATATTCTATCGTCAGAACACCGAGGTAAGCGGAAAGGCAGAAGGCCACCTCGGTGAGCATGGAGTGCACATTGGCATGCCAGAATATAAACCATCCCCTCAAAGGCTGCCCGATATCGAAGCCTAAAATCATCAGGGCCGAAACGTAGCAGTAAAACCCGACGAGCACGGCGAAATTAACGATATTCTTCAACTCATCTTTGCCGACAAGATATCTTAAAAACCCGGTGAAAAAAGCACCGCCTCCCAAAGCGATTATCCCGAGGTCGGCCCAGATCCATAATGCGAAACCGTAGGCATTGTTCATATTGGTTTGATTCAGTCCCTTGAAATAGACAAGAATCATGGCCAAAACGCCCCACAACAACACAACACCGACGGCCCCGATCCACAGGATGAATTGCCAAGTCGGACAGCGTTTAACTCCTTCGGGAATTAGTGCAGAATCCATAAGTTCTGTGCTCCTAAATTTGTTCTGTTTTTTAATAGTTCAGCCACCAAGGCACTAAACCCGGATAAACCGGCCTCCGGCTCGTAGATCTGAACCTACGGCTCGGAGAGAAATAGCAAATTACAAGCAATTACATCCAAATTACAATATCCAAATCTCAAATAAGATCAAACCCAATTGTTTGGAATTTTGAATTTCGGTCATTGTGATTTGCCCTTCGACCTGGCTCAGGGTGGTGGTGAGCTTGTCGAACCATTTGCTATTTGTTATTTGTTATTTGAATTTTTTTAATTTCTGAAACCCCTGGCCCAGACCTAACTTTGTGTGAATCTGGAAGATAATTCATTATTGGGATCTCTTGCAGCGAACAGTGAGAATCCGTCATATCGCACTCTCCGAGGCGCAGGCTATCCTCTCACCGAGGGCTAGGCTCTACGAGCCGGAGGCCAGGGCGGGCTGAACACTGACACCTGAAACCTTACGTTTCTTACAACAATATTCATTCGTCACTCGTCATTCGTCATTCCCTAATGGGCCTTGACTTCATTTTTCAGGTAATTATCCCCGGCCCGCCTGACCCACTCACGGCTGGAAAGGTAGTAGACTTTGGTATTGGTTCCCAGTCTTTCCAGCAGCCTGAATGCCTTGGGATTCTTTGATTTGCCCCCGTGTTTAAGGTCCGGCCGCACCATTTGATGCACGGCATGCTTGGGGTTATTTAAATCGCCGAAGGTGATGGCTCCCGCCGGACATGCCTGGGTACAGGCGGTCTGGTACTCATGCTCCTCTATCTCTCGGCGGCCTTCGGCATAGGCTCTTTCTTTAGCCAGTTGGTAACGATGGATGCAAAAGCTGCACTTTTCAACAACCCCCCGCATACGAACGGAAACATTGGGATTCAAGGATCTTTCCATACCATCCGGCCACACCGGATCCCACCAGTTAAATTGGCGGACGTGATACGGACAAGCCGCCATACAGTACCGGCAACCGAAGCAGCGGGTGTAAATCTGGCTGACGATTCCGGTATCCATGTCATAGTCTGTAGCAGTTGCCGGGCATACCGATACACATGGTGAATGACCCGCGTGACCCTCACATTGCTGACAAGGTCGGGGCAGGAAACATTCTTCGGTATCCGGGTACGGTTTCCCGTTGGTTAACCGGTAGACCCGCATCCAGGCAACGCTAAGCAGTTTATCGGTGTCATCTTCCCGAAACGGCACGTTGTTTTCAGCCATACAGCCCACCATACAGGTACCGCAACCGACACATTTGTCCAGATCGATGACCATCCCAAACTTCTTGTGTTTCATTCGAACCCCTCGAAATTGACTATTTACTATTGGCTACACTTTGGCAAGTTTGGCCCGGATTCCCCAAGCTGCATCAAGGCCGGTGGCCGGATCTTCAACCGCTGCCGACAGTGTATTATAATTAACGCCTTTGCCGGCCAGAAATTTATTATTACCGGTGTGTCCCAATCCCCTGGGAATCGCGACAAGGCCGGGCATAATTCCATCAAAAAAGTAGACCTTTACCCTGCCGCTGCCCGTTGGTGTACTCAGCGTCGCATATTGACCATTTGACAGACCCATTTTTTTAGCTGTTGCCGGATTCACTTCGACCAGGACATCATTGCCCTTTAAGATAGTATCTTCGAGGGCTTTAATGAGGAAAGGCGGTGTACCGACATAATCGCCGGCAAGTCTCATGGAATCATAGGGTACGAGCAACAGCTGATAGAAGGACTCATCGCCTAGAGCCGGCACCGGCGTATAACCCGGCAAGGCATTTATCTCGCTGTTGGAAAATTCAAATTTTGACGATTCGGTTTCGAATGCGGCGGCCCAATTCGAGCTTGAAAACTCGTCATTCAACCGAAATCCCTCTTCCAGCAAGGATGCCAATCCCTCCAGGGTTTCTTCAAGACAACCTTGATAATTCTCCCAGGGGAAAGCCTCAGCCACCGTTCCACCCGTTTCTTTTGCCAATTGAATAATCACATCGCCGATATGGCGAGTGTCGTATAAAGGTTCAATCACAGGTTGGGTCAGTCCGAAGATCGGTTTGGGAAATCCCCGGGCAAAGGGGACATCTTCATAACGCTCGAGGTAAATATGATTGGGCAGTATCAGGTCGGCCTGGGCGGCGGTTTCATCCATATAGGATGAAAAACTGACCACCAGCGGTATTCTTTCAAAGGCTTTGACAACTGCCGGGGTATCGGCCATCGTATAGACCGGGTTCGTCCCTGAAACAAAGAGCATCCGGATAGGAGATTCGGCGGCGGCATTAATGACCTCCGGCAGTCGATTCAACAAATATCGTGCCAGTGTGCTTCCCGTGCCGCCGATAGCATCAACCCGGGTCTGCTGCATCCCCTTGGATGCGATTTCGTCCATCTCGGCTTCCGGCCAGTTGATATAATCGGGTTCAGCGACAGCTACCATACCGCCGGCCCTGTTTAGATTGCCCACCAGCGCGTTTAGCATGTGAACTGCCAAAAAGTCCTGCAGGCTTCCCGGGGTTTTTCCCGCTCCCCGCCCGCAAATAGCAAGGGGCCGCTTCGCCCGCGCAAATTCCCTGGCCAATAAAGCGATGACGGTAACTTCGCTTCCGGTAATTTTTGAAACAATGCTCGGGGAAAAACCGTCTGTAACAAGCTTTTTCCATTCAGCAAAACCGGACGAATAATTTTCAACGAATTCCCTATTATACAACCCTTCGTTGATGATGACATTGGCAATGCCCAGAGCCATAGCCCCCTCTGTCCCGGGCTTAACGGCGATCCATTTATCCGATTTGGCGGCAGTTTTGGAGAGTCGTGGTTCGATTTGCTCCATGCGCCCCCCGTTCTGCTTCAAAGCGCTTTTACCCTTGATCATATACACCGGAGATTCCCATCCTTCGATCAATCCACTGCCAAAGCTTAGAATAAAGTCCGAGTGCGGTACATCAAATCCGGGTACCGCTCGTACCCCCTGGGTCAGATACACAGCCAGTTCATGATTATCCAGAATCGAGGGTGCCCGGATAAAATTCGGTGAGCCGTATGTGGTTAGAAATCTGTTCAACAGCTCCGGGACGGTTCCCCGGTCGGAATCACAAATACAGGCAACGGTATGCGACAAGTCATTGGCTCTTAAATCCTGGAGATTTTCGACAATCTCGGATATGGCGGCTTCCCAGGAGATGTCGCGCCATCTGCCATTTATCTTCTTTTTGGGGGTTTTCACCCGGGTCTGACCGTATAAAAGTTGTATCCCTGCTGCACCCAGATCACAGATCCCGCCGTCATTCACCGGATGTCCCTCCATGCCCTCGATTTTTACGACCCGGTCACCGACTTTGCGAACGGTGATACCGCAGCCCCCCGGGCACAGGGTACAGGTGGAATTCACATAAGTGATCTCACCTCTTGCCGGAACCGGTGTCCATGCCCAATTCTGAGACCAAATGGAAGAATCATCGATCAACTTCCAGGGCAACGGTGAGAGGGCCGTGCCGGCAGCACCTCCAATAGCAAAGGACAAAAAACTTCTTCTGTCTATTTTCATCAAATCATCCCCACTCTAAAGCCTTTATCGGGTTTTCTCTGACAACATGTTGTCATAAAATGAAAGCTTCAGGTTTCAGCAATTAAAAAATTTCAAATAACAAACCACAAATACCAAACAAATCACAATGACCGAAATTCAAAATCCCAAACAATTGGTTTTTGATCATATTTGAGATTTGGATATTGTAATTTGGAATTTATTTGTTATTTGGTGCTTGTAATTTGCTATTTCTCTCCGAGCCGTAGGTTCAGATCTACGCGCCGGAGGCCGGTCTATCCGGGTTAGGGTTTGGGTTCCAAATCGAATAACTTATATATTTTCAATCACTTATGGCAGACGAAACAACCACCTTTAGCGGTCTGCACACTGCCCTGATTGACATTGTCTCTCTGGTGACATTCCGAGCAGTCGTCCATCTTCATACGATCCCATGAATTCCATTTAATACCGGCAATATTTTTCCCCCAGATATCCCGGCTGTATCCGGTAATCCGATTGGCTTCATATACTTTCAAGCTCTCGGATTCTCCGATGTGGCCATGGCAGGTGACACAATCCATCCGGCCCATTTTGACATGGGCGATGTGGGAGAAGAATACGCAATCCGGCTGCCTGGCGTAAACCAGCCAAGGCACTTCTCTACCTTTGGCAACATATTGGGTGACAAATTTTTCTTCCTCAGGATCTTCCCCATTCACCTCCTCATGACAGTCAATACACTGTGCCAACGTCGGAACTCCGGAATAGGTACCGTCTTCCCGGAAAAAATGACAGCTTTCACAGCTGTCTTCGACCAGTTCATTGTGCAAAGCGTGGTTAAAATCAATGGGCTGCTTTTTCTTGGAATAGAGCAGTTGAGGGAAAATGACCCATCCGACCACCAGGCTGGCTGCCAGCCCGAGAATAAAAAACAGGGTGATGGTTCCGCCGCCGCTATCTTTATCCTGCGCATCAGGGCCTGTCGGGGGTGGAACGGGATACTGATCCCGGGCTCCTGCGGAAACCTCGTTCGCTTTGTCCTCTGTTGTCATAAAAACTCCATCCTGCTACGGTAGATAATTTCACTTAATTAAAAACAATAATCTTGAAAAATGGGCAAACCATCCGGTTCAAAAAGCCAAGGGGGTTGTTTACCGTATCGATCCCGTTTTTGTCAAGGAAAAATCATGGTTAAAAGGAACCATAACTGTGCAGGCCGGGTAACAGGTTCACTCCGAAATAGGTAAACAGCACCGCGGCAAACCCGCCGATAGAGAGAATCGCAGTGCGCTTGCCGCGCCAGCCCCGCATCATACGGGCGTGCAGCAAGGTGGCGTAAACAAACCAGGTGATCAGCGACCAGGTTTCCTTAGGGTCCCAGCCCCAATAGCGACCCCAGGCGGAGTTAGCCCAGACAGCACCGGTGATAATCCCCGCAGACAAAAAGAGAAAACCGAACATCACCATCCGGTGGTTTAAATCATCCAGCAAATCAACATCGGGCAGCAAATTCAGCATGGAGCCTGTATTGTCCGAGCTTTTTCGCTTCACCAGGTACATGAAGCTGACACCGCAGGCGACGGCAAAGGCACCGTAACCGATAAAGCAGGCGATCACGTGCGCGATCAACCAGTTGCTTTTTAGTGCGGGGATCAGCGGTTGAATACGGTCACTGATATTCGGCGACAAAGATGCGTAAGCCATGGCCAGAAAAGCAAGGGGGGTGGTAAAAGCACCGATCACTCGATTTTGATACTTTCGCTCGATAAAAAGGTAAATAAAAATGATGGTGCCTGCAAAAAATACCAACGATTCATAGAGATTGGACAAGGGCGCATGCCCAATGCCCAACTGGTACGATTCAACCCAACGCAAAGCAATGCCGGCGGTGTTGCCTGCCAACCCTAAAATGGCAACCCAGGTGCCCGCTTTGCCCACTGGCGGTTTTTTGAATACCCAGGCATAGATATAGCAAAATCCTGCCAGGCCGTAAACAAAGGTTGTTATAGATAAGATGCTGGAACTATTCATTATATTTTCCTCTTCACGGTAAAGATTATACCTAGGTCGAGCGGTTCAGGGTTCAACGTTCGGGGTTGAAAAACCCAGACAGTTCTTATCAAATGGCATGTCACTAGCGAATTATTTATTTCCGAGTCCCGAACTCAAGCGTCAGTCTAACCGCTGGGTTCCAGTTTTGCAAGTTTGTCGGCAAATCCGGTGACTCCGGCTTGCATCCCGGATTTGTTTTTATTGGCTGTCCCGGCCACGGTGACCTCGGTTTTTTTCCCGGTTCGCACCAGTTCAACACAGATCTGTTGATGAGACATGAAAAATGTGATGTAGCAGCCGATGATCATCAAAATAAACCCACTGTAAACCACCCACACACCGGGGTCACGGTTTACCTGCAGCCCGGTATAAAAGCGCGGCACGGTCTCAACCACTGAAACCAGGACGCTGCCCTTTCGCATCTTGTCAAAACTGGGAAAACGCAAGGGCAGGGCTACCTCGATCGGGTCTCCGGCGGGTGGCGTCAGGATGCCGATAAGGGCATCTCCGACATCATGGCCCTTAAACTTAAATGAACGCACCAGACTTTTAATAACAAAGGTCCCAAGTTTTTCGGGGATTACCACCGGTTGCCCGATGCCGGCTTTTTGGGTGTAAACCTTGTCGGTTTTGCGGCTGGTGAAGCTTAGAACCACATCGCTTGACGGAAGGGTTCCGTAGCTGGACTGATATAAATTGATTCCCTTATAGCGCAGGGGGTCATTGACAATGATGTCTTTTTTCAGCACCGGCTGCCCCTGTTCCAGGATGGTCAAGGTTGAGCGGAACTCTTTCGGGGCTCCGGTGTCGTAAAAACTGACATCAAAATCTTCGCAGCGGATCTCAAACCCCAGCGTAACCGTCTCAGCGCTGTTACGCAACTGCACCCGCTGAGCGCTTTCACCCTCGGGGATATTGACATACCCGTCAAAACCAAAAATTGAGCCGATCAAGCCTCCGACCAGAAGCAGGATCACGCTAAAATGGACCGTATAGACCCCAAAACGGGTCCAGCGTCCTTTTTCGCCGTAAATTGCGAAACCATTTTCCGTGGTTTCAATATGGCTTTTACGGAAATGGCGGGTGACAAGCTTTTGATAAATTCCTTTTAATTGCTCCGGCGATCGGCTGTTATCAAACTTTTCCTTGTGTTTGATATTTCTAAACCTGGGCAGCTTGAAGGAAGGCTTTTTGACAAACAATATCCGCCGGTTGACTGATATCCTGTCGATGGAACAAATGATGATATTGATGGTCAGCAAAATGAGCAGCAACTGAAACCACCAGGAATGATACATGTCAAAAAGATCGAGGATATCGAACAATCGGAACAGATACCCTCCGAAAGCTTTTAAATAGGCTGCCGGATCCTCGTTTTGTGGAATTAATGTTCCGATGATCGAGGTTGCGGCCAGGCTCAAAAGGATCACGATGGTCAACTTGACAGAGGAAAAAAAGTCCCATATTTTGCTGAAGGGATCTGCAGCGATCACCTGGTTGGTCATTGGTTGTCCTTTCTCAAGAGGAAATAAGCCCAATACTATACCAAGCTACTCTGCAATAGGCAACAGGGAATTGCTTTTAATTAAGTAAAAAAAAAGTCTTCAACCTACCGTTATATTACGGAATGGATTGAAGACTATTTTTTCCCACACGTTTTGTATCAAGATATTATTTTTTTACATACAGGCCCCGGGACGGGGCTTGGACCAGGCTTTTTTTGGAAAGCTTGTAAAGTGCATTGCTCAGCTGTCGGGCATCGAGTTGTGTCTTTGTCTTCAATTGAGCAACAGTGACACCTTTTTTACTTCTTTTAATAACATCGAGTACCGTGTCAAGCACGGTTTTGCCGCCGGCCGGGGTGGTTTTTGGGGTGGCAACTTTTTTCGCAGCTGCAGGTTTTTGCGCGGCGGCTGCTTTTTTCACCGCTTTAGGCTTTTCGACCTGATTCGAGAGCTTCTCAACTTGTTTGGAAAGAGCTGCTAGGGATTTGGAAACGGTTTTAAGTTGACTTTGCAAATTCTTCATGGATTATTCCTCCCTTTACTATTACTTCAATTTTTTCTTCTCAGCTAAAACCCCTTGATAGTAATACATATTACGCCGAAAGTCAACATAAGCAGTAATAAACAAAAGAAATTCACGGGACGATTGACAAAATCGAGGCATTCTGTATGATAGGCACATTACAATTTTACTGGAGGTCGATAGCGAACCAGGTAGAGCGCCCGTTTAAAGACAGGTGTTTTGCGGTTCTAAAAAGTCAAATGCAAAAGCAATCTTCTCTTTCCGACAACAGCGATAAGTTTCGTATTCGATATGAAGAACAACTCAATTTATCCCAGCTGCAAGCGGTCACGACAACTGAAGGCCCGCTGCTTGTAATCGCAGGGGCCGGCAGCGGTAAAACCCGCACCCTCACTTACCGGGTTGCCCGTCTAATGGAAAATGGCGTTTCGCCGGCCTCTATTCTTCTTCTGACATTCACCCGTAAAGCCGCGCATCAAATGCTTCTGCGGGCAACCCAGCTGCTGGATCGCAGATGTGAAAAAGTTGCCGGCGGTACCTTTCACTCCTTCGGCAATATAATCCTGCGTAAATATGCTTCTGCACTCGGCTTCAATCCCGGCTTTGCAATTCTCGACCGGGTCGATGCTGAAGCGCTGATCAGCATCTTGCGCAAAGAAACAGGCTCGGTGGCCAAGCAGCGGTCATTCCCGCGCAAGAACACTCTGGCCAACATCTATAGCCGGTCCGTCAACAAAATGATTTCCATCGAAGAGGTGGTTTGCGACGACTATCCTCATCTGACGCCCGATCTGGAAGCAATAATCGGCATAAATCAGGAATATAGAAAATACAAACGCGAAAATCATTTCTTTGATTTCGATGACCTTCTGGTATATCTGCAGCAACTTTTAAAAATGCAGCCGGATATCCGTAATCGAATTTCTTCATCTTTTAACTACATAATGGTCGATGAATATCAGGACACAAATAAGATTCAGGCTGATATACTTTATCATCTGACCGGCGCCAATAAGAACATCATGGTGGTCGGAGATGATTCCCAGAGTATATATGCTTTCCGAGGAGCTAATTTCAGAAATATCATGCAATTCCCCCAGATGTTCCCCGGGACCCGCATCATTTCCCTGGAAGAAAATTACCGCAGCGTTCAGCCTATTTTGGATCTCACAAATATCATCATCGAACAAGCAACAGAAAAATATTCAAAGAAACTTTTTACCCGCATTACCGGCGGGTCGACGCCCTTACTTGTTGACGCGGCGGATGAAAATGACCAATCTCTGTTTGTGGTAAGCAAGATTCAACAGCTTTGTCGCCAGGGAGTTGCGCTCGACCAAATTGCGGTGTTGTTTCGGGCAGGTTACCATTCCTTTGATCTTGAAATTGAGCTCAACAGGGAACAAATCCCGTTCGTCAAAGTGGGTGGTTTCAAGTTTGTTGAATCTGCGCACATCAAAGACGTGCTGGCTCATCTGCGGGTTATACACAACCCGCATGACCGCATAAGCTGGTACCGAATTCTTTTGCTTATTGAAAAGATAGGACCGGCGACTGCCCAAAAGATCTATGAATCTATTAGAAGTGAGGCATCCGGCTACACCGGTCTTCTGACCATCAAGTCAACATCAGGCGCCGCGGCCGGTCTGAAAAGACTTAAAAGGCTTTTCTCCACTGTCGACACCCATCAGATGCCACTGGCTAAATTGGGAGAAGCCGTTATAGAATACTATCTGCCCATATTAACAGGAAAGTATGACGATCACCCCAAACGATCGAAAGATCTGGAACAGCTGCTCGCCATCATGGAACGTTACCGTGATCTGTCACTTTTTTTAACCGATATGGCACTTGAGCCTCCCAACACCAGCATTGGAGAGACATTTTCAACCGACACCCGCGCGGATAACCGCTTGACGCTTTCCACGATCCATTCAGCCAAAGGATTGGAATGGCACACTGTTTTTATTCTCTGGGCGCTGGACGGACGCTTCCCGTCAACCCATGCGTTGTATAAAGAAGAAGATCTTGAAGAAGAATTACGTCTGATGTATGTTGCCGCAACCCGGGCCCGCGAAAACCTGATTTTCACCTATCCCAATCAGGTATACGACCGCATGATGGGAATGGTGCTGGACCGCCCATCCCGGTTTATCGATATGATACCGCAGAGCATTCTCGAAAAACAGTCTGCTCGATTTTTGATCTGATGAGGTACGATGCGAATTCCCTTTATTTCACTATTTATGACATCCCCCTTTGACGGGTTACAGGAGCATGCGGAAAAAGTAAAAGAGTGCGCCTGGACCTTTCAGCAGGCCATCGAGTGTCATATTACCGACCAGTGTGAAAGGTTTGAGGAATTCAGACTTGAGGTCGATAAACTGGAAAGTGAAGCCGATTCCATAAAGCGGCGCATTCGCGGCCACCTGCCAAAGGGCACTCTGATGCCGGCGGACAAGTTTCAGTTGTTTCGATATCTGCGGGAGCAGGACAAAGTGCTGGATGCGGTTGAAGAAGCGCTGGATTGGCTTTCCTTCAGATCCGAGCCTGGAATCCCGGAAGCCCTGGAAAAAGATTTCTTTTTACTCGTAGATGCGGTTATGGATCCGGTGGAAGAGATGTGCCGTCTGGTGTTGGAAGCCAGGAAATACTTCAAAAGTTATTCCGAAAAGCAGCGTAAAATCGTCAAAGACATTGTCCATACGATACGTCGGCAGGAACACAATGCGGACAAAGTTGAAGATGGGATTAAAGAAAAATTGCTGAACATGCAAATCGAGGCGATCACCATTTTTCATATGATCAGACTCGCTGAAACCATCGGCTCTATCGCGGACCATGCTGAAAATGCCGGTGACATGGTACGGTCGATGATAGCAAGATAAGAATTTAAAACTGAACTATTCTCGAAAAAACGCCCACCATGTAAAAAGAGCAAAACCTGTCATGAAAATCCCAGCGATTAGATAGCCCCACCAATCGATGGGTTTTTCCGCAAATCCCAGCTTATCCACATCACCGACTTTGCTTTTACAGGCTGTACATGATTGGGCATCCAGCGGCAAGTGTACATAACAAAACGGACATTTTTTCGTTGTATAGTATTTGCTGTTTTTCTTGCTAAAACTTTGATCTTCAGGGCCCACCAGAGTACCTTATTTATTTATTTGTGTGCATTTTATGGCAAATCGCCAGAGGCGGAGTATCAGGGTATTCTCGATATCTTCAAATGATTGAAGATTTTCAATCGTCAATCCGGTTTATTCAGCTTTTTAAAAATCCCTCTTCGATAACTACTGAACTGCTGTTTTTCTTTTGCTCCAGCCATGCCCTAAGGGTTTCAGACCGCTTTTGCTGCAGCAGCCTTTCTATGATTTTCGCTTTTTCTTTTTCAAATTCCTCCATGGCAGGTGTTTGGCGCTGCTTGAATTTAATCACATAAAACCCCTTGCCGCCCGGGATAACTTCCTGGGGCAAACTGTTTTCTCCAGAAAGTTCAAAGGCTATCCGGGACAGCTCGCGCTCCGAGCCGATATTGGGTATGGCGCCGTTGCGCTTAAAAAAACCGGTGCTTTGGGGTGTTAGATCGAATTCCTTGCCGGCCGTTTCAATGGCCACGCCGTCTTTTAGAGCAGCCAGCAGGACCTCGGCATCCTTTTTTGCTTTTTCATCCTTTTTTTCTTTAATCAAGTCGGCCGTGACCTTTTTCTCTACTTCCGCTAATTCGGGAATGCGGGGCGCTTGTTTTTCGACAATCTCCAGCAGATAATATCCATCACCCAAATCCTGAATTTCACTGACTTGTTCTTCCGGCAGATCAAACGCGACCTTGGCGAATCCCGCTTTGTCCTCCACTCCCTTTGGGGGTCCCTGACGTGTAAAAAAATCAGTGGTGTTGACGGCAAGTTTCTGATCGGCAGCAATTTTATCCAGAGAACTGCCTTCAAATGCGGCATCAAAAACGGATTCGGCCGCATCATAAGCCAGCAGTTTGGCACGTTCATCTGCCAGCTTTTTGCGGATGTCGTCCTTGGCGCCGGCCAGCGGTGTCGTTGTGGCTTCATTTTCCTTTTCCACCTTAATCAGATGCCACCCGAAACGTGTTCGCACCGGATCGCTGATCTCCCCGGATTTCATGGAAAACGCTTTGTCTGCAAAAGGTTTAACCATGGCGTCTCGTTTAAAAGTTCCCAGGTAGCCGCCTTTGTCTTTGCTGGGGCCCTCGGAAAATTGTTTGGCTAACTCTGCAAAATCCTGCCCTGCCCGGGCCTTCTGTAAAATATCTTCGATTCGCTTTTTCGCTTCAGCCACCTTGTCAGAGCCGGCATCCTGGTCCACTTTAATCAATATGTGGCGTGCCTCAACGGTCTTAGGATTTTGAAATTCATTGAGGTGTTCATCATAATACTCCTGGATTTCATCATCGGAGAGCTCAACCTGTGAAGTCCAGGTTTTCGGTTCGAACTTTATGTAGCGCACCTTCAAGGCGGGTTCGGTTTTGTAGGATTCCTTGCGGGACTCAAAATATTTCTGAATTTCTTCAGCCGTTACGGTAATATCCGAATAACGGTCTGTTTGCAGCAAAAAGAAATCCAGATTGACCATGGCATCGTTCCACATGTACCACTCCAGGGCTTCTTGGTCCGACACTTTCACGCTACCGGTAATAAGGTTGTTAAGTTTGTCCATCAATATTGCATCTCTTTGACCGATCTCAAAGGCCTCAGGGGTCCAATCGTTGCGATCCAGCACACCTTGGTAACGGCGAGGGTCGAATACACCATCTGTTTGAAAAGCACTGACGCTTTTGATGGCTCGAGACAGCTCCTGGTCGGAAACCTGCATATCAAGTTCAGCAGCCGTCTGGCGCATGAGGATTTTATCTACAAGCTGATTTAAGGCTTGTTTGTCTAATTGCAATGTTTTGATGAGCTCATCATTTAAATTGTTGCCGAAGCTCTGCCGCACCTGTTCGATCAGGCGTTTGTATGCTACTCGATATTCGTCAGCGGTGATCATTTCTCCGTTGACGGTTGCGACTGTACTCGACCGTTGGGAAGTCCAGCTGCCGACGCCCCACAGCACAAAAACAATAACAATGGCACCTAAAATAATTTTTATTAACCAAGATGTTGCGTGTTTTCGCATTAAGCTTAGCATATGATTCCTTTCTATATTGCTATTTTCAGTGAGTCCCGGGTAATGATTTTATCGTGAAACCTTAAGCCCCTAATCCGGATGAGCCGAAATTGAAAATTGAAGATTGCAAATTGAATATTTGTGGATGTCGCTTCGCTCTGTCAATTTGATCTCTATTAGGGTCTAGCTCCGAGAAGCTTACTGCGATAAATTTTTTTTTGCATTAGATGATACCCCGCGACTTGCCGCGAGGGGTTCATTGATGGTTTTATTATAATTGATCCGCCGGCTTCCGGCTCGGAGATAGGCGAACCTTAAATATTCAATATTCAATCGAAAATATTCAATCATATGATGATAATGAAAATATCCCAATACAATTTTTTTGCCACCAAATGCACATAAATAATTCATAAGGCAAAAAAGGCTCCGATATCAAACAATCAGTGAGACCGGTTTTGCCTGCCGATCCATCTTCGTTCCTACGGTCGCCGAACAAAGGGCACATAGGTACTCGTACTTGTCTCCTTCCGGCAACACCAGAAGAAGTCGCTTGCGCACCGGAACCGCCTGTTTGCATCGTGCACAATAAAGCTCCATGGCATCAAATTCTTTGTATGCCGCCACTGTGTTCGGTCCCGTTTGACGGGTTAACCCCGCATAGCCAGTTTTTTTCGAATCCATTTTCATTGTTGCTGTCATGGGTTGCGATCATCGACACCATTCGCCGATATATTGGTCTTAAACTTTTCATATTATTTTCAAACAGCTTGTTTGTCAACAGATTAACCATGCTAAAATACCCCATTAAAATATTAAAATCAATGCAGAATATGTGCTTTGGGTTTCGTATATTTTAACCCATCATTCTCTCCGAGGCGCAGATTCTAAAAGCCGGAGGTCGGGATTCCAAAATTCCATTATTCCCTCCGGGGCGCTGGCCCTGCGGGCCGGAGGCCAATTGTGAGCGAAGTGAACTAAATTCTTTTATCTAATTTCACAATAAATATTGACACTCCTGCCAGCATTTGTTAGAAAAAACTTTTTGTTACTGGGGCTGTAGCTCAGCTGGGAGAGCGCATGACTGGCAGTCATGAGGTCAGGGGTTCGAGCCCCCTCAGCTCCACCAGTTTCATACAACAAAAAGGTTAGTATTAAGCTAACCTTTTTTTATTGGATTTATTCAACGCGTAAGTTAAATACCAGTATATCATTCAAATCACAATCATAAGATAGGGATTCGAAGAATTTGTATTTTGAGTGAGCCTTTAGATCTATCGAGCCGGCCGGATGATCACCTACGCACAATCAAGACATAACCGCACAATCCTGGCGGTCATCGGAATTCTTTTCATCGGTGGTGCGGTCTGCCTTATTTTTCAGGATGCATACGCCCAAGGGGCACAATCAAACCGGACAAATTCGCTTGCCCGACCCGCCGGACCGACGCAATCAAAAAAGTCTGCCGCGCACCTTTATTTTTCCGATCGGGATAATTATTATTTGATGTCCGAGCAGCGGGTTGTAATCCATTCGGGAGACCCGGTCGGCTATGCCCGATCCATTGTTCAGGCTTTAATAAAAGGGCCCCAAAATTCACTGGTCCGTACAATAGCGGCTGACACAGAGCTCAGGGCAATTTACATTATTCCCGACGGAACCTGTTATGTCGATCTTGCCCAGGCGGCAGGAACGCACCATCCCGGCGGATGCAATTCAGAGCTTCTGACGATTTATTCGGTGGTCAATTCATTGATATTGAATGTCCCCGAAATTAAACGGGTCAAACTGTTGATTGACGGAAATGAAGCGCAAACCCTGGCGGGCCATATTGATCTGGAATTTCCATTTGACGCAAATATGCTGTTAATTCGATGAAGAAAAAAAATAAGATCAACAATATCAGAAATATAGGAATCATCGCGCATATCGATGCAGGTAAGACCACTGTTACCGAACGGATCCTCTACTACACGGGTCGATCCCATAAAATCGGTGAGGTCCATGATGGTGAAGCTGTTATGGACTGGATGGCGGATGAGCAGGAACGGGGCATCACCATTACCTCGGCTGTGACCACCTGTCACTGGGGAGATATTGAAATCCATATCATAGATACCCCCGGGCATGTGGATTTTACCATTGAAGTCGAACGCTCCCTGAGGGTGCTTGACGGCGCTGTCGGTGTTTTCAGCGCAGTGGAAGGGGTCGAACCGCAGTCTGAAACCGTCTGGCGTCAGGCCGATAAATACGGTGTCCCCAAAATTGCGTTTATCAATAAAATGGACCGAATTGGAGCCGATTTTTTTGGGACCGTTGACATGATGAAAGAACGTCTCAGTGCCAATCCGCTCCTGCTGCAGTTGCCTGTCGGTCAGGGCGAAACGTTCACAGATGTAATCGATCTAATCGAAATGAAACAGATCTGTTGGGACGAGGAAACCCTGGGAGTCAGCTGTCATCTTGGTGACATCAGCGACGAATATCTCACCCAGGCTGAGGAATACCGGGAAAAGATCATAGAAGCCGCTGCGGAATATGACGATGATGTGATGGAGGCCTATTTGTCGGAAATGCCCATTGAGCCGCAAAAAATTATAGACGCGATTCGAGGGGCCACCATCAATTCAAAGCTGATCCCCGTCTTGTGCGGTTCCGCCTTGAAAAACAAGGGCATCCAGCCCCTGCTGGATGCGATCACCAAATTCCTTCCGAGCCCGGTCGATGTTCCTCCCATAAAAGGGACGCATCCGGAGACCGGGGCTATAATCGAGTGCAAAGCCCGTGAGTCCGATCCACTGGCGGCTCTGATATTCAAAGTGTCCATGATAGAGGGCCGCAAACTGTCGTTCGTCAGAGTCTACAGCGGCCGGATGAAAGCCGCAGAGGATGTGTACAACCCGTCGCTCAAAAAAAAAGAGAAGCTGGCTCGCATTTTACAGATGCACGCCAACAAGCGCGAGCGTGTCGACACCATTGGGGCGGGCAGTATTGCCGGAATTGTAGGTTTGAAGGATTCCTCCACCGGTGAAACCCTTTGCAGCGCCAATCATCCCGTGTTGCTCGAAAATATTGAGGTTTACGAACCCGTAATTTCGGTGGCGGTGGAACCCAGGACCCATGCCGATCAGGAAAAAATGGACGCTGTTTTGCAAAAATTCATGGCGGAAGATCCGACCTTAAGGGTGCGCCAGGACGAGGACACCGGTCAAACAATTCTTTCGGGCATGGGCGAGCTGCACCTGGAAATTATTACCAGCCGCATGCAACGGGAATTCAACACCAATGTCAACGTCGGTCAGCCCCAGGTGGTCTACAGAGAAACGATTGGGGATCGCGCAACAGCTTCCGCCGTTTTTGATAAAGAAATTGCAGGACAGCGTATTTATGGAGAAGTGAGGTTAAAGGCGGCACCCTTACCCAGGGGAACCGGCAATCGGTTTGTTTCCGATATTGCGGCCGCAGCGCTTCCCTCGAATTTTATTGAAGCAGCTAAAAAAGGTGCCCTGGAATCTCTGGAGAGCGGATCGTTGATGGGCTATCCCGTGGTTGATGTCGAAATCAGGCTTGCCGGTGTAAATCACAAAGATTCCTTGAGCACTGAGCTGGCCTATACCGTAAGTGCTTCTATGGCGTGCAGAGAGGCTCTGGCAAATTCAGGACCATTTTTACTGGAACCGATCATGGATACAGAAGTTTTCGTACCCGAAGCGTTCACGGGAGAGGTGATTGGCGACTTAAATGCCCGCAGCGGCAAGATTGAATCAATAGACCACAAACTGGGTTCCCAGGTCATCAAAGTAACCGTTCCCCTGTCGCGCATGTTCGGCTACTCAACCTCATTACGATCGGCTACCCAGGGCAGAGGCACCTTTACGATGCAGTTTGCCCGTTTTGATCGCAGTTGAATTTGGCGAATTTAATCAAACGGTTATCCCCCGCTTTTGGATCCATTTTTGGCTTTGCCGCTCATTTTATCCAGCCATTCGTTAATTTTCTTGCGTTTCTCATCATCCTGGGGGTGCTTTAGCGCCTGTTTCAACTGCACTCTGGCATTTTTGAAGTCTCTTTTTCTCAGATAAAAAACACCGAGATAGTAGTGCGCATCGCCTAGCATTTGCTGCTTTCCCAGACTCTGGCCCAGGAAATAATAAGCCTGGGTGAAGCGGGGCTGCTGCCGGGTCAGTTTAAGAAAGTTATCCGAAGCTTCAGCGAGATTTCCAAGTTCCATCTGGGTGCGGCCTAAATAAAAAAGGCATTCCGGATCATCGGGAATCATGGCGCCGGCACTTTCCAGTGTTTTTAATGCTTGTGGGAATTGGCCGTCCAGGAAATATATCCAGCCAAGGTCCTTTAAGATGTATGGATCAAACGCCCTCTGTGTTAATGCGATCCTGATTTGCTTGATGGCTTCCTGCCGTTTTCCGGCCCGGGCTAAAATCAATCCGTAACGGTAATGGGCCAATGGATCTTGCGGATTTCTGGTGACATCGTCCTTAAGTTTGTTAAAAACGGTTTCTTCGTCGCCATAGCTTGTCTCCACCCGGGTATGCACCCTTTGGAAAGCGTCCTGGTTTACCAGGGGAATCGGTTTTGATGTACGGTCATAGGTCTCAAGCCATGAAGCAATGTATGCAATGCGGTCCTCAACGGCCGGGTGAGTCATTAAATACTTGGGGATTTGATCCGACCCAAACCATGTTTTACTGCGGATTTTTTTTAAAATTTTTAGCAAGCCTCTGGCGCTGTAGCCTGCTTCGGTGGTAAATTTTAGCCCGAACTGATCGGCCTGAATTTCATTTTCACGGCTGTAAGACAGTTCGGCGGTTTGCCCGGCTGCCATCGATCCCATGGTAACCGCACTGGCGGCTTCGCCGGCCCCGCCAACCCCCAGCAAAATGCCCGCGGCAATACCGGCCAGCGTGGCAACCCCAATCTTTTTGGAGCGTTCGATCTTTTGGGAGATATGGCGGCAGTAGACGTGGGCAATTTCGTGGCCCAGAATACCCGCCAGCTCTTCCTCTTCCTCCATGGCATCCAACAGCCCGGTGTATACAAAAATATGGCCGCCCGGCGTTGCAAATGCGTTGTATACATCTTCTTTGATCACATAAAAATGATATTTGAAGGGTTGTTGCGGAAGAGCGGACAAAATCCGATTTCCGATATTGTTCACATAGGTGTCGACGGCAGGATCCTCTACGATTTCATAGTACTTGTGAATCATCGCCAACATCTGGCGCGACATGTCTTCTTCCTCTTTGACGGTGATACTGAAAACCGCCGGCGGCACAAAACTGCTCAAAGCCCAAATAAGGATCACGCCGATGGCGACAATTTTTTGAAAAGGTTTCATGATCTCCTCGAGATTTATCGATTAAATTTAGCTATAAGGTGCTAAGCTTTTCCCGAGACTGCGCTCGGAAAAAGTGTCCCCTGAAGGGCAGCAAGTGCGCTAACTATTTAGTGATGCAAAATATAGGTGTCAGGTTTCGGGTGTCAGGAAGGTGAGTTGCTTAATCCTGAAACCTGAACACTTAAACCTGACACCTTTATTTTCTGACAACATATTGTCAGATAGGACCCGATTAGGATCTATATACTGCCATATTTTTATCTTCTTTTCAAATATCAAATTATATGGTAGATCATTGAGCCATGGCACAGGTCATATGCATCGCAAATCAAAAGGGCGGTGTGGGAAAAACCACAACCGCCGTCAACCTGTCGGCATCTCTGGCAGTCTCTGAAAAACGCACCCTGCTGGTGGATTGCGATCCCCAGGCAAATGCTACCTCGGGGCTTGGAATTGATCCGTCCTCAGTCGACAAAACCCTTTACCACGCAATGCTGGGCCAGGCCGGATTAAAAAGCCTGATTGTTGACAGCGCCATTACCTCTTTGAAGGTGATCCCTTCCAATTTGGAATTGATCGGTTTTGAAGTCGAAATGATGTCGAACCCCAACCGTCAAAACACCCTCAAAGAACTCATCGCCGATCTCGACAGCGCATTTGAATACATTATCCTGGATTGTCCGCCTTCACTGAGTCTTTTGACGGTCAATGCGCTAACTGCAGCCGATTCATTGCTGATCCCCCTGCAGTGCGAGTTTTATGCACTCGAAGGCCTCAGCCAGCTTCTGGGCACCGTCAAGCGCATCAGGCAAACACTGAATCCGGAACTGCAGATTGCCGGAATTCTGTTGACCATGTTCGACAGACGTACCAATTTGTCACACCAGGTCGCCGAAGAAGCTGAAAAATACTTTAAGGAATTGGTATTTAAGACAATCATACCAAGGAACATTCGGTTGAGCGAGGCACCGAGTTTCGGTAAACCGATATTGCTCTATGATGCAACTTCGACCGGTGCCCGCAGTTACATTGAGCTGGCCGGTGAGATTATCCAGAGATAGGGAAACGCATGCAAAAAAACAAGCTAACAAAAAATGCAGGCTCCGTTTCCGTCAAACGGAAAAAAATGGCCCTAGGAAAGGGTCTGGGAGCCCTCATTCCGGATATTGAAACAGAACGTCAAAATAAAAAGGACTATTTCTATTGCGATACCGATCTGATTCGCCCCAACCGCTTTCAGCCCCGCCGTCGGTTTAGCGCTGAAAATCTGGCCGAACTTGCCGAATCAATCAAAACCCAGGGCATTCTCCAACCGTTGCTGGTGCGCCAAGATGAGACCGGTTATGAACTGATTACCGGTGAAAGGCGTCTGAGGGCAGCTAAACGGGCCGGATTAACCCAGGTGCCGGTGTTAATAAAGCGGGTGAATGATGATAAGTTGCTGGAAATGGCTATCGTCGAAAACATCCAACGTGAGGATTTAAATCCCATTGAAGAAGCCGAAGCTTACCACCGCCTTATTACCCAGCTCAAATTGACCCAGGACCAGGCCTCAGCCCGGGTGGGCAAAAGCAGGTCGGCGGTAGCAAACTTTTTGAGACTGCGTCAACTGCCGGATCAAATCAAGGCCGGCATTACCGACGGCACGCTGAGCATGGGACATGCCAGAGCGTTGCTGGGTGCCGAGACATCCACCCAGCAACTTGCGGCTTGGCGGTCGGTTGTCTCCAAGAAGTTGTCGGTCAGAGAAACTGAAGCCCTCATAAGGCGCTTGCGGGCGGAGAAGAAAAAGCCCCGGGTATCGGAGAATCGCTCCGAGCAAATCCACCTTTCCCGCCTCGCCGAAGATCTGTCCCGGCACTTCGGCACCAAAATCATGATTAAAAAACACGGGCAAAAGGGCAAAGTTGAAATCGAATTTTACAGCAATGACGATCTTGACCGCTTGATTCATCGCTTGAGAAAGGCAAATAATTAGGAGCTTTGCGTCGCCGTAAAGATACAATGTCTATTCATATCATTATAGATGGTTACAATCTTATCCGACAATCGAAGCGCCTGAGCATTCTGGATTTGCAGGATATTCAATTGGGTCGTGATACGTTGCTTGATATGCTGGCTGCCTATAAAAAAGTAAAATCCCATCGCATCACGGTTGTTTTTGATGGCGCCACAGACCCCCTGTTTTCACAGCAGCGGGATCGGCACAAAGGGATCTCTATTATATTTTCGCACAAGGGAGAGTCGGCCGATACCGTGATCAAAAAAATGGCCCGCAAAGAAAGACAAAAGGCCCTGGTGGTGAGTTCCGATCAAGACATCGTCCAATCGGCGGCAGCCTGCAGCGCGGCAACGGTCAGCGCGAATGATTTTGAAAATAAACTGACAATGTCCATGGATATGGACGGTCTGCAATCCGACCGGGATGATTATAACGGCTGGCGACCTACAACCAAAAAAAAGGGGCCCAGCCGGCGCTTGTCCAAGCGACAGCGCAAAAACAGCGAAAAAATTCGCAAGCTTTGAAAGTGAAAGAAACAGGAACTCATCGAAAAACATTTGCAGGAAGGAAAAAATCATGTGCGAAGCCACCGCCTATCTGCTCGAAGACAACGAACCGAAGTTGGTCATGGAGGCTGTTGATACTATCGAACCTGAAGCAGAAGGTATTCGTCTCATCAACATTTTTGGCGAGCAAAAATTCTTAAAGGCCCGAATTCATTCACTGTCACTGGTCGACAACAAGGTTTTTCTTACGGAGGAAAAGTAACCACCGTTCAGAGTTCAACGTTCAGGGTTAAGGAGCCACTAGAGCACTGAAGTCACAGATATGAATGATCATTTTCCAAAATAGTTTCCGATTGGGCTCCAAATTTTGGATTCGTCCTGACGACGCTGACGTTTTCCTCATAAATGAGCATCCCAGATGCAGTCCAGAGACGAGAATGGAACCCCTGGTCCAGACCTGGCATGTCAAGATGTGGTGATGGCAAGCCAAGCCCATAGAATGTGAAAGCAATGTCATAGCCACATCACGTCGCACCAGGGCGGGCTTGAACCTCTGAACCTTTGAACCTCTGAACGCCTACCAATGAAGATACTTATCGCCAAAACTTCGGGTTTCTGCATGGGTGTACGCCGGGCCGTTGAAATGGTATTGGACGCACCCGATCAGTACACAAAGCCGATTTTCACCTACGGACCGCTGATTCACAATCCCCAGGTCCTTAATCTCTTGCAATCCAAAGACATCAAAGTGCTCGATGAGATCCCCGACGGGGGTTCCGGCACAGTATTGATAAGGGCTCACGGAGTCCCACCGTCGGCAAAACAAAAGCTTAAGGAGGCCGCATTTAACGTCATCGATGCAACCTGCCCGCGTGTCATAAAAGTTCAGACCATTATTCGGAAGCACGCCAAAAAAGATTATGCCGCGATTATCATCGGTGACAAAGATCATCCCGAAGTCATCGGGTTGCTCGGTTACGCCCGGGACAATGGCTATGTCGTCGGAAGCATGGAAGAACTTGAAGCCCTTCCGGCTTTTGACCATGCGATTATCGTCTCACAAACCACTCAGAACGCCCGGCTTTTAAAATCCGTGATAACCTGGGCAGCCAAAACCCACCCCCATTATAAAATTTACAATACCATTTGCGATTCCACCGAGCGGCGACAGGCCGAAGTCCAAAGATTGGCCGAAGCGGTTGATGCTGTGATCGTGGTCGGCGGACACAACAGCGGCAATACCCGGCGGCTGGCCGAAATTGCACGGCAAACCGGCAAGCCGACCTATCATATCGAATCAGAATTGGAACTGGCGTCCATGGACACGAGTGTGCTGACGTCCGCACGGCATATCGGTATTACGGCCGGGGCCTCCACGCCCAACTGGATTATTAAAAAAGTGTATCGCGCCCTGGAAACTTTGCAGGTCAAACGCACCCAAAGTTGGCGCAGAATATTGTTCGGACTGCAACAGACACTGTTATTGACCAATATCTATGTGTCCCTGGGAGCCGGATGCCTGACCTATGCCATGGCGAAGCTGCAGGGGTTCAGCCAGTTCTTCCCATACGTACTGATATCGATGCTTTACGTTCAATCCATGCATATCTTCAACCACCTGACAGGCAACAAATCCGATCAATATAATGATCCCGAAAGAGCCAAATTTTATCAAAAATACAACTCACTGCTAATCGTCCTGGCCCTGGCAGCCGGAGGCGCCGGCCTTGTGATTGCATACTCCCTGGGTCTTTTCCCTTTATCATTACTTCTCATCATGAGCCTGCTGGGATTATCGTACAACCTGAGATTTGCACCCAAAGGGTTCGTCGGCTTCCGCTATCGGAGAATCAGAGATATTCCCGGATCAAAGACCCTCTTGATTGCTATCGCCTGGGGAATTGTGACCGCGGCCCTGCCCCCCCTGTCATTGACGGGCAATGCCAGCTGGGTCACCGGGATAATCTTTTTGTGGACCGCCGGTATTGTGTTTGTAAGAACAGCATTTTTTGACATTCTCGATATGCAGGGGGATCGCATCGTCGGCAAGGAGACTTTCGCCATTCTGCTTGGCGAAAAGCGGTCCATGCGTCTTTTAAAAAACATGCTGATCGCGCTCATTGCAGTGCTGATTTTGTTGAGTTTTTTTCATCTCATTTCCTATCTGGGTTTGGTGCTGATCGGGTGGCCGATATTTTTCTTGCTTCTCCTCTCAGCTTACGAACGGGGGGTTTTGCTGCCAAGCATCAAGCTGGAGTTTCTGGTGGAGACAAACTTCGTTCTGGCGGGAGTCGCTGCTTTTCTTTGGTCGGTGTTTGAGTTATAACCGGGTTCAATAGTCAATTCCCCGATAAATCGGGATTTACGCTTCGCTGCAATCGGCTCGGCCGGATTAGGGATGACGACCATGAAGGTGGTAAAATTAACCATCGAAGATGTGCTGGATCTGCACACGTTTCGACCCAAAGATATTCCTGATCTTTTAGAGGATTATTTTTCAGAGTGTTTAAAGGCCGGAATTTACTCCGTTCGAATTATTCACGGCAAAGGCAAAGGCATCCAGAAAAAACGTGTCCAGGGACTTCTTGAAAAGAATTCCTTGGTGACGGCGTTTAAAGAGGCACCGCCGGAGGCCGGAGGATGGGGGGCGACCTTGGTCGAATTAAGCAGGAATTTAGGTACTAAAAGTTCGAAAGAAAATTAAATAGACTTTGCCGTCTCCGATCAATCCCGCCCCTTATGAAACCAGATACAGCAGGCGCCTGACCATCTGGACTAGGCCCTATTTAAGATTTCCTCGATCTTTTCGGACAGGCTTTGCATATTAAACGGTTTTTGGATAAATCCGTCGCAGCCGCGTCTTAAAAGCTCACCGGTCTGCTGGTCGGCGCCATACCCGCTTGAAAGCAAGACTTTAATCGCCGGATTGATGGCCCGCAATCCATCATAGGTCTCAGCTGCTCCCATGTTCGGCATAATCATGTCCAGTACAACGAAATCAATATTGTTCTGATTATTGTTGTAAACATCCAGGGCCTCTTTACCGTTTTCTGCCGTTAATACTGAGAACCCCAGTTTTTCCAACATTTGCCTGCCTACACCGATAACGATCTCCTCATCATCAACAAGTAAGACTGTCTTTGCCGCCATTTGCTGCTCATCTCCATATTCCCCCTGGTAATTCTTATCCCCCTTTCAGTTTCAAGCTCCCAGTTTATCAGAATAAAAATGAAATTGCAAAATTAAAAATGACATTATACTATGAACAAAAATTGATAGGAGGATGGATGAAGACCAATTTTATTTACATGACCGCCGGCAGCAAGGATGAAGCCAAAAAAATCGGAAAAGAACTGGTAAGCGCCAGATTGGCGGCATGCGTCAACCTTCTGGACAACATGAATTCCTTTTATCTGTGGCAGGGAGAGATACAGGAAGACACGGAAGTGGTCATGATTGCCAAAACCACAGAGGAACGCATACCGGAGCTGATTGAAAAAGTAAAATCGATGCACAGTTATGACTGCCCCTGCATTGTAAGCCTGCCTGTTTTGGGAGGGTATCAGCCCTTTTTAGACTGGATTGCCGGAGAAGTACGCGACGAATCGACCACTTAACGATATCCGATTGATCGAGGCCGATGATTTTAGGGTGGGTATTCATAGATGACCTCCCTACCCTGGGAGGTGGACTAGGCTTTTTTCGAGTCTGCGTTCGGAAAAAGTGGCCTTGGAAAGGCAGCTAAGGACCTAAATAGCATACTTATAGATTGCACGCAAAGTTTCGAGGGGATAAAAGCTGAAACATAAATTTTTCTTGCCCTGTGATGCCTTAATGCTTATTTTCAATAGGTCCCCCAAACAAGGAAATGCTCAAATGAAAACAAGCCGAAGCGTTCTTATCCCTTTGATAATTATATCAATTTTAACGCTTGCCGATGCTCGTGCGACAAGCCTGCGGTGCGGCGTCCGTCTCATAACGGAAGGCGACTTCAAGGACAGGGTGCTGGCCGAATGCGGGGAACCGGATCATGTGGAAGTTTGGGAGGAGGAACGGGTCTACGGATTCCGCCATCACCCAAGCTTTTACGGCAATTACGATGATTACGAGTACATGCGGCCGGATAACGGATACGGCAGACCGTATCGCATAAGGAAGCTGGTAATCGTAGAAAAATGGACCTACAATCATGGCCGCAGCCGGTTCATGGATCACCTGAGACTGGAAAACGGCATCGTTGTAAACATAACCAGCGGCGACTACGGATACTAGAATGGACTTAACAATTCACCGCAGAGACGCAGAGAACGCAAAGGGAAGATGGATTTTCTTTTCTGTTGATCCGCTAGAAAGCGAAATGGACAAGAATCATTAACATAAAGGGGGTATCCACTTCATAGGCAAAGACGATAAATCGTAGGTTGGGTTAAGCCGATGGTCTGCAACCAATTTTGTTGGGTTCACTAGTTTTGTTGCTATTTCAAACTTTTGAGGTGCATTAGGACAGGCAAACCCAACAAAAATAATGCCTGCATCCCGCTTAACCCAACCTACTATATGCGCAAGGGCAGCGAAACGGTTAGCCCGCTCACAAAATTATCTCCCCCAATTTCAACATAATTGCAACTACCTAAAACCACAGCTTTTTCTTGACTTCAGCCCGTATTGGTAATAGGGTCCTGCCGTTCAACAAATTTTAGCGCCCGAATAAACACAAAACTAAAATGAACCGAAACAACCGTGGTTTCACATTGGTCGAGATTACCGTCGTCGTGGTGCTGATCGGCATCATTGCAGCAGTCGTATTCGCACGGTCCATCTCCACCGATCAAATGAATATTGTCGGCCAGGTGGACAAAATTAGAAACCACATCCGTTACGCCCAGTCCATGGCCATGAAACGCAACGAGCCGTGGGTCATAAGCTGTGATGCGAGTCAGTACTGGCTTTCTGACATCACATTAAATGCCGTTAAACTTCCCGGAACGACAAGCGATCAAATTTCACTGGCCAATCTTGGTATCAGTATGACTGCCTTTGCAGTTTATTTTGATCCGCTGGGCAGACCGTATCATTCATATACAGACAAGGAAAACAATAACCCTGTCACCCCCGGTAATCCAAGGGTCATTACCATTTCAGCCGGATCGGAATCGCACACTTTAACGGTAACCCCGCAAACCGGACTTATCACCACCCAATGAAGCGCAACCGATCAAAGCATAACTCCGATGGCGGATTCACCTTGATTGAGGTTATCGCCACCATCGTTGTCATGGGAATTCTGGCCGCATTTTTTATTCACTTCATGGGAACGGCCCTGAATGACAGCTGGAAAGCGGTGGAGGTGGTGGAAGGAGAAGCCAAGGCCGAGGGATTGATGGAGAGTATTATCGCCGATTATGTCAAGGGAATAAATGATAATAATCCGGATACCGCCCTGGCGGAAATTGAGAGTCGTGAATCATCCTATGAAAGTGATGCTGATTATGGTTTGCCCGTCACCATGCAATACATCGTATTTGACGCAAGCGGAGATGAACAGGCTGACACTGCGGGGGAAAACAGGAATCTGAAGGTCACAGTCGAACCCCCGGGCTTTAATTTAACGACGGTTCTGACCAAAAGCCGCACGGATTCTATCGATCCGCCGGTAATCTGGTAATATTTGAAATTGGATAAATCGTCTGTTTTTTTTTATTAGGACACGGATGAACACGGATTGAACGGATAATCTGCGTAAATCAGTGTCCAAACCGAAACATATATCATGAATAAGCAGCAAGGTTTTGCCCTCATCGAACTTATTGCAGTCATTGTCCTGGTCGGCATCATTGCGTCTTTTTCCACTTTTTTTCTCTACACCGGTTTTAACGGCTATATAAATTCTAAAAACGCCACCGAAGGAGCACTAAACGCTCAGATGGCGCTGGATCGAATTTCCCAGGAATTGCGAAACATCAGTGAGTTGACAAGCACTCCATCCAGTACATCCTTATCATACAAAAGCGAAGATCAGACCGAAACACGGACGCTCAAATACGAAAACCAGAGTGTTTTTATTAGGGTCAACACTACTGATCACATGTTACTAGATAACATTTCAACGTTCACCATTACCAAGGCCCCCCCTCAAGATTTGGACAAAAATGGGTCTAATGATGTTCCCTACATTGAGGTGGCATTCAGAGTGGGGCTCAATGAGAATGAAATTAATAGGTTGTTCAGGACAAGGATTTTCCCAAGACATATGGTTGAAGATAAATAGCGAAATAACCTTCAAGGCGAGCTCCCTACTTTTTAGGAGTCAAGTTTGTGAATTCGCAGCAATGAGGTTCTTATCAATACGCCCAAAGACATAAATGTTATGCCTAAAGCTATCAAGCGGTCATGTCAGGCTCTTGCGGCCTCTAAAGGCAGTGTTCTGGTATATCTCATTGTTGTCATCCTGATTTTCGGTATACTGGGCGCAACCATGGTTTCTCTTTTTACAACTGCTACCACCAGTTCGGCTACCCCCAATGATGCCCGGCGTGCGTACAATTTAGCGGAATCGGGCACACGGTATGCCTTCAGTCAGCTGCGAGATTCAGATTTTGATTCAATTGAAATAAACACTCTCAATTCGACAACTTATTCCATGACTCAGGCGGGAACATTCAGCTTAAAAGTTTTTGGTCCCTGGTTTGACTCTAATTCAGATTACAATATAATTGGTAACGGCCAAGTAACTATAAATATTTCAGAAGGATCGATTCCAGATGATTTTTCCATTGTTTCAAATGCATTTCTTTTCAATTTTGCTAATTTCGGTCCTTCTGTCCCCGAAACCATGAGTGCGGTTGTTGGAAGTATCTCAAGCCAAACTGCAACATCAATAGTAGTCAATCTTAATGACAATTTTTCCGCAGTTTTAGGTGATAGGATATGATATGCATAGCATTTAAACCTAGCTCTGCCCAAACTTGCGGTTGAATTTGACGCCCTCACGAATAACGACCCTAATGACCCTCTGGAATATTGTGCAGGTCCGAATCCTGAGGATGTGAATGTGAATACTCGTAATGATCCACTGTCCAGCGACAAAGATGCCGTATAGTATGTATTTTGAGGGGACAGGAATTTAGGTATCCCCTGCCGCGGCAACAAAGCGACTTATGATGATAACAGACACGATGCTGCCGTTGACCCGATTACCGACCCAAAAAATTATAAAGACAATACTAGCACTGACCCTGCAGGCCGATTTTTAGTAGCCGTCAATAATGCGCCTGAGGCCATAGAGCCGGATTTAATAAATCCACCTTCTGCAGGAGCCGAAAATGATTGGTTGAACAGCGGCCCTTGGGCTATTCGGATTGAAGTGATGCGGAACACGCTGGAAACAAATGAAGGAGAATACATCCTACGCACCTGGATCCGCCAGTGCGAATTTGAAGATTGTAGAAATATTATCGGAACGTTTTTCCAGGATACTCGAGTTGAATTCAATATTAATGAAATAAATCCTCACCTAATGCAAACTGTTGCTTTGGATTCAACTGATAATCCCCGATTCGATACATTCATATTTGGGTTCACTAGCGCAATAGCTTTGGGCGCGTCACAAAGTGCCGTTATAGATAACTTTCAACTAAGTTTCATCCGGCCCGACGATCCGGTTGAGCCGTAATCAAGGCATCACCAACGATCCCGCCTGGCCGCCATCTTAAATATTCTCAATGATTCCAACAATGAGTTCCCTGGCCAGTTTTTCTCCTGTCAGATTCGGTATGATCATGTCGGTGATCACCAGGTTATTGTCGGAAAATTCTCGATTTCTATAAAGTGGTCATCCCGCGAGACCAGAGTCAATTCATGCTGTTTGGCAATCGCCGCAATCCAAATGTCATTTTCTGGAATAGGCCGGCCTTTAGCGCACAAAAGATTCTTAATATCGCCATATTGCCTTGATGTCTCAGTATCGCATATCAAAACTGAACAGCTTTGCGCAAATTCAATTATGCGCGTTACATTACGCTCAACCTTATTCGATTTTTTGGCACCATAGTAAAGTTCGCCCAATACAATGATAGGGACAAATACTTCTTCTACCATTTCCAATGGTTCCATCACCAAATTATCATTAGAGAAGATAGCAATCACAATATTCGTGTCTAAAAGAAACCTACCATTCATCAAGATTCACCTTCTCGCATCCTTCATGAATCGCCTTCTCGATGGCAATGAGATCTTCCGCTTCAATTGCACCTGCAAACCTTAATAAATCCTTCCCGGGCACCCCACTCCTCTTTGCTTTTACGAGTGAGCGCGCAAATTCCAGGACCTGAAGTTGCTGCTCAGCAGGTAAATGCTCAAGTTGTTCTCTAAGTTTTTTCTGAACTGCTGTATCGATCATGGGTTTATAAATCTCCCGCTATATTTTGAAAGCCTCTTTCCGACTGTTTGGTTAAGCAATTTTGTGGAAGGTTCTACTTTCGAGTCATTAGCTATCAGCTTATCAATATCATGTCAATGAGTTGAAGAATACAAGATTTTGAATCTGATTAAGAAATGCAATAGCGGAATGATGGAATGTTGGGTTTCTTAAGCAGCATTACTTCAAGATGATACGCTTGCTTCATCATCTTTTTTCCCATTCAACATTCGATGTTGGACGTTCGATGTTCAATGTTCATCTCATTTTCAGCAACCCTTCCCCAATCCCCGGCGCAAAAACAACTTAGTGTAAACCCGAATTATCCCCCATCCAGCACTGAGCGAACGATTTCAGCCAATTTGTTCATCACGATCGGTTTTAAGATATATTCCATACCCGCCACAACTGTGTCGATGATCCTGTCCACGTCCAGAATCTTGGAAATGGCCTGTCCGGTTTCCTGAATGAGCAGGTGATTTTTCTGCCTGTGTAACCAAGTAAACAAATTGTGTCCAATTCTTTTCATAATTTGATATCTCGAATACTTAAATGCATCGATAGGTTTAAATATTGATTCAGGCTGGCTGATTGATCGGGGCAGTAGGTTTAGGTGTGTAATGTTTGGCAGATGAGGCCTGCCTTCTCACAACATATTAAATTTTAATAGGTTTTAATGGTTTCAAGGCAAAATCGAGTTTCAAAATTGCCAATTCTGAGGTTGCTGGAGTTTTCCGATTACAAAATTGATTATTTTCAATTAATTTTGCATAGAATTTGCAGTGATTTTTCAATCAGTTTTGTAAATTTAAATCTCACAAGCGAGAAGCTGCTTCCTGAGTTTGGGCAATGAGAAGGTATCAAGAGGTAAACAGTGGTTGTCAATATTGAAATGGCGAAATTTGAAAAGCACCACTCACAAAATGAAAAGCTGAAAGCAGATAAAGATTCAAGGAAACATCCAAGAAGATCCTGCAAAAAACCATTATTTTTTACCCATAAATATCAAAATGTCAAAGGGATGGTCAGCGACATAAGCCGCGGAGGGGCTTTTGTCGAAACCGGAAAAAAGATTTCATTGGGCGCAAGAATCGATCTGGTTATTCATCGAAGCGGAAACCGCAAAGGTGTAAGACTCAGGGGTTGGATTGTACGTTCCGACCCGGAAGGATTTGGTGTGAGTTTTGATAGAAGATCAGACCGGGAGCGCAGATTCGATTTAGACCGCAGAACCGGCTTGGATCGCAGAAAGGCCGCTAACCGTTGAAATCCTTAAAATAAGCAGTTGAATTAAATTTTGAATAATACTTTCCAACATTTGCTTCCTGCCGGCGTACCGTCATCATTTTTCAAATTTTCATCAAGCTTTTAAAATAATTGCCGATATTTTAATATGTCGGTATGGATAAAGCTTTAAATCTTGGTGGAAGGAATATCAAATAATGTTAGAGCACGTATTATCAAAAGCCCGTCAAATTTTGGAGGAAGCCCAGCTTAAACTTTCTGTTGATATGGCAGCTTGCATCGAGCAAATATACAGTGATATTGAAACGCTTATCAATTGGATTAATAGGGAAATAGGCCTAATAGGAAATCATAGGGACCTTGATGAAAGTGCAAAGCGGACTGCCAGACGGGAGGTGTTGGAAAATGCAGGCCGGAAATTTGAAGTTATAAAGACAAAAAGAACTTACGCGACTTTGGATGAAGAGCTGGAGACCAAATTATTGAATGCGTATGTGACGGGCAAGGACGAGAATCCTCTGCTGAAATTCTTACGTGAAAGAGAAATTCGGGACCGGTTGTCTGGTATGACTGAAGCGCAAATCAAATCTCATTTTGGTGATTCCCTATTCGATGGAAGCAACCTCCTTTTATTAGACGCTATTTTAAATTCACCCCCCGGTTTTGAACTGTTCCCGGAATCGACCCTTAAGAAACTGAGGTGGATTAGAGCAATAAAACTGAACCCGGAGGTGGCATCCGAGCTTGAAATGGCGCGCGAGATGAATTCGGTGGGTAAAAAAATGCTGGCGCTTGTCAAAAAAGAACTTGATAGTTCGAGAATAAAAGAACTTCCGGGATCATTTGCCTAAAAAAAGTATCCGGAATAACGCTGTAAAAATACCTGGATGATCTTTCATGCAACGAGGTAAATCGTGGACTTAAAATTTGATCAGAGAGCGAATAAACGCTTAAAGTGTGAGGCTTTCATATGGCATGACAATTTGTTGCCTGAAATTTTTTACAACGCTAAAATGTATAATCTCAGTAAAGGCGGGGTGTATTTCGAATCCGATCAAATTATCTATCCGGGGGAGGACATTTACATCGGACTGAAAGATCCCGCATCGCCTGTCAATGATAATAAAGCCCATATCCGTGCTGAAATAAAATGGCGAAAAGATTTGCAAAACGCCTCTTTCCGATTCGGTTATGGGGCTAAATTAATTCATCCAATCGACACTTTGGTAAAATCTATTGATGCGCCTAAACTTGGCCGACAAAGCACCCAGGGTAATGTTTTCAAACACAAGCAAGATCCTCGCAAACACCCCCGCAAGCTTTACCGCAAAGCAATGTTTTTCGCATCTAAAAGTAAAAACTACAAGGGTCTGATAACGAATATAAGCCGTGGCGGTGCGCATATCATAACCAGGAATAAATTCTATTTAGGCCAGATGATTCAACTTATCATTCCAGGGGATAGGCAAAGAAAGGATGTCAAACTAAAAGGCTGGGTAGTCCGTTTGAGCCCGGAAGGACTTGGAGTGAGATTCGATAGAAGAAAAGGCCGAGACCGCAGAAGCGTATTGGATCGTCGCGACAGCCGGAAATTGGAAACAAAGACGCACAATCGCAAATAGGTTTGTTGATCTACTTATTTCCAAGGCCCTGACGTTTCTTACTTTTTCTGATAGTGATAAGCTCGGATGAGTTCCTTTACGAATCGAACATTTTCTTCATGGGTGCCTTGCAGCATTACCCCCGTTCTGAACTTCCCGGACTCAGTCTTACGGCAGTGAGCGACTTTCCCCTCGATTTTAATCAAACTATTTTTTAGGGTTGAAGCCATTAATGATAAATTTTTAGATTCGACTTCCTGGAGAGATTCAATCAGAAGTCCGTTTTGGCTTATGTCTAATACTAACGCCATGCACTGCTCTACCATGTTACCATCCTCATCTGATCCAATGTAGGAAATCGTGTTGCATATATTTACTCGCGAGAATTTCCTCTTTTCGATTTTGGTTCTCCCTTCACTTAGGGCAGGGAATTTGATAGTCACACCGCGATTGCCCCGAATTTTGGTTCGCAATCAAAGCATAGCAGCGTTTGAGCATTTCAGATTAGGTATTTGTTTCCGTGCAGATTAAGCCTTGTCAAAAACACAGCACTGGTTTCGGCCTTGTTTCTTTGCTTGATATAGCGCACTATCCGCTCTTTTCATTAATTCATCTGAAGCTGTCCCATTTTCAGCATGAAAAGATGCGATGCCAAAGCTCATGGTAAAATGAATCAAATTATCCTCATGCTTGATTCTTAATGAATCAATGGTCTCTCTGATCCTTTCAGCTGCGATATATGCGTCTTGAATCCGTGTATCCGGCAATACAATTGCAAATTCCTCACCACCATAACGCGCGACATGATCTGATTCCCTTATTTCCTGTTGCAGGCAGCCGGCAACCGCCTTAATGACCCGGTCACCGGCAAGGTGACCAAAATCGTCATTGATCGCTTTAAAAAGATCAATATCCGCCATAATAAGCGCCAGAGGATGTTTATATCTTTCGGCCCGGGATACTTCCTTGGATAAAAGTTCCAGAAAATGCTGGTGATTGATAAGATGAGTCATGCCATCGCGGACGACTTGCTGTTTGAGCTGTTTGATTTCATTTTTTTGTGCCAACAGGGTGTTGACCATTTCCGTCGAAAGTTTTGACAACTCTGCTTTTGCAGCCTGGAATATTTGGGCGTATTCAGCATCATTTTCGAGGCCAATTTCAAAAACGGGAAATATCTGCCGGGCTTGCTGATGGATGTCTTCCGCTATTTTATCCACATCTAAGCGTGCTTCGAAACCATAGGCCCCAACATGATGGTTGATCAACCAAAGATTCAGTCCTCTTGATTTGTCGTCAAACAATTCGACAAAAAGCGAAGACAAATGAAGAATCCTGGTGAGAGCCTGAATGCTGGCTTGGGTGGATGCTAACTTTTCAGGATTATGATGATAGCCCACCGGCATATATAATGTCTCGGGCAATCCCCAGGACTTCATCAGATATTCCCCAATTTCCTGATGGTTGTATCCTAGAATGTATTCTTCGGCATCCTGGTGCTCCGAGGTCGTTTTCTCCATTTCAGACAAAACCAGGTTATATTGGGCGGGCATGCAATGTGCGAAGGTAAGTGTCCCAATGTTCTGCAAAAGTCCCATGAAAAAAGCATTGTCTAAAAACTCAGGGTTCAATTTTTCGGTAAGCAGTTTTGCAGATACGGCGCCGACAAGTGAATTTTTCCAAAAACAGGTATAATCAAACCCGTTCGATTTCTGTGATTGATAATTATTTACCAGGGAAAAACCAAGAGCGATATTTTTCACCGTGTTAATGCCCAGCATTTTGATACTGTGTGGAACCGATGTGATTTTGGCCGGCAGATTATAAAACGAAGAATTGACCAACCTGAGAACCTTGGCACTCAGAGGTGGATCAGTTGATATAATATCACTTATCTCATCAATATCAGGCTCACTATTCTGAACTGCCTCCAATATTCTTATGGCAATGCCGGGAAGTGTGGGCAATTTCTCGATCCCATCAATAAAGCCTTCCAAAGATCGCTCTTTTTCCATCTATACTTCACCAGCCCTTAGGATTAGAATCATTGAGGACGCGCCAATAAATTCACAATAATTATTATAATTTACCACAATGCTTTAGGAAAATACAGTAATTTTATACAAAGGCTTACAACCCCAAAAAAAATCTATGTTTGTATTTTCGCGGGGTGAGTGATAAAATTTTGTGTAATTGTTTACGGGTTGTGATGTTTGGGGTTCGCATTACAGCCAAACTGCTGAATCCTGGACCCAAAAATCCAGGCTGCCCTTACCCGGAAGGAAATTGCCATGCTCCCAGGACGATATTTATTTTTGATGTTTTTGCTAGCGGCCTTGCCTCCTTTGGTGTTTGCCGAATCGGATATACCTGGCTGGGGCAAAGCCAAATGGGGAATGTCCCATTCCGAGGTAACAAAACTCTATGAATTGAAGAGTTGGGAAGCAGGCGATACGCCGATTAGTAAACTGAAAAAGAAAATCAAAATTATGGGCCACGATTTTGGGGTCGCTTTTTATTTTGATGAGCGTTCAGTCGACGGTAAATTGTACAAGGTGGTTCTCGCCCATTTTGACACAACCAAGATGGACTCCGCCTGGCTGAACGCCATAAAAAATATCCTGGTCGAAAAATATGGCAACCCAGCGTTATTCGATGTCAAGGACAAAATGAAGATCAGTAGGTGGACAAAAAACGCAGGGCTGCTGAAGCTGACAACCTTGACAGGCAGGACCGTTATGTGCGCCATCGAGTATATTTCAGTACGCACCGAAAGCAAAAAGCTTTAATTAATGCTGTTGCAGCTTAAAAAAGTCATAGTTGTTTTGCGGATCCTGACTTGTTCGGCCATCTTATGGGGTTGCCAGACCGTACATTATTACAGCCAGGCGATCGATGGTCAATGTCGCATCCTGCTTAAGCGACAGCCAATTTCTGCAATCATGGCCGATTCAGAATCTCCGCAACCACTTCGTGAACGGCTGATGTTCATTCTAAAGGTCCGGGAATTTGCCGAAAATGAACTTCGGCTGCCGGTGAACAACCACTATCTTACGTACGTGGATCTCAAGCGGCCTTATGTTCTATGGAATGTTGTTGCCGCCCCGGAGTTTTCTCTGACGCCCAAGACATGGTGCTACCCGGTTGCAGGCTGTGCCACATACCGCGGCTATTTCGCGGAGGCGAATGCCCGGCAATACGCCCAGTAGGCTAACCAAGCAAGGCTATGACGTTTATGTCGGCGGTGTGACGGCATATTCGACGCTAGGCTGGTTTGACGATCCGGTGTTGAGCACGTTTATCCGTTTTTCAGAGGCCCGAGCGGCAGCGCTGATCTTTCATGAACTTGCTCACCAAGTCCTATATGTGAAGGATGACACCGCTTTTAATGAGAGTTTTGCTACTCTGGTCGAACAGGAAGGACTGCGAAGGTGGCAGCATGCATCCGGCTCAGCGCGAATTTACACCGAATATTTGCGGCAGCAGCGCCTTCACGAGGAATTTGTCCAATTGATCATGCATTACCGCCAAAGACTCGAGTTGTTATATCAAACAGACCTTACACCGGCTGAAAAAAGAGCGCGCAAAACAACCATATTTTCAGAGCTTCGCAACGAATTTAACGATATGAAAACAAATCAGATTGGACTGTCCGCCTATGATGCCTGGATGGATCAAGCCTTAAACAATGCCAAAATCAGCAGTGTGGTAGCTTACCATGACTTTTTGCCGGCATTTCAAAAAATGCTGACACAAAACATGGGGGCGATAAATCAGTTCTTCGACGCATGCCGACAGCTGGCCCAAAAAAATAAAGACGAACGACATCAGATTTTGGAATCCTATATGGCGAATTGAGAATAATAATTGAAATTATTAAATCAAAAACTTGGAAATTGGCAATTTTCGGACTTTTTACGAAATCATCAATCTTGACACATCGGTTTGATTTTTTTAATATTATTAACAATGTACGAAAAATTTTTCAACTTTAGGGAAAAGCCGTTTAAACTGGTACCTAATCCGGACTATCTTTTTTTAAGCAAAAGCCATGAGGAAACTCTGGCCCATCTGAACTATGCGCTGGCTGAGGGAGACGGTTTTGTGGAAATCATCGGAGAGGTGGGTACCGGTAAAACCACCCTTTGCAGGACGTTCCTCGAAAGCCTGGCCCCGGACACCATCGCCGCTTACATTTTCAACCCCATGCTGGGTCCCAGACAACTCATCAGAGCCATTAATGATGAGTTGGGAATTAAATATGATTCTGATAATATTAAGGATTTAATTGATAACCTAAACGCCTTCCTCATGCGCAAAAAGGCCCAGCGCAAAAAGGTCATCCTGCTCATCGATGAGGCCCAAAACCTGAGCCGGAATGTATTGGAGCAATTACGGTTACTGTCGAATCTGGAGACCAACCAGGAAAAACTGCTTCAGATTATTCTGGTCGGGCAGCCTGAACTCAGCGAAATCCTGGACTCCCATGAACTGAGACAACTCAGTCAGCGAATTACGCTCAGATACCATCTTTCACCCCTCAACCACAAGGAAACGGTAGCGTATATCCGGTACCGTCTTAATATTGCGGCTCAAAATTCGGCAATCAAATTCGATCGGTCCGCATTTCGCCAAATATATAAATATTCCCGGGGAATTCCCCGGGTCATCAATATTGCATGCGACCGATCGCTGCTGACTGCTTTTGGCCTTGGCCGGCATAAAATCACCGGTAGCATCGCCCGGGCTTCTATTAAGGAATTAATGGGTGCGCGCACCGCCGGAAAATTTGATCTTGCGGGCTTGAAAAATGCATTTATCATTTTTGCAGTCCTAAGCCTCGTTTTGACGGCTGCAATTTTTCACCAGCCTTTAACGCTTGCGATCAGCGAATTTTTCAATCATCAGCAAAACCCTGAATTTAATGAATCTGGGGTGACCGAACCGGCCCCAAAACGGAAAGAAACCGTAAAATTGACAGATTATCTGAAGGCCATGGATATTCGATCTTCACGGCATACCGCACTCGAGAATGCTATGGAGTTGTGGCAAACACCCATTGAATTCAAGCCTTATCTCAACAGTCTGGATGACGATCATGCTTTCTTTCGTCTGACGGCCAAGCCCAGCGGAATTTTCATCCATCGGACCGAGTCAAACCTCGATTTGCTGAAACGCTTGGATTTGCCGGCCATTTTGGAGTTTTATCCGAAAGACAGCGAAAAACCCGGATATCTTACACTCAGTGAAACCGATGGGGATAAAGTACGCTTCGATGTCCCAAAAGAAAACAAGGAAATAGTGACCAGCGAGGATGAGATCAATCTTTACTGGTCGGGAGTTGCCTATCTGCCGTGGAAAAATTTTCTCTCTATCGCAGGAACCTTGCCGGCACGCACCAATGAAGATTCAATTATTACCCTAAAATTGTTGTTGCATGAACTGGGCTATCAAGACATTGAACTGAACAGCGATTACGATATTCGGACCCGGAATGCCATCGAAGAAATTCAAACCAAATACGGCATACTCGCGGATGGTTTCGTGGGGCCGCTAACAAAAATCATTCTTTATAAATCAAAAGGCTCATTTGAGATGCCCCGGCTGAATAAAGAATCATAGATCAACGCCCTTATGTTATTCCTGATTCTGATCTGCCATCTAAAGATTCTCCGGCCCAGGATCTGGCGCGTACAATAATGGAATTGGGATAAAGGATTAATAAATTGAGTTCTATTCTCAAGGCTTTAAAAAGAATTGAAGTGCAATCGTCGCGTACTGATTCATTCTTCGCCATGCCGAAGGCCATTGACACGAAACAGGTGAACAATTCAAAGGCCAGGCGGCGATGGTTTATCCCCGGCTTAATTGCCGTTTCTTTGATCCTACTGGTCATTGTTACAACGGCAATCATTCTTTTCAGCCGGCGGCAGCCCATAATCACCAAAAAAATTCCAGCCGGACTTTCAGGCAAGCAAAAGGAAGGTCCCGCAGCGCTTTTGGAAAAATCACACATTTTCAAGGCAAAAATACCACCGGCATCTAAAAATCCAGCCCAAAGTGCCCCAACGAAGGCCCAACTGGCAAAAAACCAGATTAATTCGAGTCTACCCGCAGTCGATACCAAAGAAAAGCCTGCTAAAACGCCTCCAATAGTGCCAAAGGTAACTGCCGATCAGCAAAACACAAAACCGACGACGACCGTCCGCAGCCCCGAGCCGGGGGTGGCGGCAACGCCTAAAAAGCCCCTGCAAAAGAGGCCCACACCGTCGGATGCGGCGGCCTCCAAAAAGACAGTCGCGGCCAGAAGCGTCCCGTCGGGCAAACCTGCGACCAAAGCCAAAAAATCGGATAGCACCAAGACCTATGACCGATTGGACGACGCCAAATTAAAACTTCAGGCCCTGGCATGGTTCAGTGATGCCTCCAAACGTATGGCGGTCATCAATAGCCATATCGTTCGCGAAGGAGGGTCCGTCGATGGTTATCAGGTGACACAGATTCGTCGACAGGATGTGGTCGTCAGCGATGGTAAGAAATCGTGGCGGGTGGAATTCGGACTGAATCATTAGATAGTATGATAATTCCCTATTTACATTATTTAAAATAATCTCTACGGTTAGCTGAAATGTCATCAGGAGACTCCATGAAAATGCATTTGATCGAGATTAATGAAAAGATCTGGTCCCATCTGCAGCAAAATGCCGAACCGTTTGTTGACACCCCCAACTCGGTACTTAACAGACTCCTTTTTGGTGAGGAGGAAAAAAAAGAGGGGGAAGCCGCCTTATTTTCAATACCGACCGTCAGTATTCAGGGTTTGCCCAAATCACTAGAGCAGATTCTTGAAGTCGTTTATGAGATAGAGGTCAACGGATACAGCCGCACCCAGGCCACCAATCGGGTGGCAAAAAAACGAGGTACGGCTCCTCAAACCATCACCGCCAAATATTGCCGGCAGTTGGGTAAAAAGGCTCACGAAATCGATGAGTTGATGGCAGAACCCGGGTATGCGGGCTTTAAAGATCTTTTAATGGACAAATATTACGCCCACAGGGAGATTATCGACATGTACTTTGACAGCATGATGTCGGACGCTGATGACACCAACTTCCTTGCGCTTGAGAAATCTCCTTCGTAAGTATCGAAGTTCAGCCTTTAGGCCCGTATCGCGCTTTTTCTAACAACAGGTTGTCAGCAACGTAAGGTGTCAGGTGTCAGTGTTCAGCCCAGCCGCCGGCCAAGAAAACGGCCGGTCAAATCGTAAAAGAAACTGATGAAGTTTAATATAAGCAATTAACAAATCACAAATACCAAATAAATCACAATGACCTAAATTCAAAATCCCAAACAATTGGGTTTTGATCTTTTTTGATATTTGGATATTAGTTAGTATTTGGAATTTATTTGTAATTTGGTATTTGTAATTTCTCTCCGAGCCGTAGGTTCAGATCTACGAGCCGGAGGCCGGTTTATCCGGGTTAGTTCGCCCCGCGCTCCTTTTTATACAGGGGTGAAATTTCACGCAAGGTGGTGACGGCATTTTTTAACGATGATAAAAATGCGGTGATATCGTCATCGGTATTGTCCACGCCGAAAGAAACTACCAGGGTCCCCTGGGCATCGGCATGACTCAGCCCCAATGAAAGTAACACGTGGGATGCTCTCAGCGAACCGGTGGCACAGGCTGAGCGGGTTGATGCCGAAATACCGTCATCATCCAGCATTAACACCACGCTTTCACCTTCAATATACTTGATGGAAATCGACACCAGGTTCGGCAGGCTGTACTGCTCATGGGTGTTAATAATGTACTCATCGATATAATCAGGTAACGCTTCGATAAATTTTTCCTTTAGCTTTTTAACAAGTGCGAAATTCGAATCCATATTCCGCCGGGCAACCTCAGCGGCTTTTCCCATGCCGATGATGCCGATTAAATTCTCAGCGCCCGCCCGTTTATTGTTTTCCTGTACACCGCCGTCCAGTAGTGGAAAAATGCGGATTCCGCGACGGATATACAGACCACCGACACCGGTAGGCCCATAAAATGTATTTGAGGCAAAGCTGAGCAAATCGATGCCGGATTTTTTGACATCAAAGGGCACCACACCAACCGAATCAACGGCGTCTGTGTGAAAAATCACTTTTCGATCCCGGCAAATCCGGGCAATCTCCTCAACCGGCTGAAGGGTTCCGGTTTCGTTATTGCTGTGCATGATCGAGACCAGAATGGTTTCATCGGTGATGGCATCCTCAATGTCTTGGGAATTTACCCGACCGGTATCGTCCACCGACAGGGACGTCACGTTGAAACCCGCGGACTTTAGCCGCCTCAAACTGCGGATGACCGCGTTATGCTCAATGTTGGAGGTAATAATGTGTTTACCTTTTTGGGCGTTGGCCAGTGCCACACCTTTAATGGCATGATTTATTGATTCGGTGCCTCCGGATGTAAACACAATTTCCTTCGGCATTGCGGCATTGATCAGTTTTGCCACTGATTCACGCGCCTGTTCCAGGGCTTCTGCAGCTTGTTCCCCGGCTCGATGCTGACTGGCTGGGTTATGGTAATCTTCATTGATCGCCTCGATCATCGCTTTTTTAACTTCGGGCAAAAGCGGATTGGCTGAAATATGATCGAAATTAATGGATTTCATCGTCATCACCTGGGGCAATTTTAGATTGTAGATTTTGGATTACGGATTTGTCGTATCGCTTTGCTCTATCATTTTTTATTAAATGGGTCTGCCGGCTTCCGGCTCGCAGAGCCTATAGAGCCTAGCGCTCGGAGAGAGGCGGACCTTAAATCCAAATTCTAAAATCCAAAATCCAAAATTTAAGAGAAATTAAAGTGGGATCACCTTTTAAAAGTAAGATTGCGAAAGAAAGCATGATTTTCACCATCCCAGCCTGCAACTCTAGTGTTCTTCTTCAAGACTGGACTGGCATGCATCACAAAATGTGGCTTCCATGTCCAGCTCGATATCACAGTAAGGACAGTAGCATTTATCCCCATGAGTATGTTCGTGTTCATCCTTGCGTCTGGGTTCTGCCCGGGTGATACCGGCCTTTCTGTCCTCATAATCCTGGATGGCCAGTTGCAGCGCATCCGCCCCTAAATTGGAGCAGTGCAGCTTGTTTTTCGGCAGACCTTCCAGTGCTGCAGCCACATCTTTATTCGTAATGCTTTTGGCTTCTCCGATAGATTTCCCCATGGCTATTTCCGTCAGCATACTTGATACGGCGATAGCAGATCCGCACCCAAAAGTCTGAAACTTGATGTCTTCGATATGGTCATCAAGTATTTTCAAGTAAATCGTCATCATGTCGCCACACAAGGGATTTCCGACCTCTCCAACACCGTTGGCATCCTCGATCACCCCAACATTTCTGGGGTTTCGGAAATGATCCATAACCGTTTTATTGTACATGTAGCCCCCTTTCTCCTTATGAATATATCAAACTATTTGCTGGTATCAGTATTAGAACGTTAAAAACGTGGAATAATACAGCAAATTCAGCCAGGGGTCAATACCTTTGACCGCTGATTTTCAGGGCCAAGTGCATGAGCGGCGCAGTATAGGACGGCAACCGTCAATGTCAGTGTTTCACCCGGAATTCCGGGAAATTCTTCTAACTTGTTTTTGGCTTGACCTGCCGGTCGCCCTTGATTATTTTTAGGCTCCTATTCTGGGGATAGTTTGCACTTTAGAAGATTCAAATTATTTGGTAAGTTTGCAATAGTTCACCGCAGAACGCTAAGATCGTATCAATACAATTAAAAAGAGAATTAAAAAAAAGATTTCCGGATAAATTTGCGCATCGAAAAGCCGTCATGAGCAAACCCAAGAAAGTTTTCAACCTGCTGATCAAAAGCCTGCTGATTGCTGGTGCCCTCATCGTCGTCATCATGATGATCACACCGCACCTGATAAATTTGGAGGTGGTGCGGGAAAGAATCGAGAATACCGTATCCAAGGAGATCGGCGGTGAAATAATATATCGACGTCTGGACCTTTCTTACTTTCCACGGCCCCATGTTGTCGTTCATAAAGCTGAAATAGTGATTCCCGCTAGTTTCACGATTAAAATGCACCGGATGAAGGTTTATCCAAAAATTTTGTCTCTTTTCCTGGGCCGTCTAGAGGTCGGCGTTGTCACTCTTGAATATGCGGATTACTTCATGAAACTGCCTCAAATCAGTCGTGAGGCACCACCGCCTGATCAACTTGCATCGTTTGACGATATTTTAGAAGCAATATCCAAAGCCATTCGGGGTCTTCCGGAGTTTAGATTGCCGGAGCTGAAGCTGAGGGTTGAATACGGTAAAATAAATCTTGTAGATCCTTTTGGACGCCAATTTAAGCTCAGTGAAGTACAGGCCGCTTATCAACGCCAGCCGAACAAGCTCGACTTTTCCATCAAGTGTAAATCTAATCTCTGGGATCAAATCGATGTCAACGGGTTTTTGAATCCATTGGACTTTAAAGGCCAGGGACACATACGGCTCTCCCGATTCCGTCCTGAAACTTTAGCGGCTTATCTTTTACCTGATTCCGCACTGCAGGTGACGGACGCCCAAGCGAATTTAACCATCAATGTCGAATTGGACGGCACCGGCAATTTGGAGGCTGTTGTCGACGGAGCCTTTCCACTGCTTGCATTGAGTCGCGGTAAAGAACAACTGATAATTAAAGGCGGTCGTATCCAGGGCACGATTCAAATCGCCGGCAAGACGGTCACAGTCTCCCTGACGGAAATGGGATTGGACTACCCCAGGATGGTAGCCAACGGGATGTTTTCCTATGACGAGAACCTGCAGGATATCCAGCTGGCCATAAACGGCTTTCGGATAGATGCGGCTGCGGTGAGGCAGGTGGCACTCGGGCTGATGAGTGAATCTGAAACGATTCGGAATATCTTTGAAATTATCAGAGGAGGATATGTTCCCTCGATGACGGTTCGCATTCGGGGCCGCAGAATTGCTGATCTGGGGATGCTGGATAATATAGTCATCAAAGGGCGGATGACACAGGGCAAAATCTTCATCCCCGGGGCTGAACTGAGCCTGGAGGATGTGATTGGGGATGCGCTTATTTCCGGAGGAATTTTGCATGGTGCGAACCTTGAGGCAACGATGGGCAATTCCAGTGGCCGGAACGGTAAAATGACGCTGGGTCTCAACGAAGATCTGGCACCCTTTGAACTTAAAATAGGTGTTAAGGCCGACTTGTCTCAGTTGCCGCCGGTTTTAGGCCGCGTTGTTCGAGATAAGGATTTTCTGAACGAGCTTGTCCTCATTAAGGATGTCAAGGGCACAGCGACGGGGATGTTGACCCTGGGAGAGGATCTGGCAAGCCTGAGTGCAGAAGTGGAGGCTTCGAATATTCAAATAGCCGCCCGTTACAAGCGCATCCCATACGCGGTTGAAATTGACGGGGGGCACTTTAAATATGGCGGAACCCGCCTCACATTTGACAATTTTAATGCAAACATCGGCAAATCATCGTTTTTTCACCCTTCTATCGCTGTCGACTGGACCGGGACTCCCGATCTTAGCGTTAATACCCAATCGGCAAAATTCAACCTGGATGAGCTTTATACCTGGCTGCTTACCTTTGACGCATTCAAAAAAAACCTGAACGGCATTAGCGCATTAAAAGGGGAGGCCGCAGTTAATAACTTGGAAATAAAAGGTCCCTTCTTCAGCCCCCGGGACTGGCGTTTTCAAACTCGCGGTGTTGTGAAAAAATTTATCCTGACCTCAGAAAAGTTACCAAAATCCTTGCAAATAGGTCGAGGGCACTTCGCATGGCAGGGGACTAAAATCACATTCAGCGAAGTGGATGCCACCATGGGAAAATCATCCATGCGGAGGATTGCCGGCGACGTAAATTGGGCAAAAACGCCGGTATTCTCAGCTCGTTCGGGCCGGGCATTACTCCACTTTGATGATGTCAACCCGTTGATCTTTTCTTACAAAACCATTCCGACGGCCCTCGACCGCTTTAAACCCATCAGCGGCACGCTGGCTGTTGAGCGCATGTCAGTCAGCGGCCCTGTTTGGAAACCTTCGTTTGGACAGGTGTCTTTCTTCGCCGATATCCAGAAGCTCAAGCTTCATTCCAAACGACTCCCGGGCCCTTTGCGCGTTGACGGAGGTAAATTCTCATGGCGTAAAAACCGTTTCGCCTTGGAAAAAATCGATGCATCATTGGGGAACTCCACGATTTCTCAGCTCTCTGCCGGCTTTGATCTGAGCAAATCGCCCACCTTTGCGCTTCAATCCCAATCCGTGGAGCTCGTTGCAGATGAAATCTGTCCCTGGTTGTTGTCCTTTAAACATATTGAACCTGTTTTGAAGGATTTTTCCGTAACCAAGGGAATGGTATCTCTGCCGGGTCTGAAGCTTAACGGCCCCTTATATCTCCCGGCTCAGTGGCACTATGCTTTGACAGGCAACATGAAAAACCTTGTTCTCACTTCAGTTGCCTTTGGCGATCCGGTAACGGTCAACAACGGATCATTTGACCTGAACAGTGAAACAACGCCGGGAGCGACCCGCAACAGCGTCCGGATAAATGCAACGAACTTAACCTGGAGGGAAAGCCACCTGGCACTGTTTGGCGCAATGATTTTATCAAAAAACGAGATCTTGCTGGACCTGACCCTCAACGCTGACACCATTGACTGGAATCAGGTTAATAATATTGTCAAGTATGCCAAAAAAAAGAGTAAAGACCCGGCCAGCCGTCTCAGAAAAAGGGATCTGCTGGGAACCCTTAAGGTTCAGGCGGATAATTTCAACTTTGAAACCTATGCCGTCAACCCCCTGAGGGCCAAACTCTCATTTGAACCGGACAAAGTGGCTATTACGGTCAATGAAGCGGTTGTGTGCAGCATATCCTTTCAAGGCCGGCTGAAGGTTAGTGAAGATACTTTGGAAATATCTCTGGTTCCCACCGCGGTGAATCAAATGCTGCCCCCTGCCATTGCCTGCATCACCGATCAAAAGCATTTGGCAACGGGTACTTTTAATATAGATGGTCAACTCCTGGCAAAAAGCAAACCGGATAAATTCTTGCGCTCCCTTTCGGGAGAAGTGGCATTCTCCGCCGAGGAAGGTCGTATTTATCGGTTTGGTCTCCTGGCGAAGATTCTTTCAATCTTGAATGTTACCGAAATTTATCGGGGAGAAATCCCGGATCTGACCGGTGAGGGTTTTGCGTACCACAGTATGACGATCAGCGCGAACCTCGCAGGTGGCAAACTCATCTTGCAGGAATGTTCCATAGATGGCGTATCGATGGGAATTGCCTGTGAGGGTAACATCGATTTTATCGAAAAAAAACTAGATCTTATTGTCTTGGTGGCACCTTTTAAAACTTTGGATCGTCTCGTGAAATTTCTTCCCTTGATAAAACACATTCTAGGCGGCAAGCTGATTTCAATTCCCTTCAGAGCCAAAGGGGATTTAGCGGACCCCGACGTGATACCCCTGCATCCCACCGCCGTTGGCTCCGAAGTGCTGGGTATTCTGGAACGAACGCTAAAACTTCCGATTACCATCATGCAGCCCGTATTTTCTTCAGGCAAAAACAATAAAAACGATCACAACGGAGAGGATAATCCGGAGCCATCCGGTCCTTGACTTTTCCCTATTTATACTCATATTTTAAGAACTTAGCCACTAAGACACATAAAAAGGGAAATAACCGAAATTGAAAAGGAGGTCCATCATGGCGTATACGTGTAAAAATTGTGGTGCGGTAGCAAATGAGCCGGGCCATTTGTGCAATCCCTGCGGCGACGCAAAAAAATGCAGCTTCTGTGGTTCCCCGGATGTTGATACCGCTCACATGTGTAAAGATAAACTGGCGTCGATGAAATTTGTTTGTGACGGTTGTGGCCGTGTGGCCATGGAGGAAGCCCATCTGTGCAAACCTTCACCCATAGGTTGACAACTACAAATCATATATTGTAAACAGCGGCAGTCACCTGCCGCTGTTTTGTTCGGGGATGACAAACCTAAAGAAGTTGTTCGGAATGCTCAGTAGGAATTGATAAAAAAATGGCGTCTATCAGTATATTAGGCACAGGTTCGTATTTGCCGGCAACAATTTTAACCAATTATGATCTTGAAAAAAGTGGTCTGGACACGACCCATGAATGGATTATTCAACGCACCGGTGTCAGTGAAAGAAGAATTGCCGAGGACGGCGAGACGGCCTCCGATCTGGGTTACCAGGCATCACTGAGAGCCCTTGAGATGGCCGGCATGGCCGCTGAAGAGATGGATCTGATCATCGTGGCCACGATTACACCGGACACCTGCTGTCCTTCGGCTGCCAACTGGTTGCAGGCCAAGCTGGACGCCCCCCGGGCAGTGACTTTTGACGTGACCGCTGCCTGTTCCGGATTTATCTTCGGTTTAAATGTCGCCGAACAATATTTAAAAAATAAAACGTATAAAAATGTTTTAGTGGTCGCCTCTGAAATCATGTCCCGCACCCTCAACTGGCAGGATCGTTCCACCTGCATTCTGTGGGGAGACGGCGCCGGTGCCGTTGTACTCACATTGGGCGGCAGCTCCCATAAAATCCTGTCCTCCCATATCCACACCGACGGCGCCAGCGGCCAGGATTTGTTAATGCCGGGGGGCGGTTCAAAGACCACGCCCATTAGCCATGAAAGCGTGGACAAAGGGTTGCATTACCTGAACATGATTGAAGCCAACCTGAGTTTCCGGGTGGCCGTCAGACGATTTATCGAGTCCATCAAGGAACCGGTCGAATACAATCATGTGAAGCTGGAGGACGTCAACTGGATCATACCGCACCAGGCCAATGCTCGCATGTTTCGAAACATTGCAAAATCTTTAAAAATTCCGTTTGAGAGATTTTATTTGACCCTGCAAAAATACGGCAATATCTCTTCGGCATCCTGTGCCATCTCCCTGGATGAGGCGGTGCGCGACGGCAGCATTCAACCCGGCAATCTTGTCTGTCTGCCGGTTTTCGGGGGCGGTTTAACCTGGGGCAGTGCACTGATCAGGTGGTAGCAACCTGGGATGGTGAGAATATGCTGAATCCGCTTTTACAAATTCAACCTGTTTTTATTCCTATGGAGTCATTGGTCATAATTTGGATTTTAGATTGCGGATTTTAGATCTAAGGAATTCTGTCAATTTACGTCTCGGAATTTCTATAATATATTGAAATCATGCAGCTTTTAACGACACTGGTTTTGTGCCGCCTACATGGAATGATGGAATGTTGGAATCATGGGGAGGAAAATAATGGTCAAAAACGCATAACTTCAGTGTTTGGATCAAGGTTTCTTGTGCGCCTCCGGCGCATTGGGATCAATTTTCACTGTTTCTCCATGAATGCTCATATAAGTACCCGGGATGACCACCCCTTCGTGGCAATCATGGCATTCCCAGACAAATGGTTGTCCCTTTTTGATGTCGAAAAACTTTTCAAAGCGCAAGATACGACGTCGTGGCCTCCGGCTCGTAGAGCCTACGGCTCGGAGAGAAAACGCCATTGGCCCTCACGATGGGCTCTTTTCATGCGGGTGGTAACCTGATACTTCCATCGCTTTTTTAGCCCCCCGTGGTACATGAGAAATTTGGGGTCAGTTTCAATCCAGCGTTTGCCGTCAAGACTGAGGCCGCCAGCTGTGACAATCAGATGAATATGAGGATGCCATTTCATGTCGGCGCCAAAGGTATGAAGGACAATGAGGATGCCCATGCGCATGCCCTTGATGTCGCGCGCCCATTGTTGTATCGACTCAGTGGCGGCGTGAACTAAAAGATTCAGACCTGCTCTGCGATTCATTATGATGACAATACGCAGTTGCCATGGAATCGCCATAATCAAATGGTGATAAGGCACATCTAAAAGTGCATTGAGCACTTGATTGGCCCAAACATCGGTGGCGTGTTTGCCACAAGTGGGACAGAAACGACTCTTGCAGGAATGAGCAATCAGTTCGACATGCCCGCAACCTTTACACTGATAGATATGGCAACCCAAAACGGGTGTACGGCAAGCCAAGACCTTGCGGACATTTTCAAAAACAACCGGTCTGATCCACCGTTTGTATTGAGCTACGAATTGGAGCCAATGCACAGCAAGTATGGCCGTAATATGATAACGGATATGAGTTGCGGGGCGCAGCATAATCTTTACTTAGAATGAAAGTTATCTTCCCACTTTTTATCGGTTTGCTTTTTTTGAAGAGATTCAATCAGTTTAAGTAACGCATTTTCAACCTTATAATGCAGCTGGTCCAAGCGCTCGTAGTCATCGGCTGTTATTTGCTCGGCTTGCTTGCAACTGGTATAGCAAGAATGAAATTCGCCGCAGGAACCAAGCGCAATATTTAGATAATTCAGGTATTCTTTCAAACTGCGACGACAATAACCTTCTGAAATGTTTCGCGAGATGCTGTGTGCAGCGTCAATACTATTGCCGGCCACTTTCTTTAGTTCGAATGGAAAGTTGGCAAATATTTTACAGGTTAAGACATAGAGGGAAACAGCATCTTGCCCTCCGGGGCGTAGGCGCTACCCTACGGGCCGGAGGCCAGACTCGGAGTTTTCTAAATCCTCTGTTGATGTTTTTTCGATCCATGGTTTGTTTATCCCATGAACCGTATTATTTTTCAACCAGATGGAACACCAATGGTCCCAATATTCTCTCCGAGGCGTAGGCTCTACGAGGCACTCTACGAGCCGGAGGCCATCATTCCATTGTTCCATTATTCCAATTGTGAGCGAAGCGAACTAAGTTCAGATAGAGCGGAGCGATACAGCAAATCCGAAATCCGTAATCCAAAATCTAAAATTCTCCATAATAATATGGGGATATGGTTTATAGGTTCCAGGTGTCAGCACCGCTGCTGGCCGCTTTCCTGGCCGGCCGCTGGGCTGACGTCTGTCACCAGATACCTTAACGCTTTTTTACCAGCCGATTTACCAGTTCCGTGACTTCCTTTATTTTTAGACAATAACCGGCTGTCAACAAAATGCCCAGAAACACCGCCCCGGTTAAAAGGCTCACCATCAGGCTTCCATGAAAGGTGGCGGAATCAATCCAGAAAAGCACCGCCGACTTAAACCATGTCAGAAAAATACCCAACACCGCGGCAAAACACATTATCCTGAAATAAAAGACATATACCCCCTGACTTTCGGTGTTGTTGCTCCGTTTATTCCAGAGGACATATAAAACCGTCACTTGAAAGATGCCGGACAACGAAACCGCCAGGGCAACTCCCCGAACACCCAGTAAATTCATACCCAAAAGATACAATGGGATACTGAGTACCACGACAATGGTACCGTACAAAGCGGGGAAAAGCGTGTTCTGGGAGGCAAAATACCCTCGAACGACAATGGTATATGCTGCAAAGGCAAATGCCCCGACCAGCAAATACATCAACACCTCCGCCGTCAAAGCGGTAGCGGCAGCGTCGAATTTTCCCCGCTCAAAAATTATCCGGACCACCTCCGAACGCAGCACCATGAGCAGCACTGAAAATGGTATGACCAAGGCAAGAAAACGCAGTGTCTGGTTCAGCAGCCGGTTCATATCATCTATTTTATTTTCGGCCGCCAGAGTTGCCAGGAACGGAAAGGAGGCCGTACCCACTGCCTGACCGAATAACCCCACCAGAATGAGCATGATCCGCAAACCGAAATTAAGGACAGCGATACTTCCCGGGGGCAGATAAGAGCCAAACAACCTGAAAAAAAATTCGGTGGAGAATGTCATGGTCAACCCGACCATCAACGGAAGGGTCAGGAATACATATTGTCTCAGATCCGGATGCCCCAGGTCAAAAATGAAGCGATATTTAAGTCCTGTTTTCCTGACGCCGAAAAACTGGACAAGCAGGTTTCCGCTAAATGCGCCGATCAACACCCCCCAGGCAAACCCCTCCATTCCGATCCAGGGACCCAGTATGATGCCACCCAAGATAATTCCCAGATTGTAGAGCAACGGTGCCAACGCAGGGATGAAAAACCGCTCCTTGCTGAACTGAACTGCCATCAACAGCCCTCCGACGAAAAAAAATAACTGGGCGGGTAAGATAATGCGGGTCATTCTGACGGCACTTGCAATGGTGGCGGGATTTTTTAACCCCGGTGCAATCAGGTCAATCAACTGAGGGGTAAGGGCAACGGCAACTATAATTAAAACTACCAGAAAGCATCCAAAGCAGTTCAATATGATTGAAAAGACTTTCCATCCATCATCTTCCCGGTCAGCGACCAGATAACGGGAAAAGATGGGGATGAAAGTCACCGACATAAATCCGCTGGCAACGATGTGATTTAAAATATCTGGAATTACAAACGCCACTTGGTAAGCGTCCACCGAGGCCCCGGCACCGCCGATGTGGGCGATGACCATTTCTCTGAAAAGACCGATCACGCGGCTTAAAAAAACCGACGCCATCATGATCAGTGAGGCGATGCCGACTTTCTTAGATAAAGAGGAGGTCATGGACGTGCAGTATCAAAAAGCGGCCGAGAAGGCAAAGGGTTATAAATCCGAATCGGTAGAACCTTTTAAATTCTCATCCCGATAGATCGGGATGGCTTATGAATTGAGTTAGAGTTGACTTTGACGTTCTACTGAAGGAAAAGCTCTCTGCCTTGACACGGGTGAGGAATTTATTTATGATTGCACAATCTAATCCGGATGAGCCGGTCGCAGCGCAGCAGTGATCCCGCTGCCGGGGTTGTAGCGAAGCGTTAATCCCGCTTTATCGAGGAATTGAAAATATTCAATCGACGTGATTTGTAATTTAAATTTTTTTCCTGAAACCCGAACACTGACACCTGAAACCTTCAGTTTCTGACAACATGTTGTCAGATAAAACCCGATAAATCATGCCCGCACATCAATACATCCCTCAGAAATTGACGACCCTGCTGGTATACGGCCGACCACCCCTTGTGTTTGGCGGGATGCTGTGTGCCATTGCCGTTATGTGGACCCGCAGCCCGGTTTTATACATCCTGGGGGTGGTCCTCCTGTTTGTTTCAATGACCTTCGATCTCGTGGACGGCTGGTTTGCCGCGCGCTTTCATCCCCACCCCGTCATGGCCAATCTGGCTGACCGCATTATGGACAAGGTGGTTTATTCGATCATTTTCCCCCTGGTTGCGGTCGGCACCATGTGGCGCATCCATATGATTACACCGGACGTCAACAGGGCGGAGCTCTTACACGCGATTCTGGTGATGATTTTAACGGTGACCGTGCTGGTCCGCGACAATTTCGCTAATTTTATGCGCGGATTTGCCATCCGTAACGATCAAGATCCCGAAGACAGCGAATTTACCCGCTTGAGAACCATCGTCTCCGCCCCGGTGGGGGCGCTTCTTTATGCCTACGCCTTTTATGTTCCTGAAGGACCGGAAACCCGTATTTACTCATCGATTTCCTGGTTCGGTAATCTGCCGTTGCGAGGTCTTTTTTTCATTGAAATTATTTTTTTGGTCATCAATCTGGGCTCCATTGCCCTGTATTGCCGAAAATACGGCAGCCTATGTTTGAACGAACTCTGCCTGGGCAATGAACGATTGCGGCGCCGTATTTTGGCTTTTTTCCCTAATGCACTGACGGTCATGAATGCCATGATGGGTTTGCTGGCGGTATTTTTTGCATACCAGGGACAGATACGGGAGGCTTATCTGTTTTTAATCGGCGCCGCCATGTTCGACAAGCTCGATGGGGCCCTGGCACGCAAACTGGGCCTGACCGAGCCGATGCCTGTGGAAAATGAGCAGGTGCACACTATCAGTCTGGGGGGCGTTTTAGATGACATTGCCGATCTGGTCAGTTTTTGCATTGCTCCTGCCTGGATTTTTTACATCGTCCTTTCGGCCTTTTCAGACCCGCTCGTTGATAAAATACCCAGTGGTCTGATCGCCTGGGGATATGCCGCCCTCGGGCTCGTGCGGCTGATTTATTTTACATTGGATAAAAATCCAATTCCGGGTTTTTTTAAAGGCATGCCGACACCCGCCGCTGCCATGCTGTCCGTGGCACCCCTGATCATTTTTGCACAAGCTGTCAACGAAGGCTCCCCATGGACTCAGTTCTGGGGTATATTCTGTTGCGGAGTAATGATATTCACGGCGATCTTAATGAATCTTTATCCCATTCATTATCTGCACCTTGGACGCTTCATGAGCCGGCATCCCTGGTTTACCCGCCTGACCTTATTGTTGTTCGTCTCCGTGTTCACGCCTTATTTCGGCCACGTTGCAGTTCTTTATATGTTCCTGTACACGCTCTCGCCTCTCATTACCTGGCGCATCGATCCACAGGTAGCCGCCAGGGAGACCCGCACAAAAACCGCCGGGGTGCACTGACAAGGAACTAAGCTTTTTCCGAGAATAGGCCCAGGAAAAGAGGCCCCTTCAGGGCAGCAAGCACGCCGATTATTTATATGGGTTTCAGGTGACGGGTGAGAGGTGTCAGTATCTAACATCTCCTTTCCCTGACACCCGACACCTGAAACCTGACACCTTACGTTCCTTACAACATGTAGTCAGATAAAGGCCGCTAAGGGCTTAGAAGTTAAAAAAGATACCATCGTCTTTGACCGCCACCGGTTCCGGCTTCGCCCAACTGCCACCCAGTGACCGGTGAAGTGCAACCCGGTTTCGCATAATGGCCAGGTCAACAAGGGCTAGACTGTCTTCTGCCTGAAAACGTGTAATTTGTGCATTGAGCACGTCCAGGTAAATGACAAGGCCACGAATATAGCGCTCCTCGGCCACCCGCTGGGTCGCCCGGGCCTCTTCGAGGAATTTCAGTTCCCGTTTCCGACGTTCCAGTTGCTGTTTACGGATCAGCAGTGCGCTTTCGACTTCGCCGAAGGCATCCAGCACCGTTTGCACATATTCGGCAACCCCTTGCTGATATCTGGCCTCCGCTGTCCGCTGTCCGGCTTTGAGTCTTCCCGCATCAAAAATAGGTTGGACAAGGCCTGCCGTCAGGCTCCAGACGGCATTTTCTGAGCGCAGGAGTTTATTTAAGTCCTCGCTCCTCCAACCATACCCGCCGGTCAACGTAATGGTGGGAAGGCGAGCGGCTTTGGCCACACCAACGCGTTCATTTAAGGCTTTTAACTGTTTCTCGGCCGCTCTGATATCTGGCCGCCGCATCAGCAGATCGGAAGGAATCCCCGGTGGCACCGGTGCCAGATGTTTATAATAATCTTCCGGCTGCCGACGCGCCGGCCGGGTTTGTGGATAGCGTCCTGTCAACACGGACAGTCGCTGCTGAGTGATACCCATCTCCTGTTCAAATTGAGGAACCAGGGTTTCCGCCTGGGCTAAGACGCGCCTGGCCTGCCGGACATCCAGGACAGACGTCAAACCTCGCTCGTAGCGTGTTTCAACAAATTGCAAACTGAGACGAAACGCTTCAATGCTCTGTGCTGCTATCTGCAGCCGCCTCTCCAATGCCTCCATTTCCAGATACAGGGAAATCGCTTCGGCGACGATGATTTGGGCCAGGGTTCGACGGTTTTCTTCCTCTATGAGAATATCCTCCCAGGCTGCTCTGGAAGCTTTGGCCAGGCGACTCCACAGGTCGACTTCAAAAGCAGCGGCTCCGGATAGCTGATAGTTGTTCGCGATGGTGGCCGAACCCAGGCTACCGCCGCCAATCTGCCGCCGATCGAGACTGCCGTCAAAATCTGCGCTGGGAAACCGCCCTGCCCGTACTTGGACATATTGATAGCGTGTTTCCAGAATCCGTGCGGCTGCCTGCTTGATGTCCCAATTGTTTTTAAGTACCTGACCAACCAGCAGATTGAGCTCCGAATCTCCGAAGACCTCCCACCAGCGATCCCCGGCCATTAACAACTCCGCTTCAGTGGGCGCATATTCATATGATTGCGGCGTCTGCACTCCCAGGTCCGGCTGTGCGTAATCGGGACCCAGATTGATGCAGCCATGGAGAAAAAAGAAAAGAACCATTGCCGCAACGCCAATAAATCTGAGTTGTGGCCGCCTCTCTGCCGGCACCGATGCCGTTAAGGAAAAATTCAACAATGTGGTCAATTCACTTTTGTGATTTTTATTTTTTGCTTTCTTTGCCATACGGGTATACCTCATGATGATTCAAACGTTCGTATTAATCGACCGTTTAGATGTCAAGCAAAATTTTTCATGGACAAATAAAGCAATCGGAATTAGGTTAGATTACAACACCCCATAAGATCCATCAATATAGCCCTTGCAAGTTCAAGAATTATAGATTAATAGGAATCATTACTAACTTCAGAATTTTCATCGGTAATGGTTGATTTTTTCTGAGAATTTAACTATTTGCCTACTCCGGGCATTATATCTGGCTAAAACAATTTGTTAAAATTGAACCGATATCTTTTGGCGGGAAATCTGGATGACTGAAAAACTGAAAGCACTGGGTCTGTGTCTGGGTGCATCGACGCTATCCATCGTTCAACTGGAACTGAACCGCAGGCTGGATACGAATCAAACCGGGAAACCGAAGCCGCGCTTATTAGACTATTCCATATATATCCATGAGGGAGATCCTAAAAAAACCCTGCTGGATGCATTTGACCGACTCAATTTGGAATCATTCGATCGAATTGCGGCCACCGGTCGAAAATTTCGCAAGTTTGTCAACCTGTCGTCTATTCCGGAACCGGAAGCCGTTGAGCACGCCTACCCATATGTTAAACCTTCCGATGTGGACTGCCCGGCAGTGGTTTCAGCCGGTGGGGAAACCTTTATGGTCTACGCCCTGGATCGCTCGGGGCGCATAGCCAACGTCATCACCGGCAACAAGTGCGCCTCGGGGACCGGTGAATTCTTCCTGCAGCAACTGCGCAGGATGAATGTCTCACTGGATGAGGCCGCTAAATGGGCCGCCGTCGAGGATGCCCATCATGTATCCGGCCGCTGCTCGGTGTTCTGCAAGTCAGATTGCACCCACGCCACCAACAAGGGAATCCCCAAATCCCAGGTCACGGCCGGCCTCTGCAAGATGATGGCAAATAAAATCCTGGAGCTCCTAAAGAAAGTCGATCGAAAAAACATTATGGTGGCCGGCGGGACGGCCCAAAACCAGGTGATGATCGAGTACCTTCGACAGGAGATCCCCGGGCTGATCGTACCGCCCGAGGCCCCTTATTTTGAAGCGCTGGGAGCAGCCCTGTGGGCTCTGGAAAACGAAACAACCCCCTATCCGGGCCGATCCAACCTGATATTGACTGAAGTTGCCACATTCAACAATCTGCTGCCGTTGCAGAACTTTGCAGACCAGGTCGAATTCAAAACCATCGAAACCGGCCGTATACAAACCGCTGACATATGCATCCTGGGTCTTGATGTCGGCTCCACCACCACCAAAGCAGTCCTGATGCGAAAATCAGATGATGCCATGCTGGCCTCCGTATATCTGCGGACCAACGGCGATCCCGTCGGTGCCTCCCGCAAATGCTATCACGCCATCCTCGAACAGGTGCAGCAGCAGGTTGATCCATCGCAAATCTTTATTACCGGTTTAGGGGTTACCGGCTCCGGAAGGCAGATTTCCGGGCTGCATGCCTTAACCGACGGGGTGATCAACGAAATCATCGCACATGCGACCGCCGCCGTATATTTTGATCCCAAGGTGGATACGATTTTTGAAATCGGAGGACAGGATGCAAAGTACACTTATATCACCAATGCGGTGCCCTCCGATTATGCCATGAACGAAGCCTGCTCTGCCGGCACCGGATCGTTTCTGGAAGAATCGGCCCTGGAAACCCTGGGTGTCAAAATGGAGGACATTGCCGCTATCGCGGTAAAAGGGCAACGCCCTCCCAACTTTAATGACCAGTGCGCGGCATTTATTTCCTCGGACATCAAAAATGCCATTCATGAGAACGTTGCCCATGAAGACATCGTCGCCGGTCTGGTGTACTCCATCTGCATGAACTATTCGAATCGTGTCAAAGGCAACCGGCCGGTGGGCGAAAAAGTATTCATGCAGGGAGGCGTATGTTATAACAAAGCCGTGCCTCTGGCGATGGCATCGCTAGTGGGCAAACCGATCATCGTGCCACCGGAACCCGGGCTGATGGGTGCTTTCGGCGTGGCCCTTGAAATAAAAAACCGCATCGAAAGCGGTTTGCTGAAAGCGACCCATTTTGATCTGCAAACCCTTGCCAACCGCGAGGTGGTCTATAAAAAGCCCTTCATCTGTGCCGGCGGCAAAGAGAAATGCGACCGGCGCTGCGAAATCGCGATGATCGAGATTGAAGGCCAAAAACACCCCTTTGGCGGCGCCTGCAACCGCTACTACAATTTGCGGCACAACGTCAATTACGATGTTCAAAAACTGGATCTCGTGCGCCTGCGCCAGGATCTCATATTTAATAAATACGGTGCCCGTCCATCTCGGGACAAAGGCGTTCAACGGCGAGGGACGGTGGGTTTGAATCGCAGCTTTCTGGTCAACTCTTATTACCCCTTGTATTCCAATTTCTTTACCGAGCTGGGCTATGACATTGTTATGCCCGACAACCCTTCCCAGGAGGGCATTGACCGGCAAAATGCCTCTTTTTGCTATCCGGTGGAATTGGCCCATGGTTTTTTTCACTCTTTGCTGTCATCGGACAATCCGCCGGATTATATTTTCCTGCCGCATTTTAAAGCAATCCCCGCTGAAAAAGACAAAAATTCCAGTGAACAGTCCCAGGTGTGCCCCCTGGTTCAGGGTGAAACGTTTTATTTGCAGACCACATTTCGCAAAGAAATTAATCAACTGGCCCGCAAAGGGATCCGAATTTTAGCGCCCCTTATCGATCTGTCCGTAGACCTGGATGATGCCAGAAAACCTCTAATGCAGGCAGCCGCTCAAATGGGCATCCAGCGCAAAGATGCCCGACAGGCCTTTGACAAAGCCGTCCGCCGGCAAAAGGAATGTCTGGCGGAAATGAAGGCCGTCGGCAGGCAAGCGCTTGCACAGCTGGAAGCCGAGCCGGAAAAATTTGCTGTGGTTATTTTTTCCCGCCCATATAACGGCTTCGTCGAAGAAGCACACAAGGGAATTCCCCATAAATTTGCTTCAAGAGGCATACTGGCAATCCCGCTAGATTTTCTTGAAGTCGAAGAAGAGCGCTCCAAACGCCATATGTACTGGGGAATGGGGAAACTCATTATGAAGGCCGGACGTCTGGTTGAACGGCACCCACAACTGTTCGGCACTTACATCACAAACTTTTCCTGCGGTCCGGATTCGTTTGTGGTGGGATACTTTCGAGACCTCATGGGCCGCAAGCCTTCGCTAACTCTCGAACTTGACAATCACACGGCAGATGCCGGCCTGGAAACCCGGGTGGAAGCTTTTCTGGATATCGTTCATGCTTATCGCCAGCTTGTGGCCCAAAAACAGATTGTTTCCATAAAAAAGACTTTCAAACCGGCCCGGACCGTCATAAGCAACGGCACTGCCAGCGTTATCACCTCCAACGGTAAGATGCTGCCGATGACCGATCCTAGAGTAACCATGCTGCTGCCATCCATGGGCCAGTATGGGTCCGAAGCTTTTGCCGCAATTCTGCGAGGCTACGGTTTCAATGCCATCGCCCATCGACCGTCCGACGAAGCCGTCCTAAAACTGGGCCGCGCCAACACCACCTGCAAGGAATGCTTGCCGCTGATTCTCACCACCGGCACTCTGCTCAGCTACATCGGCAACGGCAAACGCCCTGACGAGGTCCTGGTGTATTTTTTTGCCACCGGTTCCGGCCCCTGCCGCTTCGGCCAGTATTACATTTTCATGGAAGATCTGGTTAAACGGCTCGAGATACCGGATGTGGCCCTGTTTGCCCTGTCTTCGGAGAACTCCTATGTCGGCATGGGCGAAGATTTTGATCGCCGGGGATGGTGGGCGGTCGTCGTATCGGATGTGATTGAAGACATCCGCTCCATGCTGTTGACCAACGCCAAAGACACTGAAAGCGCCATGCAGGTTTTTGACGAAGAATGGCGCAAAATATTAACAGAAATGGAACGTGGAGATTACGATGATCTGGAGCGGCAACTCACCCGCAGCGCCGAACGCTTTGGTGGTATTGCCCTGGAGCGACCGCCGCAAAGTGTGCCCGTCATCACCCTGGCCGGTGAAATCTTTGTGCGGCGGGATGCCTTATCCCGGCAGTATTTGACCGAACGACTGGCACAGATGGGATTTGCCACGGTTTGCTCCCCTGTGGCCGAATGGGTCCTGTACTGTAATTACATGGTAGAGGCCGGCCTGAATCCCGAAGACATGACTTTTTGGGAAAAGATAAAATTTAAAATCCGCAACAAGTTCCAGGCCCGATATGAGAAGCGCATCAAGGCCATACTGTCGTCTTCAGGCCTGGTGCAGGCAGAGCCCCTCGATATGGACTCGATCATTGACAATGCCACACCATACATCTCCAGAGATCTTCCCGGGGAAGCCGTCCTGACCGTCGGCGGATCATTGACGGAGGTGGTTTCCCACTCATGCGGCGTGATTGCCATCGGCCCCTTCGGTTGCATGCCCAACCGGCTGTCGGAATCCATTCTGAACGAAACCATGAACAGCCAGGATAAAATCGCCACCGACCCGAACAACCGTCAGCTTCGCAGTGTGCTGAGCGATATCGATGATCTGCCGTTTCTGGCCATAGAAAGCGACGGCTCGCCCTTTCCCCAGCTTATCAATGCCAAGCTGGAAACCTTCTGTCTGAGGGCGGAAAGACTTCATCAGCGCATCATGGCGGCCAACAGCCGGCACTAAAACGCTAAACCGAATAAACTGCCAAAAAAGAGGATTTGTCGCTCAAAAGGGCCTAAACCCGGATAAACCGAAAATAACAAATTACAAGCACCAAATGGCAAACAAATTGCTGAAACCCCTGGCCCAGACCTAACTTTGTGTGAATCTGGAAGATAATACATGATTGGGATCTCTTGCAGCGAACAGTGAGAATCCGTCATATCGCACTCTCCGAGGCGTAGGCTATCCTCTCACCGAGCTGTAGGCTCTACGAGCCGGAGGCCAGGGCGGGCTGAACACCGAAACCTGAAACCTTACGTTCCTTACAAGATGTTGTCAGAATAACCTTGGTAAGGGCCTATTCGCTCCGCCATTTTGCACCCTTAAAATCGATAGAATTCATTCATTAGTCAATCGTCAATCGAAAATAGTCAATTCAAGAGGTATCGCTTTGGAATCTGATAAAAAAACGGTTTGGGGTTGGGTGATGTATGATTGGGCGAATTCCGCCTTCGCCACCACAGTCATGGCCGGTTTTTTCCCGATCTTCTTCAAACAATACTGGAGTTACGGGGTCGACGTCAACATGAGCACGGCCCAACTGGGTTTCGGAAATTCGTTGGCAAGTTTATTTGTCGCCCTGATGGCGCCTTTTTTAGGCGCCATTGCCGATAAAGGCTCGGCTAAGAAAAAATTTCTGCTCTTTTTTGCATACCTGGGTGTTTTGATGACCGCCGGTCTCTTTCTGGTACACAAAGGTCAATGGGGCATGGCCATTTTTGTGTATGTTATGGGGATTATAGGATTTTCCGGGGCCAATGTGTTTTATGACGCTATTTTGCCGGGTATCACCGGTGAAGATAAAATCGATTATGTTTCCAGTTTAGGTTTTTCAATGGGTTACCTGGGAGGCGGCCTGCTCTTTCTCATCAACGTGCTGATGACCCTGATGCCGCAAAAATTCGGGCTGCCGGACGCCACCACCGCCGTGCGGGTTTCCTTTCTGTCTGTGGCGTTTTGGTGGGGTCTGTTCACCATATTTACAATCGCATGGGTGCCGGAAGGCCAATCGCCAGCCAAAGCAAAAAGCGGTGAAAGTATCGTTACGGCCGGTATCAAGCAACTGATTAATACATTCAAAAAAGTCCGCCACTTAAAAACCGTTTTTTTATTCCTCCTGGCCTACTGGTTTTACATAGACGGCGTGGACACCATTATCCGCATGGCCGTCGACTACGGCCTGTCGCTGGGTTTTGAGTCCAATGATTTAATTGTAGCGCTTTTGCTGGTGCAATTCGTGGGATTCCCGGCCGCCCTGGTGTTCGGCAAACTGGGAGAACGCTGGGGAGTTCGTAAAGCAATTTATCTGGCCATCGGCATTTACATGTGTGTCACCATATGGGGCACCATGATGACGCGCAAGGAAGAGTTTTATGTTCTGGCAGCCGTCATCGGTTTGGTCCAGGGAGGCATCCAGGCCCTCAGCCGATCGTATTACTCCCGTTTGATACCCAAAAATCAGGCGGCGGAATACTACGGTTTTTATAACATGCTGGGCAAATTTGCCGCCATCATCGGGCCGGCTTTGATGGGTATTGTCGGTTTGATCGTGCGGCGGATGTTAATGCCGCCCTCCCCCACAACCGAGCAGATGATATCCATTGGACAAATTGCATCCCGCTGGAGCATCGGCTCGATTTCAATACTCTTTGTTGTCGGTGTGGTTCTTTTTTACTTCGTCGACGAAGAAAAAGGAAAGGAGCAGGCCAGGTATTTAGCAGATTAAGATCTGCAGGATAATAGGGCGCTCGTCAACAAGGGACCTGCTACCGGATAGTTCCATCGGCCGGCATTTGCTTTATTCCGGCCGAGGTGATGAAGTACCGGAGTCGTTTTACTGCAAACGGGGAAAAATAAGTTCATCCGCTTACCATTACAATAGTTCAATTATTCGTATTGTATATTTGTAAGTATTTTCAAATCCTGATTGCCGGCATGGTTAATTGTGTCTTTAGCAAATTTAAAATGGCCGATGTTATGTCTAAAATTAACCGAATAGACAGGAAGGAATCTTGAGTCTTCAGCAAATAGAAACAAAATTGTTTCGTTATCCCTTTATTAAATGAGAAGCTTCGATATTTAATCAAGCTTACAAGACAGTAAATCTATCTTTTGTCTTTTTTGCGATTTTTCTTTCTAAATAGCTTTTCTTTAAGTCCTTTATATCCATCAACTACTTTATCTTTCAATTTTATTACCAGCGGTCGATCGCTATATTCATAGCCCTTTTTTTCCTCGACGTTTCGGGCACCGTCCGGGGGCTGTGTATTGGTGTAGTGTTTGGCACCTTTCTCATCGGTCCATGAATACAGCGTGACCCGCTGGTCATCCTCAAGGATTTTTGTTTTCACATGCCAGTCGTAAGCCAAATATCCAACGGATCCCATAATGATAATTAAGGCGATCAGCCCTTTTTTCATAAATCAATCCAGTCAGAATAAATGTGGCAATTTGATCCCAAACTTCACCGACAGTATTTGAATCTAAAATTCACGTGGTTACTTGACTATTTTAACACAATTAAGTTTTGAAGCCCAAATTGTATTTAAAATAAAATTTCGGAACTATGAACGAAAAAAAGACTGCTATGATAGGACAAATTCTGCATTTGGAACTTGGATACCGCCATCGGTTGTCCTTCGCAGCTGTCTTCCGACCGCATAAGTTATTAAAGAGCACAGCATGTCAATGACCGGTAGGGCAACCATAACGGTCCTGTGTCTGTGATGTTTGGTTATGATCTTTTTGGGGTGGGCCGCACCGATCGGAAACCAATTTCATTCAAATAGCGCATCAAATATTTTTGATTCATATAATGAAAGATACCTTACTCAGCTCGTTCCAGCAGCATATTAATAAGCAAAATTGCCTATCTATCCGTGATACGTAACTTCTCTTTTGAAATTTTCTAAATTGCAGGGAGGTAAAAAAACACCGTTGTCCCTCTTCCTAATTCAGATGAAATTGAAATCCAACCATCATGATTTTTAATGATCCCGTAGGCCGCTGCCATTCCGAGTCCCCGACCCTGAAACTTTGTGGTGAAAAAGGGTTCAAACACACGTTTTATTGTCTCTTTATCCATGCCGTTGCCATCATCCTTGATGGTCAAGCTGACATATGGACCCGGTTTTAGATCTCCAAAGTCTTTTGATTTTACTTCGGTAATCTCAATGTTACGACCTATGATTCGAATACAACCAGTGCTATCAATAGCCTCTGATGCATTCGATATGATGGCTGACATAACCATTTGCATTTGAGTTAAATCGGCCTTTATATTTAAAATGTCATACGGGATATCTGTCTCCACCCCGATCGTAGACTTGATATTGTATTGAATCAAAGGCAGTGTATTGCTAATGAAATCGCTGATTGATATATCTTCAATCTGATATTTCCCTCCTCTGGCATAGGCTATCAGTTGATTGGTCAGTTGAGTCATCCGGTGAATCGATTGTCGTATCGGCCCAATGAATTTGCTAATTTTCTCATTGTCAGAGGCTTCTATCCACAAAACATCAATATTTCCGGCTACCACTGTAATGGCATTGTTGAACTGGTGAGCAATACCGCCTGCCAGGGTTGCAATGGCCTCCATCTTTTGAACCTCTTGGAGTTGAACTGTGAGTTTTATCTTTTCCGCTTCTGTCCGCTTTCGCTCAGCAATTTCTTTCTTCAAAGAATCATTTGTAGCCTTTAACATTCCCCGTTGTTCTTCAATGGTGGAATAGGCCTTTGAAAATCGAAAAGACAGAAAAAACGCCTGGGAAAATATAAAGACAAAAAGCCCGAACTGAATCATGTATCCGGTCTTGACCAGGAGATTGGAATACAGAATATCATTGACAAGAGTTAGAAATAGAATCACAAAGCCCAACAGCAAGACGAAAGCCCCCTGGCGTTTGTTTTTAAGGGCCAGATTGATGATATAGAACCCATAGCCGGCTGCAAGGATGGTGAAAATCTGGAATAAAAGTGCGGTGTGGGTGTAAAATTTAGCCGGCGTAAATAGAGCAGTAACGAAAATAATATGCCGACAAAATTGATAATATAAATAGCCTTTTTTGAAAATTCTTTTGGGAACAGGGTCTGACGTACCCAGCAAATGCAGGAACCCCAAGATAGAATGTCAAGTACGCAATTTTCGTAAGAACCTCCCAGTCAAAATTTGGCAGATGATCAATGATATATCTTTCCCCGGTCAAAAGAGTCTTACAGATATGAGAAAACAGAAAATTCCAAAATAAAGGGCGGATTTTTCATTCTTTCTGAGAGCAAAATAAACCAGGTGGTAGATTCCCATAATCAGGATGCTGCCAATTAGAAAAAAGTTGAAATAAAGGGCGTTTTGCCTGAGCGCCCGTATATCATCAACTAAGCCTAAATGAATAGCTTCCCAGGCGCCGCCCTTACGGTGATGAAAATTGGAGACCTGAATGATCACATCCAGCCGGTCGGAGTCCGGCTTAAAATCGACAACATGGGGATGAAACTGGGGTACGGTGGTATCGAAGGTTTTACCAGGTGTCCCCGCCGACGTTAAATACTTCAATTTACATAACGGAAAAGGCCACCGCCATATCAAGGAACTTGAACGCCATCCTTTCGCTTGTCTTACTCAGAAGTATCTTAATCGATAGGTCGCATAACCATCTCCGGCAAATCTCTTACCGTTTACATCAAATCCATTCCAAAATGAAGGAACCTCGATTAAACCGCTGGCGACAGGCGGATTTTCAGTGGTAAAATCATCTGGCTGCAACAAAGAATGCCAGTAAAATTCCCATTTACCGGAAAGTGCCGCTGGTCCCTTCGTTTCAAAATCCCAGGTGCGCAGATCAAGAACACCATTAACAGCTTCAGGAGCTGTTGTGTCTGTTATATTCGGTTTGCAGGCATTAAATATTAATATTATAAGAAAACTTACCAACATGAATAAGGTGGCGATTATTGTTATTTTTAATTTATCCTCATTTAACATGATCATCCCTATCAAAGGCGCATTTCATTGAATGTATTTGTGACCACAGATGTGGTTATATACTCTTCTATCTGCTTATCTCCTGAAGCATTTTTACTCTCCGCCATAGTGCTTGGAGGGCAGCAGATAATCCAAGGCACTTCTGAGATAGCCGGGTTCATTTTTTTTCTCACCGATAAGGTAATGCACTTTTGAGAGGCTTGGCTCTCATATCGCGCCAATCGTTTGCCCTTTTGCGCCATTTTTGATAACTATTCAGTTTACTGAATTTATTATGAAGAAAGGTGGGTCTAAAATGGGAAAACAGCCCGGGTACGTAACTCATCTTTTATCTCCAGTCGACATTTTGTGGAATATATTGATTGACTATGGGTTTGATGCCGAATCTGTATTCCTTGAGGAGGGCATTGATCGTGAAATGATGCTAAAACCGGGGATGCGTATTGCCCACGCAAGGGCTGACAGCCTTTTGTCTAAATTAAACGGCCTTATCGGCGATCCGTGTTGGGGACTGCGGGGTGTAAAATTTTGGCATCCATCCCACTTTAATGCTTTAGGATATGCCTGGCTTGCCAGTGGTACGTTGCGCGAAGCGCTTACCCGTGCCACCCGCTATGCTCACATTATCGGCGAAGATAGAGAACACCGGCTGGAGGATACGGCTAAGGGGCTCACCGTTACGCTGTCTCGTTCGCTGAAGCTGCCGGCGCTCATGGATTTGGCAATGTCAATTTGGCTGTCTGCATGTCGGCTTAATTATGGACCGGATTTAAACCCGGTGGAGGTCAATTTAATACACTCTCAGCTTGCCTGTGCTGAAGAATACGATCTCTATTTCAAGGCTCCCATTAAGTTTAACGCCGACACGGACAGTATTACCTTTCCGGCCGATGCTGTTGATAAACGCTTGCCGATCGGCAACCCCCACCTCGCCACACTTAGCGACCAGTATATCGTCACTTATCTATCCGAATTGGATAAAAATAACATTGTCCAGCGCGTTAACGGTGCGATTATTGAAATGCTGCCTTCAGGCGGGGTTTCTGATGAAAAGGTGGCTGAAAGATTAAACATGAGTACCCGCAGCCTGCAACGAAAACTGCAGGGAGCGCACACGACTTTTGGAAAGCTGCTGGATGAGGTACGCAAGGAGATTTGCAGAACATTACATTCACGATTCAAAGGTTAGTCTAATGGAGATCGCTTTCGTTTTGGGATATTCGGAATACAGTTCTTTTTGGCGGGCTTATAAACGTTGGACGAAAACTTCTCCAAGTGAAATTCGAAAGTCAGAGCAAAACATTTATGAGGAGCATTAATATTAGATTTGAGAACATGCCTGATCAAGTCTAAGAAATAATTACTGTTTTGCATTGGACGAACCAATCAACAAAACCAATCGGATCAGAATTTTAAAATTGGCTAAACCAATCTAAAACTCCCTGACATTAAATGTTTCCCCTGGCCAATCTATAAAATGGGCCGATTTTGGA
>CAVXXE010000018.1:0-98419 GCA_963765595.1 uncultured delta proteobacterium
AAGGCGCTGCCTATCAACAGGAAGAACTTCCATCAACAGGTTCCAAAAACCCATGCCTCCCCCTTCAGTTGTCTTCGCTGTAAGAACTCCAGTTGGTTCGGATTTTCTCATTCGGGCAGCAGATCATAATAATAACGCATGGTATCGGATCTTGTAACGATGCCGATGACACGGCCGTTTCCCACCACCGGCAGGCGGCCGATGTCATGTTTTATCATCAAACAGGTTTTTATGGATCGATAGAAAGGCCCTGACGTTCGGATTCAGGCTTTTGGGCAGCACCGCAATTGCCTCGGGATACAGAATTTTTGCCGTCAGCACAGCAGCAGCATCAAAAATGGGTCCCCTATGGGTTGTTATCGTCGTACGGCGATCCCGATGATCTCACGTTGTTTGGTTGGACTAAGGGTCCTCAGAATGTTTTTCATCAGGTAAATGATGACCCCCAGTGAACCGAGAAGAATGATTTCTTTCTTGAACATGAGATCTGAAATTCCGAAAATCAACGCGATGACGACAAACAGGCTGCTGCCACCCAATATGGACCAGTTCGGCTGCAGCGCATGCATCGCTTCTTTGGCATTTGGCGGGGCACCTGACCCAACGGGACCTGCCGAGCGGCTTGGCCGCCGCCGCTGAATGAAATTGGCCAGCATAACGCCCATAACTGATATCAACGGTATGATCAAAGACATCCAATACATGACCGCATACGATAGGATTTTGGCGAGCCAGCCGCCCAGACCGGCAACCAGTGCACTGCCGCCGATAACCCGAGAGTGTCCTTGATGAAAAAAGATTCAATGATAGCGGTGAATCCCGAAACCCCGGCAGCCAGATACACCATAAGCGGCGGGATGTAGCTCCAGCGCATCTCTTTGAAGATCCCGAGAAAATCAGCGGTAAACCATTTCCGAGCTTGGCAATGACTATAACGCCTCTATTGCTTTTCATTGGAACATGGTTAGAAGAAAGTGAGTTTAGCAATATCATAGATGCTCTAAATTCAGAATTGGCCAATAAGAGTATAAAAAATTATGTGAAGGCCAGTTTGGAGGAGGCCAAAGAAATAATTATTGGCCCTGAAAGTCTGGTATCGGAGTGGAAAGATTTCGTGACAGTCCTGAGAATGTTTCAATACAGGTTCTTTATTGAGAATCCCAACCTAAGGGATACCATCATTGATATACAAAAGGGATTTCCATTGTAATAATTCTCTTCTACCGGAGTACCAGACAGGAATAACGTTTGGATTATATCGATGATTGCCCGGATTCGATTCTGGTCAAGTTTTGCAAGGGAAGAAAAGGGCAAAAACGGTCCCGCCCGAATGATGACAGACTTCCTTGCCTTTGCAAAAGGCACAGCGGCTGATTCTTCCAGCTTAAAGATAACCATAGGGTATGGAACAAAGTCGAGCAAATGCATGGCCCGTTGTTCGGCCCTGCGGCTAGCCTCAAATTGATGCTGATAACGCCTTTCCGATTCTCTATCTGAAGTCGTTTTGGTGTGGTCCATAATAGTTTCTTTTCGGCTTATCCATATTGACGCACAGAACCAATATCACTATAATCTTCACATTCTCAGAACAATTCGTACCCCTAATTTAAAACCAGACGACTATTCATAGCACAACCAGTACTGAAAGGATATCCCTATGGATGCCTTACGCGCAAAAAAAGCCTTTATTTGTGACATGGACGGAGTAATTTACCATGGCAACCAGCTGCTACCTGGGGTCACAAAATTCCTCGATTGGCTAAGGAAGGAGGACAAGAAGTTTCTGTTCCTGACGAACAGCAGCGAACGTTCGCCCCGGGAACTTCGCGAGAAAATGCTCCGCCTGACGGTGCGGATAAACGAGGCGCATTTTTACACCAGTGCACTCGCCACCGCCGCGTTTCTGGCCAGGCAGTGCCCGGACGGCAGCGTCTTTGTGATCGGAGAAGCCGGTCTCAGCAATGCGCTGTATGACGCCGGCTTTTCCATGAATGACGCCAACCCCGATTATGTCGTGGTGGGCGAGACGAGGAACTACAGTTATGACCGACTGGAGCGCGCCGTCCATCTCGTGGGGAATGGGGCAAAACTGATCGGTACCAACCCGGATTTGACCGATCCGTCCGAAAGTGGGGTTGTCCCGGCCACAGGAGCACTCATCGCACCGATCGAGCTATCGACCGGATGCAAGGCCTACTTTGTCGGAAAACCCAATCCTTTGATGATGCGCCATGCCCTAAAAAAGCTGGGATGCCGCCGCGAAGAGACCGTCATCGTAGGAGATCGCATGGACACCGATATCATTGCGGGCCTCGAATCGGAGATCGAAACCGTTCTGGTCCTGAGTGGTGTGACCCGTCGGGAGGACCTCCATCGCTTCGCCTACCGCCCCCGCTACATACTGGACGGCGTTGGCGACATTGTGCCGTGACTGGAGAAAAACTGGATAAAGAATTCAAGTTATCATCGGATTTCCCCCAATCGGGCACTACAGCAAAAATATCCTTAATCCCAAAAGACAGCATCATACCTTAAATCTTTTACACCTTGTAAAAAAAATCGACACCGGGCTACGCCTTCCATACTTAGTTTATTTTCTTCAGCAAAAAAAATCATTTATTTTCAATTAGTTGATAAAACCCATTTCACCTCGCGATATGGCATAGAGCTTGCTCTTGTGTGGGTCAATAAGGTTTTAGAGGCAAATCGGTGAAACATGAATTTACCCTATTAATTGCTGATCGAAATCCGCATGTCCGTATGTTTCTCCAGCGCGAGATGACGGCGGCAGGTTACCGGGTGCGGTTGGCGGATACCGGCCGGGAAGTCCTTAAACGGGCTTTCCAGGGTGAACCGCTTGATCTGATCATACTGGACCCGGATCTCCCGGATGCCGATGAGGCTCAAGTATTGGAGCACCTGCTGAATCGAATTCCGGCGCTACCGGTGGTCGTGCATACCTATGCCCCGGAACATGGGAGCAATTCCAAAGACATGAATGATGTTATTTTCGTAGAAAAAAGGGGCAGCAGTGTTGAGCGCCTGAAACAGGTCGTCCATGAGACCCTTAGAGATATTCATTCCCGCCGGCAAAAAAATTGAAAGACAGAGCGGATGCGAATTGGAGCAGTCTAACCGATGAAACAAAATCCGTTCTAGATTCCGACAAGGTGATGGCATCATCAGGGAACAGGATTTGTTCTTTGAAATCGAAAGAATCTTGAGGGGGGTATGATACTCACTGACGTTTTCAGAACTACTCCCAGACCAGAGGTGATGCCGAATAGAATTTGGTTCAGCTTATTATTACCATCAGAACTGGGAGTTCTACTTCTTAAAGCATCCAACACTTATTTATATTTGGAGGCCACCCTCAACAGGATCAAGTATTTTTTTACGATGACGCGAAGACGCGCTAGGAAAGGAGGGAGAGATGAAAACCGTCACTATCAAGAACCTCATGGTACCCCTATCAGAATATGCCACGGTGAAGGAGGATGCTACCTTACAAGAAGTGGCAGCGGCGTTGGAAACGGCGCAAGACCGATTCGACCGCAGCCGTTACCCACATCGGGCCGTGCTGGTTTTGAACGACCAGGGAGACGTTGTCGGCAAGGTGGGTCAGATCGATATTCTGCGCGCTTTGGAGCCCAAATACGATGAGGCGGAGCAGCCATCATCCCACTTTCATCCCGGTTTTACGCGCCGGTTCATGAAATCCCTAATGGAGAGTTACCAACTGTGGCAAAAGCCCCTGCAAGATATCTGCGGCAAAGGAGCCGATCGCAAAGTTAAAACCTTTATGGTGACGCCGTCGGAGGGTGAATTCGTGGACGAAGACGCCACTTTGGACGAAGCCATTCACCAACTCGTGATGGGCCGTCATCAGTCGGTTCTGGTGCTTCACCAAAAAAAAATTGTCGGCATTTTGCGACTGACCGATGTTTTTGAGACCGTATCCAACGTAATAGTACAATGCTCTCGCTAACCGTTATGATGACACGGAACATAAAGTTGTTTTCGTTTAACGGATGTTGACTTCTTTTTTCTTTTGATTTCTTTCCTGGAGCGCGATTTATTGAGCAGTTTTAAATTCCTGCAAAAAAAATTTAGATTAGGTTCGGATTGTTTGAATTTGACAGACAAATCAGCGACCAGCAGCAGAGCTGGGGGTATGAGGATGCCCTTGGAAGGGGCCGCTGATTTTTAAACCAAATATTTTCGAAACAACACCGCGAATCCCAGAAAAGCAATAAATCCCACGACATCAGTCACTGTGGTCAAAATAATGCTGGAGCTTTGAGCCGGGTCGATGCCGATCTTCTTCATAATCAGCGGAATGGATGCCCCCGCAAGGCCGGCTAATATTAAGTTCACCAACATACCGAGGCCGATCACCAGACCGAGGAATGGATTTCCGTACCATATCCAGGCCACCAGGGCCGTTACCGCACCAATGACAGCACCGTTGATGGCTCCGATCTTGACCTCTTTGAAAACCAGAGCAAAAAATTTATCCTTAGGAATTTCGCGCATGACGATCCCGCGCATGACCACCGCCAGCGACTGGGCCCCTGCATTTCCACCCTGGCCTGCCACCACCGGCAGGAAAACCGCAAGGATGGTCAATTGGGCAATGATGCCCTCGAAAAGGGCCACAACGGCAGCAGCCAGAAAGGCAGTCGCCAGGTTGATGTGAAGCCAGGGCAGGCGCTTTTTCAAAGAAAATATGATGGTCGAAAAAACGCGTTCATCCGCTCCGGCGCCAAACATGCGTTGAATGTCCTTGGTCATTTCTTCCTGTACCCCTTGAATCATGCGTTCGGCTTTGATGATGCCGAGGATGCGGTTTTCACTGTCCACGACAGGTGCTGCAAAAAATTTGCGCTTGGCGAGCTCATTGGCGGCCTCCTGTCGGTCGGTGAAGCAGTGCAGGGCAAAATAGTCTTTGCGACTGATTTCATCCAGCGTCTGATCGGGTGCTGCCAGCATTAAATCGCGCATATTTAGCACCCCGATGAGGCGGATTTCATCATCGACAACATATACATAGGACGATGGGTATCGTTTTTTAGCCAGTGAACGGATTTTTTCAATGGCCTCCCCGGCTAGATTGTGCTTTTTTAGAGCGATAAAATCTGTGGTCATGGTCCGCCCAATGCTGCCCTCCGGGTACTCCAGAAGCTCTCTGATCTGTCCCTTTAGTTTTTCAGAGATATGCTCCGACATTCGCTCGCGGGCCTCCTGCGGCAGCCGCATCAGTGTTGAGGCCAGAAAATGAGGATCGAGGTGTGAGGTCATTTCGATCAGAAATTGATCATCGACGTCCTTGAGCAGCGCGGCGGCATAACTGACTTGCAGAACCTTCACGACCCGGACTGCCAGCGGTATCGGCAGTGATCTCAGCGCACCGGCGGCCTCCTCTTCGGGCATGCTTTCGAGAATACCTGCGGCGGCGTTTAAATCATTTTCAAAAAACTTCTGAACCAGGGGAAGTAACGTAATGTTATCCGTCATGGTGATACGCCTCCATGTCTGAAAAAACTTTTATGACACTTTTGTAATTTACGCATGTTTCGAGACAAAATATAAGGGCGGCCGGGGAAAAAGTTAGGTTTCGACAGACATTTATATTTTGTTATGTTAGATGCACCTTTGATGTCAAGTTGGACAAGGAAGTCACCACACCAATGACAATTTGTTGCCTTTCAGCCCGATTGTCTCGGCTGCAGCCATTTTCACCGATCTCACAATTGTCAGTCTAACAATGTTCACTCAAAACAGGCGATTGGCAGATAAAGGGGGTCGCAAATAGCCCCAAAAATACTAGCAATCGAAGGAATTTTGAAGTTTACCAAACAGTGCTGTTTGGCAGCGACCAGCTCAAGCGGCATATCGGATTTTTTTCAAAACCTGGTCGACCACTTCGGTTAATTCATCGATCGTGATAATTTTGAGATCATTTTGGATCTCTTCCGGAATTTCTCTGAGATTGGCTTCGTTTTTGATGTGGGACTATCCGCCTCCAACACCTTCGTGCTGCCCACCCACCAGGTCAACGCGCTGGTTATGCGGCCGGGAGGATACCGCACGGTGGACTATGCTAAGGCCGGGCTTGTGATGACGGTGATTTTTTTAGCCGTCGAATTAACAATCCTTTATTTCTTTTACGGAATTCAATAAACGCTTTAACTTAGGAGATCATTTGTATGGCCATTATCACCATCGCTCGCGAATGCTGCAGTCATGGCACTGAAGTCGCTGAAAAGGTAGCTGATATGCTGGGTTACGAATGTATCAGCCGCGAAATTCTGCTGGAGGCGGCCTACTTCTTTAATATCCCGGAACAAAAGCTGCTGCATTCGATTCATGACGCCCCCAGCGTGCTGGAAAGAATAACCCATGGGCGAGAAAAGTATCTCGCCTATATCCGGGCGGCGCTGCTGGAACATGTCAAAAAAGACAACATCGTCTATCATGGATTTGCCGGACATCTGTTGATTCCTGAAATTACACATGTCCTGAAAATAAGACTTTTTGCCGCCGAAAGTGATCGCGTCGCTTTTTTGCAAAAGGAGCAGAAAATGTCGCGGGAGGAAGCCGTCGCTTTTCTAAAAAGCGAGGATAAACAGCGAGTTAACTGGACCCGCTATATTTTCAATAGTGATGTACACGATCCCGAACTTTATGATCTTATTATCAACCTAACCCACCTGAAAATTCAGAATGCCTGCGATATTATCTGCCTGGCCGCCCGCAACAACATCTACCAGACAACGGCAGCGTCCAAAAAATTCATCTGTGATTTAGCCGTTAGCAGCCATGTGAAGGCGGCGCTGCAGGATATCTGTGATGCCGAGGTCAGCGCTGATGACGGTGTGGTTCATATTCAGGTCGCCGGGCAGAAAATCAGAAAGACCGGCGTTGCCACTTCCGACCTGTAACATCAGGTCCAGGAAAAAATAAGAGAGGACCTGAATCGGGAGATCGTGCAAATCACCAGACGCATTCCCGATGTGAAAGAAGTCGTGTGCGATTTAGATCTCCCCTACTATGCATAGGGCGTGAAGCGTGTCGGCGGGAAATATGAAATTTCGGATCAACCTGAGAGTCAGTCTCCGGAAAAAAATCATCATTGCGCTTTCGCTTTTTTTGATCGCGGGCGGCACGATGTGGCTGCTGAACTATTACAAACATTACATCCTGAACCAAAAGCTTCAGATTCTGGAAAAAAAGGAGGATCTTTTCAACACGATTCTGGAAGCCCGCCGCTATGAGAAAAACTACTTTTTGTATACGGAAACGAAAAATCTTAAGGATGCCATATCTTATGTGCACCAGGCCGAACAAAAACTGGTTAAAATCATAGAAAATTACAGCCGCTTCACCATCGATAAAAACCTGAAGATCAAGCTGGATAATCTGAGGCAATACGAAAACGCCCTTGCGGCCTTGCTCGTGCTTCATCAAAAAAGAGGGTCGTCGGCAACCAATCCTGATCTGTCAGAAACTTTTGCCGCGCGTCAGGAGGCAATCCGGATCCTGGCCAGGGACATTACCGGGGATATGGAAAAAATCATCAATGAGGAACACCGCTATGTGAATCGGCTCATTCAGGAATCTAAAATATACCACTTGCTGGCACTTGCCGGAATTTTGGCACTGTCGGTGTTGACCGTGCTCTTTTTTATCTTCAATGTCAACCGGCCCTTGAAGTCCATCGAAACCGGCATTCAAAAAATAGTCGAAGGAGACTACAATAACATACCGGCCATTTCAAGCGGAGATGAATTCGAATCCCTGGTGGCCAGTTTAAACACCATGATCAGCGAGTTGAACAGACGCAGCGAACAGCTGGTACAACGCGAAAAGATGGCCTCGTTGGGAACCCTGACTTCCGGCGTCGCCCACGAATTGAACAATCCGCTGAACAACATTTCCACCTCGGTTCAGATTCTGCTCGAAGAGCTGGATGATGCAGATCTGGAATACAAAAAAGAGCTCCTAACGCAAACGGAAGCGCAGATACAGCGGGCCAGGGATATCGTCAGAGCCCTGCTGGAATTCTCTCGCGAAAGATCTTTTAAACGGAAAAAGGTTAAATTGGTCGATCTGGTGGAAAACACCATTAAAGAACTTAGTTCGCTTCGCTCACAATTGGAATAATGGAACAATGGAATGATGGAATGATGGGTTCTGGAATATTGGAGTGGTGGATTTAGAGTATCAAAACGAATATAATTGTATTGATTTTCTCGTAATATTGGCATATTTTCTGGGGTGAAAGCAGAAAATGGATGCCTGATGGGCATCATCATAAAATGTAGATACAACATTTTTTGTAGAATAGATCTTTTTCCGCTTTTCATACCCAGTATTCCAACATTCCACTATTCCATCATTCCATGTGGCTTCCTAACTTGGATGGCCATAAAAAACGCCATATTTCCAATGATTTGTAGAAATTCCGAGACGTTTAATTAAAGGCGAAATACCGACCCATGTGCAGCTAACGATTGAAATTCCCGCTGATATCCAGGGAGAAATGGACCCGCGTCGGATCGAACAGGTCCTGATCAACCTGATTTTAAACGCCATCCAGGCCATGGAAGCCGGGGGTCTCTTAAACATCAACGCCTGCGCGGCAGAGAACCAAGCCGGATTTTATTTTGAAGTCTCCGATACGGGCAACGGGATCCCGCCGCAGGATCTTGGTAAAATTTTTGATCCTTTCTTTACCACCAAAGATGTGGGCAAGGGATCCGGCCTGGGTCTTTCGGTGTCGCACGGCATCATCAAACAGCATGGCGGCCGAATCGAAGTGAAAAGCGACGTCGGCCAAGGCAGCACCTTTACTGTTTTTTTACCTTCCGCATAATTAATCCGCCCTGAAAAATAGCGTATTGCAAGTTTGTAAGCTTTTCTGTGAAGACGGAAGAATGGGGTTATATTGAGGCGCCGCGGATTAATCATTTTGTAAGAGATGGTTGCAAATCTTAGATTTCGATTGAATCCTACCTGTTTTTCAATTATGATAGTTCCGCCTAACCGGCGAAAACTTCACAACTGCATCATCTGAAAATCCAGATTGGAAAGTGAGTCCATGCAGGCATCCGAGAATAGTATACTTGTCGTGGAAGACGAAAACATCGCTCGCCGCAACCTCGAACACATCCTGAAGAAAGAAGGACATGAAGTCATTACCACGGACAGCGGCGCAAAAGCTCTCGATTTGCTGCTGCGCCGGGACTTCGACTTAGTTCTCACAGATCTTAAAATGGAAAAAGTGGACGGCATGCAGGTGCTGGAAAAAACCCGGGAACTTCATCCCTATACCGAAGTGATCATGATCACCGGTTATGCAACGGTGGACTCTGCCGTAGCGGCTATGAAAGAGGGCGCTTATCATTATATTGCCAAGCCCTATAGAATCGATGAGATCAGACAAATTGTCCGCCAAGCCCTCATGAAGCGCCGCCTCCAACTGGAGAACCTGGCACTCAAAGACTCGCTCAAAAAGGCACAGCCGGTGCCTTTTATTGTGGGTAAAAGCAAAGCGATCACCCAGGTGTTAAAAACCATTCAACAGATTTCTTCCTCCGATACCAATGTATTGATCTATGGCGAAAGCGGCACCGGCAAGGAATTGGTGGCCAAGGCAATCCATCACTTGAGTGCGCGTTCCGAAAAAAGATACGTGGCATTTAACTGCGGTTCGTTTACCGAAGACCTCATGGCCAATGAACTCTTTGGTCATGAAAAAGGAGCATTCACCGGAGCCGTTCAGAAAAAAAACGGTTTGTTGCAGACTGCCGACGGGGGCACGGTCTTTCTAGACGAAATCGGCGATATGCCGATGAGCATGCAGGTGAAATTGCTGCGGGTAATTCAGGAAAAAGAGCTTTTGCGGGTCGGGGGGGTAGATCCCTTGCCGGTTGATGTGCGCTTTATTGCTGCCACCCATCGCGATCTGCAGGAAGCCGTCCAAAAGAAATTTTTCCGGCAGGATCTTTACTATCGGCTCAACGTGATCGCCCTGCGCCTCCCGCCCTTGACCGAACGCGTCGACGATATCCCGCTGCTGGTGAATCACTTTTTGGCCCGCAAGAGCCGGGCCATGCAAAAAGGAATTGATGCAATTCAGCCCGAAGCCATTGACCTGTTGTGTCGCTATAGCTGGCCCGGCAACGTTCGGGAGTTGGAAAACATCATGGAACGAGCCGTGGCCCTGGTAAACGGACCTATGATCCGGGTGGCCGATCTGCCTGATTACATTCACAATGTCACCATCGAAACCTATCGCCACACGCCATCGGACATTCCCACTCTTGAAGATCAGGAAAAACGCTACATTCAGTGGGTTCTTGAAAAGAACGGAGGCAACAAGACCAAGGCGGCCAAAATTATGGGGATCGACCGGGTCTCCTTATGGCGAAAGTTAAAGAGATATGGGATCGAATGAGGATTCGTTCGGATTCCATTATGATATTGCTACAGCTTGAAGGTGATGATACATGGAGTGGCTAATGTCCTGGTGGAAAAGTTATGAAGCTACGAATATGTTCCGCTTTCTATTCGCTTCATTTCTGAGCGGATTAATCAGAATCGAAAGAGAGGAACTGTAGGATGCCAACCGAAAATATCTACGACTTATACATAACGGATCAGAAGAGAAATATTATTCTGGAAGAAAGGTCCATCGCCGCAGACACAGCCGAAAGGATCATCCGGGACTATCCCTGGCGCGATAGCCTGCAATCCAACGCCCAATTCTGGCAACATAATACCAAATTCAGCTTAAGTATCCATTACATTGAATCGACAAAAAAGTTTCAGGTGGGATTTTCCGATAAAACGTCACGGTTTAAATTGCCGCTGCCCTATGTCGGGGCCATATATGGTCATTTCAACGAGATCGATGAAGTCATCGAGCCGCTGCATCTATTTATCGGGGGCGAGTTTGAAAAGCTGGAACAATTTTTAGCAAAGTATCGACCCGAACAAAAAGGGGATTAAATTTCCGGAAGGAGCAAACCTTATGGATTTTGATTTTAACCGGGACATTCAGAAACTCATGGCGGATACAGAGAAATTCAATTGGAAATCGACTGGGGAAGATTCAGCAAAACCGTCGGGCAAATCCAGAAGCATTTGCAGGGTGGCGAGAATCGTCTGAGAGGAAAGTAGGCAAGAGAACTCTCTTATTAATCAATTATTGAAAGACCAAAATCATGTTCGTGGACCTTTTTTATATTTTTTAAGTCATCACATGCAGTTTGATTACCCAGACGACAGGCCTTGTTCAACGCCTTTTTCATAAGCACCGGCTCATGCAAAATATAATGGTTTAGGGCTTTGGCCACATAGATGCTGTCCCAATTCGGGTATTTTTTTCCCAAATGGTTCAGATAAATCAATGCGATTCGCCATTTCTTTTCGCGCAGCAGCCGGTATGCTTTGGCGATGTCTCTGCCCGGATCAATTTCTGCAGAAATATGCTGCTCCATTTCTTCCTGATAAGACTCTTTTGCCTCTTTTTTTTCCTGTTTGATGTCCTCCATCTCTGCTTTGATGAAATCGGAGGCCTGGACCGTGGCTCTGATTCGAACGCGGTATGTTGAGATCTTCCCAACTGTTTGGCGTTTTTCCTTTAATATCTTGGCCTCGATCTCCCTGGCCGCCAGACTGTATATTTCATCCCGGTTTAGTTCATAGACCTTGATAAGACTTTTACGTGAAAGGTATCTTCCAGCCAAATCCGCGGCCTTTCTTTTTGCGGTGAAAAGTGCCACCTTTTTTGCCAATTCAACTGATGAGCCGGCCTCCATTCGATAATTACCCCCAGTTTCTATCTCAAAAATATCACCTTCCGCCGCTGAGGCAACGCCGCTAATTGCAAAAAACAGCAGCAAAGCACCCAGAATAATTTTTAGCATTACTTCCCACCCTTTCCTCTTTAGGTTGTATGTTCTTATGGTTTTGTACATTTTGCAATCTCCCACTTTAGAAATAATTCGAATATCCTTCAGGAGGAATCCGGATCTGCGAAATAATCCCGGTCGCCTTCGGGCAGTGCCTTGACCACCAGCACACTGGACTTTGTGCGCGCCAGGATCTGCGCAGGCAGACTACCCAAAAGCCGGCGGTAGACATCGTGACGCAAGCTGGCCCCGAGGAAAATGACCGCACCATCGCCGGCGATTGCGGCAATAACCTCCGCCGGCCGGTCTCCCATGAGACGATGCACCGCGTACTGTTTGCCGCAGGCGATGCTGGAAGTCTTTCAAGACAAAAGCGGCTGAGCCGAAAAAAATTGAACCTTCGATCTGAAGAATGTCCATCTGGCAGCAGGTCTGCCCCTGGACAAAACCGACCATTTTATCGGTGGCAAGGTCCGGGACCACCGAATAAATTCGCGGATGGGAGGTTTTGGCCAGGTGCAAACCGATGGACAACAGCACACCGACATAGATTGAAAATTCGATGTTCAAAAAAACCGTAAACAGAAAGGTAACCAGCATCACGGCGGCATCCGATCGGGTGGACCGCAAGGCACGCCGAATGTCTTCGACGCGAATCAACAGAAAGGCCAACTCGATATAGGGAAGACTGCCCGGTCGGGCAATACTGCTCAACGCACTGAAAACGACCAGCGAGGCGGTGGTGGTGGGTCCTGTTATCAAATGGGCCGAACTACCCCACAAACAGCCGATGATGGTCGGCACGATGGAGGCATAAAGGCCGTATTCGACCGGCAGCCCGGCGATAATGGCATAGGCCATGGATTGCGGCAGGGCGACCACGGCCACGGTCAATCCGGCAAACAGATCTGCTTTTAAGTAAGGAACTGTGTTAACACTGATATCTTTGATTCCATAGATATCTTTTTCCTTGAGAATATAGATGATCTTGTTTATGACCTCTTGCTCCTGGGATAGGGTTGTCTCAATTGTTACAAAAACGGCGCCATTTTTGGACTTAATCTGGGCTTACGGAAACCGGTCGAAAAGCATTTCCTGTACTTTGGCAGTTACATAATAATCGTCTATAATCATTTGCCGGTCGCTCCCATGATAACACCGTCAGCGATCATTTCAACGGTGAAATGATCTTTAACCGTAATTTTTTTCCATCTACCGTTGAACCTATAAACATAGCATCTTGGGCGAAGACCCTTTTTAACTTGTAAAATACGACTCATAATGATCAGAAATCACCCGGAATTCAACCGCACCCTTTTGCCGTATCTGGGAAAACAGATACGGGCCTTGGCGGAGCTGGCCTCCGACCTGTCTCTGCACGACACCGCCACCCGACTGGCAAAGCTTATTTTGCGCCATGTGGACCATGAAAATCAGCAGCAGGAGCTGAAGCTGATCAATGATCTTTCCAAGGAGGAACTGGCCGGCATGATCGGCTCAGTATGGGTAGTGGCGAATCGTCACCTAATAAAATTAAAAAAAGAGGGTGTCCTGGAAACCAGCAGAAAACACATGCATGTTAAAAATTTGCACTCCCTGGTGAGCAGGATAGAACATCACCTGGAACTGCATTAATGCCCGGCTTTTGCGAATATTGACACCGCCGCCCGCATCCTTTCTGATCAAACCAAATTTCCTCCTTTTCCCAAAAATGATGGGTTCGTAAAAAATCTTAAAACGTCCTTTGACGTCATTCCCGCGAAGGCGGGAATCCAGTGTTTTCAATTAGTTCTGGATGCCTGCCTTCGCAGGCATGACGTAATTTCAGACTTTTTATGAGTTTGTCAAAAATAAAAAAATCGAATGGGCGCAACCCGGGTAGCAGAATAAGGTGGTTTTAAAAGGTATACTATCTAATACCGGTAAAAAGCAGGAACATAGATCTTAAGGTGATCAATCAAAAAGGAAGTTTCCAATTAAGTTAAGGACATAAAAGGTGTCAAAATGAAGACGAATGCGGAGAAAAGAGATATTTGAGTCTTTGCAGGTTATCGATATCGCTGTCCATCACGGCTAATTAGTGATTGACCGAAAACTCATTAAATCGTTGAGTTGGGTTTCGCATCTTGAAAACATATGGTGTTAAATGCGTGATATTCGTAGGTTGATCCGGCGGCGGAGAAACCCAACATTGCAGATCGGGCTCAACCCAACCTACCAAAAGCTGTATTCGATGTTGCGTCTTGTAGACAAGCAGCATACAATCCGTTTCATAAACTAAACCATACTGAAAATCTATTGAGAGCGAAGGTAAATGCAATGGACGGACTGCTATTACCAGTTCTTGTTTTTATCGCAGTATGTGTGGTTGTTTCATTTGAACTGCTGAATAAGGCCGTTGCGGCCATGCTTGGTGTGCTGCTCGTGACAATTTGACCTACCGGCATGTTACCTATTCCCATGATCAGATGGATTTGCAGTTGATTGATCATATTATAACTGATAGAGGAGAAGTAGAATCGGATTAACCGGGCGCTTTGTAACGAGGCCCTTGATTCATATTAGGATATTCGAATGAGAACCAGGAAATGGATTATTTTTGTTGTCTGTTTAGCCGGCATGGCCTTTTTTTTTGGGCGGGCAAGGGCAGCCGGCGAGGCTAAATTCGTTCCTTCTATGAATGTGTCGAGAATCCCCGAGCTGAAAAGCGGCACGGGCGTTATTCCTTCACGGGAGCCGCGTTATATTTCCGTCCGGATGAAAAAACCCTTACAGACCCTGATTGCCGGCGAGACTGGAAGCTTTGAAATCGAGGCTTATCTCAATGCGCCGAAAAGTGTCCATGGCAGCCCGCTCGCATGGAATCGGAACGCGGCGGGGCCAGTCATCATATGGATATCCTCGCCCCCGGACAGTGGCATCGCTTTTATTGACAGGATCCGGCCGGACAGGCCCTATCATCATCTTTTGGTGAAATATGCCCTTGCGGAAGAACACCATTCACAACCCATAGCAGCGAAGATAGAATACACCCTAAATCCTGATACAAAAGCCGGACAACACACTTTTTGGCTGGATATATCTGCGGAGCTGGTCACCGCAGCGGGGCAGGAGATTCATGACATGGGTGTCGTGACCTTACCTTTCGCAGTCGATACCCATCTCCGGACCAAGCTCCTTATGTTACTCGTCGTCGCAGTCGCCGTATTTCTTTTTATTGTGGAGTGGGTGCGCGTCGACGTCGTGGGCATATTGATGATGGTATTGCTGCCCGAATTGGAACTGCTTAATGCCCAAGATGCGTTCCGAGGTCTCAGCAGCAATGCAGTGGTGGCCATCATCGGGGTTATGATCATCAGCTACGGTCTCAACCGGGCAGGTCTGGTCAGCCGCATTATTCAGCCCGTGTTGGGGTTTATTGGAAAGAGCTCTTCCCGGCTTGTCGTGATTTTTTCTGCGCTGATTGCAGCCATATCGAGCGTTATGCAAAACACCGGTGCGGCCGTGCTCTTTTTGCCCGCTATCCGGCTAGCGGCATCCCATAGACTTAAGACCCATATTTCCCGGGTTCTGATGCCCATCGGAATGGCGGCGATTCTGGGTGGAACGATGACCATGATTGGGACAAGCCCTCTGATTCTGCTCAACGATATTTTGCCCCAGGGAATGCCCAAGTTTGGCTTCCTTGAACTGACGCCTATCGGTCTAGCCCTTGCCATTGGGGGAATTGCATATCTTTCAACGGGGGGTATGCGTCTGCTCGCCGGGTCTTCCCCGAGTCGCTCCGCCGTCAAAGCGGGCTCAACCGACGCCCTTGAAAATACGGTTCTCAGTTCCTACCCATTGATCAACGGACCCTATGAAATTTTTGTGCCTGAAGATTACCAAGCGGACAAAGAGCTCCAGGAGGTGATGAACATTCGGCGGCGTTATCTGGTTAACATCGTCGCTTTGGCCAAGGATAACCGAACATGCGATGTCGCCCCGCTGCCGAACACGGCGCTTCGGGCCGGATTTGGATTGTGTGCCTATGGCCCGGATAAGGCCGTCAGGGACTTCGTCCGGGATTACGGACTAGTTCTAAAAGAAGCGCCTCTGCTTTTTAAAAATACGATGTTTAACCCCGCCATAGCGGGCGTCGTCGAGGTGGTGGTTTCTCCCCGATCGAGTCTGATCGGCAAAACGATCAAGGAAATCCGCTTCCGCCAGACTTTCGGGATGAACCCGCTCGCAGTCCATCAGTCCGGCAGCACCTATTATCGCGAACTGGCAGATCTGCCTCTCCAGGCCGGCGATATGGTTCTCGTCCATGGCACCTGGGAACAATTTCATGCCCTGCAGGAGCTTCACCAGAACTTTATCGTCATCTCGCCCTTCGAAGAAGAATTTCACAAGCCTGAATCGGCGAAAAGGGCCTCAGTATGTTTTTTGATCGCCCTGATTCTGATGCTCATTTCGAGTTTTTACTTTCAACAGCGCCCCTATAACCCTCTCCCTTTATCGGTTTGCCTGATGGTGGGTGCTTTGGGCATGATATTAAGCAAGGTCATGACGATCAGTGAAGCATACCGCGCTGTGGATTGGCGCACCGTATTTTTGCTCGGCGGGCTGATTCCTCTGGGCATGGCCGTTGATCAGACCGGGACCGCTCAATGGATCGCGAAAGGCATTATCATCGGGCTCGGCGATTTCATGTCTCCACTCCTGCTTTTGGTCATACTCGCCTGCTTGAGTTGCGCTTTTACCATGGTAATCTCGAATGTCGGGGCCTGCGCCCTGCTCGTTCCCCTCGGGGTGTCCATTGCACACCAGATTGGAATCGATGCTCGCGTTGCGGTTATCGTCGTCGGTTTAGGGGTTTCCAATTCTTTCATCCTTCCGACCCATCAGGTGAATGCGCTCTACATGGGACCGGGAGAATACCGGAGCAGAGACTATGTCAAAATCGGAGGATTACTGAGTTTGATCTACATCGTAATTCTGGTGGCGATGGCATACGTTTTCTATCTTTAAAGTAATCGGGAGGGAAACATGGCTGTAATTACCATATCACGGGGTTCTTATAGCAAAGGGAAGGAAGTGGCTGAGAAGGTGGCGGCACGGTTGGGTTATCATTGTTTAAGTCGTGAGGTGATTCTTGATGCAAGTGAGAATTACCACATCCCTGAGATTAAGATGATGAAAGCCATACATGATGCGCCTTCCGTCCTGGAGCGCTTTGGCCACGACAAGGCCCGTTTCATCACCTACTACCAAAGTGCGCTCGCCCGCAACGTGCAAAAGGGCAACGTCGTCTTCCATGGTCTTGCAGGACATCTCCTGCTAACGGGGATCCCCCACGTGCTCAAAGTTCGGATTGTCGCCGATCTGAACGGCCGTGTGCGCGATGAGATGGAGCGTGAGAGAATTCCTAAACAGGAGGCGTTGAGTCTGATTTTAAAAGATGACCAGGAACGACGTAAGTGGACCCAAAGTCTCTATGGGATGGACCCCTGGGATAGCTCTCTTTATGACCTTGTGCTCCATATTCATAAGCTCACAGTCGCCGATGCGGTGGACTTCATTTGCCGGGCAGCGGACCTGCCACAGTTCAGGACCACTAAAGAATCTCAGCGAAAAATGGACGATCTGGCACTGGCGAGTCAGATTAAGGCAGCCCTGGTCCATGACTATCCGGATATTTCCGTGACAGCCGAGTATGGCAATATTTTGATTTACACCAAGGCCGACGACCGGCTTTCGCACAAGCTGGAGGAAAAGGCAAAAAGCCTTTCCCGCGATATAGAGGGAATCAATAATTTGGAAGTCCACACCGGCGCAGAGCTTCCCCCCCAACACTATCTAAAAGGATAAAGAGTTGCCTTCGAGTGCATTCCGATATGGAGGATCCCTATGATTGTTTCTCAGTAAAAGGAGACAACTGTTATGAAACGAATCGGAATTTGGATTATCAGCGCTGTTTGCATTTTCACAATCAGCACGGCCTTCGCCGATGACGGCGAAGCCATTTTTAAATCCCAGGGGTGTATGTCATGTCATAAAAATGAAAGCACCTCGAAAGTGAACCCGTCTCTGACTGAGATTTCTCAGGCCTATCAGGGCAAAGAAGAGCAACTCGTTAAATACCTGAAGGGGGAATCGGAAGCCATTGTAAGGCCGGAAAAATCCAATCCGATGAAACCCAAAATAGAAAAAACCAAAATGCTTTCCGAAGCAGACCTTAAAGCCCTGGTTGATTAAAATATCTAATCCGGATTGGACACCGGAGGGCTATATCTGCCTTAGCGATCTGAATCAATTCCGCGCGTTCTCTGGCCGTCAGCTTTCCGCTGTCATGCTGCTTCTTGATCCGATCCGGTCCACCGCCTTCCAAAGCCTTGCGGTTGAGGTGTCCAAGTTTTTCAAGCAACGCCATAGATTCCATAGCTGTCTCTCTTTCACAAAATATTCGAAATAAAATAATCCGATTAAAACCGTAAGAAAAAATATGCAAAACCAGGACCAAAGATTAACAGGATCATTTTTTTTATAGAGCCCTTGTATTCACATTCTTTATGCAGTACGGAAGATGTGGCGAATTCCTGCCGAACAGCTATCCGAATTCCGAGTTCTCAAACGGATATTCCAGTTCTTCTAATTCCTAAATGGGTGTCAGTCATGAAAAGACAGCCGCCGAATAGCTGAGCGTATGCCGGAGCACAAGTCGGAATAGACGATAATCATCTTTCGAAGGAGCACAGAAAATGGCATTATCCCCAGCAAGCCCCTCGTCGGAAGCTGAAGCTACATTTGCCCGCAACCTCGGTCTTTTTGATGCCACCATGATCGGCATCGGGGCCATGATCGGCGCCGGTATTTTTGTGCTCACGGGCATCGCCGCCGGGGAAGCGGGGCCCGGTGCGCTGCTGGCATTTGCCCTCAACGGTGTGGTAACTCTGCTGACGGCCCTCGCATATGCGGAGCTGGCTTCGGTCTATCCCAAATCAGGCGGCGGCTATGCTTTTATCACCAAAGCATTCCCCGGTCCGGCAGGGTTTGCCTCAGGCTGGATGCTGTGGTTTTGCTATATCACTGCGTGTGCGCTTTACGCCCTTGGATTCGGCAGCTATTTCTGGGAATTTATTCAACGCTATTTTCCTTCGATCGCTAATCTGGTCTTCAACCTTGCCGGTCACAAAGCAGCGGCACTGGTGATGACCACTTGCGTGAGCATCATTTTCATTCTCGTTAATATGCGGGGTACGGCCGTCACCGGCAGCGTCGAAAATATCGTCACCATGGCCAAGATAATTATACTGGGCATATTTATCGCGTATGGGCTGAAACGGATTTTTCAAATCCCCAGCGAAGCGGCGGCAAGCTTCACGCCCTTTCTGCCGAACGGTGCCGGAGGTGTGGTCATTGCCATGGGGCTGACATTTATCGCCTTTGAAGGCTATGACCTGATCGCAACGGTCGCCGAGGAGATCAAAGCACCTGAAAAAACCATCCCCCGGGCCACCTTGATATCCCTTGCCGTCACCGTCTTCATGTATCTGATGATCTTGCTGGTCTGCATCGGGGCCATTCAACCCGAGTCGGGCAAATCCTGGCAGTTTCTGGGTCAATATCAGGAAACGGCGATAGCCAGGGCCGCTCAGAGCTTCATGCCGGCTTTTGGTGTGGTGCTGATTATCTTCGGAGGGTTGCTTTCAACGATATCCGCTTTGAACGCTACCATTTTGGCGTCATCGCGGGTGGCCTTTTCCATGAGTCGCGACAAAATGCTGCCGGTGTCCCTCAGCACGATCCATCCCAGGCGCCGCACGCCGCACATTGCCATTGCGGTCACCGGAGTGATTGTAATTTTTATGGCGTTGCTTTTCCCGATTCACGTGATCGGTTCCGCTGCCAGCGTCATGTTTTTGCTGACATTTACCCTGGTCAATCTTTCACTCATTGCGCTGCGCCGCAAGTTCCCGGAATTGAAAGGCGGATTTCGTGTGCCGTTATACCCGGCAACACCGATTGCCGCCATCGTGCTCAACATGTTTCTGGCGATATATCAGCTCAATTTTGATCCCCGGGCGTGGTACATCGCCATTGGCTGGATCATCGTCGGTCTGTTTATTTATTTTATGTACTTTGAAAAAGTTACGGCGCCCGATATGCCCCAGGTACTGGAAGTCCAGCAGCCTAAAAGTGAAAACAGTTATGCCTACCGGATATTGGTTCCACTTCACAATCCCGATCATGTGATCCCACTAATGAAACTGGCAATTCCTCTTGCCAAGACCCACGAGGGCGAAATCATCGTGCTTGGCGTCATCGATGTACCGATCAACCTTCCACCCCATGAAGGGATGCGATTTGTCCATCACAAAACACCGCTTTTGCGAAAAGCGATCGAGTACGGCAAAGAGCAGGGGGTCGAAACCCGCTCGGCAATCCGCATTGCGCACCAGGTATGGGATGGCATTCTCCATGCCGCCGAAGCGGAAAAGGCAACACTGATTCTGATGGGCTGGAAAGGATTTACCACAACGCGCGACCGAATTATGGGTGAAGTCACCGATAAAGTTGTGAGGCTGGCCCCATGTGATCTCATCACCGTAAAATTAATGGGAGATCGTCCCATCCGGCGCATATTAATCACAACGGCCGGCGGTCCGCATGCAACCCTTGCAGCTGAGTATGTCGGCATATACCACGACGCGGAAGGGCTGGAGGTAACGTGCTGCTACGTGGTGGAACCCGATGCCGGCGCAGACGCTCGAGAAACAGCCCGCCAATGGATTCAAAAGACCATCCGTCTCACACATCTTGAAGGCAAGGTCGCCATGCGCCTTTTGGATGGTAAAAAAGTGGCGACAACGCTGATTCGGGCGGCGGCGGATTACGATCTGATTGCCCTGGGCGCATCCAAGGAAGGGGTCTTTTCAAATGTTTTGTTCGGTGAAATTCCTGAAAAAGTTGCCCGTTACGCCCACACACCGGTAATGATCGTGCAGCGCTACGAAGGTCCGGTCAAATCGCTCGTAAAAAGGGTGATGGGTTAGCCGGGCGCATCCGGACCCGGCTTTGGTCCACCCCGGCTTCTGGCTCCGCTTCCAGCCCGTAGGGCAGGGCTTACACGCCGGAGGCCCATAGAACCAGGCTTTCGATTTTGAATAAATTGTGCATTCATGGCTGAGAGCATTCAGGAAATATTTAAACGCAAGGCAGTGCCTTGACCACCAGCACACTGGATTTTGTGCGCGTCAGGATCTGGATGGGCAGACTACCCAAAAGCCGCCGGTAGACATCGTGACGCAAGCTGGCCCCGAGGAAAATGACCGCATCATCGCCGGCGGTTGCGGCAATGGCCTCCGCTGGCCTGTCTCCCATGAGACGATTCACCGTGTACTGTTTGCCGCAGGTTGTCAGCCATCGTGTGGCCTGCTGGATACAATGGTCCGCTTCTTGTACCGTGGCTTCCTCGCTGTCGGGAGCCAGGACACAGACAAGTTCCACCGGTGGCTCGATAACCGGCAAGAACTGCTTGAGCAGGGGAAACTGACGCCTGGCCGCCGCCGATCCATCGGCACACACCAGAAAGCGGCTGTTTGGACGCCCGCCCTGCACAATTAGAACCGAGGTGTGCAGATCGAGCACCAGTTTCCGGCTGATATCGCCCAGAGCCATTCTGCCCCTGAGCAAAACCGACCATCTTACCGGTGGCAAGGTCGGGGACCACCGAATAAATTCGCGGATGGGAGGTTTTGGCCAGGTGCAACCCAATGGATAACAGCACACCGACATAGATTGAAAATTCGATGTTCAGAAAAACTGTGAACAGGAAGGTAACTACCAGCACCGCGGCATCCGATCGGGTGGCGCGCAGGGGGCGCCGGATGTCTTCAAAGCGAATCAACAGAAAGGCCAACTCGATATAGGGAAGACTGCCCGGTCGGGCAATACTGCTCAACGCGCACGACCAGAGAGGCGGTGGTGGTGGGCCCTGTTATCAATTGGGCCGAACTACCCCACAAACAGCCGATAATCGTCGGCACGATGGAGGCGTAAAGGCCGTATTGGACCGGCAGCCCGGCGATAATGGCATAGGCCATGGATTGCGGCAGGGCGACCACGGCCACGGTCAACCCGGCAAACAGATCGGCTTTTAAGTAATACCGATTGTACCGGCGCAGCCAAGGAATGAAGGGTAGGACATCTTCGATACGGATATGCATATGCATGACAATTTATTCGGCCGTATCGTCAGCCCGACAGTGCAGTCGGGGTGCTGGCAATCCAAAGGAACGATGTCAAGGCCGCCGCGAATACCGAGCCCCCAAAGCGAACCGGTTGAGGCTGCAGGCATCATTAGCAGAGCTGTGCCGATGGAGATAAGTGCTGCGAACCCGAAAATAGAAATGCGCGCCGGAGACCGGAACAGAGCCCGAAGAGAAAACATGATAGATATCTATTTTTCCTTGTCATCTAGCTGGGCCAAAGCCCTTAACAACCCCAGGGGCGATGAGCTTATCGACAGTTTCTGAATTTCTTCAATTCGCTTTTGGTTATGCTCGAATTTCTTTTTTAGCCTTGCCTCGTATGCCTCCGTAATGGTCTCCACGAGTTTTTCAAAAGCATAAGGTTTTTCCAGGTATTTAAACGCACCCAATTTCGTGCACTCCACGGCCGAATCGACGGTGGCGTGACCGGTCAGCATGATGATTTCAAGATACTTGTGTTTATCTTTCAATGCTTTAAGCACCTGGGCACCATCCATTCCGGGCATCTGAAAGTCCACCACGGCCACATCGAAAAAACCTTTCTCAGCCGACGCTATGGCTGCCTCACCGTTTGATGCCGTAATAACATCAAAGTTTTTTAGTACAAGCCGTTTGGAAATCGATTCTAAAAATTTAACTTCGTCATCCACCATAAGGAGCCTTATTTTGTTTTGACTGCTCATGACGTCCTCCATTTCTTACAATTAAGGTGGTTGTTGCCTAAACAAGGTTTCCCTGTCAATAAAGTTTTTATTTAATGGCCCGCTCGTAACTTGAAAGTTTCGGATAATTCTAACGCATACTTTCGATATATTGAGGCACTAGAATATCGAGCACGTGGGAATCGCCGGTCAGACCTATCTCCGCGTTGATAGACGCCGCGATTTGTCTGGTTTGGTCGACTGGAAATGTTCTGGCGCTTTTTGTTCCGAGGCCCGAAAAAGTGATTCGGGCGCTGCCGTCCCTTTGTGGATGCAGTGAAACCTGAATCTCTCCCTCCGGGCCAACCGATTCAAATGCATAGACAAGGGCCTGATATATCAAGTTTTGAAGTCGCCAAGGGCATGTTAGAACGATTGGTGAGGCTTCTTCCGGAGGATCGAATCGAACCTTACTGGAGAAACTTAAAAACCCGGCCAGATGGATCATCAGATCGAGGACTTCGCTGAGATTCACTCTTTTTAGGGGATCGTCCACGCTATGGGAAAAAATATTCATTTGCTTAATGGTAGCGAATCCTCGCTGAATTTCTTCAACAATATCTTTGCTGCAGGTCTGAATCATCTCCAGCTCAAAATTACCGCCCTTGCTCGCCATTTCTGTCAGATCATCTAAAAGACCGGCTGCCTCTGAAATTATTGCCAAAATATTTTTCAGTTCATGTGAAATGCTGGCATTGACTTTGCCGAAAAAAGCCAGGTCTTCGCTATTTTGAAATTCGATTGTGCTGTTCATGACGCCTCCCTTAAGATAGGTAACATCGCGATGATGGAAAAAAGTTAACCCGCATCTGTCATTTTAAATATTAATCAGCCGGTTGGCTGCAAGCGGATGATCTATTGCGTCACCTCGTGCAGGATTTCTATTAGCTCATCAATTTGTAACGGTTTGGCGAGATAGTAAGCAGCCTCCGCCGATCCGGCTGTAAAGTCGGCCGCGGACCCATGGCCGGTCAGAAAGATAGTTTTCATCCCGGGAACCAGCGCCTTCAGCTTCGGCTCCAATTCGATCCCCCCGATCCCCGGCATTTTGACATCAAGAATGGCCACATCGTATTTATTACTCTCGACCTTTGCCATGGCCTCTTCTGCCGTGAATACATAGTCAACCTCAATTCCCCGTAAGGCCAGCCTTTTGGATAGCATCATTGCGAACTTTTTTTCATCATCTACCAAAAGAATTTTCATCTTTACGCATCTCCTCCTGCAGGTGGATAGGAAGGGTAATGATAAATTCCGTGCCCTCATTTTCCCTGCTTTTTACCGATATGTTTCCATGAAGCTTTTTAACCAGACCGTAAGTAATTGTAAGCCCCAGCCCGGTCCCCTTGCCCCTTTCTTTGGTAGTGAAAAAGGGTTCGAATATTTTCGACAGGTTCTCCTCGGGCATGCCGCATCCATTATCGCAGATGGTAATGCTGACCTTATTCACTCCTTCAGGCAACGCAGTAATGTCTAGATTACAGCCGTTATCCACCGCCTGGAAGGCGTTGCTAACCAGATTCAACAGCACCTGCTGCAGCTTTCCACGATCGGTTTCAATTTCGGGAATATCCTTCGAAATGTCCACGAAAACGTTTACATTTCGATATTCAGCCTCTTTATTGTGAAAAACGAGTACGTCTGAAATAACCTCGTTCAAATTGACCCTTTGAATTTTGACGTCAAATTTACGGGAAAATCCGAGAAGTTGTCTGGTAATCGTGCCGCACCTTGCGACAGCCTCCAGAATATAATCTATGTTTTCGAGTAGCTCATCATCTTTACTGTATTGTTCCTTGATAACAAACAGATCTTTCACATACCCGGCGGTCTCGTTGATCAACGCTAAAGGGTTGTTGATCTCATGGGCCACGCCGGCCGCCAGTTGACCGATTGAAGCCAGTTGGTTGTTTTGTTCCATCACCGCCATGGCTTCGGCCTTTGCCTTATCCGCCAGATAAAGTTTATTGACCATGAAGGTGCAGGTAATGGCGATAACAATGATGATGACCATAATGCTGAACCCGACAAGCCAGTTGATTTTGGAGCGCAATTCCAGCCAGACACCCATCATTCCGGCCTTTTGTTTAGTCACCATGAGAATAAAAGGGGTGTCGGCAATCTGGGTGGAAATAAAGGCATAGCCCGTGATGATGGGTCGCCCTTGACCATCGGCAGCCATCACCGTTTGCGTCCTCGGTGAATAATCCGGCACCGGCAGGGCCATCTTTTCAAATAGGTCACCATAAAATTTTGAAGGGGTTTGCATGATACCGGACCGACTCGCAAGGAAAATATCCGCATGTTCGCCGGTTTTATATGAAGACAGTGTCTGTATCAACCGTTCCGTTTCCAGGGTGGCGCGCAGGATGAAATGGGTGCCGTCGGGCCGGAAGGATTTGACGGCAATAATAATATGGGGAAGGTCACGATACCCGCGAAATATTTCACTAACATAAAAATTGCAATTCTGGCACTCAGCGAACCAGGCCTGCTTGCTGTAGTCTTTGCCCTCCAGGTGAAAAGGCCCGGCATAGGCAACTTGAATCCCCGCATGGGAAATCACGCTAAGATCCGTTAATCCGCCGAATCCTAATTTAAGATTCCTTAAAAGCTCCGCGAAATCGTCGGGATTTGTCAGACGGCCATAATCTATTTCATTCACGGTGAATCTCAAGGCGTTCAGCCGCTCCTCCAGAAAGAAGGTTACCGCCCTTCTGGCATTGGATGCCACCCGTTCGGTACGCAGAATGAGCTCCGAATCAACGGATTTTTGAATGAGTTGGTAATAAATAACCGTAACGACCATTAACGGCAGCAGAGCGGTGACCGCTAATAGAAAAATGCCGACCCCCCATATCTTGCGATAATCCGTAAAGGTGAAGTAAGGATTCAAGTGTTCACTGGTTCGATGATAAAATTCCGGCCGTAACGAACCTAATAATTGACGGAATCTTCCAATCATGCCGACTTCTCCCCGATCTCAGCCAAAATGGTCATCAATTCATCAATGCCCACCGGTTTGTGCATAAAAGCATAAGCACCGCGCTGCATGCATTCCCGTCGATCTTTTTCCGTCCCATGCCCGGTCACAATAATAACGGGTGTCCTTTCATCATTCTTTCTGATGCGGGTCAGGACCTCGGTACCATAAATATCCGGCAGGTAGAGGTCCAATAAAATGAGGTGCATTTTTTTTTGCTTTAAAATGTTCAGTGCTTCTCGTCCGCTGTAGCATACTTCACAGTTGCAACCTCTCAGATTCAACCTCCTGGCCAACATATCTGCAAACCGCTGTTCGTCATCGACGATTAATAGATTATATTGTTTCATTTAATCACATATTTTTTATTGACTGTTTAATTATATTGTCTTATAGAGCCCGAATACATGAATAAGTTTCATTTGTAAACACTTTTTTGAAAGGTGAATTAAATGTTAAACTATCGCGTTCGATCAGCAGGCTGGTGGATTTTGTCGCTATTCGTTTTCGTTTTGAGCTGCCCCTTGGCGGCCTCTGCCGCGGAACAGACCGCAGCCGGCACCGCCGGCAAACCCTGGTGGTTCTGGCCCATTGTATTATTCGTCTTCTGTCTGGTCCTCGGAATCGTGGCCGTCCTGGCAGGCGTAGGCGGCGGCGTACTCTATGTGCCTCTGGTCAGCGGATTTTTTCCTTTCCATATTGATTTCGTCAGAGGAGTCGGGCTCATGGTGGCCTTGGCCGGTGCACTGGCTGCGGGTCCGGGACTGCTGCGGCGCAACCTGGCCAACCTCAGACTGGCCCTGCCGGTGGCTTTGATTGCATCTTCCTTTTCCATTCTGGGGGCCATGCTGGGGCTATATCTCTCGGCATTGGATCCCGATATCATCCAAATCTGTCTGGGGGTCACCATCGTGGGCATTGCCATCCTGTTGCTGGTTTCAAAGAACACCGAGAAGCCGGTGGTGAACAAGCAGGATGCCATCGGGCTGGCCTTGGGACTGGGAGGGGCATATTGGGACGACGGCGCGCGCGAAAGCGTCGAATGGAAGACCCATCGAACCTTGCTGGGCCTGTTCATGTTCATTCTGGTCGGTCTGCTCGCCGGCATGTTCGGGCTGGGTGCGGGGTGGGCTAACGTACCGGTGCTCAACCTTCTGATGGGCGTACCCTTGAAGGTGTCGGTGGCTACCAGCAAGTTTTTATTGTCCATCACGGATACATCCGCCGCCTGGATATATATGAACAGGGGGTGTGTCATTCCCCTGATCGGCGTTCCCTCCATCGTCGGTTTGATGCTGGGATCCCTGATCGGGGTCAAGATTCTCGCCGTTGCCAAACCCAAAATGATTCGATGGTTGGTTATTATCGTTCTGTTTTTTGCCGGACTTAAGGCCATTGATAAAGGATTGGGTCTTGGATTATTAGGATAACCGGAAAACGATAACATTAGGGAGTTGTATATTATGGTCACTCAAAATAAAGAAGGCCTCCAACCCTCGCGGGAACAAATTATTTATGCCAACTTATTGATTATCGGCGTATGGGCAGGTATTTTCATACTTGTGGCAACTTACGCGATATATCTGACCGGTATTCTGCCGTCCCATGTCGAATTGTCCATTATCCCCACAATTTGGGGCAAAGGGGTCGGTGAATATCTGGAAATTACCCATTCACCCCATGGGTGGGGATGGTTATATTTGCTGGCAAAAGGGGATTTTCTCAACTACATCGGTTTAGCCTTGCTGGCCCTGATGACGATTGTCTGTTACCTGGTTTTGGTCCGGGGATATATCCGTCAAAAAAATTGGATATTTACGGTTATCGCTGTTCTGGAAATCGTCGTGTTGTCCCTGGCAGCATCCGGACTTCTGGGCAGTGGGGGGCATTAAAAACCCGTAATGCCATATGGCCTGCGACCACAAATGCGGTTGTATGCTGACTTTTATGGCAAAAAACAGCTATACTCGGATTATCGTATCCGGGATTGGGGAAAGGTGAATTATGAAAGCAAAAAAAATAAATATCCTGCTGGTAGATGACAACGAAAAGTTTTTGAAATCCGTCGCTGAAAGGACCCGTCTAAAGGGATTTAATGTTTTCACGGCCCTCAACGGCCGGCAAGCGATTGAGATTGCCCAAAACCAGGATGTTCATGTGGCCGTGGTCGATCAAAGATTACCCGATATGGAAGGTCTGGTGGTGATCACAAAATTAAAGAAGTTATCACCGGATGTCAAAACGATCCTGTTGACGGGTCATGGCGACGAAAAACTCCAGGAAACGACTGAAGCCCTCAATTCAACCTATTTCGACAAGCAGGATATGGGAAGATTCTGGACGTTTTTGTCGAATCTGCCGCTGGGAAATATCAACATTCTCCTGGTGGACGACAACCCGAAATTCCTTAATACCCTGGCGAAGCGGATACAGCTGAAAGGGCACGAGCCCTATACGGCATTAAACGGCCATGAGGCGATCGAGATTGCGAAGACGACCAAGATCCATCTGGCGGTAGTCGATCAAAGAATGCCCGATATGGATGGTTTGGAGGTGATCGCCAAACTCAATGATATGGATGCAGATATCAAAACGCTTCTATTGACGGCCCATGGCGATGAAAAGCTCAAAGAGGCTACGGAAGCACTCAACTCATCCTATTTCGAAAAAGAAGATATGGGTAAATTCTGGGGATTTGTGAGAAAAGTACTGAAAGGCCTTGAGACATCCATGGCGGCGGCAGGGATGGCCACAGGCGGAGATCTGGAGGATGCCGTCGATATCGAATCGCACCCTGTCAAAAAGAAATAAATCAAAGGTATGAACCCCAGAGCAAGCTCTGGACTCAAAAGGAAGCTCGCTTCGCTCGCATTTCTTACCCCGCACGCAGCAGAGCTGCGAGGAATTCTTTGATTAAAAATGACAGACATGGCCCAAAAAATTCTATTAGTAGATGATGAGGAGAAATTTTTAAATTCCATAGCGGAACGCTTGAAGTTATTGGGGTTCGACCCGCTCAAGGCGTCGAGCGGTCGGCAAGCCTTGGAACTTGCGAAAAACAACCGCATCGATATGGCAATTGTCGATTTAAAAATGCCCGATATGGACGGGCTGGTGACCATCACCAAATTAAAGGAAATCTACTCTGACTTAAGATCAGTCCTGCTGACCGGACATGGCAACGAAAAAATTAAACAGGCAACCGAAGCCCTGAAAGCCGACTATTTCGAAAAGGATCGGATGGAAGCTTTTTGGAACTTTATCAAAACAAGTAATAAAAGCGGTAACACCATCGTCATCAGGCCGCCTTCTGAAAACATCACTTCCGACACCGACAGGAATGATCAGCCAGATGTTTCCAGGCAAGGCAAAATAGAGATAATGTCTGACCACCAATCAATTGAAAATATCCAAGCGTATTCTGCAACTGAAAGAAAAACGGATGAAATCAATCCCGGCGGGCGATTCCGAATGATCGGTGAAACCTTGGCGATGCAGGAACTGAGGAAAAATATCGAAAGGCTGGCGGCACTGGACTGCACCGCAATTATTCGCGGCGAAACGGGCACTGGAAAGGAATTGGCTGCCAGGCTCATTCACAACCTAAGCCCGCGAAATGGAAATCGGTTTGTTGCGATCAACTGCGGCTGTTTCAGCAATGATCTTCTTATTGAAGAGCTTTTCAGACCCGGAAATACGGTCGCCCCCGGAGTCGCCCGGATGGGTGGCGCCATCACCGGACCCGGGTCGGGCGGTACCATTCTGCTGGATCAAATCGAGGATATGTCTCCGAAGATGCAGCTTTCAATGCTGAAGATCATCGATAGTAAAAAAGTATCCCTACAGGATGGTGTCAACAATTTTCCATTCGATGCTCGTATACTTGCGGCCAGCCGCTACGACCTCGGCAAACTGGTTGAAGAGGGCAAATTCAGAGACGAATTATACTATCGGTTGAATGTACTTGAACTGTTTATCCCTCCCTTGAGGGAGCGCAGAGATGACATCCCGCCTTTAAGTGGCTACTTTCTCGATAAGTTTTCAAAAGAGTTTAAAAAAAAGGTTGAATATATCTCAGACGAGGTTATCTCCCTCTTTAGATCCCATGATTTCCCCGGCAATGTCCGCGAACTTGAGCACATCATCGAGCGCGCCGTCATCCTCGCAGATGGCGATACCATAGAATTCAAACATCTTCCCAGACGCTTTCAAAAGGCGGATTCTCTACCTTTGGATACAACCAGAACCTTTATGACGTTGGTTGAAAAGGAAAGGCAATACATACTCGAGGTGTTAGCTGCAACCGGGGGCAACAAATCCAAAACTACCGAGTTGTTGGGCATCAGCCGGACAGCTTTGTGGCGAAAACTTAAACAATTCAAGGAAGACAAACATCTTGCAGTCCCGGTAGACAGGGACAAGCAGGCGCGAAAGTGCTGACACCCAGCGATGGTATGTAGTGCAGTACGCCATAAATCATTGCGCATTGTCACATAGTGCTCTGCTTTAATGCTATCTTCCATTGTTTGCAATGATTCCTGCCGATATGCACCAATCGCAAATAGATCCGAGAAGAAAATAATTGGAAGCAAACGGAGGAAGTCATGCGTTTTCAGAAAAAAATAAAGCTCCTTTTGGTTGATGACGAGATTGATTTTTTACAGACGATTGCCGAGCGTCTGGCGTTAAATGACTTCGATGTCACTACCGCCTCGACAGGTAGGGAAGCAATAGCATCTGCCGAGAACGACCTTTTCGATGTGGCGGTAGTGGACTTTCAAATGCCCGGCATGGATGGCAGTTAGGTACTAAAGGCATTGAAAGAAAGGCACAGGTATCTTGGGATCATCATGCTGACGGGTCATGCCACCATCGATTCCGCAGTGGAGAGCACCAAATTGGGTGCGTTTAAATACCTGGAAAAACCCTATAAATTTGAAAACTCGTCGAGTTTATTAAGGAAGCCTACGAAGCAAGGGGCTTAATCATTGAAAATTGTCATCGTCGGTGCAGGTGAGGTTGGGTTTTATATTGCCAATCATCTGACCCTGGAAAATAAAGAAGTTGTGGTTATCGACAAAAATGCCGATGCCATTCGGCGGGTATCCGACAATCTGGATGTGCAGGTTGTTCAGGGATCGGGCAGCAGTCCGGTGGTTTTGGAAGAAGCCGGCATCCGCAATGCCGAAGTCCTTCTGGCCGTCACCGACAGTGACGAAGCCAATCTGGTGGCCTGTCTGGTGGCCAATATGCTGTCGCCGTCCACCCAAAAACTGGCCCGGGTGCGCGACGGCGATTTCGATCAATACCACGATCATTTTCGTGAAAATGCGCCCCACATCGACACCATCATCAACCCTGAGATCGAAGTGGTCAAGACGATTGCAAGCCTGATGAGTGTGCCGGGGGCGGCGGATGTGGGTGAGTTTGCCGACGGCCGCATAAAATTTATCGGTATTTATCTGAATAAAAATTCACGGTTGGCCGGTGTCAAGCTTGCTCAAATACCGGAGAAAGTAACCCATGTCAGACTGCTTATCGCCGCGGTGGTGCGTGAGGAAGAATTAATTATCCCCGGGGGAGATGACTACCTGATGTCCGGCGACCTGGTTTATTTTATCAGCGAGGAAGATAAGCTGCAGGAAACCCTGGCGGTTTTTGAGAAACATGATCAACCGCCGAAACGGGCGCTGATAGTCGGCGGTGGGAATATCGGATTTCGCCTGGCCCAAAGCCTTGAGGGAAATAGTATTTATTGCAAGATCATCGAAGTTAATCCCGACCGTTGCGCCGAAATTGCCGAAGGATTAAACCGGACGGTCGTGCTTTGCGGCGACGGCTCTGATCAGGCACTTCTGGCCGAAGAGAATATCCAGGATATCGATGTGGTCATTACGTTGACCAATAATGAAGAGACGAATATACTGACCTCACTTTTAGCGACGCGCCTGGGGGCCAAAAAGTCCATCACCAAGATCAGCAGGTTCACCCACTTTCCACTAATGAAAACCATCGGCATCGAGCAGGTGGTTAGCACCCGGCTTTCGGCGATCAACACACTTTTGCAGCACATCCGCAGGGGCAAGGTCCTTTCAGCCATTTCCATTAAAGGAGAACAGGCGGAGGTCATGGAGGCCCTGGCGCTTGAAACTTCGGATATCGTGGACAAATCCCTAAGCAAGATATCCTTCCCCAAAGGGGCCATCGTGGTAGGCATCATCCGTAAAGATGACATCATCATACCCTCCGGCGACAGTGTCATCCGGCCGGAGGACCGCGTTATCATTTTTGCGCGCAGGCAGGCGATACCTAAGATCGAGAAGATGCTATCGGTTAAGCTGGAGTACTTCTAGCGTTGTGTTCTAAAAAAAACAATAATAAAAGTATCAAATCAATCCGAGTTTTATAATTTACCTCTGGGAGACCACATTAAATGCGTTGGCGGTTTATCCTAAATATTATCGGGGTATTGTTATTTTTTTTCGGATTGACCATGATTTTTCCCCTGGTGGTTGCAGTCTATTACCGGGATCAGAACCTGAATCCCCTCCTGGAATCCATGGCAATTACCGTATTTGCCGGATTGATACTCTATTTAATTTTCCGCAAGGCCCGGGCGGAAGTCATCAATCAGCGTGAAGGCATGGCGATTGTGGCGGTGGGGCGGACTGTCGTGGGTTTGTTCGGAGCACTGCCGTTTTATCTGGGGGAGGGCTATTTTACATTCACAGACGCGGTTTTTGAATCTGTTTCCGGATTTACCACCACGGGAGCTTCCATTCTCGCCAACATCGAGGCCCTGTCAAAGGGGCTTCTTTTCTGGCGCAGTTTTATCCAGTGGCTGGGAGGTATGGGCATCATTTGGCAGGGTAAGCCTTAAAATGCCGTTGTTCAGTTCAGCGTCTATTTTGCGCTGGTCGATTACCTCCGCCAGGGTAAATTGACGGTAGTACCTGCGGACTTGATACTCAATCATAAAATCTTGCTCTTCAGGGCGATCAAGTGGTTTCACCTCCCCGCTGAAAGTTAGGGTATCGTCACGCAGGTCGATGGTTAAATCCTGTGCTTTGACGCCCGAAATATCCGCCAGCATGATGATCTCCTTATCGGTTTCGAAAATATCCACATCGGGTGTGAACACCGGCCCCGGCTTTGTCTGCTCTGCAGGGACGGGAACTTCCACTTTATCTTTGGCCTAAAGCTTTTTTGTTTCAGCCAAAATTTGGAAAGTCAAACGCTCGTTTAAATATAGTTAATTGTACGATATGAACTTGCTGTCCCGATAACTTGAAAACCTGAACTCATAGTTCGGATTTCAACAAAAGCCGGGTAACTGACAGGGCAAACAAAAGCAAAATTGGAGCAAAAGATGGGGCCTGAAAACGATCTTAACCGTTGAAAGTTTCAGAGATCCGGCGAATATGCTTTCAGGCATTTCGGGGCAGATTTCAATCTTTAAAAGCTTCTTTCTGGATGCCGTATTTGACCATCAACTTGTTCAACTGGCGGGAACTGATGCCGGCTTTTTCCGCGGCGCGATTGACTCTGCCTTTGCTGCGCGCAAACAGAGCTTTGAGATACTGACGTTCAAAGTCTTCGGTCGCATGCCTGCGCGCTTCTGCCAGCGGAAGGTGGTCTTGGACCGGCAATACAGCATGGACATTACCGGATTCGAAAAGCCCGGCGGGGAAGCTCTCGGGTGTCAATACCTTTGTCGTCTCCAGAATACAGGCCCGTTCCATCAAATTTTCCAGCTCACGGATGTTGCCGGGCCACGCATAGTTTTTAAAAGCCTGCAGAACCCGTGGATGGACAGAATGGATGTTCTTCTCATGTCTTTGCTTCAGCTTTTTCAAAAACACTTCAACAATCTGAGGAATATCCTCAACGCGCTCTCTGAGCGGGGGTATTTCAACCGGAAAAACGTTCAGGCGATAATAAAGGTCTTTTCTGAACTCGCCCCGTTCGCTCATCCCGGTAAGATCAGCGTTGGTGGCGGTAATCACACGGGCGTCGGTTTGCAGCACATCTTCACCTCCGACCCGGCTAAAATTGCCGTCCTGCAACACCTGCAATAGCTTGATCTGGGCCGGGGCCGTAATCGTACCGATTTCATCCAAAAAGATAGTACCCCCGCGGGCCATTTCAAATTTACCCAATTTTTTGCGCACGGCGCCTGTAAAAGCGCCTTTTTCATGCCCGAAAAGCTCACTTTCTAGCAGCGTGTCCGGGATGGCGCCGCAGTGGACACTGATAAACGGGTCATCGCAGCGGTTGCTATGCATATGGAGGATCCGCGCCAACAATCCTTTGCCGGTACCAGTTTCGCCGATGAGCAGCACGGTGGCCCGGGTCGACGCAACGGCACGAATTTTTTTAAACACATCCCGCATTCCGGCGTCGCGAGAGTCAATGATATCAAGCCATTCGGGTTTCCAGAATTGATCTCTTAAATAATCCAGTTCCAAATTTTGGGTAAGAGATTCGTTTACGGATTCCATGGCAAGCCGGACTTCGGCGGGGCTGATCGGATAGGTCAGGTAGTTTTTGGCACCGGCCTTGACAGCTTTGATAGTATCGTGAATGAATGCCTTTGATGATAATATCAAAATCTCAGCCAGTGGATTCATTTCTTTGAAGGGCTTGATCGCCTCCGCTATATTATCTGTCTCACATGTATCTCGCAGCAATTTTAAATCAGAAAAAAGCACATCAAACGAGCATTGTCGATGCAGGTTAAGCGCATCCGCGACGCTATCCGCGTTTTCCACCTGGCAATCGGACGGTAGCGATTCACGAATTAATCGGACTTCGTCTTCTTTTGGAGATATGATCAGAACGGATTTCATTTTAGATACCGTAATGGAATATGGTCAGGTTATTTTCAGTGAGGGAATATAATAAATACGAATAGGGATGGTCTGTCAATATAAAACCCGCTTTTCTACAAAAATGGATTGCCATACTTAGAACTCCCAGTTCCGAATTAAATATAAAAGCAGAACTAATTTATCTGATTTTCAAATGTCTATCAGCTCCTATTTTTAGCCGGCATTAACAGACTAAAAAAAAAGTTATCGTGTCGTAGAAAAATTTATTTTCATCTCATGCGCAAACTCTTTGATAATTATCCTTAATATGCAACCCGTCTATTTGAATTCTGCTGCATAATAAAGTTCACCTCCGGATCGGTCTCTACTTGGTACATGCTTTGCTTTTACAGTTTTACCACTGGGGGAAAATTAGCCCGACTCCAATAGTTCATCAAAACCCATGTATGAGAAAATCCTGGTATTTAGACGGATCAAAAAGAGCGGAAATGATACATCTACAATAAAAGTTCAGACAAATGAAAAAGAAAAGACCCGCCCCACAAAATGACATTACAGGGATAATTCTTGCAAATCAATGGGATGAGAACGGAAACGTAATCGGGGTATCTGTTTATACTGATCGGGAAGAAGTTTATATCGTTGCACAAAACAAACGAATACAGGACTTGGCAAATCTCATTCAGACCAAAGTCAGGGTGGAAGGCGAGATCAAGGAACGATTAGACGGGAAAAAATTCGTATATGTAGAAAGGGTTAGAGCAATAGAAAAGGACTATGCGGGGGTGGAAGATGACTTTCTGACGCTCACCAAGGCTATTGAAGAAAACAACCTGTGGCTGGCCCAGCGTGACCGCGGCAGCGTAAGCAAAGCCTTCCGCGCCCTTGAGCTGCGGGCGATCAAAGACCAGACCATCGGTGAAGTTCGCAAGCTGCTGGCCCAAGCGGAAAATGACCGTGCCGGCAAATATGCGCCCCATTCACTGTCCATGGCCCAGCAGAAATTAAAAAACACCGATGCCTTTATCACCCAAAATCCTTACGAAAAAGCCAAGATGCAGGAGATGGCCAATGATGCCCTGTTTTACGCCCAACGATTGGTGCAAATGAATAAACAGAGCCAGAAGATTCGAACCATGGAGTCCGAAGAGATTGCGCGCTGGATCGAAGACATGCTGCACCAAACCACGACCAAGCTTTCCGCGCCGGATATGCGTAACGAGCCTTTCGAGACCCAAGTCGAAAATATGGTCGAATCCGTAGCGGCGCTGGAGGCAGATCACAATTTCGTCATCCAACAAACCAAGTCCCAGGAGGCGGAAATCGGTGTTTTGACAAAGCGCATCGCGGCTCTGGAAGGGGAGACCAAAGAGCAACGGGCGGCAAAGGAACGTTTGGCCGCGGAAAAGGAATTTAATCAAAAATTTTCCCAGATTCAGAATTACTTCAACTCTAATGAGGCCGAAGTATATAAGCAGGGCAGTCAACTGGTCATTCGGTTGAAAGCGATCCAATTTCCGGTCGGCAAGGATATTATCATGCCCAAAAATTATGAACTGCTGAGCATCGTGCAAAAATCCATTCGCACCTTCGGCGAACCGGATGTGGTGATCGAAGGGCATACGGACAGCACGGGATCCGATGAGATCAACGAGCATCTATCGCAACAACGCGCCGAAGCCGTGCGACAATATTTGGTAGCGAATCGAACCCTGCCCTATGATCGCATCGTGGCGGTAGGCTACGGTTCCATGCGGCCCCTGGCATCCAATCAAACCGCCGAAGGCCGGGCGATCAACCGGCGCATCGATGTCATTGTCAAACCATAGCGCCGGGGGAGACAAAGAATAACGGCCACAAACCGCATCGATGGCCCGCGTTTGGCAGGTCATCGATGAATGGAGCTCTTTGATATGCTGAAATATCGAATCCTAACCGCAATGAGGCTCAATCTTGATAATCAGGGATCTTTTCGATCAATTCCCAGATGACGGCAATGAGCGATGTAGCCCGTATTCGGCTGAAAAATAAGCAATTAAGGTTGGGGAAACTCAGTTTGCTGAAGATTCATTCTAACTATTCTTTTACGGTGTGGAGTGTGACCTGAGTGAAAGGTATTCCGTTTTGCTTTAATGGTTTTCAGACAGGTAGGCTTCAATGAAAACATCAATCACATTCATCAGATCCTGCCTGATTAAGGTCAGTCGTCTGAATCCCACAGATTCCGTTTGCCAGGTGATTGCCAGAGCCTTTAAAGCGAGGTCACGTGGAAACAGCACCATTTGACGAAAGTTGAGTCGTATGGCGTATACATATTTCTTTTTAGTATCGACCTTCTCAATTTCATTCTCATCCAGGGTTGTATATTTTTTTTTTACGGCTTCAGGCTCTGAAAATTTCATTCTTATGTTGAGGATACCTTCGGTCTCTGACCTTTTGGCAGCTTCCTCTGGTAACACCGTGATTCCGGCCTTCTCAAGTTTTTGCTCAATGAGTGATTGCAAATAATTTTCCTCCAATCCTACCTTTTTGAGTTCTGCGCGCCACTCCGGTTCCCAGGAGTGCACCTTTACAATTACCGATTGGATACCTCGAAGCGTGGCACGATCCCTGGCTTTATCATCTGCCTGGCAAATTGAATTTAAAGATACTGCAATGGAAATAAGAGTAATTATGACATTTCGAATCATAGTAGCCTCCTTAAACCATTTTAAGCTAAAAGAAGAAATTTATATCTGGTTAGCCAAAAGAATGTTTGATTTCCTGTTCTTCAAAAGAAAATCGCAATTACCAGTGAGGTTGATTACCGATTCGTTTACCCATGACTTCGAGGGTTTCCGTCACAACCACAAAGGCTTCCGGATCTATTTTACGAATCAACTCCTTGAAACGGGAGAGCTCCGTAAATGTGATCACGGAATAAAGAATATGCAGATCCTTGCCGGTATATCCACCCTGGCCGCGCACAACAGTCACACCCCTTTGCAGCTTGTTCATAATCTCACGTGAAATTTCATCCCATTTGGGGGATATGATCATGATCGCTTTGCGCTGGCTGAGTCCGATCAGCACGAAATTCATAAATTGGGTACTGACATACAGATAGATCAGGGTATATAAAACCATTTCCAGGGGAATGCGTAAGATCGCCAAAACCATGAGTGCACCATTGAAGGCTAAAATGAACATTCCCGGGCGAATGGAAAATTTTTTATAAAGAATAACGGTCAAAATATCCAAACCGCCGGCTGATCCCAAAGATTTCAGAATTAGGCCGGAACCCACGCCGGTCATTATCCCTGCGCTCAGGGCGTTGAGAATCATATCCTCGATTGAAAAAACCGGATACGGCCAAAAAATAACGGCCGAAAAAATAAATACGCCGGCTAGGCTGTAAAAAAAGAAACGACGCCCAACAAACAGCCATCCGATGACAAACAGGGGTATGTTCAATGTGAAATAAATCAGACCCAGAGGTAAGCCGGGCAACACATAGTGGATCAAAAGGGATAACCCCGTGACTCCCCCCGCCAAAAATTGTTTGGGTATAATGATGCCTTTGATCGCAACCGCACAAAGCAGACTGCCCGCGAAAATCAGTAGCAAGTTGAAACATACGGTTCTGATCGTTTTTATGTTTTTCATGTTTCAATAATTCCGGTGATGAATTTCTTCTAAGGTCATCGATTTCAGATCTTCAACCAGCGCAACCAGGTGGTTAATCATGGCATCCCATATTTTTTTTCCCTTCTCGGCATCGGCTTTGGTGGGATCTCCCATGATCCCGCTGCGGGAAATTTTACGCGTGTAGGCGTACCATAAAACGCCGCGTTTGGAAGTAAAATCCAGATAACGGCTGGAGAACTGCGGCACTTCCCTGCGGGCTTGATCCATTTTGACCAGATGGGGCCGCACCGCCAGAGCGGTGCTGGTTTCAATTTCTCCGGCATGCACATCGTTGGGTGTCTCCACCAGCGCATCAATATCCACATCGCTGGTCTCTCCGGTATCCACGCACACAAAAATATGTGCATCGCGATTGATCATTTGGGCGGCATGATTCAGGGCCGGACTGTTGCCGCCATGCCCGTTGATGATCACGAATTTCTTGATGCCGTTGCGGGATATGCTGATGCCGATGTCATATACCAGTTTGGCCAGCGTATCGTTGGAAATGCTGACGGTTCCCTTGAAATCATCGTGGTGGTAAGAAACACCGTAAGATATGCTCGGCAGTACCAGCGGTTTGGGTTCGCTGCAGGCTTCCGCCACCCGCAGCGCCAGATAATTTGCATCAAAGGCGTCGGTGTCCAAGGGCAGATGCGGCCCGTGCTGCTCGATGGCCCCCACCGGCAGCAGGGCGATGTCCACCTGCTGAAAGCGCTCTTCGGCCTCCGGCCATGTGAGCTCTGCCCACAAATGCTGGTTCCGGCTTGCTGCCGGGTCTTTTTCTTTGCGGGTAACGCTTTGCCCGGCTAGATCGAACTCAAAGGTAAAGTTATGATGCAAACTCGAATCATTCAGGGGATCAAAGGACGTCCATTTTTTACCGCTGCGGTGCCTGGCTCCCTCCGCATACTGCATGAAGATTTGTAGCAGGCCGATCCGCAAATCCTTTGGGATGGTGTTCATCGGCGAGGTCTGGGGATCATAGCGCAGCCTGAGGACTTCCGGCTGCTCGCCGAATGCTTTTTTGCGAACTTCGGGCACGTCGATGAGCCCTTTTTGCATCAGCATAAAGCCCAGCTGTCGAAAGCCGGCCGCTTCCTGGGCAATACCTTTGTTTACAAATCCTGCTAAACTGTTTTTAATTTGAGACGGTTTGTAGCCACAGCGGGAGGGATCGACATCAAAAGCCAACAGCATACTGACGATCCGGCGACATTTTTCGCATTTGCCGCAGGGATAGACTCGGTCCGTTTCTGTATGGGCGGCGTGGCAGGATATTTGATGCTGCTGCAGGTGAGGATATCGAAGTGCCAGAATCTTTTCAATGAGAAGCTCCGACAACGGCCGCAGGATGGAAAACTGGCTGATCGCCCAGCTTTTGCGCATAAAATAGTTTGTGATGCTATGATCGAAATAAATGCTTTGATCGAAGAGGCCGTCATAGTGGGAGATACCATGGTGTACTTTGCGTACCGACGTGTCGAACTCATCCCCGATGAGCAATCGCCCGATGCCCCGTTTGCGCACAAGCGGCAACGCGCCAAACAAGAAAACAGCAACCGTCCACAAACGGATAGGATACTGGTCCGACCTTACGGTCGCAAAATCCTTGCGAATAAACGGCATGCGCCTCAGCATCCAGGAAAACAGGCGATCAGAATTCACCCAGACCCGGGCGGTATTGGGTATATTGTCTTTGAAATGGCGATACGCATTGAGGGCGGTAAACCAGTGCCGTCCGGATTCATTGACAAAAACAGGATGAACCTCGCGGCCGATCTCGTTGAGCAGGCCATAGCTCAACAAGCTGTCTTTGCCGCCGCTGGAAAGAATACAGTGTTTGTCTTTATCGGTGGACCAGAGTTGCCTCACAGACTTCGTTTTGCTTTGAAGCGATTGCGGAAATTGTAATTCGGCCAAAAGATATTTCTGTCGTTTTTCAGGCGTCAGACCAGCGGCCGGCCCAACCAAAAAAGGGTTAGGTTCCAGAAATTTTTTTACGTAAATTTCCCGGGCGGTATTTTCCGCCATATCTCGAATAAACCGACGGTCGATGTTATCATAAAGGCCGTGGAAAACCATCGCGTCGCAAAACAGACCGTAGTTCAAGGCGACCTGGGCGGCAATCATATCTGCCAGATTCCTGGATTCCGGTTCGGCCGGATCAAATACGGATTCCTGATAACTGTAAATTAGCTCGGTCTGCTCCATCTTCCCATTGTAAACCAGACGATAGGGGGCGATGAGTCTCTTGGGCTCCAGCTTTACCGGACCGACTTCCAGACGTTCAAAGACCTTGAGAATGGAAAGCGGGTCGTCCATCGGATTTTTCAGTACATCTTTGTTTTGAATTTTATCTTTGTTGGTCATGGTGTTATGTCTCCATCAGCGTTGACTTTTATGATTTTCTCCCGGTTAATACTACAACATACCGATCACCCGGCAATGGTTCCTTTGCATGTTTGTTCATCAAGGCGATCAGGCCAGCAGTTGAGGCCGGCAGAACCTGCAGACCCTCCTTTTCACGAATGAGGCGCGAATAGGTGCGCATGGCTTTGTCGGATGCATCGGAAGCCCACCCCCCGGTTTGGCGGATGGCATCGAGGGCATGATCACCGTCGATGGAATGCCAGTTAATCAGCGGTTCGTTGATGCTGGTCTCATGGATTTTTTGAGGATTAAGATCTTCGCATGACGGGGTGTTGTGTATGTATGCCTGAACGATCGGATTTTTACGAAATGAAGATCCGGCAACGATACGCGGCATGCGTGAAATTTTGCCCCGTCGGTAAAGGCTCAAAAATCCCCTGTAAATTCCAGCCAGCGTTGTTCCATTTGAGACGGGCACAGTGACGGCCAAGGGAGCATCGCGCAGTTCGTCATAGATTTCATGGGCGATTCGGCCGTATGCTTTCATTTGGGTTAACATGTTGTCGCCACCGGGATTGGCATCATAAAAATCATGTTTATGGGCCTCTTCCGAAGACAATTCAACGGACTGCTCGTAATCACCTTTTGCCCGAATAATGTCTGCTCCTAAATCGGTCATTTCTTTTATCCTGCCGGCATGGTAGTTTTCAGGAATGTAAATTCGACTGCTCAGCCCGGCAAAACCAGCGGCCAAAGCGATGGCGACTCCATAGTTTCCGCAGGTTGCCACCGTGATGGTATCATACCCTCGCCGCAGGGCGTCCATGGCCTGGGCGAAAGCAATACGATCTTTCTGGGTACCGGTAGGATTACCCCCTTCGAACTTTAAATAGATCTGGCGCAAGCCGACCTCACGTTCTATGTTACGGGCCCTCACCAGCGTCGTGTCGCCGACCTCGGAATCGAATATATCCTCATACGCTTCTAAACGTTCCTCCAGAGGTAATTCAGGATTAGCTGAAATTTTACGCTGCTGATTAAACTCTCGCGCTACCGCAATCGCTTCACCATTTGCACCGTCGATCAAATTGTAAGGTTTATCATCATTGGTCATATCTTATACACCTTCTCTATTTATCGCAGATTTGCATCTTTATTAAATGAATTCAGTATATTGTGGACACCTTTAAGCGTGGTCTCCGAAAGTAGTCTGCCGGTGTATAAATTGGCATCATCCATTGTCAATCCATTAATTGCTTTTTGAACGGATGGCAGAAATTTTGGATATACGCTGAGAATCCTTACGCCGATGCCCAGCAAAAAAGGAATATATTCCATTTGATGGGCCATCTCACCACATATGGACAGTTCTTTGTTCTGGCGTGCTGCAGCTTGGGCAATTTTGGCGAGCCCCCTTAAAACCGATGGATGGTAGGGGCAGTAATACGAGGCCACCGCTTCATTGGAACGATCGACGGCAAGCATGTACTGGATGAAGTCATTTGTGCCGATGGACAAAAAGTCAGCTGCAGCTGCGAGTTCGTCTATGATTTCCAGCACTGACGGAATTTCAAGGAGTGCCCCGATTAAAGGATGCTGATGATGGGGCAACTTCTCATTTTCTAACGCGTTTATGGCATCAAATACGGCTTCTTTGGCTTCACCAAATTCATCCAACGATGAAATCATAGGAAACATTATCCGGATGGTTTCGGCCTTTGCGCCGGCCCTTAAAATGGCTCGAAGCTGCTGATGAAAAATATCCCGGTGACGAAAAGAAAACCGAATAGCACGCAGGCCCAAATCCGGATTTGTTTCCCCTTTGGTATCAGAATATGCCAATAGCTTGTCGCCGCCTAAATCGAGGGTGCGGATGGTCACATCTTTACCGTCCATTTCATCAAACAAGCGTCTATAAATCAGATACTGCTCCTCCTCTGAAGGAAGTGCCGATCGAATCAGAAAAGGAAACTCGGTGCGGTAAAGCCCCACACCCTCGGCTTTGAATTTCCGTGCAAGCTTCAGGTCGTTGAGTAAATTTATATTTGCCAGAAGTTGAATCCTGATTCCATCTTCTGTCAGGGTAAACGGAGACAATTGCTCAGCGGAAAGCTCACTCTCCAACTTGACTTGCTTTGAAGATTCGAATTCATCGATAAGTTCGTCTGTAGGCTGAATATAAATGCTCCCATTTTCTGCATCCACAATTATCGGCGTACCTTCCGGTAAAAGCAGCAAGTCGGGCTCAGTGGCAATGATCATCGGTATTTGCAGGGAACGTGCTAAAATGGAAACATGGGCAGTGATGCCTCCGCTGACCAAAATGATACCTTTAACATCCTCGGAAGCAAGTTTCAGGATATCTGAGGGATAAAGTTCGGGGGCAATAACGATGCGATTTTCACTTAAAAATGGATCCTCCTCAACATGATGCACCAGATTTCTTAAAATTCTTCCGGCCAGATCCCGGACGTCGTGAGCCTTTTCCCTGATATGCGCATGGGCGCTCGCTGAATACAGCTCAACGTAATGGTCGGCCACTTTTTTTATGGCAACAGGAGGGGGTAAATCGCTCTCGACAAGCTTTTCCATTTCCCCGGCGAACCGAAAATCTTTGAGAATCATCAGATGGGCTGTAAAAATTAAAGAGGCGCTTTCCGGCAGACGTTGGGCAAACCGATGCTGGAGCTCATTGAGTTGATCAGCTGTGGACTGGATCGCCTGATGAAAATCGCTCAATGAGTATTTAATTTCTGTGTCGATTTCAACAGAAACCAATGCGCCGTGGCTCTTATCAAACATCGTTGCCGGAGCAAACGCATATCCTGGAGAAGCCACCTGCCCTTCAATCATTCGGAGCCTGGGCAAGATTTGATAAGTAGAGGTCTTCTGCGCTCTTTGTTGGTTTTGTTCCATTAACAGGCGAGCATTTCCGATGGCCCCGGCCAATTGAGAGGAGATCGCTCGCATGGCCATAACATCAATATCATCGAAATGGTTGCGCTCCTGCTGCTGGACAACCAGAACACCTATTTTTTCAGATCCTCTTTGCACAGGCACAGCAAGAAAAGAGTCGAAGGAATCCCCGAAGGCTTCACTTAAATATTTAAATCTAGGATGACGGCTGGCAAGTCCTTCTTTGACCGGCTTTGATTTTTCCAAGGCCGACCCGACCAACCCTTCCCCCATTTTAAGGCGTATCTTACCGAAAGCTTCCGGATTCAATCCGACCGCTGCCTTAAGTATCAGCTCGTTCGATTTTTCATCAAGCAAGTATATGGAGCAGACATTTGCATTCATGTGCCGGGCAACCATTTCGACGGTTCGCTGGAGGAAGTTTTCGATGTTTTCACTTCCAGCAAGAAGCGCAGCAAGCTCACTCACATCACAAAGCAAATTAAGATGATGATGGTCTTCTCTATTCATTTATGGTGCACATGTCTCCTTTTTTTGGTGTTTTCTATTTTGTTCGCTAAGCCCATTGCCTTAGTCTCCTCGTTCAGGAAAAATTGGCTCTGTTTTTCATGTTTTGTTATTTTACCTTCGTTTCAAAAACAGCCGGCGCTCATTAATCTGAATAGGGAGCAATAGACATGCCAGATAGGAACTGTCTTTCTGAAAAATGCAGCGATAGGATTTATATAACCGTAATTAAACGAAAACCTGTAAATAACACTGACTTGTGAAAAGAGAAAAAGGGGGCTGGATCCCATCGTTAAGTTTCGAATACTTAAGGTATAGAACTCCCAGTTCTGGTTACTGTAAAAAAGCAGAACTAATTTATCTGATTTTCAAAGGTCTATCAGCGTCCATTTCTGATCCAACATGAACAGCCCGCAAAAAAAGCAATCTCATCGTAGACAAAACAATTTTATCTAATGTGAAAACTATTTGATATTTATACAAAATATGCAGCCCGAAGCTTTAATTCCCCCCCAATATGGACTTATCCGCCGAACCTGCATAATGGTGGCACACGCTTTGCTAAGTTAATCATAGTCATAGAACGAAGAGGGAATAATGAATTTTTATTCTGGCTAGAAAAAAAGGAAAAGAATGGTGAAGCGAGAACCCTTTTACATAGCTGGTGCGGTATTGGTTTGTGTCATCGTGTTCAATATAAACTTATCCCCGCCCCTGGCGACTGATATTGTTACGATTATCGGTGAGGTCAACGCAACCAACCAAATCGATGTTGATGGGGAAATTTACGAGGTCGATGACACGCCGGCAGGGGATGATCTCGTGAAAAATTACATTCATCAGAAACAGGATGAACCATTTATTTAAAATACGGAACTTCGGAGTCTGGTATGTCCGAAAATCGGATATGACAATTCCACTTTTGACATCTCTTAACTTATTGAAAACATATTATTTCTCTACCTACCTGCCGATCTGTGGAATTTTGAATTCTTCGATCTCCTGAATTTAAAGTTCTCGGTTTTGACCCAAAAAACTATATTTGTATCAATTTCAGAAAGTTATAAGTTTGGCACAACTGTTGCTTTATAGCTGTTGAGATTAGAGTGATATCAGAACATAAAACCGGTTTAGGAGGTGAATTCATGGGGAGAAAAGTTAAAAAATTAATTTCGAATTTTGTCATGATTTCAATTTTCTTATGGATGTTCAGCTTTCCTGCGCTGGCTGATAAAGTGACCCTTGTCGGTGAAGTGAATGATAACCAGGAAATTGTTGCTGAAGATCAAATATACGCAGTTGGAGACAGCGCCGTCGGTGATGATCTGGTCCGCAATTACATCAGTCAAAGGGTAAAGGTCGTCGGTAGGATTGTAGAAGGCGAAGAAGGGAAAATAATTATTGTCGAATTTTTTGAAGTCGTCGAGGAATAGTGCACAAACCGACAAAGCATCGAACTGTTGCTTTATCATAACCGGAGTAAAAAGCCTCAACAGGGCATTTATCCATTTCCGGACTCATCTAATCGGGAGGTGATTTTTTTGAATAGCGTTAATAAAAGGAGCCAAAAATCCATGATTTGCGGAATAGTTATCCCGGACCAATGGGATGCAAACGGAAAGGTTATCGCAGTGACCATCCATGCCAATGATGAAAAGGTGTTCCTGGTCGAGCACACTAAAATTGGAAATGATTTATTGAACCTCATCCATAAAGAAGTAAAAGTGACGGGAAAAATCAGAGAACGGTTTGACGGCAAGACGAGTATTGGCATCAAAAGCTATCAAACAGCAAATAAATAGAACCGTTAGTAAAAGAGAGACGCAGGGGACACCATGAATCCACCCGGCAATATTATAAGTCACTTTAAGGAAGAATACAGCCAAAGCGAATCTAATCAGCAGCAATTTTCGGAAATTGGTATTGACTCCCCCAAACAATTTCCAATGCGCCGGAAGAACAAACAACGAATGGGCGGTGTTCAACAGAAGCATAAACGAAATGAGAGAAAGATATGTTCCAAATTAAAATATCAGATTGAGTGGTAAGGAGGATTTGGATGAACAAAAGTGATTTAATCAATGAAGTGACGGCGGTTGTCGGCACGAAAAAAGAGGCTCAGAAAGCAGTGGACTGTGTGATTTCATCAATAACAAAAAGCTTGAAAAAAGGAGAGGATGTCGTCTTGACCGGTTTCGGGACGTTTAAAGTTGTAAAACGAAAAGCTCGCAAAGGTCGCAACCCCCATACCGGTGAGGAAATTCAAATTAAGGCTACCAATGTACCGAAGTTCACTCCCGGCAAAGCATTAAAGGATGCCGTAAAATAGCGCCACCTTTTATTCGGGTTATATTCGAGGTTCCCGCAAAAAAATGCTTACATCAAGCGGCAGAATTCTTCATTGAATTCTGCCGTTTGACATTCATAACGATATAAGGTTTAGGGATCAAAAATGGACAGCAGAAAACTGCGTTATTCACTGATAATGCTGGCGGCGCTCGTTGCTTTCGGCACCATCGGATACTATTTTTTCGAACACATGGTGCTCAACCCGGCCCCGACTGAAAAATTGGAAGCCGGTGATGTCATTGTCGTTATCGGCCAAAAGGAAGACCTGAAACGGATGAGAGTGATTCTCTGATCGGTATTTCCGGGGGAACCTCGGGGACGTTGTTTCCGGAGTTGACTTACTTCCGACTACGGCTTTAGAATAAATTAGCGCCTCCGGCTCACCAAATAGAATTGCTATCAAAGCAGAGGAATCGATAACCATTATTCTGAAACTCCCGTCGAACCATAGCCTAATATTTCATCAGGGGACCGTTGATCTTGATCGGGAATTTCGCTGCAGCGTTTGGATATTTTCATTATCTCTTCAACCATATCAATGGCCGTGGAGCGTCCACGAAGGCGCCGTAATCTTTCTTCCAGGGCACGCGTTATTGCCTGTGTTATGTTTTCCCCGCTCTCAGCAGCAAGCTCCCGGGCAAGTTTTTCAGCTTTAGCATTTCGTACACTAAGAGCCATTTTTTCCTCCTGATCGGTGTATATATGATATAAAATAATCTATTGAAACCTAGATTTAAAAAAATCCAGCCGCGGGCAAAACGGTGAGCTATGCTCAACCCGTCCTAAAATTGCATTGCCGACAAAAAAGATTAATCTTGACAACAAAACCCGCTTTGGTTAATCGAATAGCGCGCACCGAAAACCATTACCCATATGAAAGGAGGAAATGAAATGAATCGTGCCATTTGCAGCGGTAAAATTCAAATTAAAGGTATTGATTTCAAAGTATTGTCCGACGATGAGATTGCCGATATCCACTATGCCAGCCTTGAAATACTCGAAAAAACCGGTGTTTATGTGGAAGATGATGATGCCATTGATCTCTTCCATTCCATCGGCTGCCGTGTAGATAACGATAAAAGAATAGTTAAAATCCCTCACTACCTTGTAGAAAAATCCATCCGAACAGCACCGTCCAGAATTGTGCTGGGGGCACGCAACCATGATAAAAGCTACATCATGGAAGGTAAAAGGGTGACTTTCACCTCATTTGGCGAAGGTGTCCGTGTTGTCGATATCAATACCGGTGAAATCAGGGACTCGACCAAAAAGGATCTGGCTGCAGGAGCAAGATTAATGGATGCACTGGATGCCTATGGCGTTTGTCATCGCCCTGTTTCTTCACTGGATGTAGACCCCATCGCCTATACACTCCATAATTATGAAGCGCTTGTGAATAACACAGACAAACCGGTTAGCCTAGGACCTGGTGACGGCAGGTGTCTGGAAAAAATCTATCAGATGTCGGCCATCATTGCCGGTGGCGAAGACACCTTGGTGGATAATCCCCTAATTTGCGCTTCTACCTGCCCGGTAACCCCGTTACGCCTGGTCAAACATTGCTGTGAAATTGGCATGAAGGCTGCCGAACTCAGTATTCCGGTCCGTTTTACAACCATGGCGCTGTCGGGCGCTACCAGTCCGGTTACCTTGGCAGGCACTCAGGCTGTTCAAAATGCCGAATTTCTTGCCTGTGTCGTGATGCACCAAGCTGTTCGACCAGGAGCTCCTGTGATTTGCAGCAGTTCAACGACTTCGATGGATCTAAAAAGCGGCGAAGCTGCGGTGGGTTCTCCGGAAATGGCGTTATTTGCGGCCATGAACGCCCAAATGGCTCAATTTTACGGAGTACCTTCCTGGAGCGGCGGGACGTAGACGGATAGCAATATCGCCGGCAGCGCACAAGCCGGTCACGAAAAAACTCTAACAGCTCTCATTGCGGCAATGTCAGGGAACAATGTCTTATACGGAGCAGGAATGTTAGAGTGTGGCATGGTTGTGGATTTTGCCCAATTGTTATTGGATAGCGACATAATTGATATGATAAAGTATTTTCTTGGGGGGGTCGAAGTCAGTGACGAGACATTATGTGTGGATGAAATCAAGGCAGGAGGCCAAATGTCCGATTTTCTAATGTCACCTGTGACCTTGAAATATATGCGAACACAAAGCAGACCGCAATTTTTTGAGCGCATGAATCGTACTACCTGGATAAATGCCGGGAAACCAGACCCCTATGAGTTGGCCAAAGAAAAGGTGAAGGATATATTGGTCAACCATCAACCGACACCTCTTTCTGATTCCGTGGCCGATGATTTAAGAAGGTTTGTGACTGAAGTGGAAAAAGAATGGGGTGTTGAACCGACAAATCCAGGCTTTGATCCGGCAAGCCTGGTAACAGATGCCTAAACAAACTCTTTAACCATTCATAAAATTAGATTGATTGCGTTTTTCATCGTTCCTGTTTTAATAGTGTCGAATAATGACGCTCGAAAATCCTAACCAAAGGCAATGAAATGATCGAACACAGACGAAAATCAATGCAAAAATCTGCTGAGGCCATATTCAAAAAAGCTGAAGACCGGGAAAAAGCAGGCGGGGATTATTTTGAAACCGGTTGGCAAGCTACTTTAGAGTTGATGCTTTTAATGATGGAAGAGCAAATTGTTGAGAATCCGGGGCAGTTGTTGCCAATGCAAATCAGCGATGATGATGAGTGGAATTTTTATCTCGATGTAATGGAAAAACTTGATCTACCACCGGATATAGGTGCCGTGCTGGTTACACCAAGCGCTTTTAAGGATATGAATTTAACCGGGCTTTCAGAATTTGAAGATAGCGAAATGGCGCCATGGAAGCGAAATGCTTATTCATTAATCATAAGTCACCTCCAGGGTCACAGCATAATTTTGCAGGCATCTTTGCCGGGACTCGAATTTGCAGGTATTGACATATTTGAGGATGGTAAACATTTCGCCGATTATATGTATAACACCGTTGAGGAATGCTTGGACGAACTTTCAAATGTCACCTGGACATATTTTCGGCCGAAAGGTGAGTGGGGGAAGAATCAGATAATTCGGTATACGGAAAATTGGTATGGTAAAAGTGTCTATGGTGTAGAGGGACCGGATGTGAAATTTCACAGTGAATACAGCTACGTTCATCATCCCGAGCTTATCGGCCTGAGTCCTTTAAATGCCGTATTCAAGCTCATACAGGCAACTGTTCCAAAAGAATATGATACGCTGGAAAGAGCAATCGAGATTACCAATGATATCAATCGGGACATGGATTTAGGGGAGCCGGTTGTTGCAGAGGATGGAATATTAAGTGACGATAAAGATCAGTGCCAGGCCCTGTTAAATCGAATTACCGTCGAGATTGACATGAAACTGGATATGCTCAGTTACCTAAAAGGCATAACCGTTCCCGGCCGCAATATTCAGAACCCGGATTATAATCGAGTTTTTGATGAAACGGCGGGGCGGATATATGAGGCGGTTACGGGGAGGAAGTGTCCTGAATCGCTGAAAGTGATCTAGCATGTTGGACCAATGTAATTGAAAGGGGGGTAGTGTTCACCCTGAAAATTTTTGCGATAGCCACTCAAAAAGTGGAAATATCAAACGTCGCAAAAATCTGTGATATGTCTGACGTCTGAGTCCCGGACAAAATTCATCCAACTATACTAAAGCACCCTTATTGCTGTTCGGCTGACAACTATTCTTGGGGTAGGATGCGATCGGCGTTGATCCGCCCTTTGAGCATGATGGGGAAATAGATGGACATATCTTTCAGAAGTCTGTCTTCCCTGGTCGTATTCACGACATAGGTGAACACCATTTCAGCCCCGCCGAGCATAGGGTGTGATTTGCCCGCATAGATCAGAGTGTCCGGCATACCCTGTTCGGATGGGGTAAAAAAACATACGTGCGAGGACCAGGGTCCCGTCAGTGCTTTAGCAGTTGATATCGCCAAGCAGGGATTCATGATGCTCAGAGTTTGAATCTGAAGATAGTTTTTCACCTGAGGCACATATTCCACAGAGAACTCCATCTGACCTTTCGCAATAATGCTGTGGGGCTTCACTCCTGTTGCTTCCGGCCCGATCCAGCCCGCATTACCTCCGGCCCACCATTGCGGTCTGACAAGTGTTCCGGCGACGGCAGAGCGTTCAGGCCAGCGCACGAGATATACCGCCATTTCTCTAAAATCTGTGGCAAAAACTTGCAGAAATCCATTTTCAAGAACTGGATTGCCGGAACCGACAATTAAGCCCTGTTTCTGCGGGCTTTTCAAATACGTCAAGATCCAGAGGTCTGGTGTTTTTTGCGGATTATCGATCAGTACTGCCTTCCAGCCACAGGCTTCAAAGCCGAACGCATTACTGGCCGTCTTGATCTCCATGAGAAAAATTAGCAAGCGCTTGCCGATCATGATTCCTGAAGCAGGCCAGAACCAACGATTGCCGGCGAGTGAAAAAAAGGCTTCCGGTTTAGCGCCCTTCATCTTCCAGGAGAATTGCATTTCGGCGGTTGTAGGATCATAACCTTTCTGGATGGCAATGCTGTTGCGCACCAAGTCGGACGTTCGCCGTACACCGGAGCCGGACAGATCGATAAAACTGTCGCCGAAAAGCCAGAGCACCCGTCCATGCCCCAAATCTACTGATGTTGCACCATCACCTCCGAGCCAATGCGAATCGGATCGAAAAATCTTGTCGGCCGCTTCCCACCGCTGAGCCTCGATTCGGTAGGGTGATGATTCTTGGAAGACACTCTCGAAAGCATTACCGGCTGGTGACAAGTCAAGACATACCAGACCGATAACGATACCGAGCAAGATTCTACGAGTACGCTTGTGTCTGAGAGACAAAACTAAAATGGATATGCGACTGAACGAAAATTTACTTTTCACGGTTTGACAGATTTCAGAAATAAACTTTTATGTCAAGCTTCAACAAGACATTTGAATCTCTCAAAAACGGAAAACGGGTATTTGGTAAAAATCAGCCTTGTGAAGGCCATGAAAAGGATGACAATCTGTATGTCTGAATAGAAAAAATAAGGGTAAATTAGCCGGCATTCTCACACAGAAAATACTGTGAGAATGACTCAGCGAAACAGCATATCTCGTCAATCCTTATTCAAACAACACTTTTTATATTTCTTCCCGCTCCCAGATGGACACGGTGCATTCCTTCCTATCTTTTTAGTTTTTCCTTGTAAGGCCGATACTTTTGGTGGGATTGGCGCTTCAGTGGGAACTGGATCTTTTTTGGCCTGATTAAAACAAGCCCAGCAGGACATACTATCATGAATATTATCAAGTGATTGGCGTTCAAAATCATTCTTTAATCTTTCAAGGCATTTTTCTTCACCATCCGCAAGCGCCTCTTCAAACTCCCCATATCCAATAGCGCCAGAAAAAATTATCCCGATCATAGCACCTTTTTCATTAATGGACGAGGCCATCGGTATCCAGCATATCCCAGATCAGTCCCTCCCATCCTGATACAACTCCCTCATCTCCGCATATCCCGCAGCGCCATTGAATTTGTCCGGATACTAAATCGAGCTCGATATCCAGTTCGCCCTTACAAGGTTTCCTTTTGGGCCTGCGCCAACACTTTGGGGTCGATTCCATAGATATCCCTGCAGTAACTGATGTTGCGTAAGTTATGATCTCGCCCAACTTTTTTACCTTTAACCTTAATTGCGGAACTGCTGGTCCACTTTTTGTTTCGTTCAACCAATGCTGAATATTGATTACCCACATGTTTAATGACCCCGGAAATATATTTTATCTTCAAATACCGGTCCCGGTATGTTCAATCACGTTCTTCTGGAAAAAAGTATGCTTGAGTGTCAGTAATCCATCCGTTCTTTCAATTCCTTGCCGCACTTAAAAAACGGTAACTTCTTACCTTTCACCTTGGTCGGTTCCCCAGTTTTCGGATTCCTCCCGGCATACGCTTTGTATTTCTTGACATAAAAAGAACACAGTCCACGGATTTCAACCCGGTCACCCTCTGCAAGTGCATTGGCCATTTCATTAAAAAGCAGGTCAACAACTGCAGCGGCTTCGGATTTAGTGAGTTCGGCTTCATTTTTTAGGGCGGCGGTTAGATCCAGTTTGTTCATATCAAGGGCCGCTTAAAATAGCTATCGAATCAGGTCAATACAAATATAAATAAAAAATGTCAAGAAATTCTGAACACTTATCTTCAGTTTATAAATCAGATCTCCACTTAAGGCTGAAACTGTCAGAATGCCGTCTGTGGGTTTCAGCTGTAATCAATGCGGAAATTGCTGTTTTGGACTGATAGATGCTTTTGAAAGGGTGCAAAACGGTTCAAAGTTGATGTCAAAGGTTGGGCAGTAGAGAGGCGTGAGAATACGGTAAAGGACTTCAAACTTTAAGCTGACCCCTTGAACTCTGAATGAAAAAAAATCGGCAGGCGAGTGTATCTATGAACCGACAATTTTAGGTATGATGATTTTCGTTTCTGTATTTTTGATACAAGATATGAATCATGCCGTCGGCCAGGCCGAGGATGGGCACAAAGATTTGTTCCGCATGACCCCATTTCATTACCCGCCGGTAGATGGCTAAGGCCGGCAGGATGACATCGGCCCGGTCGGGGCGCATGCCCAGGTCGGTGACACGCTGATCATTGGTGAATCCCTTCAGGTAGGTGGCGATATCCTTTAGTTGTTTATAGGATATGGGTTTTCCGGACTTGCCACCGGCCAGGCGAAAGGTCTTGTTGATGTTGCCACCGCTCCCGATGGCGGATATTTGGGGGTAGGCTTCGGTATGGGTTTGCAGCCAGTTCTTGAGCTGTTTCCAATCGGACTTGGGCACCACGTCTTCCAGAACTCGTACCGTACCGATGTTGAAGGATTCCGAGGTAATGGCTTGCCCCTCTGAATAAACCGTAATCTCGGTGCTGCCACCGCCCACATCCACGAACATGGACGGTTCATCTTTATGCAGAATTGCTTCGCGTCTGTTCTTGAAAAGAATTTCGGCTTCCCGTTTGCCGCTGATGATATCCACGTTGATGCCGGTTTCAAGTTGAATCTGGCGGCATACCTGGGGACCGTTTTCTGCGACCCGCATGGCCGAGGTGGCGCATGCCATGACAGCCAGGGGAGCATAGGCGTTGATCAAATGCTGGAAACCTTTCATGGCGGTGACCAGCTCCAAGGTTTTCTGATCTGAAATTTCGCCCGTTAAAAAGGCATCGCCTCCCAAGCGGATGGGCATGCGTACCAGGGTCATTTTTTTAAAGACCGGGCCGGTTTCATTATTGAACACAGCGGAGAGCAGCAACCGGATGGCGTTGGATCCGATATCGATGGCTGCAAAGCGTAAAAAATATTTCATATCAGTAGGATAGCCCTCCCAATGATTTGAGAATCAGCGTGATTCCCATGGCAAACATGCCGGTGAGGCCCATACCGCAGGAAAAGCCTGCCAGCAAAATCGGGGTGTATTGTCGCCCCATGCTGCTATCGCGTTTATAAAAGTAAAAGCGTCCCAGCAGCGCGCCCATGGCTTCCAGAATCAGCCCGTGGGGCGTGCATTGACCCAGACCCCGCACCATACCATATACCGATAGAATGGGAAGTCAAAGATAGAAACTTGCTTTTTCCTAAAACGAGTATGTCAAAAGGATACTTGTGCGTCAACGCGTTATTGAATACAGCATGTTTTTTGATGTAATATTCGACCGGCAGCCGCTGTAATCGTTTGGCTGGCCGGCACCGGAAAACAACAACCTTCCGAGAGAAAAAAATCAATTGATGGCACTATTTGGGCAAAAAATTCTGAATACCTTTCATTCTATCTGCTCTGAATCGACGATACCTTGATATTTCCAGACACCATTCTCTTTAACTATATGCAAATCGTCAGGCAAACGGAGTTCACCTAGTTCGCTGCCATCAATGTAACCCTGCACCCGGTAGGCGGCATCGTTGGGTTGCACGCCGGTTACATGCAGGCGAACCCCGGTGCGTCCTTGCAGAAAAGGTTGGAGGCGTTCGGCAAACAGCTCTCTCCCTCCTCCGGCCAATTGGAAAGTCTCAGCAAAACAATCTTTTCCGAATATCGGAGATTCTCCAACCAGGGGACCGGAACAGTCATCCACGAAATGTTGCTGGTCCTCGCTCAGTTCGGCATCAAAATAGTCGTCACGATCCAGCAGGGCGGTCTTTTCCGGCAACCCGAGCCATCTCCAGCGGCCTTTCAGTTTAATTAAATTTTCAAGTGGGAACACGCCTTGTGAGCCTCCGTATGTCCTGTGATTAAATTTCACACTGCCTCGCAGATAGGCTCTGTTGTTTTCGATACGTACTTTGGTAATGTAAACATACTCCAGAAGGGGCGGACTACGGCTGAACATCAGACGGGTTGAGGACCAATTTCGGGAAAAAAGCGGCGGCGGACCGAGATCGTATACGCGCGCATAGTTTGCGGCCACACGGCGCCTGTCTTTACTGATGATATCCTGGGCAAATTGCTGGAAAAAATCCAATATGTCCTGCGGCACAGGTGTGGAGAAAATAAAATTGGGCGCAAATATATCGGTATATGGCCCTGACACCGTTTCCGACCTCAGCTCCGGATTGGCCGCCATCCCTGCTGTGCCGGATGTTTCCAAAACAGCTTCGACAATCAGCTGCAGCAGTCTGTCATGCCCGTTGTCTTGCGGCAGCGCAAAACGGCTCGTGGATGTCGTTACCACCACCACATCCAGATCCGGAACCAGGACAATATACTGTCCCCCTTCACCGCGCACAATCAAACTCTCATGCCCCCTGATGGTTGTCTTTACCCAACTGCCCCCCGGCGTGTCATCAAATTCAGCGTAGGGGGCATTGTAAAACAACCAGCGAACCCATTCCTTGGAGACGATTCGCCGGCCCTCCCAATCCCCTTCCTGGGACAGCAGATAGCCTATCTTGGCAAGATCCAGCGCTTTGAGTTGAAATCCTACCATTGGATCAAGTGTCAAGTCGTCATCGTTGGCTGCGTAAGTCGTAATTCCCAGTGGTTGGAACAGATAACGGTAAGCAAAATTGAATACGCTCTGACCCGAAACCTGTTCAATCACCTGGCTCAGCAAATACGCTGCGGCAAAGTTTACCGCCGGTTGGGTCTTTGCCTGTTGCCCGTAAATTACCCGCAGACTGGCCTCGAACCGGTCTGCGGCGTAAAATAAATCCCAATAGCCCGGGTCCCCGGCGCCCCAGAGCAGGGGCGCCTGTGCCCTTAAAAGGTGGTTCAGTGTCAGCAGCGCTGTACCATCTAACTGGGCCGTCATTTGTTTTTGGAAAAAGGCGGACAGGGGTTGCTCCGGTCCCCGGATCAATTGATGCTCGATGGCGATGCCTATCAACACCTGGAGGAGGGGGAGATTCAGGGAATGCAGGTAATCTGTGACCTTGGGGCCGCCGAGCCAGTAGTATTTTTCGGTTACCGTCTTACCGTTACGCAGCAGCAACAGGCTTCGAGCGGTGGGTAGCCGCGTGTCAACGTAATCGAGCGCTTTGGTCAAACGGGTCGGGTCGATGTGCTGGGTTTCCGGCTCCGCCGGGTGCCATTGCTTCTTATCAAGATAGAATGTCTTTTGAGCATAAAAAGCGATGGTAACGTACACCCCCGCTCCTATGGCCGCACAACAGGCCAGGTAAATCACAGCATACTTGAGGATGCGTTTCATAGACATCATGCGTTCTGCGCCTTTGGAAAACCAAATCGTTTCAGGGGACCCGTCTGCCCGATCCCATAGTATATCCGCAACAGGGCGGGTGCGAGCAATACATCGGCCAGAAACGCCACGAGCAGCGCAATACCCATCACCAATCCGAAATCAGCTATCACTTTCAGGTCACTGATTAGTCGCATCCAGAAACTGGCTACCAGAATCAGTGTCGTTGTCATCAAGGCCCGTCCTGCGGTTCCTAACGTTTCGCTCACAGCAAAGCTGATATCACCGGACCTCAGGTAGTACCTTTGGAAGTTATGGAAAAAATGGATGGTGTCGTCCACGGCCAGCCCGATGGCGATACTGCCGCCGATCAGGTTGTATATATTGAGCGGGATGCCCAGATATCCCATCACGCCCAGACCGATGACAATCGGCATCAAATTGGGAATCATGGCCAACAGTCCCAGGCGCACCTCTCCAACGGCCACGATCATTAAAGCCGTAATCAAAAGGAATCCTGTGCTATAACCGATGGCCAGGTTGGTCATCATTGCGTTAAAAATGCCGGAGTTGATGGAGGCCACACCTGTGACGACAACCTTGACACCGTCGTCAAATAAGGTTGCGATGTATTCTCGCACCCGGTCAATGAAATCAACGTCATCGGCAGCATCCCGCCAGTACATCATGGCGGTCAAACGGCCTGTGCTCAAGTCTGCATCGCTGTATTTCCGTAAAGTCTCGGGGCTAATCCCATCAAAGCGATCGAATTGCTCGGCCAGGGCCCGATGGTCTTCAGGTAGCGGGCAGGAAGAAAGAGCCCGGCCATTTATTATACAGGAAATCTCTTTGGTGAGATCGGCGATAGACCGGGTTCGACCAACATAAACCTGGCCTTGCGAATCGGTCTCCGACCTCAGGTAGGCATCCAACTGCTCGATGGTCTGGAGCAGGTCGTGGTCGATGATTCCCCGTTCCCGCTGTGTGTCGATCATTACTTCCAGCGCCCGGAATCCCCCGGTCTGGGCTTCAATCAGTCGCACCTGGCGCATGAAATCGGAATCTTTAGTGAAATAATGCAGTTCGTTATGTGAAAAATGAAGCCGGGAGATGCTAAGCCCCATCACAAGGGTGCTCAGCAGGAACAGAATCAAAACAAGGTAGGGCCGGTTGACACCGAGACGACCCATGGCCAGCATGGTTCGGTTTAAAAAGGAAGCCTCATAGTGCGCTTCACCTCTTTGCGAACCTTCGACAACCTGCATTATGGATAGAATTGCCGGTAGGGTGGCGAGCGTAAACACCAGGATGACGAGAATTCCAAGAATTGTGAAATTCACTAAATGGGCGATAGGTACGATATCCGAGAAGGAAAATGACAGTAATCCCGCCGCTGTTGTGATGCTGGTCATGGTGATCGGAAAACCGGAGTGCTTCATGGTAACGATAATGCCCCGGAACTTCCCAACCCGCTTTTGTTGCTTGTAATAGACCACCAGGAAATGAATCGGTGCGGTCAGGCCGATGGACAACAGGATGGAGGGCAACATTGACGAGGTCAGGCTGAAGCGAACCGACAGCAACGCCATCATTCCTAATGCCACCATCAGGCCCAAAATTGCCGTCACTTGGGGCATGAAAGCACCCGAGCCTCGTCCGAACACAAACGGCATGAACATAACCGGAACGAGGAGGATCGCGATACACATCTTCTTTATGTTGGCGCGCACCATGGGCTCGACATGATACTGGTAGACCGGTGTTCCACTGAAGGCTATGTTGAAGTCTTTAGCCTGGTATTCCTTGATGACGGCGTCAACGATTCCGATGACGGCAATATTCTCGACCTGGGATATGGACTGTTGTTCCATATGAGGAGGAGGCGCTTCAGCCCCGCTGACACCCCGGGCATAACCGCGCAATCGCAGGCCATCGGCCGTTAACGCCGAAACCGCCTGGGTTTTGATGACGACGATGGCATGCCTGCCATCCGGGGTGAAATACAGATTTTGAAATCCTGGATAGGAACGGGCGCGTTGTCTGTACTGCTGCGCTTCTTCCTCTGTCCACGGTAGGTTATCGAGAAAGCCCCTGACACGCAAATCGCTATCAACGGGTTCGATATAGGGTGCATTGGCCAGCGAACGGACCTCTTTCAACAGCGGTACTGAATTCTCCAGATCCTCATGAAATTGCTTGAGCGTGGTGAGGAATTCAAGGCTGAAGATATCGGAGGAGGAGATCAGCAGCACAATTTCTTCGTCACGTCCGAATTGACTGCGAAACCGTTGGTAATCGGTAAGTATCTGATCGTGCCGCGTAAACATGCTCTCTACAGAAGTGGCGATACTGAGTTTGGGGAGTTGAGTAGCAGCCAATCCGGCCACCACAACCGTCATCAGCAGTATAGCCAAACGGTAGCGAATGACACTGATGCCCAAATAATGAAACCCTTTTTCTATCCTGCTCTTATAATCATACATCGGTGTCACTCATTATAACTCCTTTCTTTTAAAAGATATCAGATAGTCAGGATATCACAACATGTATCGCAATAGTGAAATATTGAGATGAAGCCACGTTTTTGTCGCTCTCAAAATCATGTGATATACAACGATTTGATAATTTTCGAAAATTACACTTATCATCCTTGACCTGAATATAACAACTTTAAATTTAGTGCAGATCTTCATTCTATATCTTATAGAATGGCACTTGAACATTGACCCTGTCAACTTTGATTTGCAAGCCAAACCTCCCTTTTATGTATGGAAATTAAAGTGAAAGCTGCTCCATAGAAAGTGATTCTTTCCGAACGCCAATTTGCCCGACCGTCCATTACACTTCATTTTTCCTAATATTGAAGGTTACAATCGCAAGTGGCAGCCGGACAATCGATGGTGGGCATTAAGATTTGATCAAATTAGGAGTACACTTCCATGTTTGGACTTTATGATTGGATCTTCATTGCTCCATATTTTTAAGTAGCAACTAGATGTTGTGTAATCGAGGTGTTTAGGCATAGTTTACCTAGCGTGCCCGGATATTTTTGGGGAGACCGGTTTAAGAGTGTTATTGTTGAAAAGGGAGAAACCCCAGTTAAATCCACTGCGCTCGTCTTCTGCGAAGAATTGAACGGGGTAAACCCTGGTCAACTGCCTCGCATATATAGACTTGAATCCCTTGCGAGCCGGTCTTGTGAATCGTCCCGAGAAATATCGCTGGAACTCACTTGGCTATCAGGTGCAAACCAACAATCAGGATAACTTTCTTTCCACTGATTTCGGGCTAAAAGAATTCAATATCAAAATTAAGAAAGAACGGATCAGAAAGTATCGCAGATATGTTTATGAAGCGGGGGCTGTTAATCAGCCTGAAAAAGGGAAGGCCAAGGTAATTGACGGCAAGGTTCTTGAAAAGGAGCGCAATAGGGAGTTTGAACTCAGCCGAAACGACCGCTTCCGATACCGCACGTGCTATTTTACGGATGCGGACATCATCGGATCAAAAAAGTTTGTGTCCGCCAATTACCAGCGGTTTAAACATCTATTTTATTCAAAGCATAAAAAAAAGCCTAGACAGATCAAGGGTTTGGAGGGAATGTATTCCCTGAAACGGCTGTCTGAAATCACCTGAAAAAAGTTGCTTAGAAGTTAATGTAGGCATTACGTTTAAATTGAGGATTAGTGATCTCTGGCATCCCAAGTCGAATTAAAATCGCGTCTACCGTGTATAATGGCAAGGATTTCGATTCCAGCAACTGAAATTTCATAATTAAGACGGTAAGAGCTTCTTGTTTTAAGCTTTCCATGATCACAATCTCCCTATGTTGATCAAGTTCCTGACGGAATAAAACCTTTTATAATTTGAACATGCTCCGTTTGAACTGATATTCAACCTGAAATTTACCTTCCTTCCGATTGAAAGCATATGTTACATGAAATGGAATAAGCGGTCAAGAAGTGGCATATTTGAATTTATAACGAGGTGAGCCGTATGCATCATTCTAAAGAATGAAAACGGGGATGACCAGAAATGGTTCATCCCCTTTAGCTAATTAAGCGGATTCGAAGACCAGGATTCTGAGAATTTAAAAATGTTGTAATTACAACCGGTTGATTCTGCACCACTTTTTAACTAACTTTTGATTTCGTTTGGAACCATTTGGAAATATTTGACCTTGACGGGCACAATTTGGGCACAATTCTATGAAGACATGAAAGGGGCAATAAAAATTGTTTCTCCTCTTTGTTCTTTATGATTTGCCTAAAATCATGGCCCCATGTTCCCACTTTTGTTTGAGGGGGCCAAATATGAGGCCGGGAGATTGGTCAGGGGCCTGCTCGAAGAAATGGACGCCATATGGCACTTTCTGAAGGAGTAGGGGAAAATTTTCCCTAATTTCAGAAACCTTATCTGCCAACCCAATTCTGGACCCGCAAACCTGGTACACGTTGAAACTCTCGCTCATTGTTGGTTACTATCGTAAGGGCTGCTGCTTTAGCGTGCGCGGCGATCCACAAATCGTTGTTACCGATGGGCTTCCCTTTGGACTCCGATGATGCGCAGATGGCCCCATAAGTTTTCCCGGCATTCTCTGGCATTGGCAAAACAGGAACAAAAGTCTTGAACTCCTCCAGCAACTGTAAAGCCTTTTTACGCTGCTGGCTTTTCTCGGCACCATACAACAGTTCCCCCCACGTGATAACCGAGATCGCAGCATCACCAGCCTTGAGCTTTCGAAAACGCGCTAACACTTCCCCAGGCTTCTGACGTTGAATGTAGATACAAATGTTGGTATCCAGCAGATAACGAGTGGGCATCACAATCCCTCGCGATGCTGTGGCGGCATATCCTGCCTGCCTTCAGCAAGAAAATCGTCGGGAAGGTTGGCCAACAGTTCAAAAGCCCGAGCCAATCCTTTGGCTGGTTCCCGAAGGACTATTTCGTCGCCACGGCGGAAAATTTCAAGCACCTTGCTCCTGACGGAGAATTCCTTTGGCAACCTAACCGCCTGACTATTTCCTGATTTAAAAACTCGAGTCGTCGTCACAACAGCCTCCTTTTTTTTGGCATGAGTTTGTCCCCTCCTACAGGATGGTACAACGTTTCTGATTCTGTATACACGCCTAAGTATATACTTATAAATAATATTGTCAATTTTTTTATATCAAGACGCGAAATACTGATCATCGGGCGCAGGATCTTTACGACATGCTCAAAATAAATTCGAACCCCGCTAAACCGCTCCAATATCCTTACCAACCATAAAATGTTGATCATTATTTTGAGTTTGAAATATTTTGCTTAAAGGGCAGCTGTGTTTAATATCTATTCCTTTTTTGCGGTCCGCATTTCGCGGGCTAGCTTTGTAATATTTGCAAATACTCTCTCCAGATCATCGAAAGCAAAAGGGTTCAGATACTGGCGACCCCATAGCAGAGCACGATCGGTCTCTGATAAACCGGCCTCCTCACAGACGGTGTACCAATTTTTTGAGATTGCAGAAATCTGATGCTCCACGATCGCCGCCGCCGCTTTCTCTGAAAGCAGAAAATGATGCGCTGCTTCCAGGCACGCTGATATCCGGCTCATGCGGTTATCACCTGAAATCAGCATCGCCTGTGAAGCTTCATTACCGGACCTCGATTGTGGACAGATGTCATAGGCAGGCGTTAGCGTCAGCATCTGTCCATCCCAAAATGCGGCATGGTTGCGCGCGTGATCGTCTGTATTGCCGGACAGAATGTTGAAGACCAACCGAGAGAACAACTCTTTCAACGTCGTGCGTGCATCTGTAAATTTATGACGGATAATTTCTGATAGGTCTTGATAGCTGGCGTAGCGAGCCATCATTTCATCCAGCCCCAAAAGGGTAAGCGCGGAAACCATACATTTACGCTGCCAACCTTGTCCTGTAAGGTTGCGATCGAAACGCTCAATGAGCAAAACGTCCTTTTTGGAAGATTTGGTCAGCGCAACCGGCGCGACGTTGAGTCCAATAAGACCGGCAAGACGCATGGATATGAATTCCGCTTTTATAACGTTATATAAGTCGGTAGAAGATGAAAACTTGGCGATATACTTGGTGCTGTCATTTTCGATCAGCGCTTTCGGACGTGCACCCCCAATAGAACTGCCATGGTGCAGCGCTTGGTCCAGTTCTGTTGTTAGCGGTATACCTTTTTCCACCCGTTCAGCGGATTGCAGCAGTTCGTCCAACGTGACATTCACAGAAGTACGCGGAACATAATCGACTGCAGATAGTTGAAAATCTAGTGCACCGATTCGATCGGAGCCGGATTCTAATAGATAAGTCAGCTCATCCAGGCTGACACTGTCTGCATCAACGCCTTTAAATCCTAGTTTTTTGTTAATAAGTACACGACGCCCCCACGCATCCGGGGCACCATCGCGGATACAGCCCGGCATGATGAGGCCGGGCAGCAGAGGCAAGACACCTGGCTTCAGGGGTAGCTCGGCGTCATAAATTGATATTGCATTTTTGCGGTTCAAGTAGCTTTTGCCGTAGTTGAAGATCAGTTTGTCTGCATCTACTGTCAGCTTTCCTGCAACAACCGGCTCGGTGGCACCCGGCAGCCAAATCCACACGAAGGCTTCACGGTATCCGCTCTCGTTAGAAATCATCGTCTACAACCTTCTTGCTGGGGTGAATATGTTTCGGAAGCAGACGCAATTTTGTCGTCGGCTTGCCTGATCCTTGCGATCAATGTTGACTCATCGGCATCAAACAATTTGAGACCCACAAGGGTCGCCACTTCAAACACAGCCCCGATCTGACATTTGAGATTACCCTTCTCAATGCGTTGAAGTAAACCACGCGATATTCCTGCGCGGTCGGACAAATCCTGGGTGGTCATTTTGCGCTCCTTGCGAGCAATCCTGATTTGCTTGCCGAGCAGAGTCGCAGCATGACGGGTAATACGAGAGTAAATGCTGGTAGTCTGTTTCGCCATTTATCACCTATTTTGATTTACAAATAGTCCATATCATACAAATACGATCTATTGATAACCCATTATAAAAATATATCATTTGTACGTCAAGGAGAAAAATGATCTACAAATGGATCATATCTATTAAATTCGGCCTTTTTATAGATCTAATTTCAGAAACCTTATCTGCCAACCCAATTCTGGACCGTCAAACCTGGTACACGTTGAAACTCTCGCTCATTGTTGGTTACTATCGTAAGGGCTGCTGCTTTACCTGGCGCCTTATATCTGCAGAGTCGCTATCACCAACAACCGCATCAAAAAGCTCGAAGACGGGCAGGTCAGCTTCCGGTTTAAAAACAGCGACACTGATCAGTGGCAAACAGTCACTTTGCCGGCATTTGATTTTATCCATCGCTTCCTGCAACATGTGCTTCCAAAAGGCTTCGTTAAAATCCGCTATTATAGCCGAATATTTAAGATGCGACTTTTTTTTTCTCAAAATCAATATAATCCGGGTGTGTGTTTAAAAGTGCCATTCCGCTATGTTCAGAAATCCAGTCCAACTTTTGTTTCCAGATATCGATATTTTTTTCTTGCATGAGAATAACCAGGGCTAAGGCCATTTACTTGGGGTCCTTGTGATGAAATGGGTAAATGGGATAAGTGGGATAAACCCGAGGTAATTGTGCTGAGCCCCAATTAAGTACAATTTTTCTTGATTACGCACATCAGTCGTTGTTGTATTATAAATATAATCTCTTTAAGAGGTTATATCGCTATAAAGGACTAAACACCATCATTGATTCGGCAGATAAGAACCCAAATAACCTGGAGACCGACTTAAAAAAAGGAAATTCCTATTCGATTAGATTAAGTTTTCAGTGAGTACTTCCGACTCACCTTGCTCCGATTGCCGCGAAAATTGCCAATTTAGTTGACGACCTTCTATACCTCGGCACAGTGGCATCCGGTCATCCATATGGAATGAGGTTGGTGACCTCCGGCGTAGTCGGAAATCCGCCAGGACGGCTTGGAATAGTAGAATATCGAGTATAAAGAAATAGTGGAATTATGTGGAGGAACTCAGACATGAGCGAAAGCAATACGATCCATTGGGAAATCAGCCAGTTAGTTAAGACCAAATTATTTCCTGATGAGCAGGCAGTCTTGCGGAGCGCTCTGCGCGCGCTGTTTCAATCACGGCCGGAGATCAGGCGGCAAATGGTTATCCGTGCTTACACCGCCGGTGAGATCAGTTTGGGCAAGGCGGCAGAGATAATGGGCTTCTCTCACGAGGAAATGAAAGACATCCTCCAAGAAAGCGGAGCCGAGATTCACATGGGGCCACGTACTGTTGACGAGCTACTTCAGGATGCGGCCAATGCGTGATTACATCTTTGATACCACGGCGCTGTCCAACTTTGCATCTACAGGCAGATTCGACCTGCTCGATACACGATATCGCGGAGTCCCCTTTTGACCTTTATAATGCCATCCCCTATTTCCAGCCAAATATTTTAGAATTCTGCCCCTTTTTATATCCCCTTAAAATAGACCCATTTTATATCTTGACAATAGGGCCATGTTTGTGGCACCATAAAAAAAAGAATAATATGGGAGGGGTAATATGCTGATTCAAACCAAGATCCAGGTTGACCCAAAAGACTATGAATTCGTCAAGAAGGTCTACAAGGATTTGCGCTACAAAAGCCTAAGCGAATATATGCGAGAAGCCATCAATGCCAAGGTGAAGCAAGACCGCAAAAGACTTCGGGAACAAAAAAGGAATGCGGCCATGGAAATGATTGGGAAAGCGCCATATGAGAACCTTTTTGAGTCGATAGAAGGAGAAGATTTTGAAAGCCGGTGAAATCTTTTGGGTAAATCTTGATCCAACTATTGGCGATGAGATCAAAAAGAGACGACCAGTAGTCGTCTTGAACGGTGGTCATGATAAGCATCTTAAACTTGCCATTGTTGTCCCTGTAACCGCATGGAGTTCGTATTGGGAGAAAAACCCATTTTTTGTTTCTTTGGAACCCAACAAAAAGAGTGGGCTTAAGAAAAAATCAGTGGTTGACTGTTTTCAGATTAGGGCCGTTAGCCACAACAGGTTCGCGGAAAAAATCGGGGAGATTTCAAACGATGAGATCGACCAGATAAAGAGGTCAATTACCCTAATTCTTGACATCGAGCCTGAACACTGCGAGGAGTAAAGCTATCAGCTTTCATTGATCCCTCCAGAAAAACGGCGGATCTTCGACTTTCCGCTTCCAGTGCCTTTATCCTGACCTTCTTAGAAGAGCAAAGCGTCGCCTGAATACATCAATCTTGCCACATGCATTGATGACCTGAAGATCTTTTGAATGAAATCCCCGAAATTCGCAATTCCTCTCTGTCAAGAGTGAGGATTTATGACGTTAAATTTTTACCCAGTTGAATTCCGCAAAGCGGGCCCTGAAAGGGATTCAGCAGGGCGAAGATCATTTAACTGTTACGCGACCCCTCGGGTACCATGAAAGCAGAATTTAAATTATTATTATATGTGACTTGTTTTTTGCTGCTCGGGATAGGCACTTTTGTCCCGTCGATAAGCGCTTATGAAGTTACGGTTCATTTAGAAGACATTAATTCCGCAACCACTGAACCGCCGGGCAGCTTTCGCTGGCTGGATGTTGCCAACCAGCTATTTGATGACGCCTGGATCGACATTTACGACTACACCCTGGCCGATGTCATGGTGACCTATGAGATCGTGGCAGGCAGTTTTGGAGGGACATTAACGGCGACCAATCTCAAACCCAACTTTGCCTATCAACAAAAATTAAATGGAATAGCGGGCACCCCCTCCAATGAAGACATCGGTCTGGCCGGACGCTGGTGGCAGGAACAGTGGAACGGCACCCAGTGGGCCAGCGGCCAAAACCTCAACAACAAAGGCGACGGAACCTCTCCCAATTCCCAATCCCAATGACAATCTATATTTCGCAAGGCGAGATATTCCGGATGCTACCAGTCCCACCGGTCTTCGATACAAATTTACCGGATATCTGGTGTTTGATTATTTCATCACCGATGAAAACGGTGATGCGATCGTTTCGTTTGAAACCGACAGCAGCTATCATGTGCTGTGGAAAACCAGCCAGTGGACCCGGACCGCTCAATACCCATACATTCGATGTTGATCCGGCAACTTCACCTGCTTACGACACCGATTACGGGGAAGCCACGGTCAGTATTTTCGGAGAATGGGAACGGCTTCCGGCTGGGGGAGTCTTCCCGGAAATCGATGAGGATTTTGTTGCTCAACTGTATCTCACCGAAGAATCATTCCATTGAAGCGGCGGCCAATACGCCGGAGGCTGGGCCGCCGCCATGAGCGCAGACATCCCTCCCTTTCCTTATCCCGAGACCGGTGTCGTTTCGGGAGTAAGCAATCATAATTGGACCACGGTCACGCTGGCGCATGAGTATGATTCCATGGTGGTGGTTTGCAGCCCTAATTATGACAAGAACACCCCACCGCTGGTTGTCCGGGTGCAGAATGCTTCAGCTAACCAATTCGATGTAAGTGTTGATCGGGCAGACGGTCTGACAGGTTTGGTGGCCGGCATTGACGTGCATTATCTGGTTTTTGAAGAAGGCGTTTATCAAGAGGCCACCCGCGGTGTCAAAATGGAGGCCGTCAAATTCACCTCCACACGGACTGACCGGTCTGGCTCGTGGGTCGGTGAGAGCCGCACGTATGCCAACACCTACTCAAATCCGGCGGTGGTCGGGCAGGTCATGAGTGCCAATGATCCTCATTTTTCAGTATTCTGGAGCCGCGGCACCTCACGCACCAATCCCCCGACAGGTTCGGCATTGTGGGTCGGTAAACACGCAGGAGAGGATTCGCTAACCACCCGCGACGATGAAATCATCGGATACATTGTCATTGAGGGTGGTGAGGGGCTACTCGGAGACAGGCCCTACCTGGCCGGTATGGGATTGGATTCTGTCGGGGGTGTCGAAGACAGCCCCCCCCTACAACTACTCGCTTGGCGGCTTTTCCACAGCGTTAACGGCCATTGTCGCGCAGTCGGCCATGGATGGCGGAAATGGCGGATGGGCTGTTTTATGTGGAGCAGACCCGGTTTCACCCTCTGATCTCAAACTTGCAATTGAAGAAGACCAACTCAAGGACGCCGAACGCAGGCACACAACGGAGCAGGTGTCCTACATCGTATTTGGCGCATCGGTGCATTCACCGCCAACAATTCAAAGCTTTACAGCAAATCCCGATACAATTGTTACAGGTGGCTCATCAACATTGGCCTGGTCCACAAACGCAGCAAGCGTATCTATCGATAACGGTGCGGGGAATGATTTGCCTGGCGATGGGAGCGTTTCAGTAAGCCCCACGGAAACCACGACGTATACACTGACTGCAACCGGCCCAGCAGGTGACAGCACGGCGCAAGCTACCGTCACGGTTGCAGAGGCGCTCGAAATTCCATTTGAGACAGGTGTTGTTTCAAATGTGAGCAATATTAGCGGGGTGAGAAAATAGTTGAAACTGAAAATTTGGTCCACAGATTCAAGAAATGCATCAAATCATAGAATGTCCCTATACCTGCATAAGTGATATTACGAAATGGAAAAGCAATTTTTAATTGCGAACGTGGAAAAAGTTTTGTAATCTTAATAGGATTATAGGATGTCCCCTAATCTCACTACTCTTTGCCGGCTTTTACCGGCGCTTTCGCCTTGACCCCTATGTCTTTTCCGGTTGGGGACGCCAATTGAAAGTATCAAGCTACAATGGTTAGGTTGCAGCCTTTTCAAATTTTGGCGAGATCTCCAACTGCTTTGAACGGAATCTCGCATAACAACCGTCAGCCCTGCCCATTGTTTCTCGGAATATTTTTTAATGGCCTGCATGATCCTCTGATGGGTTTTTAGTCTGGTCGGCTTTTTCAGGCGGATTATCAAAATACCATGGTGAGCTTCATTGCGATGAAAGGGCCATTCTGACCCCCAAATGGGTCATTTAAGGTTAAAAAACGTCTCAAAAGTCATTGATTGTTATGTATAATCGATACCTTAGCTTGGTCCGACCCCAATCGACCCCCAATCGAGCACCCTTGCATAAAAAACCTATTGCAATAATTATGAATAATTTTTATAAAATTAATGCCTTACTGAAAGACAATAGGATGTCGCCTAATTACACACGTTTCCATGTATCATAAATTGTTGCTTTCTTAAAACATTGGAATTAATCTATTAACTACAATAAAAAAAGTAACACCAAATAAATGCTAAAGCTAAAAAAAGGAAATCTATGAAAACACACCATGACAGAATTGAAATAAAACCAGATGTTATGTTAGGCAAGCCCGTCATTAAAGGAACCAGGATTCCGGTGGAGCTTATCATTCGTAAATTGGGAGAAGGTGCTTCATTGGAAGATCTCCTTGACGCTTACCCAAACCTTGTGGAAAAAGATATTCATGCTGCCTTGCTTTATGCCGCTGAATACTTGGGAAATGAGACATTTATCTATTTAGAGACAGGAACTTAAGTTGAAAGAGATTGCTTTTTTAGCTGATGAAAGTTGCGATTTTTTAATTGTTAGGAAACTACGGTCAGCTGAATACGACATATTATCTGTGGCGGAGTCTTTTCCCTCAGCTTCTGATCAGCAAGTTCTTGAACATGCTATCAAAGAGGGTCGAATACTCTTAACAGAGGATAAAGATTTCGGGGAATGGGTATTTGCGCATGGGGAAAAGATTGCAGGAGTTATTCTAATCCGATTCCCTGGAAACGCGCGAAAACGACTCGGCGAAGAAATCATACACCTTGTCGTTGACCACGGTAATGAGCTAAAAGAATTCTTTGCAGTATTAGAGCCAGGCCGTGCTAGACTAAGAAAAATTTGAACCCTTATTAAACTCGAACATCCTCCAAAATTATTTTTCTTCTTGCCGCTTTCCAGCCAAATATTCAATATTTAAATGGGCGACCCTTTTCTTTTCCTGGGCCGCCGCCATGAGCGCTGACATTAGTTACAGTGCATTGGTAATAGAATCCGAAAATGCAAGCATCAGGACGGCTGGTGGATTAATCAGCGGCAACTGGTATCTTTGGTCAAACGGAACGCTGGGCGAATCTGTCTCCATTCCGGCGGCAGGAACCTACGAGGTGGTTGTTCGCGCATACGGCAGCCCGCTGGGAGATATCTGGCCGGAGATGGAACTCAGCGTGGATGGCGTTGGAGTAGAGACAGTGACCGTCGATAGCACTGAGTATGTGGATTACGTATTCCAGGTGGAGCTTACGCCCGGAGTTCATACCATCGGGGTCAGCTTTCTGAACGACGCCTATGACCCGGGTGTGGTAGATCGGAGCCTTTACCTGGATAGGTTTACGATCATATCGCCACCAGGCGTAGATAAACCGGAGCTAGCACCGTAATAACTGCCAGTAATATAATTCCCAGTAAGTAGTTGACTATGTTGAATAGATTTCAAAAGTGGTGCTGAGATACCTAAATGAATTTCTGGGTAGATTTAGCAGAAAGCGCCTCTTCGTTTCTGCGCTGAGCTGAAAATGACTACTTGTTTATGGATGTCCCGCGAGGACCAGGCGACTTCAATGGGCGACCCCAATTCCTGTTCTTTATTGGAAAAATACCGGCTTCTAATGTTGATCTTTCTTAGAAGCACCTTTTTGCTATCAAAAAGGTGCGTCTAAGACCCTAAACAACCCTTCGTTTAACATTTATTTCTCTGATTTTCAATAAGTTAATTTGGTCCGACAAGCATTCTTTAGATATGACAGAACAAAAACACCCTGCAAATGCCTTGACAGATAAAGCATAATCGGGTATAAATTCAGAAAATCAGTAATATCGGATTTGCAGAAAGGGGTTTCATAATGGACGCAACCATACAGGTCCGCAAACGTGGCACGCTTACTTTGCCTGCCGAATTACGGGAGCGATACAAAATCAAGTCGGGGGATACTTTCAGGTTGGTAGACCTTGACGGAATCTTCGTTTTGACGCCTATGGTTCCGATGGTTCCTGAGCTGGCCCGTGAAATCGAGCGTGCTCGCCTGGAGGCCGGATTAAGCGTCGAAGAGATGCTCATGACCCTCCGTGATCAGCGTAAACGGTACGTGGCTGAGAAATATGGTCAAATCGAGGAATAAGCCTAAGGTATTCGTAGATGCTGATGTGATTTTTGCCGGCGCGGCCGCACCAACTGAGCATGGGGCCAGCCATGTGGTGTTGCGGATGGGAGAAATCACTCTTATAGACTGTGTCAGCTCAGAGCAGGCAGTGAAAGAGGTTGAGCGAAATCTTGCCGAAAAGATTCCTGCAAAGCTGCCCGATTTTCATCTGTTGGTTAGTCGTTCGCTGCGTATCATTAATGACCCGAAACCGGGAGAGCTTATAGCCTACAAGCAACAAGCGGATCCCAAAGACTTGCCGATTCTTGTTGCCGCTCTGAAGGAGCGCTGTTCTTATCTGCTGACTTTTAATGTGCGCCATTTTGCTCCGACCACCCCTGATATTATTGTTCAGCAGCCGAGTGGCTTTCTGATAACAGTCCGCAGTCTGCTGGGCATGCTGAAGGACGGAGATAAATAGTCGTATTACCTCCTTCCGTCAGGCTGTCATATTTTCTTAATTGTAAGCATTTTCTTGTTATCTCGAAGAGCCTACGGCTCAGAGAGCGATAGATCACAGAGTTTTTTGATTTTTCTTTGCGTACTCCCGCCGGGGCGTCGGCCCAGGGCCCTATGGGCCGGAGGCTCTGGGCTCTGCCTGCCCTGTGAAATGCGAAGCCTATTTATCTGGGGTGAGAGATCTGTTTGAAGTTGTTCAGTCCACTTCACGAATGACTGTCTTCAGACGACTTAGTGGGGTTGAGTATCTTTGCAGCTATACTCATACGGGTCGCTACTATACGCTTTTCGATATTGCCCGCTTTGACTCAGATGGTATTTGGTTTTACGATGATATTGGTTTTTCTCAAAATGGCTCTTTAAAAAATACCGTTACCTATCTGGTTGATAATAATATGAAATAAAAATTATTAATTTTTCTCTTGACAAAAATTCTATAGGAAGTCCCCTAAAATTCCCTCTGATATAGCTGAATACAAATTACGGCGTTTTTATTTTACGCAACTGTGCAATGGTATGGATAGCTGTTTGATATTGCTCCATTTTCCAGGAATTTTGGCGTAAGTTCGGCAGGTAAAAAAAATTTATATTATAAATTTAGAGTTTCACCCGGCCTTAACGCTTGGAAACAGCATAATATCCTACTGGGATTATGTTCGTGCGACAGACTTGTTTCTTTGCAATGTTGCTTGACAAACAAGTAAGTTTGTATTAAAAATGTATTACATTGTTAGTCGTATTGGAGATTGGATGAAAATTCAAAATATCAGTTGGGATCAGGAAACGGTAGATCATATAGCTGAGCATGGGGTATCCCCGGAAGAAGTCGAACAGGTTTTATTCAACGATTATGATATCCCAGTTATAATGCGCGGCAAAGAAAATAAATACCTCTCCTATGGGGAAACGGATAGTGGCCGATTTTTATTTGTTGTCTGGCTATCGAAATATAGAAAGACCTGCATTGTCACAGCAAGGGACATGACCAGAAAAGAAAAACAATTTTATCGAAAGAGGAAAAGATGAAAGTACCCAAATTAAAAAATGTAAAAGAAGAGCGCAAGTTTTGGGACAGCCACGACTCAACTGATTATCTCGACGATTTCGAAGAAACAAAAGACGTTGTGTTTGTGCGGCCCAAAAAACAGGTTATCTCCTTGCGGCTGGAACCTCAGGTCATAAATAAATTAAAAAAACTTGCTAATAAAGAAGGCCTGCCGACAACCACTTATGCCAGGATGCTGATTATCCGAGCGATTCGAAACAAAGCGGCTTAAAATTGCAGTAAATCATGATGCTCAGCTTTATTTCCATGACCACGGTGTCATCATTGGCGATCAACGTTTTATCGTCGGATTTATCCCGACTTTTTTTTGTGCCTTCGTGTCTTAGTGGCTAAACCATTCGCTTATTGTCTTCGGGCCGCCGATGGAAATCATGGTACCGCCGACTCCGAAAAGGGCTATTGCGATCAACATCGTTAAAAATCCTGTCGCAAAATACCGAATCGAAGCGGAAAGCCCAATGATCAGGGCACCGGCAAATATGGATTTACGAACGCCCCACCGGTCCAAAATCGCACCCGCTATAAGGGCTACCAGTATATAGGTCAGCTGCCAGGATCCCAGAATAAACCCCATTTGCGAATAGGTAATATGCAGATCATTCAGGATGGGTGTGATGAGTGGCGTGATGGAGCGCGCGACCAGGCCAAAGCAATGTATAACAGCCATAAAAGAAACAGCATTATCCATCGATAACCTTAGGGATACACATCAGCTATATGTGGATATAAAATATAGGCGACCGGCCAGAAATCATCTGGCGAAAGTACCGTATAATATATTTGCAGTCTGTAAATCAACGATTAATAAAAATGTTCAAAATCGGCTACAAGGAAATGTTTGAGGGTAACCAATTAAAATCTTGGATACTGACGTTGTGGGATAATCCGGAAGGCAATATCCGGCCTAAAGATTGTTGAATGGGATCGGCCGGCGATTTGAAAGCAAGCTCCGCTTTAACCCAGGTGATCCAGCCAGAGATATCAATATTGTGCTCAACGATGTGACCGGGTTCCTTAAATTTATTTCCTCAGCGATCTCAGCGTCTGGTGAAAAATAGCTTTTGGTAGGGCAAATTTAAATATCTTCTTCTTAAACCGCCCATTTTGACCCCCAAATGGGTCGTTTAAGGTTAAAAAACGTCTCAAAATTCATTGGTTTTTCCGTATAATCAATATCTTAGTTTGGTCTGACAAGCCCTTTAATGGGCGACCCCAGTCCGGTTTACCATTCACCGAGAATCGCTGATAATTGGGGCAAGCGATTGACATTTTGGGATGCGTTATTGTATTCAATTCAAAATACGTATCGGTGGCCCAACTCCAATTCTGATTTTGAGCGGTAGAAAACTAGAAACTTATAATTTTATGTCCCCAAGTTTGTCCTTTATGCAAAATATATAAGGGGAAGTGCGTCCTGAAAATGGCCAACCTGCTATGTTGTTGAATTTTAATGGTTTCCAAAATTTATAAATTTTCTCTTGACAGGAGGATTATAGGATGTCCCCGAAAGTTCCCCTTTTCCTTTCCTTTTTTCTATATCAATTCTTGCTCTCTGCGTTATCGACATGCTATTATTAAATCTCATTTAGCCATTCGATGAAACATCAGAATTTGGAGCTTGATGGAAAGAAAATTACCGGAATATTTGGGGGTGCCAATTGATTCGTGGACGATTGAATATCGTGTGCATGCCACCCAACGGATGTTCAGACGTTCCATTGAAGAAAAAGACGTTAAACAGGTGCTTAGCAATGGAACAATTATTGAGGAATATCAGACGGACTTCCCCTTTCCGAGTGTGTTGATAAACGGTTCGTCAGAAGTCAACAGACCATTGCATGCTATTGTTGGCATTGATAGCGATGCATGCCGACTATATCTGATCACTATTTATGAACCCGCCCCTGAAAAGTGGTCAAAAAATTACAGTACGAGGCTATCACCATGAAATGTGCAATCTGTCGAAACGGATATACAGTTGAAGGACATATCACAGTAGTTCTTGAGCGAGGGCCATCCACACTTGTATTTAAAAATGTTCCCGGCAAAGTCTGTGAAAACTGCGGAGAAGAATATTTGTCCGAAGAAACCAACCGGGAGCTTTTAAAAAAAGCAAAGGAAGCAGCCGATAGAGGAGTAGACCTGGAATTGTTACGATTCGCGGCATAGCCGCTAAATCCATTCTCTGCGACTCTGCGAGAGTAATATTTATCTAAATCGATGAGGTAATTTAATAAGTCCAAAAGGCTGAAAATTCACCAATTTTCAACCCCAGTACGATCTGCCGGATAGTGCCATCTTCCAGATCTACCCCGGTTAAGGGTGAAAATGTAGTCGGTTAGCTTGATCACTTGACAACACAGGATCTGAAGTCCTCCGGCTTTCCCGACGTGTTGGGTCGTAGCTCGAAGAGCGAAGCCCAAAGGGTAAACGACATGGCAAAATCGACCCCATCCTTTGGATTCACTATTGGGGATATCCAGGAAATTATGTTTTCAATATGATATTGCTAATGATAACAAACCATTATTTACCCTTTGCCATGTTGTTTATGCAACACTGGGGTACCCTGAGCACAGAGATGAGCCCTACGCTCTCCATAAAGTGACAAAAGTACCAACGTATTCCTCCCCCCACATCAGGGTTTCATCCGTTCCGGAGGAACCCATCCTAATCATCCATCCCAAAGGGATTCATCCCATTCGCGAACCGAATCATCCTTGCCGAAAGCAGTCATCCCTTCGCTTCTATCCTATGAGCTTTCAGTTAAAATATTTAATATTTAAGATGTGACCCTATTCTTTTTCAATTGCCATTCTCCATCTTTTCACCCTTCCCGCTTCTGCATTCTTAAGTACCAATTCAATTCAAAATTTAACATTCAAAATTCGTAATTAATTCTCACATTCCTTTCACCTTTAGACCGTGCGCCTTGTGCCTTTACCTTCCACCCTCCGCCATATACCCTGTCTTGTATCTTATGCCTATAGACATTTTTTTCTTAATACAATATAGTCTAAAGTTTGGAAAAAATTGCATGAACTCTAAGAATCTTTCAACAATTCAACAAATACCCGGATTGAATCAAAAGTGGAACTTGATCATCTGTCGATCAAACGAATGATTGAAATTATTCGATTCTCCATCTCATCTCTATTTTGGATGAGCCTGTGGTTTTTCGGTTTGGTCGTTTTGATTAGCTTTTGCCTGCGCTGGTGGCCGGGTGATCAACTAAGAAATGTACGCCTTTTAAATTACATTATGCCCTGGTTGCTGATTGGGCTGGTACCCGCCCTGATTATTGCCGGGTTGTCCGGTCGCAATCGGTTGGCGGCAACTTTATTTGCTCCGATTATCCTTATTATTTTAAACTATTTACCTCTTTTTTTAAATTGCACAAAAGACGTCAATTTCAATGGAAGGCCTCTTAAGGTCATGAGCTACAATGTTTGGCGAGAAAATCGAAATATTTCGGCGGTTGCCGAAGTGATTAAAAAAGAGCACCCGGATATTCTTTTGCTGCAGGAAATAAATAAAGGCCGAATTCAAATACTGATCGAGGAGTTAAAAACCCTATATTCCGATGGCAAACCGCATCTGGCCTATGCACCGCAGATGCTTCAAGCTGTTGTCAGCCGCTATCCGATGACTCCTCTTGAGGCATCACTGCATAAGGGTCGGGCTCAAGAGGTACGGCTTGCAACACCTTTTGGCCCGATTACAGTGATTAACATTCATGCCTATAAATTTGGATGGCTACGACGTCATCAGCAGATGACCGCCTTATTGGGAGAAGATGTCGCCACGGCAAAAAACCCTGTGATTTTAGGCGGTGATTTTAATACTTCCGACCAGAGCCAAACTTATCGTCTGGTAGATCGATATCTGAAAAATGCTCACTGGGATGCCGGCTGCGGGTTTGGATTCACGTTTCCTTCTTCATCATCCCGCCTTAAAAGAAAATTTTCTATTCCCCCCCTCATTCGCATAGACCACATTTTCTACAGCTCCCAATTTATTCCCAGAAATGCCCGTACATTAAACAAGTCCGGTGGATCCGATCATTTGCCGGTAGTTGCAGAATTTATCATTAATGGGAGTTCAATTTCGAAAAGTAAAATGTAAAAACGTTAGCGATTTTGTTGGAGCATATGGGCCTGTAATTGAATAATAACTATTATATTAATACGATGAAACACGAATGGGATGAAAATAAAAGCCAGGCAAACAAATTAAAAGCATGGTATCGATTTCAATACCGCTGCAAAACTATGGAAGGATCAAGATCGAATAGAGATCCAAACGAATTTTCCAGCAGAAAACAGAAATGCTCTGGTTGGCAAAATCGATGATAAACTTTGGACGGCGATTTTCACCCGGCGGTTGTATGCTAATCGGATTATATCCGCAAGACGCGCAAGAAAAAAGGAGGCCAAATTATATGAAAGCAAATAAATTCGCAAAAAGCGTTGAAATTCACCATGTCGGTCATCGCAAAGACATTTATAAGCTATTTAAAGAAGCTATCACCAAATAAAATTCAGCTATTGTGATTCAAAAAACAAAATACGAAAGAGAAATGAAAATAAATTCCTCAGAAAATATATCAGATAAAAATCAGCGCAAGAATTCTGGGCGATCACTATTATCCAAAATACGAAGAATCGGAGTTTACATTATACTTTCCGTATTATTGGTAGTTGGTGGTATTTATATGTATTCGGCATTTAGTAAAAGAAACATATATATAAATAGCTTTGAGGTTTCAGATAATTTGGCAAAGCAAGGTATTACCGGAATGAGCGCAGCCAATCAATTGTTAGATAAAATAGCTATAATAAGAGAGACAAAGTTAGATAGATATAAAAAAGAGTATTTAAATCTGTTGATCATCGACACCAACAGTAACGCTGGAAAAGCAACTGCTCCAATTGCAAATTATAAAATTTTGGAAGTTCATCATAATGAGGGCGCTAAATCCACGGATATCGGGATATCGATCGACTATATAGATAGATGGTTTCGCAAGTTGTTGCGGTTAAGTTACATAGAATTTTCCGGCACGATAACTTCGACGGAAGGCGTCGATAACATACTTCAATTGACGATGTCTGACGCAGAGCAAGAGCCACAAATATTTTTTGGAGAAGTAGAAGATATCGAGAAATTGCTTTTTAAAGGAGCTGAATACGTTTGTAAATATTCGGATCCATATTCTTTGGCCTTGTACCAATACATCTCTGAGCCAAATACATCAACCCCTCGTTATCTTGACACAATACAGTTTATCCTCGATAACAATGACGTAAAAGATCAGGTCATCGCATATAATATGTGGGCTTGGATTTTAATAGATCAGAGGAATTATGATGAGGCTGAGTTAATATTAAGAAAGGGGGCTAAGCTTGCACCGGACAATATAGAGATCCTCAGCAATTTGGCTAATTTGTTAGTACAATCTGAAAAATTTGCGGACGCGGAAGAAATATATAAAAGAATTATATCTCTTGGCAAGGATGAGTCAACGGTATGGAACAACTGGGGGTGGCTTTATAATTCTTGGGGAAAATATAATGAGGCCATACCTAAGCTGGAAAAAGCTTTAGACTTAGATGATGAAAACGCGGGTGCTTATGTTAACTTAGGAATTTCGTTGAGAAATACGGGAAAGGTGAAGGAGGCAAAAGAGGCTTATTTTAAAGCCATAAAGATAGATGAAACAAATTGGCTGGCGTATTATAATCTTGGGCTGTGTTACATGGATGAGGAAGCATATGCAAAGGCGACTGAAAATTTCAAATTTGCGATAAGTTATTTTCCGAATTTTGCACAGGCTTATCATGAATTGGGAAAGATTTTATTTTATCAGGCAAAGCTGGATGATGCTTTGAAAATGTTTAACAAAGCAATTGAAATAGACAATACCAAAATTGAATTGTACTTGAGCAGAGGTAGATGTTTTCTCGAGCTGAAAGAATTTTCTAAAGCAAAAATGACTTTGAAGAAGATCGATTATCGAACCATCTAATGCAGAGGCATACTTTTGTGGTGGCTGTCTTTCCTCGGCAAGGGTGATTAAAGAATGCAATTACAATTTGAAAAAGCATTCACCCATGATCAATCATACAAAATGCGTACTCCCCAAAAAAATTGCAGCAGCTTATAACAATTTTGGCACGCAATTAAGAAGTAAAAAAAAATATGATGAAGCATTTCAAATGTTCAAAAAGGCCTATGAACTTAATCCAAAAGGAGAAATCGAAACTAAAAATCTTGCATCAGCCTACTATAACCAAGGTATCACTGGCAAACACCCGCAAACAATATAATAGAGGCCGAAAAATATTTCCGCGACGCGATACAACTTGATCCGCATTTAGCTGAAGCTTATCATAATTTGGGCAACATTTTGAAGGAGAATAGAGAATTAAATGAAGCTGAAAAACTGTTAAAAAAAGCGGATCAATTGAAACCGAATACACCTGAAATTTTATTTAGTCTTGGAGAAACTTATAGGTTACTGAAAAAGGACGCTGAAGCTAAAAGTGCATATCGTAGAGCAATGGAATTGAATCCAATCTACAAAGTCGGTGCTTTTTCTCCATCCAGATACTACCCTGAGTTGAGGGCTTGGTAAATCCGATTTATCTTTCTGATGACTGGGGAATTATTTACAGCTAAATCTAATAAAAGGATAAATACAGTTTATCTGATCGTCACAGGCGGTGGCCTTAGTCTTGATGGGAGCCGATGGATTGCGACAGATCCCAAATTTCTCATGCACCAAGGGGTAATGCGTCCTTAAAATGATCAACGCTCTAAATCATTGAAATAATATAAAATAATAATTTCATCATTTTTCTCTTGATAAAAGAATTATAGGATGTCCCCTAATCTTTCCCTTGACTTTTCATGCATTGGTGCTACCTAAATCACAATATTAATTTTGGAGAGATTATGAACATTATAAAAACAGTCGGCAGTAGCGGGCAGATCTCCCTGGGCAAAAAATATGCAGGCCAAACCGTAATATTGAATGAAATAGACGCAGGCGTTTGGATCGTCAAGCTGGGGCGCTTCATTCCCGATAATGAAAAATGGCTTCACAGGCCGGATGTTCAGACCGAGCTCAATGAAGCTGTTGCCTGGGCAGAAGATAATTCACCCAAAGAGACAAACTTTGAGAAATTAGAAGCCCGAATCAAATGATGAACCAGAAAACCCATCAACACATACGTTTGGATTTGAACAACCCCGCCTTTCAACGACAGCTTTTCAATCTGACCAAAAGCGATCAGCGCAACATTCTAAATACTTTACGAAAACTAGCGAACATGACATAGCAACAAGTATATTCAGGTCATGGTCTAAAATGGGAGGTTATTTTATCACAATTGAACGTTTAAGTTTACCCGGTGCAATTGACAGAGTCACGAGCGGAGTTTACCCCGTGAAACCTTTTTTATTTTTTGTTTAACTGGGGCGCATTTCACCGAGGGGCTGAAAATCGCTTGAAAATACAGTGCTTGTTGCAATAAATCAATATCTTAACGTGGCCCGACCCCATTCCGCCACTAACTGTTATTCCTAATCAAGGTTTATCCCGTTAAATTGTGTTTGCTTTTATTTAACTAGGATTTGACACCCAATTTTTTGTTAGAAACGCACCCTAACTTAGTCTAAGAGGTTGAAAAACTGGTTCAACTGATCCGCGGAGGCGGAACAACGGAATGGCGACACTAGATAGATTCACTACGACTCATATATTACATTTGGTAGAATAAATATATCATATTCATCCTCAGCTTTGATACACGCCAAATGTGATTCTTTTTCAACCTGATCTATGGGTAATCCTTGGGGAATAGTTATTTCAAAAGTATAATCCTCATCTTCGTAAGCAGGGATAGATTTTATTTTTACTCCAGGAAATTTACGGTGAAGCGAATCGACCAAGATTGTGACAGCTTCTGCAAGGCTTTTGTCAGGCGTATTAGTTGCGGGCATTCCTTATTCACCTCCTTTCTTCTCTATAATGCTTAATACCCGTTCAACATTTTCTAAAAGCTGTATTAAATTATGCTGATCAACATCTTCTTCATCATAGTCACTCTTTATCCGAATCAGTCTTTATATAATAGTGATATGTTGTAATTTCGGATACTTCCACTAACAGTACAATAAATCGTTTGGGATCATATGTCAAGTAACTTCAGGCGGAGGGTGTACCTTAGAGTGGGTTTGGTTTATTTGCGTAAAAGCTACTTGGAACAGCAATATTTTATATGATTCGCCTGTCCCCTATTTTCTTTCTTTTGGTACGGCAAATTTAAATATCTTTTTCTTAAACTGCCCATTTTGGCCCCCAAATGGGTCGTTTAAGGTTAAAAAACGTCTCGAAATTCATTGGTTTTTCTTTATAATCAATATCTTAGCTTGGTCTGATATTCATATAAAGGGCAGAGGAAAATAGTCGGTAAAGATTTTCAGTGCGACTTATATGGTTAGCACATTTAGCTCGTCAAGCGTGAGATTTTCCTACGGACCGCTGACGCTAAATCTCACTACAGCCTGACGAGCTTGGGAAAGGACACCTCCCTATCGATAGCAAATTGTGCTATGCAACCAGCAGAGCAGTCAAACATTAACTTTATGGTTTTAGGAGGCGTCCAATGAAAACATACGCTGGAATTGATCTGCATTCAAGTAATAATTTCATCGGCGTCATAGACGCCAAAGACAAAAGACTCTAAAGTAAACGGCACGATAATCGGATCGAAGATGTCCTTAAGGTGCTCGGCAAATTCAAAGCAGGCATGCAAGGCGTGGTGGTTGAATCCACTTATAACTGGTACTGGCTGGTGGACGGATTGATGGATCAGGGCTACACGGTGCATTTGGCAAATCCTAACGCAATTAAAACCTATGACGGTTTAAAACACACAGACGACAAGTGGGACTCATTCTGGCTGGCGCATATGCTGCGTTTGGGCATTTTACCTGAAGGATATATTTATCCAAAGCATCAAAGACCCCTGCGAGATTTGCTGCGAAGAAGGCTGATGTTCGTCAGGCAGAGGACATCTCAAATTTTGAGCCTGCAAAGCATGCTCACCAGAAACCGTGGTCTTAATTTTTCCGGAGCTCAGATTAAAAGATTCAGAGATGAATTTATTGACAAATTGTTTTCCGATCGTCACCTGGTGTTTACGGCAAAAAGAAATATGGAGACGATTAGATTCCTGGATCGCATAGTCAGTGAAATTGAGATAGAAGTGCTGTCACAAATTAAACTTAAAAAAGAGTTTATCAAACTATTGACCACTCCGGGTATCGGCAATATTTTAGGACTTACCATTATGCTCGAAGTTGGCAACATTGGTCGGTTTCCTAAAGCTGGCAATTACTCTTCCTATAGCCGATGCGTAGAAAGTAAAAAAACTTCCAATGGCAAGAAAAAATTTGATTCGCCTATGCCGATAGCCACAAAGGGGTTGGTTAATAACCACATGATCTGCAAATATTCAATTGGAATCGGCATGGCACCGACGATTTTCTGGTCCGCCGAGGCGGAAGGGGCGGTGTTTTGAGGTAAAAAACACAATTGCCTTGAACCTGATGGGCCTCTCTCCGAGCTGTATGCTTTCCAAGCACTCTACGAGCAGGAAGCCGGCTCGTAGAGATTACAAGAGCCTACGCCTCGGAGAGTGACTGATGCGGGTCAGAAAATACTGACCGTGAACCTATAATAACGAAATAACGGGCGCGAAACGGTTAAAGAAACGAGGCCGAGCTGTGGACGGAATACGGTTGATGAATTCGTAAAAAGCCGGAAATTTAGCATAGTATCAAGAACCGAATAGATCATTACCTATGCTGAAAAATAAATTTTTGAGTTAGGCTTTTTAAGAATTCATCAACCGTCAATCAAAAAAATATACTTTTTTGAATGAGGGGGTGTTTTTTCTCTTGACAAGCCCTTAAATGAGCGACCCTTATCTTTAAGTTGGTGGGGCCTTTAGCCGTTTGAGATTGGAGGCAAAAAAACACTACCAAACCCTGAAAGTTTCAACCTCTGCCCCCCCGGTACCCTTGAAATGACAGTGGAAAAATTTCGTTTACAATGTATTATGAAAACTGATATTGTTTATTGATGAAAAGTTACAAATTTACAGCATATTTTGAAAATGAAGTTTTAAGAAAACGCTCATATTTAAAAAAAGAATGGTGCATCCGCGTTTTAGAATCGCCGGTTAAAGTTGAAAAGCAAGAACATAATCGATACCGGTTCTGGGCGCGGATTGATGAACTTGATGGGAGGTTTTTAAGGGTAATTACGTTGGAGGATAAAACTACTATCCATAACGCGTTTCCAGACAGGAGGTTTAACCCATGAAAATTGCTTATTATCCGGATACTGATTCCATGTATATCGACTTTAGAGCCAAAAGCAGCGCAGAAAGCATGGAAGTGTCACCGGGAGTCGTTCTAGATTATGATGATGACGGAAACCTGGTCGGCATCGATATTGATAATGCTTCTAAAAAGCTGGATTTGAAAGAGCTTATTTTGAACAAACTCCCTGTTGGCAAACAAACTATTGCAGCATAAACCACCATGAGCTTTATGAGGTTGAGGAGCACAACGTTTAAGGCGAAACCCTCTAATCTTCTCAATTTCTCACGTTCACAACTTCTTATCTTCCAGTTTCTATCTTTTCAGCTTTGAGCCCTTTCACGTCTGTGTATGTCAGTGTGGGTCTGTGGCTAAATTTGATTTCAGCCCCCCACCTTTTTATCCGCCGTTAGAGTGGCGAACTAATCCTCTTATCTTCTAAGCTTCTGTTTACATACCTCCGCCCTCTGTCTTCTATCATGTTAATCTTAACTGGGGTGAACTCAACGAATAGATTTTTCAATGTCGAATTGGAAGACTGGATGGATGCAGCAGAACTACAATTGTGATGAATCCCCTATGATGTCCCGGAAGTTCCTCTCAGCGGAGCAATGTCAATTGACTCGAATTCCTTTAGATTTGATATCAACGAAAAAAATAGGAGGGTCGTTTAGGATATCCTTCAGCGAAAAGGGATGAACTTCTAATTTTAAATCGATGGCTCTTCTGAATTTGCTAATCTTTAACGCATCATAGAAAGGTACACCCGTGAATTTATCTGAGACGACAGCGACATCTATATCACTGTATTCATTCATCTCATTCATAACAGCAGATCCAAACAAATAGGCTTCATAGACATCAATACCATTTGAATTTAATAGGGCTACAAGCTTTCTTGCCTTATCTATGGCGCCATCTTTTCCAAGAGACATTTATAGATTCCCTTTATGCGTTTGAACTGTTCATTAGTGAATTCATGAGTACACGTTTTGTAAAATTTCAATTTCTCATCCGGATATCGCGTTGAAATATTGAACGTATTTACGCCATCCAGAAATTCCAACGTATCTTCATCAAGCTTAATTTTTGCAATATCCGCCAGTCGAACCAGATCATGAATACGTGGAGGAATTTCGCCGACATTTTTCACATAAAAGGCTTTCAGAATCTTTTCTAAAACTAAGTGTCCAATAAACAAACACCAATCGTATTTTTTGTTCTGGAAAAGAGTTACTGCGACGTCAAAATCATGATTAGCAGAGTCAACCCAATAACTTATCTGTGCTTGGCGAGTCTTATCTTTCAACCTGTCATTACCCATTTTTGATCCAATATTTCAGCGAAACTGAAGATCCCAGCTTACGAAAAAGGATTGTTCTTCTCATGGAGACCTTTCCCATACAGTGACAATCTAATGTAACATAGTTCATTTTCACGTGTAACATAGCGCATTTTCACGCAATTTTCAAATAGATAACGTTTTAGGTTTCACGTATACGGATGTTTAAACGCCATGAAATGGGCAATCTGCCGGAATGGGCACACAGTTGAAAGGCATATTCAACATCCAAAATTCAACATTTCAACGACCTTTTTACCACCCCGAGCACTCGCGCCCAATACCGCCCCCCCCCCCCCCACCAGCCCCTTTCAGCTTTGAGCTTCCCCCTTCCATCTGCCCTCCTCCTTCGTCCTCCATCAGCGCAATCCTTGAAGCTTCTCTAAACGCATCCTGCTGCATATCTGTCAAGAATGAAGACCCCTAAGTTTTCCGTTAAAAGAGCAATTTTGACCCTTTGATTGAACGTTTAAGTTTACCCTGTGCAATTGACAGAGTCACGAGCGGAGCGCATTTCACCGGGGGGCTGAAAATCGCTTGAAAATACAGTGTTGTTGGTATAAATTAATACCCTGGTGTGGCCCGACCCGCGACCACAGATTTTAAAATTTTTTGCTATCTGAAGATATAAAGATTAAATTATTACATACGAAAACAAATATAAAAACTACTTGAATGTCAGGGTTAAAAAAATGGATACCAAAAAGCCTATGATAGTATCAGATCCGGCTATTATGATGGGAAAACCTGTTATTGCAGGAACCCGAATTACAGTCGAATTAATATTAGAAAAATTGGCTGCCGGTGAAACTGTTGAGCAGATCCTTGATGCACATCCCCGATTAACCGAAGATGCGATCAGAGAAGCGTTGTCATTTGCCGCACAGGCGCTCAAATCTGATGTGGTTTACCCGATTTCTGAGGCAAACGCATGAATTTTTTTGCCGATGAAAGTCTGGATCACCAAATAATTGCGCGACTCCGGCAGGGTGGACATGCGGTTTTGGATGTAACAGAAATCGATCCTGGTATTTCGGATGATAAGGTCCTCTCTATGGCCAATGAATCAAAGGCCATTTTACTGACAAAGGAATTGGACCCGGGAATGGTGGAATGTGTATCGAAGCTATTACCAGTTGGTAACCAGCTTGGCTGTTATCGAGGAATTAGAAAGAGGTAAATACCCAAACAAAGAAAACATAGTCGGCTTACTTGATGATGTGCCTATACTAACCACACCTAATGAGATCGCCGATATTGTTGATACCTATATATCGCGTCAACTAATGCCCGCTGATACAAAGGGGGATGCACTTCACCTGGCGCTGGCATCATATCACAACTGCGACTTTTTACTTACATGGAATTGTCAACACTTAGCCAATGCGAACAAATTTGCCCATATTCGAAGAATAAATACGCTTTTAGGCCTTTTTGTACCGGCCCTAATCACCCCATTTGAGCTTCTTTCTTGGGAGGAATGAAAGATGAAAGATGATCCTACTATTGAATGTATAAGAGCTATCAGGCGTGAAATAACTCAGGAACACGGCTCCGATACGCTTAAACTAATAAAGCACTATCAAAAGATGGAAAAAAAGACTACCCGTAAATTTTTTAAAAAAAGTTACGATGAAAGCAAAGTCGCATGAAATCAAAATAGCAGTAAAAGCGGTAATTGATGTAAATAACCCCCAGTTTCGCTTTTTCGAAAAAGATGAGCTTGCCCCACCATTCAGAGGTTACGAATAAAGGATCTTGAACCTTTGAACAATTACCAATAAGAGTCAAGAGCAGAGCCTTTTTGACTGGGAAACTCTGCCTTCTCATCATTCCACTTTCTAAATATAAATAAATATAACGACAACTTAACTTTGTTATTTACTTTTTTATGGATGTCCCCAAAGATTCGTCTTCCAATTTCCGTTATTTTCGAGCCAAAAAAGCCATTATTGCCCTGTATTAAGCCTACTTTTTAACTATATGTCAATTGCTATCAAATACTTAACGTGGCCCGACCCCATTCTAATTGAAAAAGATGGTTTGTGAATTATGATCATTCAAATTCCAAATGAGCTCATCCAACCATTTTAATCATCCACCCATCCCATCTTTATTCTCCATCCCCGGCTTTATTTCTTTATCATCCGTTCCGGAGGAACTCATCCTAATCATCCATTCATCCTCTCGTCCCTCATCCGTCGGCCTTCGACCATCTTCCGCTCGTCCTTCGCTTTCCCTTCGCGTCTCTGCGCCTTTGTGCGAATATTTAATTTTTAAGATGTGACCCTATTCTTTTCTTTCTCAAGCGCAACGAGGTTTTTTATTTTTTTTGATGGTGGATCAGGGGTGGCCCGACCCCCGGCCAGATTTTTTTTGCAGCAATGAACAATCAAAGGGATCGGGAAATCTAATAAAAGCTGTTAGCATCAACGCTCCGAGCCCTATTAAAACTGTTGATGCAACGATATGTATCCACGGGTTTAAAATATTCCCGGAGACATATCCAAATGCCCAAGCAGTGCAGATGAACATAAACACCGCCAATTGCGGCCAGAGCACGGCAGCAATTGGCGGGGTCGAGCGCACCTTTGAGGTGGTAGCAAACCTTAAACTCCGGCCGGCAATTACATCGACGAATGCAATTATAAAGTACGGCCATTTCATAAATTGGAGAATGGCTGCCCGCCAGTGTAATCCCCATTCGTTGCCCCAGTCCAGGTAAAAGCGCTGGCGATAGAAATCGCATATTAGAAGAACTCCATACAGAACCAAAAACATTTCCAGTGTCTCACGCGACAGCATTTTGGGAGAGGCTCCCGTCGCAAGTATGAAGAGAAGCAGCAAATAGGCAGCGAAGATGGAAAGGCTTTTATAGAGGTAATTCAGGCCGTGAACGAAACCCGCGATCCGCGTATGTAGGGGTAAATTTTTTGCCATTTTAAGATAAAATCGAAATTTCAAATCCATAACCGAACGGGCCCACCGGCGCTGCTGAGTCAAATACCCGTTCCAATCTACCGGCGTTAATCCTCGGGCCAAAATTTCCGGCACGTATACCCCTTGCCATCCCTGTTCACGGTAATTAAGTGTCACTAGAAGGTCGTCAGCTTCATGTGGTGCAAAACCACCGACTTCCCGTAAGGCTTTCATCCGGTGAGTATTGTGGCTTCCGATGACGATGGGATATCCCAGGCCAAAGGCGGCCATTTGCACGGAGGAATGGTATGCATAAGTTTCTTCGGCTGCTCCTTGGGCGATAAAGCTTGCGCTTTGATTGTAATAGGCTGGTGCAGCCTGCACGTAGCCGATTTTAGGGTCATTGAAATAGCCAATCACCCTGGAAAGAAAATTTGGTTGGGGCACATGATCCGGGTCAAATGCACTAATTATGTCATAATGCTCGAATCCGATTGAACGAAGCCAGGCGTTATAGTTGCCATGTTTGGAGCCGGCTTGGAATGCGCCATGCGTTGTCTGGTATTGGGGAAGATTTTTACGGCTAAAATAGTTTGCGTCGAGCCGTTCGCACAACTCCCTCACCCGGAGATCATTGTCCTCGTCCAATACCCAGGTGTCATGGGGATAGTCCATGGCCACCATCGCCCTCACGGTAGCCTCCAGCATTTCCAGAGATTCGCTGCCGGGAACGAATGTGGTTACCACACAGACTTTCCAGGACGATCTAGCCGGGATGGGTACCGGCTTTCGCATGATCAATAAAATAAACCATCTGCCTAAATAGTTAACCAATTCAACTATCAATATCAGGGTAGAGAGCAGGTAAATGGTTGGGAACTTTCGCCAGTCGCCGAGGGAAAACCAGTGCTGCATCGCATAGATCATGGCACTTATGATCACGCCGGCGAGTATCAAAAAGATAGGATAATCCCACCATTGTAGGACCCTTTTCATCGTAATTGAAATTGAATCCATCATCGAATTTGACAAGGCCCTTCGACCGGTTATGTTTCCGTTCCTTTCGGTCATTCTTCGAAATCAACCTGGATGTAGGGAGACCTCACGTTCCTTCCGACTATCCGCCGATGCACACCAATTTTTTCGGCAAACGATTTTAGGGTATCTTCTCTTTCGATCTCGATACGTGGAAGTGCGAGCGGCGAATTCCGCGCCGTACACAGTTCCGGTTCGCAGGTAAATGCGAGGTTGTACCCGTAATACCCGGTAAGAAATTGGATCCGGCGATTGAATTCTCCGTATGGATAGGCAAATGAGGTTACGGGGGTTCCGAAACCCTGTTGAAGAAGCAGGCGCGAATCGTAAAGTTCCTTTTTCACCTGTTTCCTTCGAATCGTCGTCAGCGTCGGGTGAGTCAGGGAGTGGGATCCAAATGAAACCCCTTCTTCCTGGAGCCGGTGAATCTCGTCCCAGGTCAATAATGGTTTTGATTCACCATAGCACTGGTCCCAGCGGTTTGTCTGGCCGAGTTCCCCGGCTACCAGAAAGATATGGGCGCTAAATCCATACTGCTGTAATAATGGCCAGGCATACACCAGGAAATCCCGGTATCCATCATCAAATGTAATCATGATCGACCCTGCCGGCAACGGCGTGGATTCATAGTACCAATTGTGACAATCTCCAAGGCTGACACTATGGAAGCCGTTGTCTCGCAAAAAACACAGTTGCTCTTCAAACTGTTCCGGCGTAACGTGGAAGGCAGAGAGCTCCTGAGATCTACTGGGCGCTACGCTATGGTACAGAAGCACCGGTAGCAGCCTCGCAGACCCATTCCATAGTACCTGTGATAAAACTTCGGGTTCAAGCTCCGTAGGCTGCTCTATTTCAATGATTTCAGGAATATTTGTACACTTAACAGATTGCTCTGCTTGCTTCTTCTCGAAAAGCTGAATCCTGTAAAGCGGCGTATGAAGTTCTTTGAGAAACATCATCGAAGGGAGACCTGCGAAGGTCTCTCCGATACATTTGGCTCCAAAGGCATGCTCCCAGTTGAATCCGGTGCGATCCGGCTCATCGTTGACAACATTGCCGTGGGCCATGACCAGATATCCACCGGGCTTAAGCGCTGCTGTTATCTTTTGGGAAACTTTACGCAGACGGAATCGGCTGGCGGCAAAGTATAAAACCTCACTGCATATGATTAGATCGTATTGCCCGGGAATCGGGTCCTTTATAAGGTCCAATCGCTGATAACGGATATGGGAATACCGGTTGCACCTTTCAGCCGCTCGGTCAAGCGCAATTTGTGATATGTCGACCGCCCGCAGGCTTTTAACACGTGGAGCAAGCTGGACGGTAAAATGACCTTCGGCGCAGCCCAGTTCAATAGCGTCTTGGATATGCCCAGGGGGGATCAAATCCAGGGTTTGGATATACTTGGTTTGCTCGTACTCACTGGTATAATCCCAAGGATCGACTTGCTTATTGAAAAGCTCTGCGAAGTAGACTCCATCCTCAACCGGACGCAAACTTCTGTAAATTCGGAACGCTAAACGGTAACATCTCGAATTCATCTTGAGACCAATTGTCACAAGGTCTCTGAGCCACCATACAATCAACCAGACATGTCGCTTGAACCATGATTTTACTTTGCTTGGAAGCAGACCCAGCCAGTTAAAAGCAGAATTCAGCCGATACCGTCCGCCGATGGCCCCCATATAAACGCCGATCAGTCGTTGAGGATACCTGCGTGCCTTCCGGGCTAAACCCCGGGTTCCGCAATGCTTTTCCAACTTTTCCAGGAATTGGTGCGCGAGTCGCTCCATCCGCAGCCATTCCTTTTTCCACTCCTTTAGCGGCCGGGATGCGGACAGCATCGCCGCCAAAGTGATACAATCGCCCACCGCATACGGCTCCAGCTTCGAACAGGAATCATCGTGCAGCATCTCTAATAAAAAGCTGGGATCCTCACCTCGGCCGATCAACAATCCTGCGGCTGAGCAAAGCAGATAAAACTTCTTTTCCACCTTGCCCTCGGCCGACAGACCGTTTGGATAGAGCGGGTGCTGGGTCGCTAATCGTGGATCCGGTTCATATCCCTGATAGAGCACTTTCAGACCGTCCTCAAGAATTCTGCGACCATCCATGGAAGCCGAGTTTACCCGCATCCGCGACGGCGCCAGCACGCGTGGGACCCTGCTGAACTTCACCCCCGTTCGGGCGACACGCTGCCATAAATCCCAGTCTTCACAGGTCCGAAGCTCCGGATCGAATCCGCCGACCGCCTCCACGATCTTGCGTTTTACCACATAGGCATGTATGGCATAGGGGCACTCTATAGCATGCAGCGCAAAAAGATCACCTTTCACCCGTCCGATGTCTTTAGAGAAGTAGTAACCGTCGGGAGAGTACCAGCACCAGCCGCAATATACCGCCCCAAGGCTCTCGTCAGATCTGAGCACGGACGTCATATGCTCAAGGTGCTGGGGTAGTATCCAGTCATCGCCGTCGAGGAATAGCAGCCAGTCGTAGTTGGCCTGCTTGATGCCTCGATTCCGAGCGGCGCTGACCCCGGCATGGATTTGCGGGATGACCCGGAAACGTTTGTCGGCTTGGGCGTATGTGTTTGCAATCTTCACCGAACCATCCGTAGATCCATCATCGATCAGTAACGCTTCCCAATGCGGATGGGTCTGTTGTGAGATGGATTGAAGAGTGTCTTCAAGCGTATCTGCGATATTGTAAATCGCAACGATAATTGATACTTCCATCAGGTCTTCCTCCGATTGCGCAGATAAAATCGCATTCCGGAGAAACACCCAAAAATTTCAGCCCAGAGGAAATGAAACCGATATGCAGGATCTCGCGCGAGACCGCACATTAAATGCTTCACATAGACCATCGGTAGCACGACAAACAGGCGGCCCAAATTACCAATATCTTTATATTTAGAATACTGCGTCAGCAAGGCGGCAACGTGTCCCCGCATATAAAAAAACAGTTGGGTTTTCAGACTGTCGATATCGGGGCGATGCGTATGAAAAGTGACCGCGCGTGGTTCATACCGGCATTGCCAGCCATTGACCATAGCGTTGTAGAAGAGCTCGCTGTCTTCGCTGCAGCCGGCCCGTCCGGCACCCAGGCGTTCGTCGAAGCCGCCCAGTTGATCAAAGGCCGCTCGGCGGATTGCCATGTTACCGCTGCCCCCCACCTCCCATACCGGAACGCCCCAATTCCTGTATTTTTGATAATAGGCAGTATCAAATAAGGCCGGAACATATCCTCGATTGAAACTGAACCGCTTTTCAAAAATAAATTGGGCCTCGCTGTGTAACTCGGCAGGCAGCACCAGGCCGGTCGCAATACCCATGCGGGAATCCTCAAAACAGGGTATGAGCCAAGACAGCCAGTCTGGGTGGACGGTCTCGTCATCGTCGAGGAAGGCAATAATGCTGCCGTTGCTTTGTCGCACGCCGGTATTGCGGGCCACGCTGGCCCCGGTTCGGTCTTCAGCGATATACCGTGCAGAAGGGAAATCATATAACACCCGGCGAACACCCGGCAGCCGGGGTGCATTGTCGACAACAATGACCTCGTGCGGCGGCCGGCGGAGTGCCTGCAGTGACTTGAGGCAGTCACTCAGTTTTTCCGGTCGATTATAAGTCGGCAGAACGATGCTGACCGTTTCTTCTTTGGCACGGCTGAGATCAGGTGGGTGGACGGTTGATTCGCCGAGAGCCTGGCGCATGTTTTCTTGAAACCCTTGAAAATCAGATAGAAGATCCTGACGACGCTCGGACGACCGAAACCGGGCCACTGAAGATAAGCCGTATTCGTATCCCGCGCCGTAACTCTCGGCCGCAGGTGCGATCGCGCAAAGGGCTGTTTTAATTATCTCCTTTCTGGAGAGAGTCTTGCCGGCACAGTCAATGTAGTCCTGCCCCAAAGGGATATCCTGCCACCAGAAGACCAGGTATACGCCCGCGCGGCTGCTGGAAAGTGTTGCGGCTGGAATTTCTCGAGATAGATCGAGGTTTACGATTTCACAGTAGTTTCCGAGGTGCGTTTTCGTCATACCGGTTGAATATTATCCGGACGTGAATCGCTACTCTGCCTCTGAAGGGCATGCAGTCGGGCGAATAGTGCCCGGTTATTCAAAAGTTGTCTGGTGTTTCCCTGTTCCACGATTCTACCGGCATCCAGCACGATAATGTGATCCGCCTTTTCAATCGAGGACAGCCGGTGTGCCACGACGATAATGGTGCATTTCTTCCGGTAGATGCTTCAAGTTTTCCTGAATTTGACTCTCAGATATACTATCAAGGGCATTGGTTGCCTCGTCCAATAGGAGAATCTCCGGATGGCGTACGATGGCCCGTGATAGGGAGATGCGCTGTTTCTGGCCTGCCGACAGACGCACGCCCCGCTCCCCCAAAATTGTATCGTAACCCTCAGGGAGAGCTCGAATAAATGAGTGTGCCAAAGCTAGTTCTGCAGCAGCGATGATTTCATTGTCCTCAGCATCCATACGCCCGTATGCGATGTTTTGTCGCACCGTTGAATTGAAGATGTATTCCTCCTGGCACACGACGGCCAAACGTTTGCGCCACGAATCCAGATTTAGTTTTTCCAATGGCAAACTATCAACATAAATGGTGCCATCACAAGGTTCATAGAACCGAATCAATAGATGGATTAGTGTTGACTTACCCGCTCCCGATGGGCCCACAATTGCAGTGGTCTTGCCTTTGGGAATCTGGATTGACAGATCCTGTAAAGCCAATTTTTTACTGGGTTCGTACTGAAAGCAAACTGAATCAAATTTGATTGATTCTCGCAAACCGACGAAAGGAACAGAGCCGGTCTGAATATACGGCTTATCCTCGCGCTCTAGCAGTCCCGTGACCGCTTCCACCGAGGCAATCGATCCGACCAGAGCGGTTCGGGTTTCATCCAATTCGCCAAAGTAAGGCCGTAGACGATAGAGCAGGAAGATAAAAACCAGAACTGTCGGTAGGTTAAACGAGTACGGGATTGCAAAAAAAAGAATAAATACAATTAGAGTTACTGCCAGAACCTCCGAGAGGGGCTCGATAAAACCGGAATTTATCTCGAACTTAATATTGACCTTGCTAATTCGGCGCGAGGCCCTCGCAAATCGCTGTCGTTCGTAGAGTTCGCGGCCGCATGCACGAATTGTCCGTACACCCCGGAAAAAATCTATGATGCGCTGCAAAAATGCTTCGTCCGCCTTTAATCCCTCTCGTGAAAGCAATTCAACCCGCCGGGTCATGGTTTTTATCAAAAGGGAGATGATAACCAGCACCGTAATAACTAAAATCGTGAGTCGCCAGGAAATAAGCAATAAAAAAACTGTGAGGATCATTACGGTGAAAACCTTAATCACCAAAGCGATCACCATATCAACCGCATCACTTGCAGCATATGTTTCATTTTCAAGCGTGTTCATTAGCTTTCCGGATGGTTTTTGGTCAATAAAACGCATGCCGACATCGAGCAACTGATCATATGCGCTGCAGCGCAAAAAATGGCTGAGTCGAGCGTTTAACCACGCGGATAGGATGTTGCTCCCGTATAACAAGAGGCCTCTCAGAAATACAAACCCAAAAATTAGAAACGATATGTATATGAGACGGTTGGTAGGGGGCGTCATCTCAAAAAAACGGTTGAGCAGACGACCGATCCAGTCGTCTGTCTCCGGCTTAAATTCATCTGCATTCAGGCTATACAGAAGCGGAATAAACAAGCTGATGCCAATCCCTTCCGACAGGGCGATCAGGCATCCCATGACGATAATTGCCGTTACGGCCAATCGATGACGCTTGATCAGCGGAATTAACCGCTTGATAATCTTGAATTCACTAAAAACCCTCCTTCGATAAAAATTTTGAGGCGATCTCATATTTTGACCCTAAAAATGGACGTTTAAGGCTGAAAATCGCTTAAAAATACAGTGCTTGTTTTTATAAATCAATACGTTAGCTAGGTCCGACCCCAGTCCCATCTTTTTGCAGTATTTGATGATCATCCGCTCGTGCTTGACCTACTTCAGTTGCACGCAATACATTGTGACCTTCATTCCTCAAAGCTTGCGCGACTTCATGTCTCAACATTTGATCCAGATAGAGCCTACAGGTATCAGGCATTTGCTGCCCTTACCTCAGTGTGGTCAAGTGACGCCCGCACATAGAGCAACGCAGCCTTGATATCATCTTTCTTTAACTCCGGGTAGCCTTTAAGCAAATCATCCCATGATTCGCCTTGCGCTATCTGCTCCAAAATAACTGAGATAGGAATACGGGTACCTTTGATAACAGGCTTTCCATTGCAAACTTTCGGATTGAGTTCAATACGTTCCATGATTGTCATCACGTAACCTCCCAATGTATCTTAATGCTATAGTAATTGATTGAAGATATCCTGTCAATCCCAATTCAATCACAAAGAATCATAAAATGAATTCCATCCATCGGAGTCAAAGAATAAGTTCTTATTCACTAATGAACCTCCCCACGGCAAGCCGCGGGGTATCTTTAAAGGTAAAATTAATTTGCAGCCCCGCTGAGCGGGATTTCCGCTTCGCTACAACAAGCTGCGGGGAATTAAACCCTGTAGATTTCGCATCGCTCTTAAAGTGATTAGAGTAATCCGTGTAATCTGCGAAATCTGTGGATTAAAAGATCTTTCATCCCAAAAACCATTCTGAACCTTATTCAGCTGGAGCCATTCTTCGGGTTACTACCCGATTATTTTTTTCCAAATTTTCAGACCGGCAAATAGCTCGAATTTTGCCGCCGAAAAAACTTAAAGTCCCAAAGGGTATGTCGTTTGCTCTGTAACATGTGGCCAACTTGAACCAGTAATACGACATCCCGAAGGGACCGAGAATAGATTTTATGAGAATTATTGAAAGAAAATGTTTACAGAAAAGAGATTGACTTTTCCCCTGATCAATAAATGCTAATTAATCGGCATTAAGATGAAATTTTACTCATTGTTGTTGTCATTCTTTTTGTCTTATATTCATTGAATCTTATGTGAAGCTGCACAATACCGTAGGATGAAAGCAATATTATATATGGCATAATCGGCGCTCTATATCTTGGTGAAAAACCGAAAGGACCTGTTGCTAGTGCGAAATACACTATTATCATTATGAATAAGGAAACATCTATGAATTTCCTCTCTTTTATAGCCGTATATATTCCAAAACACATTGTGAAATAAAGAAGGGTCAGGAAGCTTAAGAAAAAGCACATCAGAACCATTCCCAAAACACTTTTTTTCTGTACTGCGATTTTGACGAATTCCCATGGACCCTTTGTCCATATTAAGCCTAATTTTAATGGATTATCCTTAAAGCCTAAAATGTTGGGATATGCACTGCTACCTGGAATCATGAAAAAACGAATCACTCCTCTTGTATACTTTTTTATATCTCTTAAAGCAGCATTAATGAGTTTCTTTTTTGCTGGCATACCTTGATTGCTTTTTCTTATTTTAGAAGGACCCGGGCTTGCATTATGAATTTCATCCTTCTGTTGATAAACTGGATTTAATTTAAGGAAATTGCTTAAATTACTCTGCACTACTTTTTCTTGCATGGAAGACACAAAAAATTTATTGGAAACTGTGTAATTACGGACCATCCAAGGGATAATTATAATGAAGAAAGCAGATATTATCATCGTATATCTTAACATACCTGTTTTCAGATTTTTTCTAAAATATAAGAAGAAAATCCCAAGGATAAATATAAAAAAGTAGACACTTACGGGTCTGCAAAGTGTAGCGAGTCCAAGAAAACATCCAGAATAAATTAAATCCCAATTATAGTCCTGTTTTAGAAATCGTACCAAAAAATAAACATGAACCATAAAAAGGAAAACAAATAATGTATCAGTCAAAAGCTGATTGCATAAGAGAATACTGAAATATTCAACCGCCATGATGAAGCCTGCCAACAAGGCCGTTTTTTTATCAAAAATAATTTCTCCAATTTTATATGTCAATACACAGTTTAGAGACCCTATGATAAGTTGAAAAAAAATCACAGCATATGGCTTAATTCCGAAAATAAAATAAATTAGCGCAAGTAAGAATGGATATATAGGAGTTCTCTTAATTTCAGGAACATATGGTGGATTTTTCGATATAAAAAAGCTCTTATTTTCCAATAAATTTACCGCAAGGTTATGATACCCTGTAGCATCACCAACAAAAATCCTTTTTTCAACTATTTCATCATTCCATGAACCGACACTGAAAAACAGCAATAGTCTCAAGCTTAGCGCGATAGAGAAAATTAAAATTAATCTTTTATGCGCGTCATTCATATTTATTAATTAATTCTCACTTTCTTTTCTAAATTGTCAAACGACAACTATTTCTGAAAATACTCTTTACTAATTGGACTGAGAAATTGGCCGTTTATTGATTTTCGAGAAATTATTGAACGTTGTGAGTTTTGAATTAAAAATTAGATGAGGATAGGATCTACGAGCAGGCTTCCTGCTCGGAGAGCATCCAGCTCTAAGAGAGGCCTTCCATCCTCAAATCCATCCAGAATCTTAATTACGCTCAAACTTTATCGACTTGAAAAATTTTTCCTGCCAAATTGCCGGTACGCGAATTCTTGTCGTGAACCCGCATTCAGAACGTCGATAAAAAGAACGTTCTGCTCGTCCTGACTAAGACCAATGAACAGGCAAAAGAGTTAGCCGGTCGCTTTTTATGAATGAGTAGGTCACAGAGTGTCAACTCGACGAGACGTGGTCTTTCGTATGTCAAAAAAATCTTGATCCAGTTGAAAAATTACAACGCTCATTGGGTGATGCTTGGATCTGGATCGCCTTAAATGCTATCAACAAAATTGTCCCGGCGAATATCGTCGGTAAACGAACTTTGCCGCACGCCGTATCCATTTTTCAAGAGCTAGAACGGATTACGATACGAATGCCTGATTTATTTTCATCTGATCAATTGGATCGATACACCAATGCGCTGCTGCAACTTTATGACGAGTTTGTCTATCCTGTCCGTAAACCTGACCCAGGTAGCACGCCTAATCCGCACTTTTTCACTTCAGCGGATCTGCTCTATGTTCAGGTCGTCAAGCAGTATAAAAAATATCGCGTGGTCAAAGTGACTCAAAAAGTTATCTTTGGCGACTCCGAAAAGGTCGAAAGTATCCTGGCTCAATACACTAGTATTATTTGTCAAGCGAAATGTAATACTCATTAAATATATCTCTGTAATATCTAAATTTAAATAAGTGTTTAATTATTTTAAAAATAGGAGCATGACATCTTAGAGTTATCCAAAACGCCTCCAGCACAACTTTTCTTGATATTTTGGATACTCCGTGCTCCCTTTCCATAAAAGTTATGGGAACTTCAATCACCCTAAATCCATGTTTGAAAGCTAAATAGGTCATTTCAATCTGAAATGCATACCCATCAGACCAGATATTTTCTAAATGAATTCTTTTCAAGACTTCCCTGCGATAACATCTAAAACCTGAAGTGGAATCTCGAACCGGCTTAACCATAATATAAGAAACATAAATATTTGCTAACTTGCTTAGCAAAAGCCGCCTAAAAGGCCAACCTACAACTCTTATCCCTTTTATATATCGACTGCCAATGACTACGTCGGCTTTTTCTGCGGCTTCGACAAGATCCTTAATATAACCTGGATCATGAGAAAAATCTGCGTCCATCTCAAAAATGAGCTGCGCTCCAAAGGATAACGCTTTTTTGAAACCACATACATAGGCCTTACCTAATCCGCCCTTTTTAGGCCGATGAATGACTGAAAGGTTCGGGTATTTCTTAGTTAAGGTATCAGCAATTTCACCGGTCCCATCCGGCGAATTGTCGTCGACCACGATAATATAAATATCCGGATAAAGTGAAAAGATTCGTTGCACAAGAGTAGCAATATTCTCGGCTTCGTTATAGGTGGGTAAAACAATATATACTTTCATTTTTTAAGCCTCATCAATCTAACTCCCTGAACGCCCTCAGTTATCGCGTGTCCCAACACATCCAGAACTTCCGCACACATTCATCTAAATTTCCTCAATAATAGGCTAGACTCTATTCTTTAATTCAGCTTAAGCCACTCTCTTTCATCGCTCTACCCTGATAATTGTTGATAATTTTGTACCAATTAAAGCTATGCCTGAAATCCCGAACAGACCAAAAAATACTGCGACAAAAACATGGGAAGATGCGGCCACCGCGCTTACCAAATTTATTTCATAGCCGTATAGATAGGTAAAAATAAAAACAAATGTAAGCTCTAAACTTCCGGAGAACCCTGGCGGCGCCGGCAAAACGAATGAAGCATTTAATAACAAATATCCAACAAGTACGGTTAGTACCGGCAAATTAATCCCAAAGGAAAAAAAAAATAGCCACATAAAAAAACAGTGAGCGATTAAGGCTAAAATTGTTAACCCAATTATTTCAAAGAGCCTGCCTTTTAACAGGGACATTGAGGATAATCCTTCAACAAAAAGATTTAAAAAGTTGCTTATTTTAGCCTTGATCTTTGCGGACAAAAAGAAAAATATTCTGTCAATCCAGGTCACAGAAGCATTTTTTTTATAAGCAATAAACACCATGGCAAAAAAAGACAACAATAAGACAAACGCTGTAATCCCGGAAGCCAGATAAATAACTGGTTTTAATTCTCTTTGATCAAATGGGGCTATTATTAAAAGTAAAAAAATTGGCAGGAGATCCGCAATTTTATCAATATAAACCGTCATTATTGAAGCAATATTTTTTTTTTTTTTTTTT
>CAVXXE010000019.1:0-13246 GCA_963765595.1 uncultured delta proteobacterium
ACTAAACATGGGCGTTTATACCTTTATTACATTCCCAAAAAAATCTCCTTCAAATGCTCATTGTTGAGTGCTTCGTCTTTATTGCCTTCAAAAGAGATTTGTCCCTCTTCCATAACATAGATTCTGTCAGCCAGTTGCGCTATTTGAGGAATATTCTGTTCAACCAGCAGGACGGTTTTTCCCTGATCGTTGATCTGCTTGATTATGGAAAAGACCTCATGCCGCAAGCTAGGCTGAAGGCCCAAAGAGGGTTCATCGATACACAGAAAATCCGGGTTGGACATCAACCCCCTTGCCACAGCCAGCATGCGGGCCTCGCCGCCGCTCATAGTTGAGGCGAACTGTTTGCGACGTTCCACCAACCGGGGGAAGAGAGCGAATACCCGCTCCAGATTATCCTTTTCATGAGCCCGGGCATTTTTGGTATAGGCCCCCAGTTTCAGGTTTTCCAAAACCGTCATATAAGGAAAAAGTTCACGGTTTTCAGATATGTAGATAACTCCCAGGTCGACGAGTTTTTCAGTAACCAAACCAATGATGTCTCGATTCTGATAGGTGATCTTACCTTCCTTTTTATCCACTAATCCGCAAATGGATTTTAACAGCGTACTTTTGCCATGGCCGTTGGGTCCCAGCATGACGACCACCTCGCCCTCTTTAACGGCAATGGAGACGTCCTTTAAGACATGCGATTCACCGTAATAGGCGTTCAAATTATTCACGTTCAGCATTAGCGTCACCTAAATAGCACTCAATAACCCTGGGATCATTGACGACTTTGGCGGGCTCATCCTGCAAGATTTTGCACCCGGATTCAATGATCAACAGAGTTTCGGTAAGCTCGGTGAGCACCTTCATGAAGTGCTCGATGATAATGATGGTGATGCCCAAATCCTGGTTGATTCTGCTGATTAAATTCATGAGACTTTTAATTTCAGAGGCATTGCAGCCGGCCATGGGCTCGTCGAGCATCAAGATTTTGGGCTTGGTGGCCAGGGCTGCTCCGATCATCAGTTTTTTCTTGCCCAACAAGTTTAAAAGACCGGTATTTTGGGTACGCTCTTTTTCAAGATCGACAAAGCGGATCACCTCATCCACGTGGGCAGGGTCAAGTCCGCCGGCGGCACCGAAGCGGCTGCCCACGGAAATGCCTTTTTGTACACTGAGGCTTGGAAAGGTTTGAGGAATCTGAAAGGTCCGGGCAATACCGGCTTTGGCTATACGGTAAGGCGGCAGGCCTGAAATATCCCGGCCCTCAAACTCGATTTTGCCGTCAAAGTTGTAAAAACCGGTGATAAGATTGTAAACCGTTGATTTACCGGCGCCATTGGGTCCAGCAATACCGAAGATCTGCCCTTTTTGCACCTCAAAACTCAGATCGTTCACCGCTTTGAGCTCACCGAATTTTTTCGTAACATTAATCGCCTCGAGTATCACAAACCCCTCCGTCTATTTCAAGACCTTTTGCAGGGCCAGATCATCCAGTATCACATTCATAACAAATGTCTTATAGTCAGTCTATAGAATAAGTGTCAAGATAAATGCCAAAAATTAACAATGCGGATAGGGGCTTCGCCCTAATTGGTCTGCACCCCGGAGAGAAGCATGGGTTCTGGCTTCCGGCTCTTTAGGCCTGCAGCTCGACGAGGATAATCGAATGATGGGTTTAGAGAATCAAAAAAAATGTCAAAAAAGCCCGGTAATCTAATCCACCTTTTTCTTCTCTTCAACCTCGGCGATGCATTCCTCGATAACATCCAGGGCGCTATCCATTTCCTTTTTTGTAATGGTCAGGGCCGGTGTCAACGTCAAAATGTTTCCCATGGTAACCTTGAAACTGAGGCCTTTTGAAAGGGCGGCATACATCACGGCTTCGGCTTCATCCCCGGCGCGTTCACGGGAAAGGCGGTCTTTGACAAGCTCGATGCCTAAAAAAAGACCCAGGCCGCGGACATCGCCGATCAGGTCATGGCGTTGCTGCATGTCTTCCAGGCGTTTCAATGAATAGCGTCCCAACTGCCGGGCATGATTCACTAATTGGTTTTTTTCGATGTAGTTGATGGCGGCCAGGGCGGCCGCGCAGGACACCGGGTTCTTTTCATGAGTATAATGACCCAGCGCCCGCTCACCGGCCACATCCAGGTCTTCTCTCGCAATCATTGCAGCCAGAGGGAGGACACCGCCTCCCAATCCTTTGCCGATGACGACAATATCGGGAATCACACCGAAATTTTCAAAAGTAAACATCTTACCGGTACGGCCCAGCGAATGGGGAATTTCGTCAAATATCAACAACGCGCCGTGACGGTCACAGGCCTGCCGGATTTTTTCCCAGTATTCGGGCCGGGGGATGTAGGGGGTACTTCGAATCGGCTCGGAAATAACGGCTGCGATGTCGCCTTCTTTTTCCAGGATGTACGCCACGTAATCGGCGCAAACCAGGTCACAGCCGCCCCGGTCTGAGCAGCCGAAGACGCAGCGATATTCGTCCGGCGGCGGGACGTGTTCGGTACCCGCCAGCAGCGGTCCCATGCCCTGACGGAAAATGGACTCACCGCCGATGGAGATGGTATCCAGGGTGGCCCCGTGAAAGGAATCCCACATCGAAATCGTTTTGTGCCGACCGGTTGCCACCCGGGCCAGTTTGAGTGCCAGGCCGACGGCTTCCGCACCCCCCGGGCAAAACAGCGATTTATTCAAATTGCCGGGGGCGATTTGCGCCAACTTTCTGGCCAGATCGACTGCGATCCGGTTGGTGTAACGGCGGGTGCAAAAGGGTAGTTCATCCAGTTGTTTTTTGATGGCGGCAATGACATCCGGGTTGGAAAACCCGACCTGATGGACATTGTTGCCGTGAAAATCCATATAGCGTCGTCCCTGCAAGTCTTCGATGTAAATGCCCTCGCAGGCGCGCATGGTGTTCAGACACGGGGTGGAAAGGGACTGTTTTAGGAAATATTTTGAATCTTCCGCCAGCAGTGCACGACTTTCAGCGTCTATGTGTTTTTTTTGCCAAACGTCGCGTCTGTGGGAAATATTGATATCACCTTCGGATTTGTCTAGTTTGCGCTCATTCTTTTTGATTTGCTTCGGCATCATTGCTTTATATACTTCTTTTGAAATATTTCCTATTATTTTTTTACTTGATCGAAAAGATCGAACCAAATAAAATCGTCCAATTTAGTAACTATAGATAACGTTGATTGGTTAAGTGGTTGTAGATATGGATTTATCCCATATTTGCAAAATAATTGGACACTTCATGTTTCAAAAGAAGGGACAATTAGGACACCCCGATGAAATAAGGGCAAAAAAGATTTCATCCCGGTTAAATAGGCGCCGGACATCTTTGATCGCGCATTTAACTGGACAGGTTGGGCAGGCAGATGACCACGGATTAACACGGATTAAAAAAGAAAGTTTGTTTCGCCTTCGGCGAGATAGGACACATAGTAAGCAGGCAGCTGCGTATGTCTGGACATGGTTCCGCCGCTAGGCGGTTTGTACTAATCTGCGGTTATCTGTGCAAATCTGTGTCCCCAAAATCTTCAATCTTCAATCTTCAATTCCGGATTGTCCGGCTTGGATATCATTGTGCAGGAGACAACATGCAAAAAAAACCGATAAAAGACAAGAGAATCGAAAGAGAACAGGGTGATGTCAATACAACCGAAACCCGCAGAAAATACTGGGAACGCCATTTATCCGATGATGCAAAAAGGTGGTTTGACGCAGACGCCAAATATTTTTTGCACCAAAGCCTTTCCACACCCGTATTAAACGTGCTTTCCCGGGCCCGGGGGATTTATATCGAGGATATAGACGGCAAAAAATATATCGATATGCACGGCAACGGCGTTCATAACGCCGGGTTCAACAACCCGGCCGTCATCGCGGCCGTCAAGAAACAGTTGGATGAGGGCATGACCTTTTGTCCGCGGCGCTACACGAACATTCCGGCCGTTAAGCTGGCAAAAAAACTGGCGAAGATTACCCCCGCCGGACTTTGTCGATCTCTGTTTTGTCCGGGCGGTTCGGAAGCCATCGAGATGGCCCTCATGCTGGCCAAACAGGTCACCGGCCGGTTTAAGACGATTTCCTTCTGGGATTCTTTTCACGGCGCTGGTTTTGGCGCAGCCAGCGTCGGCGGTGAAGAACATTTCAGCGGCGGATTCGGCATGATGGCGCCGGGTGCGTTTCGGGTTGAATTTCCCAATTATTACCGCAATCCCTGGGGATATTCGAGGCAGGAAGACGTGGATGCGGAATGCCTGCGCCAGATTGAAGTGGTTCTCAAACGGGAACCGGAAATGGCCGCCGTTATCGGTGAGCCGATTTCAGCCACGCCTGTCATTCCTTCCAGAGAATACTGGCAAGGCGTGAAACAACTGTGCGAGCAATTCGGGGCCTTGCTGATTTTCGATGAGATCATCGAGGGCTTCGGCCGCACCGGCAAAATGTTTGCCTGTGAACATTTTATAACGCCGGATATCCTGGTGCTGGGGAAATCTTTCGGCGGCGGGCTGATGCCCTTTGCCGGAATCGTTACCCATGATAAATTTAACGTTTGTCCGCACCGCTCCCTTGGTCATTACACCCATGAGAAAAACGCCTTATGTGCAGCGGCCGCAATGGCCGAGATCGGGTATATCGAAGAAAATAATCTACCGAGGCATGCCGCTGAACTGGGTCTGTATGCGCTTCGGCGATTAAATAATTTGAGAGAAAAACACCGCCTCATGGGCCAGGTTGCCGGCCTGGGACTGCACATCGGCATCGATCTGGTCACGGACCGCAAGACAAAGACAAGGGCGGTGGATGAAGCTGAAATCATCATGTTTAAGTGCCTGGAAAAAGGTCTTTCCGCTAAAACCATCAAGGGCAATATCCTGACCTTGAGACCGGCCCTGGTCATCACCCGGGATGAAATGGACCGTGCCATCGATATCATCGATGAAGCGATTGGTGAAGTTGAGCAGGGGAAAAAGTATTAATGAAAAGCCGGCTTGAAAGCTCCGGCAGACTATTTTTGCTCAAAAAATTTTGCTGTAACGGTTAATGTGGGGATGCTGCCGAATACCTATAAAATCGATTATGCCATTCCAGAACCGCATCCGAAAGTATCCCTGATCATTCCGACTCGCAACCAATCCAGGATTTTATCAAAATGTCTCGACAGCATACTAAAAAAACTGATTTAATTTCCCAACCCGGCTAAATCGGAAAATATTTGGTTAGAAAAATCCTTCGCAAACATGATGGGATTTGAATAAATAGGTACTTAGCTCGCCGCCGGAATCTTTCCGAATTTCCCCGGTCCTTTCGGCCATGATTCTTGATCGCATTCAACTTGACACACCAAATTCAATTTTCTATAGTCTGATTTTGTAAGAATCCCTTCCCAACGGTCATTTCCCGTTATCATTTCATTATCTCTAAACGACAAGGAGGCGCAAAATGAAACGAATCAATAAATCATGGTGGGTCAGCTTGGTCCTGGCATTCGCCTTCGGGTTCAGTGGTGCAGCCGGTGCCCAGGACGTCACGATCGCGCTGGGCTCGGAGCCGACGACCCTGGATCCGCAACTGCGTGAAGATGGTGGTGAACGTGCAGTCAACGACAATATTTACGAAACCCTGATGGTACGCACACCGGATGGCAAATTGGTCGCCGGCCTGGCAGCGGCACATCCCAAATTGGTCGACCCCCAGACCTGGGAGGTAAAATTGCGCCCGGGAATTAAGTTTCACAACGGTGAGCCGTTCAATGCCGACGCAGCCGTATACAGCATCAAGCGAATTATAGATCCAAAGTTCAATTCCGAACAAATATCCTTTTTCGAAACGATTAAGGATGCCAAAAAAGTCGATGATCTCACCGTGCAAATCATCACCGACGGACCGGACCCCATCCTGCTGTCCCGTCTTTACTGGATGAAGATGGTGCCGCCGGCCTTCTCGAAGGATCCTAAATTCAACGAGACGCCTATCGGCACCGGACCCTACCGGTTCGTTCGCTGGAATCGCGGGCAGGACATCTTACTGGAGGTCAATCAAGATTTCTGGGGACCGGCACCTCAGATCACCCGGGTGACATATCGTTTTGTCGAAGAACCCGGCACCCGCCTGGCCGGCTTGATGGCCGGCGAATTCGATATTATCACCAACTTACTGCCGGAATTCACCCAGCAGGTGCCCCAGGCGATTCATATTTTGGGACTGGAGCATCCGATTATTATCCTGAATGCCGACGGTGGACCGACCAAAGACGTCCGGGTACGCAAGGCCCTAAATTACGCCGTAGACAAAGATGCCCTGGCTGAAGGTTTGTTCGAGGGCTTTGCCCAGGTTGCCCAGGGTCAGTTGTTAAGCCCTTCTTTCTTCGGTTTCAACCAAAATGTCCAGGCCTATCCATACGACCCGGCCAAAGCCAAAGCCCTGCTCAAGGATGCCGGTGCGGTGGGTGCAACGGTCGAACTCATCGGCACTGCCGGCCGATGGCTTAAAGACCGTGAACTGGTCGAAGCCGTGGCCGCATTCTGGGATGCGGTGGGGATTAAAACCAAAGTCCGTATCTTCGAGTTTAACGAATACTTAAACCGCCTGTTCGATCGCAAGACTAGAGCCGATGCAATTTTCGTGGTCAGCTCCAATGAGCTGCTGGATGCCGACAAGAGTTTCTCAGCCTATTATCGGTCCGGAGGCATCGGTTCATCCAACACCGACCCGCAACTGGCAGCCTTCATCGATCAGGCCCGCACCGAAACCGACTTTGCCCAACGGGCAGCGCTTTATCATCAGGCCGTCCAGCGGGCTTACGACCAAGCCTACTTCGTCTGGCTGCTCAACATCGAAGACATTTACGGCGTCAGCGCCCGAATCAAGTGGCCGGGCCGCGTCGACGCCAAAATCCTGGTCGGGGAGATGAAATTGAAGTAGACTTGCTGTGAAATCGTGCCAAGAAAGAATATAACTTATAGAAATTAAATATAAATATTATATTTATCAAAAAATCCAAGCACCAAAATACAAAACTCAAACAAATACCAATGACCGAAATCCGAAATTCAAAATGGTCAGATTCATCGCGACATATCAATAGACTAAACCTTATTGTTTCGTAAATTGGGTTTTCGAATTTGGATATTATTTGGAATTTGAGTATTGCGATTTGGGATTTTAGCCCTGCATCTGGAATAGAAAATCGCTTCCTATAGAATCAGCTGGAGTTGACATTGACTTCATTTTGGCCTCGCAGAATCCAGCTTTTGTTTAATTACATATGAAACTCTATCGGTTTAGGAAAAATTATGGGCCGTTACTTTCTCAAACGACTCTGGCACGGTGTTATCGTCATATTCGGCGTTACCATCATCGTCTTCGTGGTCACCCGCCTGGTTGGAGATCCCGTCAAAGTGATGCTGCCGCTGGAGGCCACCCTGGAACAACGGGCGGCCTTTGAAAAACGGCTCGGTCTGGACCGGCCCATTCCGGTTCAATTTTTGGAATTCATGGGCGATATTGCCCGGCTGGATTTCGGCGATTCCTTGTGGCAACACCGACCGGCTATGGAAATTGTGTTCGAAAAACTGCCGCTGACCCTGGAACTGGCGTTTCTCGGCATCGGATTGGCATTTGTTCTCGCGATCCCCCTGGGCATTATTGCCGCCCTGCGGCCGGGTGGCATCTCCGACCGCAGTACGATTTTTGTCAGTCTGATCGGGCTGTCGGTCCCGCAGTTCTGGCTGGGCCTGCTACTGATTGTGTTGTTTGCCGTTCAATTGCACTGGCTGCCGACCTCGGGCATCGCCACACCGGCCCACATTATTCTGCCGGCCGTCACGATGGCGTTGCCGGCCCTGGCCCGTTTGGTCATGATTGTACGCTCATCGATGATCGACGAACTCAACCAGCAATATGTGAAGACCGGTTTTGCCAAGGGGCTGCCATTTTACCGGGTGGTGGGCGTGCATGCCATGCGAAATGCGGCCCTGCCGGTGGTAACACTGAGCGGCTGGGAGTTGATCAGGGCCGTGGCGGGCTATTCGGTGGTGGTTGAAACCGTTTTCGCCTGGCCCGGTCTCGGACTGACCGCCATCCAGGCCATCGAGCGGGAAGACCTGGTTCTGTTGCAGGCCATCGTTTTCACGGTGGCCATGACGGTGGTGTTGATCAATATTCTGATGGATATCGCTTATACACTCATCGATCCAAGATTGAAACTGGCTTGAAATGCAAAACGAGAGCAACCTGGACAAAATGCTGGGCGACCGCCGGCGCGAATGGCGCATGCGGCTGGGCGGCCTGCTGCAGGAACTGTGGCGTGACAAAGCCGGCCTGATCGGCGTTGTTCTCATAGCGGTCCTGGTCTTTATGGCGCTGGCAGCGCCGGTGCTGGCCCCCCATGATCCGACGGTTCAGGACCTGCGCGCGCGCTTGAACCCGCCCGTGTGGTCGGCCAAAGGAACCTGGAACCATGTTCTGGGTACCGATCATCTGGGCCGCGATCTGCTGTCACGCGTTATTTTCGGTTCGAGGGTGTCGCTTCTAGTGGGTGTGGCCGTGGTACTCCTCGCTGGGACCTTCGGGGTGGTGATGGGTCTGTTTGCCGGATACCGGGGGGGACGTATGGACAACTTTGTCATGCGCTGGATCGATACCCAGGTGGCGTTTCCCGGGCTCTTGTTGGCCCTGATTATACTGGCCGTCATCGGACCCAGTATGACAACCGTCATCATCGTGCTGTCGCTCAACGGTTGGATGGTTTACGGCCGCATGACCCGCAGCGCCGTGCTTTCCGTGCGCCAGACTGCCTACGTGGAAGCCGCCGAGATCGTGGGGTGCAATTCAAGCCGGGTGATATTCCGCCATATTTTACCCAACCTCACCTCGCCGTTATTGACCCTGGGTATTCTCGAATTTGCCCGGATCGTGCTGGCCGAGGCCGCCCTGTCATTTCTCGGGCTGGGGATTCAACCGCCGGCGACCTCCTGGGGCCTGGATGTCGCCACCGGCAAGGATTATATATTTCGCGCCTGGTGGCTGGTCACCATGCCGGGGATCGCCATTTCCATTACCGTGCTGGCAGTGAATCTGGTGGCCAGCTGGATGCGGTTAATTTCCGATCCCCAGGAACGCGAGAAGCAGTTCGCGCGCCAAATGACCATTCTAAAGAAACGTGGGCGCAGGGTCCCGGTGCTCCGGGAGAAAATGAGTAAATGATGCGGTCACCCAATCAGCCCCTTTTGGAAATCGAGGAACTGGTGGTTCACTTTACGACCCGCAGCGGTATCGTTCAAGGTGCCCGCGGCGTGAACCTGCAGGTGGACTGCGGTGAAACCCTGGGACTGGTGGGTGAATCGGGATCCGGTAAAAGCGTGACCTTTCAGGCGGTCATGGGTTTGATCTCCACCCCCGGCGAAATCATTTCCGGCGATATTCGCTGGAAGGGCCGTTCGCTGTTCTCCCCGGCCGGCCGACAATTTTTGAAGAAAGCCCGCGGCAAAGACATCGCCATGATTTTCCAGGATCCGATGACATCCCTGAATCCGGTTTTCACGGTCGGCGTTCAGATCGGCGAGGTATTGCGGCATCACCTCGCAATGACCAAAAAGAAGGCGCGCCATCGGACCATCGAGCTGCTGGAACTGGTCGATATCAATGCGCCTGAAAAACGGCTGAAACAATACCCTCATGAATTTTCCGGCGGTATGCGTCAGCGCGTCATGATTGCCATGGCGCTGGCCTGTGAACCGCAACTGCTGATCGCCGATGAACCGACAACCGCCCTTGATGTGACCATCCAGGCCCAGATTCTGGAGCTTCTGGCGGACCTTCAACAGCGTCTGAGCCTGTCGGTGGTGATGATCACCCATGATCTCGGCGTGATCGCACAGCTCTGTCACCGGGTGGCCGTGATGTATGCCGGTGAGATCGTTGAAACCGGCGGGGCGGAAGACATTTTCGAGCAACCGATTCATCCATACACCCAAGGGCTTTTGCGGGCCACTCCCCGGCCGGACGAAGTCACCGAACGAATGGTGGCCATCGAAGGCGTACCGCCGGATCTCATCTCTCCGCCGCCCGGGTGCGCCTTTGTCACCCGCTGTGAGCGCGCTCGGGAAGGCTGCGCCATGCGACAGTCTTTGACGCCTTACGAGGAAAACCGCCAGGTGTCCTGCTGGTGTGCGCTGCAACGGTTACCGTGAGTTCGGGGGAAAAGCTCAAGGCTCAAATGGAAAAGGTTAAAGGTGAAAGGTGAAAGGCTAAACATGAAAGGATAATGATTGATGGAAGACCGCTTCGCTGGGAAGAGGGAAGATGGGGCAGAGATCAGAAGTCGGAGGTCAGAGGTCGGTAAGTGCGGATAAGATCACCTGGCTTTCGGCCTCCGACTTCAGACCTCAAACGCCGAAGGCTTATCGCCTCAAACCTCCAACCTAAAGCGAAGCGCTCCTCCCACGGCCGTAGACCCCCAAACGATCCAAATTTATCCCGTTAAACCTTTTTGGTTTTTTGTTTAACCGGGACCATCTAAACGAACACAACGTTTAAGGTCGCAATGACAAATGCCCCAAACAAGGAAGCCTTAGTCAAAGTCGAAAATCTGACCGTCCATTTTGACGCCGGGCGCAGCGGCTTTTGGGGTCAAAAGCGCCTGATGATCCATGCGGTCGATGATGTCTCTTTTGAAATTTTTCCCGGCGAAACCCTGGGGCTGGTGGGCGAATCCGGATCCGGTAAAAGCACCACGGGACGTGCGATATTGCGGCGGATACCACCGGTATCCGGCAAAATCTATTTTCAGGGGCACGACATCACCCTGATGGACGAGGAAGGATTGCGTCCTTTGCGGCGGCACATGCAGCTGGTTTTCCAGGACCCTTACGCCAGCCTCAATCCAAGAATGCGGATCGTCGATATTGTGGCCGAACCCCTGATCGTTCACGGGGTGGTAAGAAGCACCAGAGAAGTCGTGGACAGGGTCGCGGAGCTTTTAAAGCGGGTTGGACTGCCGCCGGATGCGGGCGGCCGCTATCCCCATGCATTCAGCGGGGGTCAGCGCCAGCGCATCGGTATCGCGCGGGCCCTGGCCCTCAGTCCGGAATTTATCGTCGCCGATGAACCGGTTTCGGCCCTTGACGTTTCCATCCGCGCTCAGGTCGTCAACCTGATGCAGGACCTGCAGACCGAATTTGGGTTGACCTATTTTTTTATTGCCCACGATCTTGCCGTGGTGCGGCACATCTCCCATCGCATCGCGATCATGTATGCCGGCAAAATCGTGGAAATTGCCGGGCGCGATTCCATCTATCAATCGGCAATCCATCCTTATACGGAAGCGCTTTTGTCGGCTGTTCCGGTGCCCGATCCCAAGATTCAAAAAGCGCGCCGGCGGATCTCCTACAGCGGCGAAGTGCCGAATCCTCTATCACCCCCTCCCGGCTGTCGGTTTCAGTCCCGCTGCCCCTATGAATCCGAACGTTGTCGCAAAGAAGACCCGCCGCTGCTGGAACGCCGACCGGGGCACCGGGCGGCTTGCTGGAATCGGTAAGGAATAGCTTGATGATTGGGGTATAGCCCCATAAGCGCTAAGTTATTTTTACGCCGGGAGACAGTGGAAGGTTTACTGAAAAAAATGAACATCGAACATCCAACGTCCAACATCGAATGTTGAATGGAAAAGAGGAAGAAACAGCAATAGTCATTCAAAGTTTGACATCGGATTTTTGAAAACAAATGAACTTAAATTGTGGAGCGGAGCGACATCATTATTCGATGTTCAACGTTGGACGTTCGATGTTCGATGTTCAGTCTGTATTTATATAATCAATGATCAACTCCGACCTATTTAGAGGATCACTTCCTTGCAAAAACGCCTGCCAATCCTGCAGCGTCCACCCGTTCGGCGATTTGCTTCCCATCGGTGGAATACAGCCTGCGCTCCAGCATTCTGTCAAAAAAGACAGAGCCCGAAAAAGTAAATTTCAAGCCGAGACCTTCACTGGTTTTCATGCGGGTTCGCACATAGGTGATCGCATCTCCGACCGCCAGACTGTCGGGGATCGTCAAAAGATTTTCTTTTTTGATATACCTGACGGCATTATACCCCGCCAGTGTCCCGGTGCAGATGGCCTCGGTATGTCCAACCAGCAAACCGGCCTTTTCGCCGGCACAGAACAGATTGTCCACGCCTGCCACCTGCAGGAAGTCATTGCGGGGCGCCATGGCGAAGTAGCGGACAGAGTTGCCCTGACCGCCGGCATAGGGATCTTCAAACCGCGCACATTCCAAACCCGGGATTTGTCTCAAAGCTTCCAGCGGGAAGAAGGGCGTCATCAATTTGGCGTGACCGGTATTCAGCAGAACGATATTGGTTTCAAAATCTGAAATGGCATATTGCTGACAGGCTTTAATTGAGAGTTTGCCGGTCAAGCGACTGGCTTCCGGCAAGGGGATGACCACGACCCCGTCTCGATTTAACTGACCGACAAGCTCTTCAGCAAGCGATTCCTTCAGGAGTTTGCAAGATCCGCTCATCGCCCCGGTTTGAGCCCCCTTCTTGCCAATGATTTCCTTAACACCGGCTTTGGCTGCCAGGCTGACCCGGCCGCCGAAGGAATGGCAGCGCAGCACGCACATGACACAGCCATTGCCATGTTTATTGCAATTAGACGGCGGGCCGGCCGTTCCGGTGGTATCGACAAAGGCATCGGCGTCGAAACGAATTTCCTCTTTGGCGCACTTTCCAATGGCAGTTTTTAATCGGTCCTGCGCCATTTCGACATCGGTGATGCGGGTCGACAGCTGAATGTCAACACCCGCCCGGGTGAGAAAATTTTTTACAATCGGCTCCATCGTGGCCACATTGTAAAGTGATGCATGACGGTGCCCGGGAAAATCAATGTTGCGGTGCAGGCTGTTCGTATCGGTCAGCTGAAACAGTTCTCCGCCCGACATGGCGACCATTTCTTCGGCTGCCGTAAACCTGCCGTTGTTTCGCATAATACCGCCCACCAGCCCGGTTCCTAATAGCATATCGGTGCGTTCGATCAAAAGAACTTCAGCCCCCTGCTTGCGGGCAGACAAGGCCGCCGCACATCCGGCCCAGCCCCCCCCGACGACGATAATCTTCATGAATGTCTCCTTATCAATTCTAAAAATTAAACTCTACCAATTTAACTTTTCGAGTGCAAGCATTCCTTTATGACCAAATATAGTTGTCGAACTGCTTACCGCGGAGCGC
>CAVXXE010000020.1:0-29333 GCA_963765595.1 uncultured delta proteobacterium
CTTGATACATAAGGCGAAGTCCCCTATACTCCAGCCATAAAAAAAGCGAGTTTTTGCTATCACCTCACCTGGAAACTGCCAGTCACATAAAGAAAAAACTTATCGTCAGCTCGGAAGTAGAAATAGTGAATTACAATTCACTATCCAATCGGAACCCAAAATTCGAAGAGTCTTCGATGCCCGTATTAAGGACTCCATCGTGTAATTCCATAACGGCATTGATATACTTGTTCCCACAATTACACGTTCACCAGATCGATCAATTCCGGATCATTCGTCCCCAATCCTAGCCTGGCCGCAGAGCGAAGGTATATTGTCGCTTTTTCCAAAGACCATAAACCATCCTCCCTGCGCCGTTTGTTAATAAGCTGCATACCAGTATAATCCAGGGCAACGGGGTCGGTTGAGGCCAGAAGCTGACGGTTGATCCATTGCGGTGGACCGTATGGGCCGCCATGATATATTCCCAGCAGCGCATCACAGAGTACCAACCTGGTTTTTTCCTTTATTAGCGGATGATTGTTGAGATTGGATATGTATGGTTCGCAGTTCCCTCCATGGCAGGATTGAGGTAAGGTGATGGAGCCGAAATGATTTTTCATGCTTAAGGACACACCAGACAGAACATGGTCTTTTAAAACCGGCAGGTTGATGAGATAGGTACACAAGTCCGTCAAGATCCGGCTGAAATGATCCTTTCGATCGTTACCCAGGTCAACTTCTAGACTTTTGTTATATCCGATGCCACCGTCCAGATTTGACTGTATGACCCGACGAAATTGGCTGACTTTCGGCATCGTCCCAAAACAACGAATGCCTGTTTGACTGGTATTGATGGAATAACGTGCATTTTCAAGCTCCGAGTTACTTCGATCCCATATTATAACCTTATTGGGATTGATATCCAAAGAATCAATCAGGCTTTCAGCCACTGCATAAGCAACCTCCGGATGAGAGGAATGGTTGCGGTTAATACAGTTTACCTTAATACCGATCACCTCGGTCGATCGTAGATTCGGGAAAATCTGCTGCCAGGCATCGCGAATGTTTGCAGCCTGGGTCAAAGCCGTCAGCAACTCGTCAATTGTTGGCCTGACTACCTTGCTCTCGATCCGATCACTATCGTTAACAAGTCTGTTGCGTAAAGCCAAAGCAACACGGCTTTTGTACTGAGCAGCCTTCGCTGCTTTTGAATTGATAGCCAGGATGGGTGAAAAACAGGCCGCTGTAACACCTGTCGCTGTAACCTTTAGGAAAGTACGTCGATTTATTGAAGACTCCTTCATCTTGAAATCATTTCTCCCATTTTCGCTCAATGCGGCATTCACATAATCGGGGATTTCTCAAATTGATATTGTTTCAAAAAAACTCTTATTAATCTGCTATCAAATCGACGAGTTTATTGACATCCCTTTAATCTCAAAACAATAGTTAGACAGCCCCCATGGATAGTTGAGGAATAATTGGGTTTAGAGTCCTTCTACTCCGGTAGCACCGTCCAGTCGGACCCCTACCCGTGCGAGTGGACCCACTTTTTGCCCAGGTCCGCTTCAATATCTGCAGGATCGCTTGCTCGGCAAAAAACGCAATTTGTACGTTTGTTCGAATTCCCTTGGCAAACCAGATATCAAACGGTGAAAACTCCTCAGTTAGGTTTCATCTGAATTCGCTGCCTAAAAATATACTATAGCTTAACGGATCGCACGTTGAGCTGCGTCTTCCAATGCAATTGGGGGCACCGAAAAGGGCCGAAATCCCATCACCCGTCATCTCATTAACAGTACCTTCGTAATCGTGGACCTCGTGAATGAGCATCTCGTAGACCTGATCCATGATGGAGTAAGCCTCTTCAAGGTCTACATTTTCGACCAGCGAGGTGAAACCCACCATATCGCAGAACATGATTATAAGTTGCTTGCATTCACCTTTGATCTTGTCCCTTTGAGAGAGGATTTTCTCGGATAGGTCATGAGGCAGGTAGCGTTGAATCGTATCGATCTTCCTATCAAAGGAGAGGTCTTTGGGCTTTGCTTTCGAAAGAAGGCTCAAACTATGGCCGCATTCATTACAAAATCTGCTGCCAGGGGGGTTGACCTTTTCGCACTCCGGGCAGGCAAGTTCCAATTTGTGACCACACTCATTGCAAAACTTGGCGTCATCAGGATTTTCATGCTGGCATTCCGGGCACTGCATTTGTGATGCTCTCCAGCTCTAACGAAAGGCCTTTTTGAGAGTTAAAAGGACGGATTTCTTAACTCTGATGGATGGAGTATAAATAATACGCAGATTTGTGTCAATTCAAGACCGAATTCCACAAATTGTGTGTTTTATCGGAAGCTTCAGGTGAAGGTTTATTATTGAAATAGTAATCCCTGCCGACTTTGTCGATTGCACCATAAGCTATAAATCCTATGCCCCAACCCGCATAGTGAATGGCTATTTATACCAGAAGAATGCTTCTATTTAGACATGGATTGTCATTGCAGATTCTGTGTATCCAGAATGAAATTAATATTGATTCAACCACAATATAGGGGTGGTCAGCCATTTTAAGGCTGGGATTTAGATTGGCCAAACAAACCTGAAACGCCCGGCCGTTGTGGGTTTCCTCTGGCCAATCCACATAAAGGGAAAAGTTTACATTTCGTGCCTCAATAAAACATTACGCTCGGACACCAATTTGTTATAAATTCGGTCAAGCAATCCAAAACAAAAGCCTTATCAGAAATAATATGAGGCTGTTTGGGTTTAATAGCCCAAGAGGAACTTTCCTAAATACTTAAAATCAGATATAATCCCTATCATTATCACTTAATTTCATTTAGACGATGGTTTATAAACTATTAGCAGATTTGGTATTGCTGATGCATCTTGCATTTATTATCTTTGTTATATTTGGCGGATTGCTGGCAATAAAGAATGTGAAATGGGCCTGGCTACATGCCCCAGCGGCTGTATGGGCGGGGTTAGTTGAGTTTGCTGGTTGGATTTGTCCTTTAACTCCTTTAGAAAATTGGTTGTGCTCCCGGGCCGGTGCCAGCACATATCAAGATAGTTTCATCGCTCATTATTTATTTCAACTCATCTATCCTACTGAATTGACACGTAATATACAGATTTTAATAGGCACGGGCGTTGTCCTGATTAGCTTGTTTATTTATTCGTTTGTGCTTTATAAAAGAATTAGAAGATCGTGAAACCATATACGTTTACAGTATCAGTACCACATAACCCGTCCGCCCAATTTTGAAATAAATAACAATTTTCCCTTGGTAGCTTGAATTTTGCACCCGGTTTATGGACGGATTTTGAGGTGGAAGTGAATTGCGGCTATGGGCTGGCTGAAAACGATGGCATCCGTGTAAGATATGCTTTGGGTATCTTTAACGTTAAGCCATTGTCTTTATTTCAGATATATAGCAGAATAATGAAATCTGTGGGTGAAGAATATACGTTTACATTATCTGTAATTTCTTAGGGTCAAATATTTAGCATATTCGTTGGAGAGTATCTTGATAACGTTTAAACATCTACGGCTTGACCGTAGCATGTTTCTTGTTTGAATTATATCAGATTGTTTTTTTTCTGATCAGGTAGATGCCGTCACAGAGGGTGAGGAAGAGTTTCTCCACCCTGTTGTCAGCGTTTACCTCTTCGTTAAAGAGGGCTATGGCTTTACTGTCCTCATCTTCGGGTTCAAAGATCCTGCCGTACCACAGGGCATTGTCAACAACAATGAGGCCGCCTTTGCGTAGAATCCTCATTGATTCGTGATAGTAAGCCAGATAGTTGGCTTTATCAGCATCAATGAAGACGAGATCGGTTGCTTCGGGCGGCAGGGATTTGAGAATATTAATGGCTTCCCCCCGCTGCAGATTGATCTTGTAGCCCTGCGGGCTCCTGTCAAAAAAGCCTTGAGCGATGTCGGCATTGGCGGAATTATGTTCGATTGTCAGCACCTTGCCGTCTGGCGGAATTGATTCGGCCATAGCCAGGGCCGAGTAACCGGTGAATGTGCCGATATCGATCACATTCCTGAATCCCGATAGGACGATAATCAACTGCAGAAAACGTCCTTCAATCCGGCCGGTAAGCCAGCTGGGAGACTCGGTTTTGTTGAGAGTGTAGTCCTCAATCTCTTCAAGAAGCGGAGACATGGGTGAGGTGTGGTCTGCGGCATATTGTTCGGCTTCCCACGCCACCATGTCCATAAAGGAATGGATGGCCTTACCGGTTTCTTGCTGTCCGTCTGCGTTTTCAGAACTATTTTTTTCCATTTTTCTCCTACCGATACCGGATACAGATAAATTGAGATTCTATGAACCCCGACAAAATTTAAGATATACTCTAAATTTGCTCCGATTTTGACGTATTTCCAATTTCACTTTTCTTACCAATATCGTAACTTACTGAAAATGTTAGATTTCAAATGGATATCATAAAAATTCAGTTGATGTCAAATGTAAAGATTGATAGCAGATAGCGTCATCAGCAGCCTGAATACCGGGAAAGATGATATCTTAAATTTTTAACGTCCTTGATAATTACAACTTTGTTGGAGTTATTGGTAAAAATCGCCATCAAATTTTGATTGTGATAGCTAATTGAAAGTCAACTAATCATCCAAAAAGGTCAACCACCAGATATAGTGGTCGGCCATTTTCTATACATTCGGTCTTTAATAGCAGTAAGCACAAGGAGAGGCATTGTGAAAGTATGTATTGTAAATCTGTTGTATCCACACGTTCTATTCAGGTCCCACATCAATCACAGTTGAATCCCAATATGGACCGGAAGTTTTCCATGTCGTCATTTCCAACCAGATCCAGCATAAGAGCCCGACTTGGGCTGCCTGATTTATACGCTTGTGGCAGAATATGATTAGCAGCTGGCCGATCTGGAAAAATGTTATTTGATATTGACCTGATCTGCATGTAGAAATATATAGCTAATATAAAAAATAACTTTCCGAACTACAATAACGGTCTTCTCTTCTTCTCGCCCGGAAAATACGAAACTCATCCTGCAAACTATTCATTCAGATCAGCCGATGCTTTTTGGGGCATCCCATTTCGGCCCATCTGTCCCAAACCTGAAAAACACATTCGGTATTAACTGCAGACAGCAGAGGTACTTCTGCAGTATCGATCCGTGAACCATAAACATGATCCCCTTGGTCTTCTGTAAAACTTTTGTGTTCATGCTTAACAAGTTCACCAGGCTGCAGAATACATCAGCTGGCCCGGTTTTTACCGCTATCAGTTAGGGGGACTTCATTTTGTCTACATTTATCTGTAACCCGGTGGCACCGATCAGCAAATCGACAGCCCTGAATCTTTTGCTTCAAAGAAGGGACAATCCCCGGAATCGATCCCAATTCGCATCCAGGTTTGACCTTACCCGACACAGGAATACTTTCCAGCAATCCTTGAGTATACGGATGATGGGGTTGTGAAACACCTCTGCCGCATCACCGGTCTCTACGATCTGCCCCGCATACATAACAGTGACCCGATCGGAAACGCGAGCAACAATTCCCAAGTCATGGGTAATGATGATCATGGCCATGTTCAGTTCCCGCTGGAGATCGCTCAGAAGATGCAGGATCTGCGCTTGAATGGTCACATCCAGGGCTGTTGTCGGTTCATCGGCAATAATCAGTTTCGGCTCACACATCAGCATCATGGCAATCATAACCCTTTGGCGCAGACCACCGGAAAGCTCATGTAGGTATTGCCGGAGCCGGTTTTTGGCTGCTGTTATGCCGACTTTTTCTAATAAGTATATAGGCAGACCGCCCTGCCGAAAGCGGTAGAGCCATTTGCGCAGCGTCTCGGGGCTATATTGGAGCTGCCTGCCGTCAGGGTGGTAATAGGGCCGTTGTGACAGTGATTCGAGTTGCAGGTACATGGGGCCGTCGTCGGGATGCTGGTGCAAAAGGGAACTGATGATCCCATAGCGCCAAATACCAATGTCCGGGGCTTTTGGGTCTAATGAGTGCTTCATAATTGGGACCTCCTTTAAATGGTTTGGTCTCAGTGTTAGCAATTTGCTTGGTTAGATCTAAATATGCATTTTGTGTGGGCGGCCTTTTTTCAACATCGGTTGGGGTAGAAAGCGTAAGAAACGGAAAGGATAAACGCCGGCCAATGCTGATCCGGATCAAGACAGGCCGATGGGCCCCAGGATGAGGCGGTAGCCTCTTTTTTGATCCAACCAAACAGCCGCCTTGCAGTTTTCAGCCCTCTATGGGCCCTGCTCCAACCAATGTGGCAAACACGGGCAATCTCGGCGATGGTCATTTTACAGTTGTGAACCATGTCCAGCATCGCCTTCAGGGCACACAAAGGCAGGCGGATAAGCGGTAAAAAAAAGGATGTGGGAGGCAGGAAAATGTTTTTCGAGGGCAATCAGGGTTGCCACAACAATAGCGCTGAATACCCGTCTGCTCGGAACCATAAAAAAGGTAGCGTCGATAAAACCCGTGTTTGGTGATGCAAAGGCGTTCCCCGCAGATCGGACAAAAAGGCTCTCGATAATTATTGGTCTTGGCAATTTCGGAAAGATAGAATAACATCGACTTGAAGGGTGTGGGCATGTGTGATCTCCTTTTTTTTGTGGTGAAAACTAGGATAACACATGTCCCCCCTTTTTATTCCCCCCAAGGGGGGGATAGGATATAAAGGTATAGGCGGTTCCTGCTGTCTGGTTCTCAGACACCTTTACCTTAAAAATCTTATTTTATTCTACCTGGGTTTTGTCAAATCGGTAGGCTAACGCGAGAATTTTGGCTGACTTTCTGGGAGTGAAGAGTAATTATTAAGAATGGTTTGAAAATACTACCATATTGTGCCAGAAATATGTGCAATATGGATTGTTACGGATGGGTTAAAAAAAGATCGAATAGCATAACCCATAGCGGGAATTATTGAAGCGAATTGCAATGAAGGGGTAGAGATAAATTGAAAAAGAGAATTATTGCATATCTGCTTACCATTGTTTTGGCATCATGGCTCCTTATTTCAGTGGTCATTGGCGGTTATTCCCGATTGAAAATCAAAAAAATCCTTAATCAGAATAAAGAAGACATATTTCAACAGATTGAAACGAGCCTTCAAGAATATGATACACTCTTATATTCCATTGAAAAACAAATGGAAACAGGTGGGGAAAAAGCCATTTCCGCCATCATCAATGATCTTGATATTCAATCGAAAGAAGATCATTTCTCTTCCATGCAACTGAAAAATATAGCAAAGCGATACGGAGCCAGCGAAATATATCTGATCAACAAAGAAGGTTATATTTACAATACTTCTTTTGAACCTGATATGCAGCTAAACCTGTTTAGCTTGGGGGATGATTTTAAAAACTATCTGAAATCTATGTTTGGAACCGGAGTATTCCATCACCAGCGAATTACTATTTCAGCAAAAACAGGAGCGGTTAATAAATATATCTATTTCAGTCCCAAGTCTGCCGATTATATTTTAGAAATTTCCATATCCCTTGATGATTATATTGATACGAACTATGTCCCGGAATTCCGCAACCTGCTGCTGTCCAACTCATATAAGAAAATAATTAAAAATAACCTTTATTTAAATGAGTTAGATATTTATGCAGTTACAAACATTTCGGCCTGGTCTTTCATAACAAGTAAGGTTCCTCAGGAAGATAAAAATTTCATAGATAGCGTATTTAGCGAAAATGAAATTCAGATTCGAAAAGGGGCCACAATTACGATCTATAAAAATTTGGAAATGCAAAAATTATTACCGGATAAAAAACATTTCTTTAAAAATTTTAATCAAATTGCAAAAGTGGAATACGATTTCAGTATATTTCACAAATATACAAACACCTTGATTATGTTTTCAACAGTATCGACCTTATTCATCATCATCATCATATTCCTTGTTTCCTCAAAATTTCTTAACACCTATTTAATTAAACGGATTATCAGGATCAATAAAGGATTGTCCATTATTCGAGAGGGTAATTACAACGTTGATATTCAAGTCTTGGGAAACGACGAAATTTCGATCATCGCTGAAAATATCAATAAAATGGCAGGTGGTCTTAAAGAAAGGGAAAGGTTTCAAAAATCAATTTCGATTGCCAAGGAAGTGCAGCAACTTTTACTACCCAAACAAAATCCTGAAATATCTGGATTAGATATTGCGGGGCAAAGTATCTATTGTGAGGAAACTGGGGGGGATTATTATGATTTCTTGGATATCGGCCTTCAAAATTCGAAAAGAATAGGCATCGTGGTTGGTGATGTTTCAGGTCATGGGATTGGTTCGGCTTTGTTTATGGCAATGGCTCGGTCACTTTTGCATTTGAGATCTACTCAACCAGGTACTTTATCTGAAATAATAAATGATGTTAATCGTCAACTGGCAATTGATCTGGAAGACTCTGGGCAATTTATGACTTTATTTTACCTGATTGTTGATCAGCAAGCTCAAAGTATAAAATGGGTTAGAGCCGGGCATGAACCTGGGATAGTATATGACAGATGCGATGATTCTTTCGATGAACTTCGAGGGACCGGAATCCCACTTGGTGTAGACGCCGACTTTAAATACGCTGAGGAAAAAACAAGAATAAAGAAAAACCAAGTTGTCATAATCGGAACCGATGGAATTTGGGAAGCAACAGATGCAAATGGAAAAATGTTTGGCAAGGAGCCCATTTATAGAATAATCAAAGCGAATGCCACCCATGAATCACGTGAGATATTAAAGGCAATCATGGAGGAGCTTAAGCATTTTCACAAAGATATTAATTTAGCAGACGATATCACCTTGGTTGTCATCAAAACATAATAATGTGATCTTTTTTGCATAATCCTTGGGATGCACATAACTTTGTTTATCTCCTGTCCCTCGTAAAAATTCCGACAACATTACAATAATTGATATTTCTTGCTTTGGGTACCAATTACATTTTGCATGATTACATGCATATTAAAACAGATATTGAAGTTGCTTTGTCACATATTCAGGTCGCCCAAGAAACAATCAGATTTGGTTCTTGAGAATCTTGCTCTTCGCCAACAGCTTTCAATATATCATTATACCATGAGGCAGCCTAAAATTCGGGCCCGGCATCGAATATTTTGGATAGCCCTCTCTAAAGTATGGAAAGAATGGAGGAACGCCTTGATCTTTGTCAAACAAGATACCGTGATCCATTGGCATAAAAAAGGTTTCAAGCTGTTTTGGAGACTCAAATCCCGGAAAAGAGGGCCTGGAAGGCCCCGATTGGAATCCAAAACAAAAAGGCTCATTGAAGACATGGCCAAAGCCAATCCATTGTGGGGAGCCCCTCGGATTCATGGCGAGCTTATAAAGCTCGGAATCGATTGTGTTTCAGAACGAACAATATCGAACATCATCAAGAAATGCAGGCCACCCAAGCCTCCGTCCCAAACATGGCGGACTTTCTTGAAAAATCCCTGGCAAAATCCATATGTCGAAAGGCTCATCTGTAGCATACGAAGGGACTGCCTCGATCCCATAATCGCATTGAATTCAGACCATCTAAAGCGCATACTTGATGAATATATTGATTATTACCATAATGACCGAACCCATCTCGGAATCGAAAAAGAGACACCCTTTGGACGACCGACACAATTGAGGTCGAAAAAGGGTAAACTCATTAAGTTCCCCCCGAGTTGACGGACTTCGTCACCGCTATTCATGGAAGGAGGCTGCATACCTGTTATCCAATAACACTGCCTAGCTCCTGTCTTCGGAATCATCGAATCCATCCAAATAAGATCCAAAGGTTCCCCGATCTCGTCAATTTTAAAGATGACGCTAATTCATCCTTAAATCATTATCTAATTTTCGCATTTTCCTTCAATTATTCAGCTAACGAGCAGCTTTGATTATCTTATTTTCCAATTCTTGATGGTTTTTGATGGCTAATTCTTATCGGATTTAATTTTTACGAAGTACAGTACAAAATGGGTACAAAATATTTTAACAAACATATATGTACAATATCGTAACTTACTGAAAATGTTAGATTTCAAGTGGATATCATAAAATTATAGGTAATGTCAAAGGCTAAGTTTTATAGATAGTAACACTCAAATCATAGAAATTGAAAGAAAGCAGGGCATATATGCCCTGCTTGGAAGCTCAACAGCTTTTATTTAACTTAATGGTTCATAGTTATTTCACTGGCCGGGTGGACGCCAGTCAAAGGTTTTTTTGACTGCCTGGTCTACCTCCTCGGGGGTGATAAGGACTGTGATACTGACCTTTACTGTACCACTGGCGTTGGCCACCAGGGAGCCGGTAATGGCATTAACATTATCAGGTGCTTCTGCAATGAGAAAAAAATCATTGCTCCCAAAAGCAAAATAATATGCTTCCATCTTCCCGCCTAACGACTCAATGGCTTTTTTTGTTACCTCCATTCGTTTGGTACCACCATCTTTCATGAGTCCTTTTAAGCCTTCATCGGTATATGAGCCATGATATAGATACTTGGGCATGCTGCACCTCCATTTTAGTTTAAATGTAAGAGTTTAAATTTGTTTTGTTCAGAGAATTAAGTTCCTGATAGGACAATCCAAATCCTGTCAGAATCCAAGTAGGAGCAAATTGAAATATCAGCTATACTTCATGCCCCATGGTGAAAATTGCTTTGGGATCAATATAGATGCTCCAGGACTTGACAAATTCTATACCTTCATCAGTGCCAAGAAAACTAACCATCGCATTTAAATCAGATACTTCTATCTTTGCAACATACGCATAGGGAGCTTCAGAGGGCAATTCCCCCTCTGGTTCTGAAACTGCAGGGGCAAGGACTTTGTCTATTTTCCATGTGTTAAATCCTGTGCACCAAGGAGCACCTCTAATTCCGGGTATTTTTGTATTTGTGAGGTATTGATCATATTCATCGGCTTTGTGTTTATCTGTCAAGTTATACACTGCAAACAGAGTTGGCATCAGTGCACCTCCTTTTAAAGTTATGGGCAGATCGGATTTTTTAGAAATAAAAATGGACTCCCAACAGGACATTAGAATCCTGTTAGGAGCTATATAAGCAAAATTTGAGGGGGTGCTCCATCATAACTTCACCAAAATTCTAAGCTAATGTTAGATGGGGACTAAAATCTTTTTCAGATGTTTCAGCTGGAGATGGCTGGTTAAAGCCGAAGTTGATAGGATTCTATTAATTATTCCTATTCCCACGTCAAGAAAAATCCAGTGAGACCACTATGGTTTGAAATTTTAGGCTAATCTAATGTGATCACGGATTGATGCGTTTAGAAATCAAGAAATCGTTTCGAATCGCACTGTTTTTTCAGGTTAAAAGTTTCAAAAACCCGAATTGGTCGATTCTTTTCGCAGGTTGTGGAATGCGCTTTCAAATCAGCCTAAAAATTGAACCATGATATTTTGGATTTACTGAACGAACCTAAACTTCCCGGCCATTGTGGGTTTCCCCTGACCAATCTACAATCTGCTGAAAGTTTACATTACGTGCCTAAGGTTATAATTACCCAAAACTTCAGATTGCATAACCAATTATTTGCTTGTAATGAATTTTGCGGCCAGAGAGTGACCACAATATATTGTGGTCCCGCTTACAAATTCCAAAATGAAAGATATGTTTTCATATCACAATAAATACAAAACGATCAAAATTGCTGTTCAGACAGCCAATTTAGAGAAATAGCGAATGTTTGCTATCTGCTATCTATCTGCACTATTAACCAACTTAATTTATTTCATATATCCATATCGTATCTAACAAATATGGCCAACACTGTTTTAGAATCTCAAAACAGTTTCCAAACTACGGACCATCTGCATATCCAAGACCAATATACCAATACTCCGGTTCAGCATTGGTCATCTCGGCCCACGGATGGCAATAAATATAGTTCAAAATATCCTCAAGCAGCATTTCCTTCAACTCTTCCAGACTGTCACTGTAAAAGTTTTTTCACCCCATGCATCCATTTTGTAACGGTAATACAAAGCGCCCGGCCCGGTCCGCAACCTTATATTTTTGAGATCGAAAAATCGTTACAATAAACTGCAAAAACAGCTCTGATTTTGAAAGTTGCTGAAAGTTGTGCTCTCTATAACCCTTTGAATAAAGGATATATAGGGATATGTCTAAGATTTTAGAAAATTATTGGCTCACCTGCTAAGCGAGTGGGGGGGGAACTTCCACCCAAGGTTCGAATCCCTGTCTCTCCGCCATATTGAAGGTAACACCGCTTCTTGATATCATTGATAGTTTGAACAACGATCAGTAATCCAAAACTTGGATATCTAATCTCAAGCGGACCAGAATTGGGGCGTGGTTTGGTGAGCCGATTAAGATGGCTTGGATTTTCTGTTTTGACATGCCAGTTCTGTCCCTATTAATTCGCACCGCTATTGTTGCTTGACACTCAAATAGCAAAATCTTATGTTTCGTTTTACAAATATTAGGGTCGATGGTAAAAACAAATTGCTTAGCCGGCGGCTGAACTATCGGCTCTGGAACCCCTTAAAGTGTATAGTTGATCAAAATGAAACTATCAAAAATATTGGCAATTTTTTTGGCTGGACTATGGCTCAGCGCTTGTGCCCACACGGGTTCTCCGAAACCGGCCAAACCGGAACAGGAAAAACCCGCTCAAAATACGAGTGAAAGCCGGACCGCACCCCCGGAGACGACCGATTCCAATCAACAGGAAGCCCGGGAAAAGTCACAAACCAGCCAACCGCCTTCGCAAAGTGAAACCGGCCCTGAATCGAAAAATACCGCTGAAAATAGACCCGCAAGCGAGACAAATTCCGCGGATGCGGCCAATGCCAAGCTTAAGGAAGCCCGCGAAAATTTGCAAACCAGCCGGGAGACAGAAAAACGAATCGCCGCTGAGATTGAGCAACTTAAGAATTCCGGTAACGCCTCGGCTGAGACGGTTAAGGATTATGAGGATTACCTGGCGCGCGTCCGGGCGATGACCGCTGAAAATCGTAAGATTTTAGAGCAGATGGAAACGGCCTATAACCGGCATAGCCCGGATGCAACCAATTCCAATACGGCGGTCCCGAACGAACCGGATAGGATGTACGATCCAAGCATCCCGGAAGAACAAGCTGTGGATGAAGTCGCCGCCCTGGACAAGGAATTTAATGAATCACTGGCACAATTTGATGAAAAACTGCTAAAGGAAATGGATGCGATCCGCGCCGGATCAACTAAAAAATTGCAGGACCTGGCGCAGGAAGCGGCTGAAGCAGCCAAACGTCTGCGTGACAAAGGGGTGGACGTGGATACTTCCGGAGCCAAATCATCCGAGGAGACCGATACGCAAAAGGAGGCGTCGGAAAGCGGCCGGGAAACTGAGACAACAGGCGGTGGAGCCGACACCAAAACGGCTTCCCGGGATGGCTCTGGCAAGGCAGGTAAGGGCACGCCTGCAGACGATCGGCGTCGAGCCAATTACGAAGATGATGATATCGTAGCCCGGCAGCTGCGGGAAGCGGCTGAAAACGAAACGGATCCTGAACTTAAGGAAAAACTCTGGCAAGAATACGAGGAATACAAAAAAAACAGCTGATTAACAGGACATTTTTGAGCGGCACTAAACGCTGTTGCCAAGACAGAGGCATCAGCGAACAAGATAACATTACAGTAAATTCTAAAACCGTTGCATCAGAAAATTTAATAAGAAAACAATAACCCAAATTTCAAGCATCAAATTACAAATAAATCTCAAATTTCAAGATTTCATTAGACAGATAATATTCGTAAAATCAGTCAAATACCTGGGTTCTGGAATGAATATAAAATTCGGTATTCATAATCTTGCAAGCATCGCCATATCTTTGCTTATCATTTCCGGCTGTGCCACCTACCAGGCCCAAAAGGTGGGGCCGACCATAATCATGCGCAGCCAAGAGGAAATCCCCGAAGACCAGTTGTTGGATGTGGGCATTCTTGTTTTTGAAAGCGATGAGATAACGGCAGAAGAGGCTGAGGACGAAGGCACCAATAACGACATCCGCAGAGCCGAAAGCCACTTTGTTGCCTATCATCTCAAAAACACCTTGCGCCAAAGCAGCCAATGGGGGGCTGTGCGGGTGATTCCGGCCGAAACCGACAGTGTCGATTTGCAGGTAAAAGGTAAAATCCTCGAATCCAATGGCGAGAACCTGGGTTTGAAAATAAATGTGAGCGATGCCGCCGGAAACATCTGGTTTTCAAAGAATTATAAAGCTGAGGCCACCCGGAAGACTTACGGCGACAATCGTTTGGGTGAAAAAGACGCCTTCCAGGACCTGTACAACACCATTGCCAACGATATGGCAAAGTTTAAACAGGAGTTGAACTCGGATGAAATCAGAAAAATACGCGCCACGGCAAAATTAAAATTTGCGGCAGAATTTGCACCCCAGGCATTCGGTGAATATCTGGTAAAAGACAAAAAGGGTATCATTTCCATCAATCGGCTGCCTGCTGCGGATGATCCCATGATGGCACGTTTACTTAAAATACGCGAGCGCGAATACATGTACGTCGACACGCTCAATGAACAATATGACCAATTCTACAATGAAATGTGGCCTTCCTACGAAAATTGGCGCAATCTCAACATGACCGAACGCCGGGCCATGCAGGAGATAAAAAAAAGGGCCCTGACCAGACAGCTGATCGGGGCGCTGCTGATAGCCGGCGCAATTGCGGCCGGATCGATCGATTCGATCAATACCGGCGGTCTACAAGCCGGCATGATCCTCATCGGCGGCCAGGTGATTATCAGCGGGTTCAATATCTCCAAAGAAGCTGAAATCCATGAAGCGGCCATCGAAGAACTCAGCGAATCTTTCAGCAGTGAGATGAAGCCGATTGTCATGGAATTCGAAGGCAAGCAATATGAGCTCACCGGCTCGGCGGAGGAACAATTTAAACAGTGGCGGGAGTTGTTGCGAAAAATCTATTATGCCGAAACCGGTTTTGACCCGGAACCAGCGACGAATGAGGAACAACGAACGACGAGTGACGAATGACGGAATTCAGACCTCGTTGAATAGTTTACTCTTGAACACCTATGAAAGATGTATCCAGCCAACCCATCGCGCAGACCATCACGCCGCTGGGCACTCCCAAAAAAGACGGCCGGGCCGATCGTGGTAATTTCAACCGCCGTTATCGTCTTAAGGCCCTGGCGCTGGTCTGTTCATTTATATTGCTGATCATCGGCGGCGGCTGGCTGCTGCACTTCCTTTCAAAAAAGTCGCTTCAACCCGAAAAAACTTCCCTTAGCCCATTGCCTGCTGAAGCCGTGAAGGCGGAAAATACCATCGAACCACCGCCACAGCCGCCGCCGGACGCGGATCCAGCAAAGCTCGAGATAGAAAAAACCACTGCCGAGCAAAAACTGGCGGAATACCTGGAAATCAAGGACCAGCTGGATCAAAAAAACGCATCAGAGTGGGCACAAGAATCATACCTCCAAATGACCGACCTGGGGCGGCAGGCGGATGCGCGCTACATGGAGAAACAGTATATTCCGGCATCCGAACTATATGACCGGGCAAGGGGCCTGGCCGCAGGATTGACCGGCCGGGCAGATGCCGCATTGCAGCGGTTGCTGACAGAAGGCAGCAAGGCACTCGATAATGGAGACGGTACCCTGGCCCGACGCAATTTTTCAGTAGCATTGAAGATTGCACCCGCCGACGCCGGCGCGCAACACGGACTGAAACGGGCCCAAACCATTGAAACCGTCATGCAGCTGATTGGGTCGGGCGCGCAGCATGAGAAAAATAATGCTTTGTCTCTGGCCCACTCCGATTACAGCAAGGCCCTGGAAACCGATCCTGATTCCGAAAAAGCGCGCCGGAGCTTAGACCGCATCAACGGTCTGATAAAGGAAGAACAATTTCAACAATCGATGTCCGACGGGCTGGCGGCTTTTCACCGCAATGAGTATGAATTGGCCCGGACCCGGCTGTTGAAAGCGAAATCCATAAAACCGGGATCCCGCGAGGTGTCCAACGCCCTATTCCAGGTGGATCAGGCCATCCGATTGTCCGGTATTGATAGACTTCGACAGGCGGCCCAGACGGCTGAAAGAACCGAAGATTGGCAAGGGGCGCTGACATCCTACCTGGCAGTCCTGGACATCGATAAAAACCTGCAATTTGCCGTCCGCGGAAAAGAACGGGCCCTGGAACAGATTCAGATTGCCAAACGGTTTCATTTTTTTCTGACCAAGCCGCGAGTTCTGGAGTCGGACAGCCAGCTTAAAAATGCGGTCCTTTTGCTCGTGGAGGCCAAAGAGATAGAACCCCGGGGCCCCAAACTGGCAGCCTGGATAGCAAAACTGGAAGAGCGGGTCGATACTGCCCAAACCCCGGTGAAAATCGCCATCGAGTCGGATAATCTCACCCGGGTGGCCGTCTACCGGGTCGGTAAATTAGGCCGGTTTTCGGTGCACGAACTTGAGCTGCGCCCGGGCACCTACACCGTCGTGGGGACCCGCGACGGTTATCAGGATGTCCGGCAGAAGGTCGTGGTAAAACCAGGACTGCAATCATTGCGCATTACCGTCAAATGCAGGGTTAAGATTTGAAGACCACATCCGGAACCAAAGACAGCACCGGTGCACCGGTAGTGATCAAACCGGTTTCCTTCCGTCCCGGCCGCGGCGGCCGGCCCCTGAAACCATCCACCCGCCTGAAATGGTTGATCGGTGCCGCCCTTGCGGCAGTCCTCATTTTGCTTGGTGCCGCGGCATGGTTTGTATTCACGGCCCGGCAGGTGGTGATTCGAATTGAACCGCAACCGGAAGAGATTTCAATCGAAGGCGGTCTTGCGGCCCCCAAAATAGGCGGCTATTTTCTGCTGCGCCCCGGTGAATATACCCTCGAGGCCGCCAGGCAATGCTACAATTTGCTCAAACAGCGGTTTGTGGTGGGCGCTGCAAAAAGCCAGGAACTGAATTTTTCAATGATAAAAATCCCGGGGCGATTGTCGTTTCAAGCGCACCGCTCGGATAAACCGGCTGTTATTCTGGGAGGCGCCCAAGTATTTATCGACGGGCAAGAAGTTAAAAAAAGACCGGCGACAGAGGTGGAAGTACGTCCGGGCCGGCACAGCGTTGAGATCCGCGCCGAAAAATACCAGGATCTGCACAACGAAATAGAGGTGCAGGGCTGCGGCATCCATCAGAAATTTGATTATGCCCTGCTCCCGGCCTGGTCGGACATCACCATCGATTCCATCCCCGCCAATGCAACCGTGTGGGTCGACGGGAAAACAGCCGGCAGCACGCCGTTAACCCTTGAACTGCTGGCAGGTGACCACGACATCGTGCTCAAAGCGGAGCGTTTTAAACCGTGGCGCACCCGCCTGGCGGTAGCGGCCAATCACCCGCAGGTGCTGGACCCCGTCCGGTTGCAGACGGCGGACGGCACTTTGGTGGTGCAGACGAATCCATCCGGCGCGAATGTAATGCTCTCAAACACCTTCGTCGGCCAGACCCCGACCAAACTAACCCTGTCTGCGGACACAACCCACTTGATCCAACTGTCCAAAGCAGGATACGAGACAGAGAAACGCGAAGTTAGGGTTGACAGTGCCGCATCTGAAACACTCTCGGTCAAGTTAGAACCCAAACTGGGCATCATTCACCTGGTGGTGGCGCCGGCCGATGCCGAGATCGTTGTCGATGGAAAGCCAATGGGCAAAATGCCGCGGCGGTTGCGCCTGGTTGCCGTGGAACACCGGTTGGAGATAACGAAAAAAGGCTATCAACCATACCGCACCCGCATCACCCCCCGGCCGGGTTTTCCCCAGGAAATTGCCGTCACCTTAATCAAGCAGGCAACCGCTGAAAGAGCCTCGGCCAACATCATCACCGCCAAAAACGGTTATAAACTCAAACTGATTCGGCCCCGGTCCTTTACCATGGGGTCATCGCGCCGGGAACAGGGACGTCGCTCCAATGAAACCTTGCGCAGCGTCAAACTGCAACGGCCGTTTTACATCGGCTTAAGGGAGGTCACCAACAAGGAATTCAGACAATTTTTTGTCGGACACAACTCCGGTGCCTTCAAAGGACAGAGCCTGAATCTGGACACTCTGCCAGTCGTAGAGGTGACCTGGGAGCAAGCAGCGCTGTTTTGCAACTGGCTAAGCGTGAAAGAATCCCTGCCCCCGGTATATGTTAAAAAAGGCGGCAAACTAATCGCTGAAAATCCCGTGGGCATCGGGTACCGGCTTCCCACGGAGGCTGAATGGGAGTATTGTGGCCGTTTCTCCAAAAACGGGTCGGCTTTGAAATATCCCTGGGGAAATAAATTTCCGCCGTCGGGTAAGGCCGGAAATTTTGCGGATATATCCGCCAAAAGCTTGCTGACATTCTATCTGCAAACCTATAATGACGGTTACGCGGTCACCGCACCGCCGCGAAAATTCAAAGCCGGCGGGCTGGGTCTCTACGACATGGGGGGTAATGCAGCGGAATGGACCCATGATTTTTATTCGATTTATTCTTATAGCGCCGATAAAGTGTATATCGACCCCCAAGGGCCTGAAGACGGCAAACATCATGTCGTGCGGGGCGCCGGCTGGCAGCAGGCCGGTATCGGTGAATTGCGGCTTTCATACCGCGATTACAGCAATTCCAAACGTCCGGATCTGGGTTTTCGGGTTTGCCGGTATTTGAAAAAATAGAAACATGCCGTATAATAAGTCCAGACCTGGTTGAATAGTTTACTGGTTGAATGGTTGATTAGGTAAATTATAGTCATAATTTTAGAATGTTACGATTGTTGCAACATGAAGTGTCCAATTATTTTGCAAATATGGGATAGATCTATATTTACAACCACTTAACCAATCAACGATATCTGGAATACCACAATTTTAGTTCATTTTAGCTCATTTTCTTAAAAATGAAAAAAACCCTCAACACGCGCATATCGTTTCTGGCCGCAGCGATATTTATCATGTCAGCCCCGATGGCTCAGGGGATGCCCCCGCTGGCACCAGGGGAAAACCCCGCGCGAAAGGAAGTCCTGCCCTCAACCATCGTATGGCAAAAACCGATTATGTTGGCTCAAAACGAGGGAACCACAACAGACGACAAAGATCGAACGGCAACCGGTACCAAAGACCGGCTATCGGAAGCGGAGTCAGGTTCAGCAAGCGACCCCAAAGATCCCGCCAAATCGAAAACGCCGCCGTTGAAGCCTTTCAAACCGTCCGAAGAAATAGCAGCAGAGCAGGCAGTGGACTTCCCGGTTGATATATAAAATTTGAGGTTTACCGGTTCGCCCGTTTGACCGTTGCCCCGTCAGCTTAAAATATTACCGGCCAACCGGAAAACGGGTCAACAGGCTTACCCTAAAAACATATCCATTTATAATCTTGCAGGGTGCTTTATCGCAAAGGTATTTAAACTTTAAACCGGATAAATATTATGAGAAAGAACTTCCCCATCTCATTTGAGTTCATCTATCAGCTGTTTTCACTGATACTGATTTTCATCATTGTGCACGCCGCCTATGTTGCCGTTATCCGCCCGAAAGCCGACGCGATACTGGCCAAACAGGCGGCCATGTTGTATGAAGACAAATCACAGGTTACCGAACGATCCGTATTTGTCTTGATAAAAGATTATGAGCAGGAGGCCTGTTTCATCCTCATGCTCTGGGCGCTGGCCATCATGGCCTATAAAAGTATTGTAACCATCAGGCATCGGTCGTTGCTGCAAAAAGACCTGATACCGCTGGCGGAGGCGGTGCGTATTCTGCCCGAAGATACCCGCAGCCTGTCTCGGCAGATTCAGGCCCTGCCGCCCCAGCAGCAAACGGCCCTGCTTCCCAGGGCGCTGCTGGCGGCGCTGCACAGGTTCAGTACCACCCGCAACATCCAGGATGCCGCCGGGGCCACCCAGGCTTATTGCGCTTCGGAAGCCGAACGGCTGGAATCAGATCTCTCCATGATTCGCTACATCGCCTGGGCGATTCCATCGGTGGGTTTTATCGGCACCGTGCGGGGTATCGGACAAGCCCTTGGACAGGCCCACAAAGCGATTGAAGGAGATATCTTCGATGTCACCACGAGTTTGGGTGTCGCCTTTAATTCAACCCTGATCGCCCTGTTGCTCAGCATTGTGCTGATGTTTCTTTTGCATCAACTTCAATCGCTTCAGGAACACTACGTGATGGACACCGAAGCGTATTGCGAGGAGAAACTGACAAGGCATCTGCATACACAGTGAAGACGATTTGGGATTGCGGATTTTATAGCAAAGAACATGCAGCAGAGTGGTTAGATTATTATTGAGTTTTATCTGATACTATGTTGTTGGAGAATGAAGGTTTCAGCCCGCCCTGGCCTCCCCTCCGGCCTGTAGGCCTATGAGGCCTACGGGCTGGAAGCGGGCTCGTAGATCCTACGCCTCGGAGAGTGCGACATGACGGATTTTTTCTGTTCAACGTAGCAGATCCCAATAACTTCTTATCTTCCAGATTTATACAGAATTAGGTCTGGGCCAGGGGTGTCAGGTTTCAGCAATTAAAAAATTTCAAATAGCAAAATACAAATACCAAATAAATCACAATGACCGAAATTCAAAACTCCAAACCTGTTTCGGTCATTGAATATTGAAATTTGTTATTTATTTGTAATTTGGTGCTTATAATTTGTAATTTCCGGTTTATCCGGATTTGGGTTTGAAAACACGGCTGGTGGATTCTATGGAAGAGAACTTACAACAGGGAGCTAAGGATTTAGATGAGTCTGATTGGCCTTGAAATTAGTGATGCCGGTATTATGGCAGCCGCCGGTACACCTGGCAGACTACTTGAACTGGACGGGCCGGCGACAGAAAGCCCCGGCTTTGCGCTGCCGGAGAAAAAACGCTTGCTGGTGGGCAAAGAAGCCGAGGGCAAAGCGCACCTGTTTCCGCGTCAAATCCTAAATCGTTTCTGGGACCAGCTGGATACCGAACCCCTGGAGCAGCCCGCTAAGTATGCTCCGCAAAATCATGCCGAAATCGTTTACCATCACCTCGCCTGCATCTGGCAAGTTATTCAAGAGCATGGAGATGAAATTGTCCTGGTGGTTCCCGATTTCTATAACCGGCAGCAGTTGGGGCTTATCCTGGGAATCGCCCAGGAATTGTCAATGAACGTAAAAGGTTTCGTTCCCATGGCACTGGCGGCATCGTCGGCTGCCTTTCCGGGCAAAATGCTACTGCACCTGGATATTCACCTCCACCGCATCGAAGTCATTTATCTTAAGCAGGGGGAGTATCTCACCATAGAAGATTCGGCAACCACCACCGGAAAAGGCCTGATCCATCTGTACCGGGTGTGGATGGAAACGATTGCACAGGAATTTGTGCGCAGCACCCGCTTTGACCCTTTCCACCGGGCTGCATCGGAACAGGAGTTGTTTGATCGTCTGCCCGGCGTCCTATCACATTTTCAGCACAATTCATCCATGGTTTTTGATATGATCGATGCCGGCACATCTTATAGCATTACACTCAAGCGCGATCTTTTCACCCGCAAGGCCGAATCAATTTACAGGGAAGTTTGCCGTTTGGTCGAGAAGATACGAAAGAAACATGACAAGGATGAACCGGCCATAGCCCTACAACTATCACACCGAATTAGCCGGCTGCCCGGGTGCCGGGATATGCTGTCTACCCTAACGGATACTCCATTCATCGAACTCGTCCAGGGTGCCGGAGCCAGCGGCATTCTCGGAATCTGGCAGCAATTATCAGATCAGCGCAACGCGGAAGGGATATCTTTTTTCACCAGCCGACCATGGCAAAATTCCCGTCGGACATACAATTTTGACCCGCTGTCGGAAAAGACTGTCGACCCGTTACCGACGCACCTGCTCTATCGCAGCATTGCTTATCCCATCACTGAAAAACTGCTTACCATCGGTAGAGAGACTGGCTCTGAAAAAACTCGTGTGCAGATTGATGGCCGCGCTGCCCGGATCTCCCGCCGGTACTGCACCATCGGGCTTCGCGGCCGGGAAGTTGTACTGAATGATTACAGCAGCGACGGGATCTTTGTGGATGAAATCCGGGTAGACGGGAGCAGGGCTTTAAAACTCGGCCAGATTATTCGGTTGGGAACAAACGCTGAAAAACTCCAACTGATTGCCTGTCTGAATCGCGATGAAACGTAAACGCCTGAATGTCTTCAGTTTGTCCTTTCTGGATATTATTACCTGCGGTCTGGGAGCGATAATTTTATTATTCGTCCTGGTCAACGCCAAAGGCGCCGCCCGGCGCGACGCCGTTACGGCCGACCTTCACGCTGAAGTCAACCGTATTGAAAAACAGGTGCTCGAAGGCAAAAAGCAACTAATCCTGGCCCGCAATGTATTGGAAAAAACCCTCGTTGAACTGGCAGAAACCCGCGGGCTCTCCCGCCAGGTGATCGAAACCATCAAAGCAAAAAAGGTCGAGCTGGCCGCCAGCGACAAGGACACCCTGGCTTCTAAACCCCACGTCAACAAATTAAAAGCCGATCTGAAGTCCCTGGAAGAAGATGTTAAACGCCTGAGGGCCGGGGCCAAGGCCCGGGACGAACTCGGGACCAAACTACGGCCGTTCCCCGGACAAGGCGATCGCCAGTATCTCACTGATCTGAAAATGGGCGGCAGACGGATTTTTATACTGGTGGATGCCTCAGCCAGCATGCTGGCTGAAACCGTTGTCGGTGTCATTCGCCGTCGCAACCTGGGGGTCGACGAAAAGCTAAAATCACCCAAGTGGCGACAGGTAGTGGCGACCATCGGCTGGTTGACCACCCAACTGCCCCCCACAAGCCAATTTCAAGTATATACCTTTAATGAAACCGCCGGCCCTTTGATCGCCGGAACCAGCGGGACCTGGCTCAATGCCGGGCAGATCGACAGACTCAATCAAACCGTGGCCGGCATGCGCAAACTGGTCCCCGAAAAAGGCACCAGCCTGCTGAATGCCTTTAATGTCATCGCTGAAATGAAACCGGCACCGGATAATATTTTCCTGCTGTCGGACAGTCTGCCGACCATGGGGGCAAAAAAACCATGGGGCAAAAGGGTTTCCGGTAAAAAGCGACTGAGTCTGTTCAACGATGCGATTCGCCGGCTGCCTGCCAGGGTACCAGTCAATATAATTCTGTATCCCATGGAAGGAGATCCCTTCGCTGCCAGCGCATTCTGGAAGCTGGCCACGGATACCAGAGGGTCATTTTTTTGCCCTTCGAAGGATTGGCCATGAAAGAGGGCATGGGGCATAGAGCAGAGGGCATGGCGCATAGAGCGAAGGGTGAATGGCATTCGGAATTGGGAATGAATTGAATTCGGAAGTCGGAATGCGGCCTCCGGCCCGGAGGGGCCATAAGGGCCTACACCCCGGAGGGAAGGTGGAATGGAGCGCAGAGGCATCGTTAGTGGTTGATTAAGTTGAAAAGTTGATTGATTGACTCAAATAGACCCATAAATATAGTCAACTCAATAAATTATGAGCTTAGTGCATCTTTGCCTTGAGCCTTTAACCTTCAACCCTGAACCTTTAACCTTGAACCTTTAGCCTTTAGCCTTTTATGTTAACCCGTCGAAGAGACATCGAAATATTCAGTCTATCCTTTCTGGACGTGATCTGCTGCGGCTTTGGCGCCATCATCCTTCTGTTTGTGTTATCCAAGTTCGCTGAACCCGTCATCATAGAAGAATTGAGCAAAGACCTTCAGTCCGTGATCGTTCGGCTGGAAGAGGAACTGCATGAGATTCGCGGCGAGACCGCGGTGCTCAATCGGGAGTTTCAGGGGAAAAAAGAACAGCTGTCGCAAGAGAAGAAAAAACTCGCCCGGCTGCAGGGCGACCTGTCGAATATTAAAGGGGAATTCGCAACATCCAATCAACACGCCCGGGTACAAAACATCATCGAGGATAAACTGGCCAGCGCCTTGCAGCAGCTTACCGATGAGATGAAACGGCTGTTGAACGCTCAACCTCGGGAAGTTGACCGTTCCGTCGGCGGTATTCCGGTGGACAGTGAGTACATCATCTTTATCATTGACACCTCCGGCAGCATGCAGCGCAACGCCTGGGGCCTGGTGCAAAAAAAGCTTGCCGAAACTTTAAAAGTCTATCCGAAAGTAAAGGGTATCCAGATTATGAACGACATGGGCAACTACATGTTTTCCCAGTATCGGGGAGAATGGATACCCGACACCCCCGCCCGCCGCCGGGCAATTATATCCAATCTGAGTACCTGGCGCTCGTTTAGCAACAGTAGCCCGGTGGAAGGCATTCAAGCCGCGATCCGGACGTTTTATGCTCCGGACAAAAAAATCAGCCTGTATGTCTTCGGTGACGAGTTCAGCGGCAATGCAATCCAACCGGTCATCGATGAAGTCGATCGGATCAACAGGGCCACAAAAGATGGAACGCGTCGGGTCCGGATCCATGCCGTGGGCTTCCCCGTGATGTTAAAGAATCAGGTCGGGCGAGGCAACACCGGGGAACGTTTTGCCACCCTCATGCGCATTTTGAGCCAGAAAAACGGCGGCACCTTCGTGGGACTGAATAGTACGAGACCGTAAAATGAAAGAAAAGATAAGAATTTTCTTTTTCGAAAGAAGTCCCTTGAAAAATGAGACTTGTGGCGCCGGATGCGAGGGTCAAGTCTACCCGGTTCTATAATTATCCCTTTTTCCCCAATGTCTGGGTGTATACGGCAAGATATTTTTCAGCCGACTTTTCCCAGGAAAAATCCTGAGCCATGGCGGTGATCATCATTTGTTTCCACCTATCGGGATGCTTGCGGTAGACATCCACGGCACGCTGGACAGCATCAAAGAAGTAAGGTGCAGTGAAGTCAAAAAAGGTAAAGCCGTTGACGCCGTCTTCGATGGTATCGGCCAGGCCGCCGGTCAGCCGGACAATGGGTAGGGTGCCGTACTTCAAGCTGTAAATTTGATTCAATCCGCAGGGTTCAAACAGTGACGGCATGAGGAAGATATCTGCGCCGGCTTCGATCCTGTGGGCCAATTCGTTGTTAAAGCCGATATAAATACCCACCTGGTCGGGGTAGCTGCGCCGCAGCCATTCAAAATAATCATGGTAACGCTGGGTCGCCCGAGCCGAGCACGATCATTTGGGTATCGAGCTGTAAAATCTGCTCGGCGCATTCGGTGACCAGATCGATCCCTTTTTGCTCCACAAAACGCGTGGTCATGCCGATTAAGGGTAGATCGTTCCTGTCCGGTAGACCATATTCTTCGCGCAATTTGGATTTGATCCGGCGTTTGCCGGACAAATCGTCAGCTGAATAGTGAATGCCGTATGTGTAGGGATCGGTTTCAGGACTCCACTGCTGATAATCCACGCCATTGAGAATCCCGTAAAGATTTTCTTTATGGTTCTGCAAAGCGTCCTGCAGGCCGAAACCGAAGTCAGTGGTCTGGATCTCACGCGCATAGGTTTCGCTGACCGTCGTGATGGCGTCCGCTAAATGAATCGCACTTTTGGTCAAGTTGATCTGGCCATAGAATTCAAAATCGTAGGTGTAGTAGCTGCGGGGCAAGGATAGAATCGGCCAATGGTCTTGCGGGAACCGGCCTTGATACGAAATATTATGAATGGCGTAAATCAGTTTCGGAACCGGACTGAAAAACGGATCCTTGCGGTAGGCTACATAGGTGGCCTTGAGTATTGCCGGCAGAGCGGCTGTCTGCCAGTCGTTGCAGTGGATCACAGCGGGCGCAAAGTCGACGGCTTTGCAGCACTCCAGGGCAGCTTTGCAAAAAAACACAAAGCGCTCCAGGTTGTCCGGATAGTCCCCGTCGCCCAGGCCGTAAAATCCCTCGCGATAGAAGTACGCTTCGTTTTCAATGAAATAGGTGGGCACGGAACCATTTTCTGCTTGCCATAGCACGGCGCCCTGAAGGCCGTTATGCATTTGGACGGTGAACGACCCTACCCGTTGCATGGCAAGGTTCTGGTCCGCAATTGAAAGGTATTTGGGCATGACGGTACGAATGTCATGTCCCAGTGCGTTTAGGGCATTGGGCAGTGCCTGGGCGACATCGGCAAGGCCACCGGTTTTGGCAAAAGGTGTGATTTCCGACGAAACATATAATATTTTCATATCCTCGACCTGTCCTATAATACTCATCTGTTTGAATCAAATCACCGTTTCATCGGCAATGGCCGCATTCTTAGGGATAACCACCAAGCCGTCCCGGGCCACCCAGTTGTCTGTTTCGCTGTCGGGGCGGTCGGGCAGATGGCGGATACGCACATTGCGGCCAATGCGGGCGTTCTTATCGATGATGGCACCTTCGATGACGGTGCCGTCGCCAATGCCGATGGCGGGCCGGCCGAGCCGCTCGTTTTCGGCGCGATCCGCTTCGGTTTCATAATAATCCGCCCCCATGAGGATCGAAGAACGGATCTTGACCTTTGGACCGATCTGGCTGCGCAGGCCGATCACCGCGTGGTTGATCCGGCTATCCACCACGCGACAGCCATCGGCCAACAGCGCATTTTCAATTCGGGCACCGTAAACTTCCGTGGCCGGCAAGAAACGGGCGCGGCTGTAAATGGGCCGTCCGGGAATGTAAAAATCGAACGGCCGATCCGGTAAAGCCATTTCCAGGTTCACCTCGTAAAACCGACGGATGGTTCCGATATCGGCCCAATACCCGTCGTAGACATAGCCCATTAGGCGGTAATCGGCCAGGGCATTGGGGATGATATCTTTACCAAAATCGTCCCCTTCGGACTTGAGTACTTCTAACAACAGGTCGGTGCGAAAGACATAAATTCCCATGGACGCCAGATAGGGTTTGTCTGGGCCGGGCATGCTTTCCAGACCTGCCAATGCTGTAGGTTCGGGCTTTTCGGTGAAGCTCTCGATCTGGCCGTCCGTCGCTGCGCTTGAGGATGCCCAGGGCCGGGGCCATATCCGCTGAAACCGGTTGGACCGCCATGGTGATGTCGGCCCCGGTTTCGACATGATATTCGACAAAGGCACGATAGTCCATGTTATAGAGGTGATCGCCGGCTAAAATCAGGACGTATTGCGCGCGCACGGCTTCGATCTCCATCAGCTGCTGCCGGACCGCATCGGCCGTGCCCTGGTACCATCCGGTACTGCGGGGCGTCTGTTCGGCGGCCAGAATCTGCACCCAGCCTTGCGGTGAACATATCCCGTGCGTAGGTGCGCTGGATGTGGCGGTGCAGCGAGACCGAGTTGTACTGGGTCAGGATGGCGATTTTATCGATACCCGCATGCAGGCAATTGCTGATGGGAATATCGATCAGGCGATATTTTCCCGCTATGGGCACGGCAGGTTTGGACCGCAGCTTGGTTAAGGGATATAGTCGCGATCCTTGTCCGCCACCCATAATCAACCCTAAAACATCTTTCATATTCATCTTTTGGCCCCTTTCGTTATGCTTTCCCTTTTGGTGAGTTTCATGCGTTTATCCGGACCGAATAATATAGACTTTGCCCGTTCCTGTATGAACCAAAGGCAACAATCTGCTTTGATGTATAAAAAAATAAATCTAAATTCAGAATGAATCCGCCAGCTGTGCCGCTTTAAATACATCGTTGACAATGGTCTGGGCCTCTTGCTGAATTGTTCGCAGATGCTCACTATCTTTTAAGCTTTCCGCATAAATTTTATAGATGTCTTCGGTGCCGGAAGGTCGGGCGGCGAACCATCCGTTTTCTGTGACGACCTTTAACCCTCCCAAAGGGGCCTGGTTGCCAGGTGCCCGTGTAAGTTTGGCAATGATCGGCTCTCCGGCCAGTTCCTTTGCGGTGATCATTTCGGCGGAAAGCTTTTTTAATACCGTCTTTTGCGCTGCGGTTGCCGGGGCATCGATGCGCTCATAAACGGAACAACCAAATTGTTCCTCGAGTGATTTGTATATTTCACCCGGATCCCTATCTGTTTTCGCCATGATTTCACCAGCCAATAAATCCATGATGATCCCATCCTTATCCGTGGTCCACACCGAGCCATTGCGGCGCAGGAACGACGCCCCGGCGCTTTCTTCGCCGCCGAAACCGCATTCACCGCTCATCAAACCATCTACAAACCATTTAAAGCCAACGGGTACCTCTGACAGTTTTCTGCCAAGATACTTCGCCACTCGGTCGATGATCGAGGTGGATACCAAGGTTTTACCCACGGCGGCCGATGGACTCCAGTCGGGCCTGTTTTGAAACAGATACCAAATGGCCACGGACAAATAATGATTCGGATCGAGCAGTCCGGCGTTTTTAGTGATAATACCGTGGCGGTCGACATCCGTATCATTGCCGAAAGCGATGTCAAATTTGTCTTTGAGCTTGATCAGTCCTTGCATGGCATAGCGTGAGGAACAATCCATGCGAATTTTACCGTCTTTGTCCAGGGTCATAAAAGCAAAGGTGGGATCCACGACCGGGTTGACGATTTCAATGGAGAGCCGATAGCGCTCGGCAATGGGCGCCCAATAATGTACGGCGGCCCCTCCCATGGGATCCACACCGAGCTTGATCCCGGACGCAGCGATCGCCTCCATGTCGACCACGTTGGCGAGGTCCGCCACATAGGGGGTAATATAGTCATATTCGCTGGTTGTTTCAGCTTTGAGAGCACTTTCAAAAGGTATCCGTTTGACTCGATCCGGTCGATTGCCTAGTATCTCGTTGGCTCTGTCGGCAATGCGTTCGGTAATTTCATTGCCCGCCGGTCCGCCATGGGGAGGATTGTACTTGAATCCGCCATCTTCAGGAGGGTTATGCGAAGGGGTGATGACCACACCGTCGGCAAAGCCCTGCTTTCTATCTCGATTGTGGTTCAGGATGGCATGCGAGATCGCCGGCGTTGGGGTATATTCCAACCCTTTTGGGATCATGACGGTCACATCGGCGGCGGCAAAGACCTCAAGAGCGCTGGCCAGGGCGGGTTCGGACAGTGCATGGGTGTCCATCCCCATGAAAAGCGGTCCGTTTATATGCTGGGATTTTCTATATTCACAGAGTGCCTGGCTGATGGCCAGAATGTGGTCTTGGTTGAAACTTTTTTTCAGAGACGTACCCCGGTGCCCTGATGTTCCGAAAGTGACTTGCTGGGTCGGTTCGGAAACGTCAGGTTGATACGTGTAGTAAGCTGAAACCAGTCTTGGAATATTGGCCAGCATGGATTTCGGTGCCACTTTTCCAGCTAATTCGTGTATTTTCATGTTGGATCTCTCCTGTATAAAAGGTAAAGCCGTTGACGCCGTCTTTAATAGTATCTGCCAGCCCGCCTGTCAACCGG
>CAVXXE010000021.1:0-89615 GCA_963765595.1 uncultured delta proteobacterium
GGGTCCGGATTCCGACCACCATGGTAGAGCAGGCCTTAAGCGGTTGTCCTTCCAAGTCCAATTTAACCGGCAGAAATGGCAAACGTTCGATCAAACTGCAAAAAAACGAGGTGGCTTTCGGAAGCGGCGCGGATGCCCGTTTCGTGTATGACCGCAAGTCCGGGCAACGCCGAGAGTCTACCTTCGCCGATGTCGAAGCCGCAGCCAGAATCGTGGATTACCTGCCCAGGCTTGATTTTTGTATGTCCCACGGCCTGGTGTCGGACGCACCCAAGGCCAAAACATATGACCGCCATCAGTTTTTAGCCATGGTTAAAAACTGCACCAAACCCCTGGTCGTCACCAGTGTCGATGCGGAAGGATTGAAGGATCAATGGGAGATGGCCTGTCTCATCCGGGGCGGTCAAAAAGAGTTTCGCTTAAGCCCCCTCTTTGCAACCTATATCCGGTCGGATTCACCGCTGATGAGCAACAACGAAACCGTGGACAAACTTCTGTTTGCCGCGGAAATGGGGATACCCGCGATCTTCACGCCATGTTCGGCTTTGGGCGTTACGGCGCCGGCCTCCATCGCCGGGGTGCTCGTCCAGACGCTGGCCGATGCCTTGTTTACCGTGGTATTGTGCGGCCTGAAAAAGCCCGGCATGCCGTTACTTTTAGGCGGTATCCAAACCGTTATGCGTCAAGCCAAAGAAACCCTGTCGTACGGATCACCCGAGCTTCACCTGACTTCGGCGGCCATGACCGAAATTTACAAGTGGCTGGGGCTGCTGAATTCATCAGCGGGAGGGTGCACGGACGCCAAGATTGTGGACGAACAGGCGGCCTCGGAATCCGTGATGAGTATATACAACAACATGATGGCAGGTACCAACCTGGTCCACCAGGTCGGCTGCCTCGATGGCGGCCTGACCGGATCACTTTCGAGTCTGGTCATGTGTGACGAAATCATCGCAATGATCAAGCAGATCGCTAAAGGTATTCAGGTAACGGATGAGACTCTGGCCCTGGATATTCTCAAAGAAGTGGGGCCGGGCGGTGAATTTCTGAGCCATGATCACACCTATGATCACTGGAAGGAATGGTTCCGGCCGACAATCATCGATCGATCCAATTTTGAAGCCTGGTCGCAAGCGGGCAGCAAAACTTACAATGATCGGTTGGAACCCGAGGTAGACCGCATCCTGGAGTCACATGCGCCGGAACCGTTGGACGAAAACATAGTTCAGGAGATGAAAAAAATCATCAACCTGGCAGACAATAAGGAGGTTTGATGATGAGCACCCGAACCAATCAGACGGTCAATCAGACAGCCCAATTTTCTATTTTGTCCCAAGACCAGAAGCAAAGAATTTTTGAAGGCATGATCGAAACCCTTCGCAATACGGGGGTGCACCTTCACCATGAACAAGCCCGCGAGCTGCTCAAAGAACACGGGGCCCTGGTGGACGGTGTGTCCGTCAAAATTCCTCAAAATCTTGTTCTGGATGCCCTGGCAACTGTTCCGCCGGTGACCGTGGTCCAAAGCTGGGACGGCACCCGCAAGACCCTTATCGAAAAAAACCAGGTTCTTTTCGGTCCCGGACCGACACCCCCTAATTTTACGGACCCCCATACCCTGGAACGACGTAAATATGTCAAAGCCGATGCTGGCATGGTGGCTCGAATATGCCAGGCCCTTCCCAACATCGGGTTTGTACAGTCATTGGGCACCATCAGCGATGTGACGGTCTCCCTGGCGGATGTCTACGAGTTTGCGGAAATGATCCAGAACACGACCAAACCGATTTTATCCTGGTCCTATACCCGCGACACCTGCAGCGACATTCACCGCATTGCCATGGCTATGGCCGGCGGCGAAGAAGCCTTTAAGCAATGCCCGAATTATGTATTTTACGGTGAGCCGATCTCGCCGCTACTCAGCGATTTTCATGCCATGGACAAAGTCATGTATAACGCCGAGCATGGCGTCCCCCAGGTCTACACCCCCTGCTGCATTGGCGGCGGCACGGTGCCGGCCACCCACGCCGGGCAGCTGGTCTGTGCACTCTCCGAATCCATGCTCGGCGTCGTGGTCGCCCAGCTGATCAACCCCGGTACCTGTGTGATCATGGGCGGCGTCCAGTCCATCATGGATATGCAGTACTCGGTCTACGCCTATGGCGCGCCGGAACTGAGCCTCCTGAGCGCGGGCCTCACTGAAATGGCCCGCTATGTGGGTCTGCCCATGTTTTCCACCGCCGGCTGTACCGACACCAAAATCCTGGATCCCCAGGGTGCCATCGAAGCCGCCACCTCCGTACATTCAGCCATGCTCAGTGGCGCGAATTTCATTCACGATGTCGGATACTTCGAATCCGGCATGACCGGATCCGTTCTTCAGCTGGTTATGGCGGACGAGCAGATCGGGATGAGCCACGTCGTGGCCAAAGGAATCGAAATCAATGCAGAGACCCTGGCGGTTGAAGAAATATGCAGCGCCGGACCGGGGGGCAACTATGCCGATACCGGTCACACGAAAAAGTTTGCGGCCTCCCTGTGGCAGCCGACCCTGATGGACCGGCAGAGTTATGAGGACTGGGCTACCCAGGGCCGAACGACGATGAAAGACCGCGTTATCGCAAAAACCCGTGACATCATCGCTAATTTTGAGGGACCCATATCAAAAGTACCGGAAGACACAAAGAAACAAATCGCCGATATCCTGCAGGCGGCGGAAATCCGCGAGGCTAAAAAGGCTGAGGCGGGAAGCAAATGAAACTGAGGGGTTCAGGGTTCAAAGTTCAGAGGTTCAAAGGTTACAACCGATGATACGGCCACCAGTATGAATCAAAATCTGGCATACCCGTCATACCCCAGTGAGTGAAACGGGTTTATAACTAAAGTGATCGGTTCTATGTTCAGGGTTCAAGGTTTAAAGGTTAAAATATACTGATTTTTATAACTTTACACTCAACAGTTTGGATTGGCCACTTTCACCCATTGGGTGAAATGGCTTTATGAACAGGCTGTTGATAAAATCCTATTAATATAAAATGGTTGGAGGTTTTCAACCCGGAACGTTGAACCCTGAACCGCTCAACCTTTTTTGTATTAATGAGCCGTCCGGATCGCTGCAATAACCGGACGGCTCGAATCTTTTGATGTGTTTCAACCCCCGGGCAACCCAAGGCCTTTGACACGATAGGCCCTTATCAGTTTTTTCTAACAACATGTTGTAAGGAACGTATGGTTTCAGCCCGCCCTGGTGCGAAATAATGATCTAAAATTCAAAATCCAACAATTGGCGTTTAATATTAGTTGAGATTTGGATATTGTAATTTGGGATTTACCTGCCCTGTTAAGCATAGGCACTTTAGACTATTACGGAAAATAGTAATGAATGTAGAGCCTAATGCGCCAATAATTTTATTCTATCAGTAACAATTTAACAGGGTAAATAATTTGGTACTTGTAATTTGTTATTTCCGGTTTACCCGGCCGGAATATTAGAAACTCGAAACTGTCAGAAAATCGTAAATCCGGAGTAATACAACTATGACCAAGCTAACGATCTTGCCCTTCAAAAAAACTGTGGACATCCGAGCCGATGAAACCGTCATGCAGGCGCTGCGCAGGGGTGGCTATGATATCGAAGGGCCGTGCAACGGGCAGGGGATTTGCGGTAAGTGCAGAATCCGGGTGGAAGATCCTGCCGACGTGCCGCAAACACCTCATCGCCGCATCTCTGAGACTGAAGCCCGCGAGAAGGGGATTCGCCTGGCCTGCCGCCTGATTCCCGAGAGTGACATCATCGTGCACCTGCCGGATGATTTTTCGGTGGATGCCCGCATCCTCGAAGGAGAACACCTCGGTGGCATCGAACTGAAACCCGCGGCAGTTGTTATTTCAAAAAAAGACGCTTATTGGATGCGATACGCCGGCCAGGATTCGGACGTCATTTTGCATAAATGGGGGGCGCACTTCTCTCCCAAAGGACTGGCCATCGATGTCGGCACCACAACGCTGGTCGCCACCCTGTTTTGCCTGGCTAGCGGCAAGGAGTTATCGACCTCATCCAGCATCAATCCCCAGACGAAATTCGGGCATGATGTTTTAAGCCGTATTCAAAAAGGCTCGACCGCAGAGGGACTGGCCGAAGTGGCTGGTGTCGTCCGCAAGGAGCTGAACCGGCTGATTCAGACAGCCTGTGAAAAATCAAATGCCGTCATGGACGAGATCCTGGACGTGGTTATCGGCGGCAATACGACCATGCTTACGCTGGCCGCCGCCATAAATCCGGAACCCCTCGGTCGCCTTCCTTTTACGGTAGACATCACGGGCGGCGCTTCTTATGCCGCCAAGGAATTCGGCCTCGACATTAATCCGGCCGGCAGGGTCTATGTGCCGCCCATCGTGCATGCGTTTATCGGTTCGGATATTACCGCCGGTGTTCTCGCCTGTGGCTGTCTTGAGAAGAAAAAGCCCTCGCTGTTTGTTGATGTCGGGACGAACGGCGAGATGGGGATCAATAACGATGGCCGGTTCATCGTGGCCTCGACTGCTGCCGGACCGGCGTTCGAAGGCATGGGGGTTTCCAGCGGCATCCGAGCTGTTCCGGGCGCTGTGGAATCCGCTTATTTTGATGGTGAAACGATTGATGTCAAAACGATTGACGCGCAACCGGCCAGAGGAATTTGCGGCAGCGGTATCATTGATATAGCGGCGGCTCTGCTCAAGGCGGGGGTCGTCGATTCCAGCGGCAGAATGAAAACGCCTGAGCAGAAAGAAAACCTGCAGACGTCCGTCGCCGACCGTTTACTACTCATTGACGACCAACCGCTGTTTAACATTGCAGAGGGGGTCAGCTTCACCCAGGCCGACATCCGCCAGGTGCAGTTGGCCAAAGGGGCCATTCGCACGGGGATCGACATGCTGCTGGCGGAGGCCAATCTAACCCCACAAGACCTCGAAGACATCACCCTGGCAGGAGCCTTCGGCTACCACCTGCGGCCCGACAGTCTGGCGACCATCGGGTTGATTCCGGATAAGCTTGCCCGCAAAGTCCGTTTTGCCGGCAACACATCCAAAACCGGTTGTGCCATGATGCTGATCGACGCCTCTTTGAGAAAATACCTCGAGGAGCAGGTGCAGAGGGTTGAACACCTGCCCCTGGCGGAAAAGATGAGCTTTCAGGATCTTTTCATCGAAAACCTGAATTTTCCGGATTCGGATTCCTGATCCGGATAGAACGGAATTGACGATTGCAAATTGAATATTTGTGGAAATCGCTCTCCGAGGCGTAGGCGCTAGAACCCCTACGGGCCCGCTTCCAGCTATGCTAGGGGCTTCATAGGCTTACAGGCCGGAGGGGAGGCTTCGCTCCGTCAATTTAATCTCGATTAGGGGCAGGTTATAATTTTGTTGGGTTTCGACCAAGACCAATGAAATACATAGATTGGCATTCGTTTCGTAGGTTGGGTTGAAGGATGAAACCCAACACATCGGCGTTTGATCTTAACCCAACCTACAAAAATGAAACATTGCCGGTAGATTCAGATTAACCTTTTTTTGGGTTTTAGATCCGTTTTTTTTAAGTTTGATGGTACCCCGCAACTCACCTTAAGAGGTGCGTTGATGGTTTTATTAAAATTGATCCGCCGAAGGCGAACCTTAAATCTTCAATCTTCAATCTACAATATTCAATATAAGGGGGGAGACATACTTGAAGCAATTCGGCTTAAAGTCACCGGCGGGTTTAGTGCTCTTTCTCACCTGGCTCTTATTCGGCATGTACTATGTGAACCGCTTCAACTACTCCCCCATGATTCCCCTTCTCAGAGCCGACCTCGGTATTTCCAATACCCAGGCCGGTTGGCTGATGGCCCAATTTTTCATTTCCTACACGATATTTCAATTGCCCGCGGGATTTCTGGGAGATCGCTTCGGTCCAAGAAAAACCCTTACCTGGGGCGCGGTCATCTCCATCGCCGGCAATCTTATTTTCAGCCAGGCAACCTCTTTCGGCATTCTCTCACTAGGCCAATTGGCGAACGGTCTGGGCCAGTCCATGGGCTGGACCTCATCCCTGAAGATGATCGTCAGCTGGTTTCCGCGGTCTCGACGGGCGACGGCCATCGGATTATTCGCGACCTGCGTCACCGCGGGCAGCAGCGTCGGCATACGGCTTTCCGGGTGGCTTGGAGATCATCTGGGGTGGCGCAGTTCATTCATCATTCCGCCCGTATTGCTGGCAATAGTTGCGGTGCTGTTTTGGATGATGGTAAAAGATAATCCCGGCGAGAAAGGACTTCCCGAATTTGATGATGAAATTTTGCTGGAAAGGCAGATTGAAAACGATCCGAGATCACGGCTGTCTCTGGTTTTGAGCAATCGCATTCTGTGGTCGGTAGCCCTCGTGTATTTTTGTTTCGTTTATGTCCAGTTCGGTTGCCTGGTCTGGATCCCGTCCTTTCTGACGGAAGGCTATGCCATGTCTGTGGACCGTGCCAGCACGCTCACCGCCCTTGTTCTGTTGCCCGGGGTCTTTGCGTCTCCGCTGGCCGGATTTTTGTCGGACCACTATTTCGGGGGCCGGCGAAAACCGCTGCTTCTTACGGGGATGTTCATTCTGGCACTATCGACCTTTCTTTTGTCCCGCGAGGTCAGTATCAGCCTGGCTGCAGGCCTGCTGGCTATCGTCGGCTTGATGATCATCATGCCGGACGTCCTCCTGGCCGCCTATCCTTCGGATATTCTTTCAAGAAAATTGTCGGCCACAGGCATGGGATTCCTGACGACCTTCACCAGCATTGCCGGCATCATCACCACGCCGCTTTCCGGGAAGATCATCGATATTTTTAATTCTTATACAGCCGTGTTTTTATCTTTTGCTGTTATGGCCCTGGTAGGCGCGCTGTTGACCTTGTGTATCCGGGAGAATGTCGTTTGCTCTGGAAAATAGAGATAGGGGAAACTTTCGGATCGATTCCAAATTTATATTTCAGTTTTGTTGTTGATAAATTCGCAGCGGGTTTAAATGGTTTCGGGCATTCCGCAAGGCGCAGATCAACCGCGGCCCTGGCCGCAAGCGTCCAGTCTGGTCGTGGCATAAACTCAATTTAGTTTCATAATTGGGGGTGCACTAAAAAATGAACGTCGAACATCGAACATTGAACGTCCAACATCGAATAATGTATTCTGTCAATTTAAAATTCTGAGCAAGCCTTCACCGCCGAAACAGCTACGAAGGCCGAAAGCGAATCTACTATTCGAAATTCGACTCGAATGAGCCGCTCGATCCTAAACTTACGACCAAAGGGCTCGCCGTAGGCTGCGGTTCACTTGTTTTAAAATCGATCAAGCGTAGCGTCATCAATATTCAACGTTCGATGTTGGTCGTTCGATGTTCGACGTTCGCGTCTGTTCACTGCTCCGAACAACGATATTAGACGATGGTAGGCATACACTCAAACAAAGGGAGGCAACAATCATGGACCTGAATCGGCCGGAATTAAATTTTAAGCCAAAATTGCAGGTAATTAATGACGACCAAATTGCCCGGATCCACATGGCCACTTTGGAGGTTTTAGAAAGAACCGGCGTCAAGATGACCCATCCGCGCGGTGTGGAGATGCTGGCCGGAGCCGGTGCCCGGGTGGACAGGCAACCGGGTGCGTATACCTTCCTGGATGGTCGAGGACGCCATCCGCCAGGCGCCTTCGCGGGTCGTACTGGGCAATCGCAACGGCGAGCGTTCCGTTTTTCTGGAGGGCGACAACTCCTGGTTCGGGCCCAGTTTGGATTGCATTGATTATCTGGACCCCCTTACGGATGAGCGCACACGCTTTACCAGCGAGCATTGCCGCATTACCGCCACCCTGGCGGATGCCTTACCCAATTTCCACTGGTCAATGATCATCGGTATGGCAGACGATCAGCCGCCGGACATCGCCGATCGTGTCATTGTACGCCAGGCCCTGACCTACTGTGAAAAACCACTGGTATTTTGCTGCAAGGACACCAACAGTGAACGCGACATTTATGAAATGGCGCTGCTGATCTGCGGGGGCCAGGATAACTTTGAAAAGGCACCGACGATCGTTCAGTATTCAGAGCCGATTTCACCCCTGGAGTATTATGATCCGGCCGTGGATAAAATGATTTTCACGGTTGAACACGGCATCCCGCTGATAAATTTTCCGGCGCCCCAGGCCTGCGGTTCCGCTCCGGCCACCTTTGCCGGTACGATTGTTCAGGGAAGCGCTGAATCCTTGAGCGGCCTGGTGCTGGCTCAAATCGTCCGGCCGGGGGCCCCATTCATCTATGGTGCTTTTACAACCATAATGGACATGCAAACCTCGATTTTTTCATACGGGGCACCCGAAATGAGCTTAATGGTCGGGGCCATGGCACAAATGGCCCAATTTTACGAATTGCCTTTTTTTGGCACTGCCGGCAGTACCGATGCTAAATTCTGCGATCCCCAGGCAGCCGCCGAGGCGACCTTTCAATGCCTGAGTGCTGCCGCCATCGGATCCGGCCTGGTCCATGACTGCAGCAGCTGGATGGACCACGGCTCCTTGGTCTCGCCGGCCTATATGGTATTGGTCAACGAAATCCTTCAAAATGTAAACCAGTTCATGAACGGCTTGCCGATAAATGAGGAATCCCTGGCAATTGATCTGATCGATCGTGTCGGACCGGGGGGCCACTATATGCAGGAGGACCACACCATGAACCATTTCCGCAAGGTGCACTATTCAAAGCTTTTTGAACGAATGGTGTATGACCAGTGGAAGGAATCCGGCAGCAGACGCTTTGAAGAGCGTCTGCGTGAACTCACCAGGGCGGCCATGGATCACCAACCGGCACCATTGGCAGCCGACATCACCGAGGAACTGGATCAGATGCAGGCCCACTGGGAGTAAATATGGTAATCAATATGGAGGTTAAAAAAGGGTTGAATATAAACCCCAAACCGGATATTAAATCTGAAAGGGGTAGTGATATCATTTAGATATTTGAAATAATTACTAATTCCATATAGTGTATCATTTGGTCCCCATAAATTTTTTACCGAATCTGCAAACCAAATATTTCCAGCTATTATAGTAGGCACAGTTCTTTCGGTGGTTTTGATTATCAGCTCGGTAGCGAGTTGGAGAAAAAAGAAGTAAAAAAGAGATAGTTTCTAAATATCCATAATTGGCCAATATTTGGTTTTCTGGTAAGATAGTCAAACCCCTCAAAGCTCACATTTTTTCAGTTTTCCTTATTCAAAAATAGTTTGATTCCACCTATATAAAAAGGGGGAAAATATGGTCAAGTCAAGCCTAAACCTTTCCGTTTTGAAAAATTTTCTTTACCTTCCCAATGACCCTTCTAAGCCTTTATCGCGATTTGACTTGATCCAGCTCCAGAACTGGATGTTGCTAGGGATCTTTTTGGCTAATACAGTAGCCCATATTCTAATGGGAAATTTAATATTCCGGGGCGGACCGATACCCTCTGCAGAGTCGAGGCAATTGGTTTCTCCTATTAGCGGCGCATTCAATCTTTTTTTTGGGATCGTTATCGTAGTATTCGCATTAATCTATGAGAGACCCATTCGGCGAACCTTGAATGATATCTTCCATAATCGTACAACTTCTCATGAAACGATTGAGACTGCCCGCCGCCGATTACTTAATGAACCTTTCTATATGATGGCCTTAAATCTCTGTATTTGGCTTTTTGCTGGATTTTTCTTTGCATATATAAATAAAGGCCTTGGTGAACCTCACCCAGTGGTTTCACGCGTTTTCCTCATATGTTTGAATACTGGATTGATCACAGCGGTGATGTCTTTTTTCCTGTTAGAACATATTTCCCAAAGATATGTGGCGCGTTTCTTTTTCCCCGAAGGAGGGCTTTACAACACTTCTAAAACCATACGCATTCGGATTGTTATAAGATTCCTGGCGTTGCTGATCGCCTGCAATATCATACCACTTTTATCTTTTATCCAATTATCCTATTTATCAAAGCCGGGATCACAGAATCCAGATGTTGTCCTGCAGGGGTTGCGGACTGCTATCCTCACTAATTCCATTTTCTTCATCGTCGTTGGTCTCAGTGCAACGCAGTTTGTCATAACAAATTTTGCCGTGCCCTTAAAAGAGATCATTCAAGCCCTAAAGGATATCCGTAGAGGCAACTTTGATCGTAAAATTATAGTCAGATCGAATGATGAAATTGGTTATACCGGAGACGTAATCAACCAAATGGCTACAGAATTAAAAGATAGGATTCGGATGCGCCAATCTTTAGCTCTGGCAAGAGAGGTTCAGCAAAATCTGCTTCCAGCAGCAACTCCACAAATCAAAGGGTTGGACATCGCAGGAAGCAGTATTTATTGTGATGAAACCGGAGGTGATTATTATGATTTTATCATCAGTGATGGCAATGAAGATGAACAAATAGGTGTAGCCATAGGAGACGTATCCGGACATGGTATATCCTCTGCTTTGCTAATGGCCGCTGTCCGATCATCTTTGCGCCAACGCTCATTCTTACCGGGGAGTGCTGCAGAAATTATATCCGATGTAAACCGTCAACTGGTCAATGATGTGGAGGATTCGGGTCAATTTGTGACCATGTTTTATCTAATTATTGACGCAATTAAAATGAACCTTCAATATGTTCGTGCCGGACATGATCCCGCTATTTTTTATGATCCGAATACAGGCGCATTTGAAGAGCTGAGCGGCACGGGCATGGCTCTTGGGGTGGATAAAAATTGGAATGTGAAAGCGTATACAAAAACAAGGCTTAAGAATGGACAGATAATTTTTCTTAGCACGGACGGTATCTGGGAGGCCCGCAACCTTCAAGGGGAAATGTTTGGTAAAGAACCCATCTACGATATCATTCGAAACAATTCATCTTTGAACGCAAATGAAATTCGCAATGCAATGATAGAATCATTAAAAAGTTTCCAAAAAGGCGCTAAAATTGAAGATGATATTACCTTGGTGATCATTAAAATCACCGATTAATTGCCTTCTTCTAAGTTTCTAAATCTGCGATAAAAACAAACTATCGCAGGCAAATAATTAGGTATTAAAAGTATATGAATGGGATGTACTCTATGAGCTTGAGAATATGCATTAAAATCCCAAATATTACTATTATATGTGCAGTGCTAATTTTTAATGCGCCTATCGTATTTGCTGATTCATCAGGCCTATATTTTCCTCCGGTAAAGGGTATATGGGAGACAGTGTCCTTGGATGAATCAGGGTGGAATGTCGCGAAACTAAATACTGCTATGAATTATGCTGGAGAACAGAATTCAAGCGGTGTTGTCATTTTGTATCGTGGACGTATTTTGGCTGAGCAGTATTGGAAGCTTAAATCGGTGGAAGATGAAGGATCGCCTTACAAATACATGCTGGTCGAAACGACTTCCGATGGCCGAGCAATAGAGGATGTGGCCTCAGTTCAGAAAAGCGTGATTTCATTTCTTGCTGCAATAGCGCGAGAACATGGAAAACTTGATCTCGACCGTACAGTTGCGAGTTACATTGGCAATGGATGGTCCAAAGCTTCTCCTGAACAAGAATCAAGTATCAAAGTTAGGCATTTGATGTCGATGACAAGTGGGCTAAACGAATCGCTTAACTACATGTATCCTGCTGGGACTGTATGGGAGTACAATACAAGGGCATACAGTATGATGGTTCTCGTGCTAACAAAATCTACAAATATGGATATCAATCAGTTAACATATAAATGGCTAACATCTCCCGTTGGGATGTATGAAAGCCGGTGGGAACCTCGGAAATGGGTTCAAAACCATCATGCAGCAAACAACATTGGTTTTGCGACTTCTGCCCGCGATTTGGCACGATTTGGCTTACTGGTCCTTGCTGAAGGGAAATGGAATAGGGATGCTGTTCTAAAAAATTCAAAATATCTATTCGACGCACTTCAGCCATCGCAGAATCTGAAAAAATCATATGGCCTGCTATGGTGGCGAATCGGCCCAGATAATGCCGTCGCCGCTTTGGGCAAACTTTCACGTATCATTTATATAGTACCAAACAAAAAAATCGTTATTGTACGCCTTGGTGATCAAACTGATCGAAAACCAAGTATTTTCCTGCGAAAGTTTTGGAAGCTTATATACGCTTCAATGCCAGATTGATGAAAAATGGAATATTGCAGATCCAGTTAAGACACTGGTGTTTTCATATTGGATACCGGGCAAACTAAGGAATTCGGCTATTGAAATTGAGCATTCTTGTTGTGTTCATCCGTGGAATACCGACTCTATTCTTGAATTTTGGAAAATGATCGTACATTTGACAGTCTTGCATGATATTTTCGTTTCTGATAACCCAAAACTATGGAAAAAGATAAAAAGAAAATTTAGTTCCCGGCAAAAAAATATGGATTTGGGTGGGGCTTCCCGATTACTTGGCAGGGCTGGACTGTGCTTTTGTCATATATTTTGCTAATTTTAGTTGGCAGCAGAAGTGTTACTGGATCTACCAGCAAGGTTGGATTCTTTATTGTATATGTTGTTTTCTTAACGGCTGTATTAATTTTCATATGCTGGAAAAAGGGTGAAAAAACCGGTTGGCGCTGGGGCAACAAAAAATAGACGGAAGGGTATGCCAATAAAATTAAAAGTATATCATGAAAAGGCTCTGGAAATGATATCATGAGTGCATTAGATCGGATCGACAAGAAAGAGATACGAGATTTATTAGGAAAGGGCTGGCTTACGCATGATGGAATGTGGTTTTACCACGCATACAAAGAGTTGGGAATCGAAAAAGCGAATCCGGTTACCCAGAAAGCTCCAGTGATAAAAATTCTGAGATAGGATCGAGATCCCACTTGATTTGATCCCATTTAATTTTAGACGATTTTACAACCCGCTGTACAATGCGCATGAATTTTTTACCGATGTATTTTGATTTCCGACGATTAAATCGGAAGACATATTCATCCAAATAATTTTGGAGATATTTCGGTTCGAAACGCCCTTGAAAGGTTCCTCGAATTAGTCGCTTGACAAGAGAGGCAACCAAGTGAACACCATATAAACTGTCATGGTCCTTACCGGCTTTTGATTGGTTTGTCAGCACATGATGGTATTGTTCTTTTACAATAGATGAGTAGCTGGACCATGAGTCCGTAGCGATATTACTACCTCGTTGGATATTTTCAGTAATGAAGGTTTCCAATGAATACGCTGAATAGTCCAAGATTACTTGCAGGCGAATGCGACCGATTTGCTTTTTCTGGTCACATCGCTCCACAGCAACGGCTACAATTGTTTTGCCCTCGCCACCGCGGCCGCGCTTGCCGGATTTTTGGCCGCCAATTACAAACTCATCGACTTCAACGCGTTCGGATAATTTTTCTCGATCCTTGCGGATAGTGCATCGTCTTAACTTTTGTAACCAATGCCAAGCAGTGTCATAGCTGCCGAAGCCTAAAAGTTCTTTAAGATTTACAGCATTAACACCGGATCTTCTTGTCGTAAACCACCACATGGCTTTGAACCAATATGTAATCGGTTTTTTTGAACTGTCCATAATCGTCCCGGCGGTCAGTGAATGCTGATGCTCACAGGTGGTGCAAATATAAAGTTGTCTTTTACTAATCCCATAGTTTTCGTTTTTACATTTCTTACAGACAAAGCCATTGGGCCATTTTAAGGAAAACAAATAATCGTAACAGGCGCTTGGATTTAAAAAACGCAAGTCAAATTCGATTTCGGATTTTGGAAAATCCTCGGTGATGGTGAATTCTTTCATGTTGGCCTCCTATATTTTTTGAGGCCAGTATACCATGGACCTGTGACAGATCCGGTCACAGTCTGCTCATTTTTTTATTAACTGGAGCTTTATAGATAACCGTATTTTCATTCTATTACTGAAAAGCTCCGTCTGAAGCTGTGAACCGGATGTATCATTTTAAACCGTTCTGGTCTCAAAGCTATCGAAAGATGTTTTTGGCACAGAAGATAAATTCCCTTGCGGGTTAATGGTCTGCCATGCTTGCTGATAAATAAGATATGTCGATAAATCGGTTCAGATCAGCCGTATTGGGTAATGTAGCGTATGATTAGATCGGTTGTTTTTTGACATAGCTTGATCAAACGAAATTTATTTCCCTTTCCCAAAATGGATAAGGTTTTTTGAGCCGGGTTGAAATAATCAAGATTGAGCGTAGCGACTTCACTGGCTCTGGCGCCTGAGTCAGCGAGCAGATGAATGATGGTATAGTCTCTAAAACCCAGCGGTTTTTTCAGATCAACGGCTTGATAGGCGGCAAAGATTTCTTCGATATATAAAAAGCCGACGATCTTTTTTTGTGATTTTTTTTGCGGAATACTCAATATAATATCGGCTACCTTGCGGTGTTGCGGATGCATCAAGCGGATCATTTTCGCCAGTGATTTGATCACGGCTAAGCGCTGATTTCTGGTATTGGCCGCGTTGTTGCGATCAGACTCCAGATAATCAAGAAAAGCCAGGATAACATCCAGGCTAAGATGATCAATTGAAAGCGAGGCGACTTTAATTGAGTAGTACTTGGCAGCAAATGGCAAAAAAAGTGTCAAAGCCTCTCTGTAAGCCGTAATTGTACCTTGACTACTGCCTTTGATGCGAAAATGGTAGAGGTCAAAAAATTGTTCAACGCAGCTGGTCAGTCTCATGGTTAATCCGGTTGTGTATGTATAAAATTAACAAGTCCCAGACGCTGTTGGGCATCTATGAATTTCAGGTATTTGATCGTGTGTTTGTATTCACTATGGCCCATGTAGGCGGCTAAAACCGGCAAAGCATTCTGAGCGGACCCGCCCCGCTTTTTGACACTACTTAGGGTATGGATTGCAAACGAATGACACATAGTGTCTATGATATAAAGTTTCATTTTGTATGGATAACCAAGTATCGCAAGCCGGTACTCTTTGGAGACGTGGCAATCCGGGTTCGGGATTTGATACGGGAAATTTGTAATAGCATGGATATCGAAATTATAAAGGGCCACGTATCCAAAGATCACGTTCATTTATTTGCATCAGTGCCACCGTACCATTCGGTCAGCGATGTGATGAAAAGGGTGAAAGGAAAAACATCACACAAGTTGCTGAGCGAAAACCGTATGCTGGCAAAGAAATTTTGGGGTCGTCATCTGTGGGCTCGCGGTTATTTTGCAGCTTCCTCAGGAAATGTCACAGATGAGGTCATAGCCGAATATATTCAGTTACAGGGCAAACAAAAGCGAGACCGCGATGACGACTTTACGATAGAGCGACGGGTGTCAAGATAGATGTCACCTAAACTATAAATAATTAAGCCGCTTTCTTTGCCAGGTGCATCAGGGCGGCATCATCCTTTTTTTCAGGATTCAGCCAGACCTGGGACACCGGATTCCAATTTCGTGTTGCACCAGACCACCGGCTCGGATGTCGGCGCCGGGCGTTTTCATACACTTGGTGGCGGTTGGCCAGGATTTGTTTCTCGTGCCCGTAATGGCGATCATCAGGCGTAATAAAACGAATCGCACTGTGAAGGTGCTCGGTGTTGTACCAAATGACAAATTCATCGACCCAGGATTGTGCCTGTTCGATGCTTTCAAAAGGCTTTGACGGATACTCAGGACGATATTTCATGGTTCTGAAAAGCGACTCGGAATAGGGATTGTCGTTACTGACGCTCGGGCGTGAGAACGATGCGGTGACGCCCAGCTTGTCCAGGGTCGCCAGCATGGTAGCGCCCTTCATCGGTCCGCCATTGTCCGAGTGAAGCACCAGTCCTTCGGGTAATACATTATGAGCGAAACAGGCTTTTACGAACATCCTTGAACTGTGCTCCATAGACTCTTCGGTAAACACCTGGGCAGCGATAATTTTTCGGCTCCAAACGTCTACTATCATGTAAAGATAGTAAAAAAAGCCACGGACTGAAGTATGTAAATACGTGATATCCCAGCTCCACACCTGGCAAAGCCCTGTGGCCATGTGCTCCTCAGGGCGTCGTGAGACCGGAGGCTTTGAAGACTGATGATGGGTCAAGAGTTTATGATCCCTCAGCACCCTGTAAAAGCTTGATTCGGAGGCCAGGTAAATACCCTGATCGGCCAGCGAGGGCACGATCTGTTTGGGAGACAAATCCCGGAACGGCACACTATTGGCTACCTCAAGAATGTGTTCACACTCCTGCTTGCTGAGTTTATTGGCCGGTTCTGTTTTCGGGCCCTTGCGCCGATCAACACCGCCATCCTGCCGGCGCCATCGGATGATGGTCCGAGCGCTGATGCCGACAGTGTCGGCAGCCTTGTGGATCCGGGCACCGGAATGCACGGCCTCGTTGACAAGGTCGACGATCATCGCCCGTTGCTCCTGGCTGTGTTGTCGTCCTCGTCCCCCCAGATCTGGTGGACTTTTTTTTTCAGCACCAGCAAGGCCGCGGTCTCCGCCAGAGCTTTGTCCTTACGCCTCAGCTCCTTTTCCAGGCTGCGAATGCGCTTGAGGTCAACATTGCGACGGGGAGGCTTTCTGGCAGCGCGGCCATTATCAAGACCGCCGAGCATTAGCGTGCGCCACTGCTCAAGATGGGTTTCATGTATCCCCTTGCTGCGCAAAAAAGCGCCAAGTTGTTCATCAGACAGCGAGGATGCCTCAAGGACCGCTTTTAGTTTTTCTTCGGCGCTCCAGTCATTAGGTGTCTTCGAGACCATTGGCATATTTCCATTCGGTCGGTTCGGATAAACATTAGATGAATTGATTCCGGCCTTGCGCAGCCATGTGGAAAGCGTCGATTGCGGAACGTCAACTTGCTTGGACAGTGCTGTGGCCGATATCGCATCGGGACCAATCATTTTCTGGATCATCTTGTGTTTAAACATTTGAGAGTATGGCATGTCAACCTCCTGCGCCCCCAGTTAAAAAATTGGGCGCCACCGCAGGGTGAGCCCGCCCCCGCGGGGGCGGGCTACCCTGCGGTGATCGCTGCGCACTGCAGGTGACAACTACCCTAACACAGGGGGAGATGGATTCGAGTCGTCTTCAGACGACCAGGTTTGAAGCCACCGGCTTCCAGCCGGTGGAGGCTTCACTTTTAGACGAGTTTACAACCTGCTGTACAATGCGCATGAATTTTTTGCCGATGTATTTTGATTTGCGACGATTAAAGCGGAAGACATATTCATCTAAATAATTTTGGAGATATTTCGGTTCGAAACGCCCCTGAAAGGTTCCTCGAACCAGCTGAACACCATATAAGCTGTCATGGTCCTTACCAACTTTTGATTGGTTTGTCGGCACATGTTGGTATTGTTCTTTTATAAAAGATGAGTAGCTGGACCAAGAGTCCGTTGCGATATTACTTCCTGGTTGGATATTTTCATTAATGAAGGTTTCCAATGAATACGCTGAATAGTCCAAGATTACTTGCAGGCGAACGCGGCCGATTTTTTTTCCTGGTCACATCGCTCCACAGCAGCGGCTACAATTGTTTTGCCCTCGGCACCGCGGCCGCGCTTGCCGGATTTTTGGCCGCCAATGACAAACTCATCGACTTCAACGCGTCCAGATAATTTTTCGCGATCCTTGCGGATAGTGCATCGTCTTAACTTTTGTAGCCAATGCCAGGCAGTGTCGTAGCTGCCAAAGCCTAAAAGTTCTTTAAGATTTACGGCATTAACACCGGATCTTCTTGTCGTAAACCACCACATGGCTTTGAACCAATATGCAATCGGTTTTTTAGAACTATCCATAATGGTATCGGCGGTCAGTGAATGTTGATGCTCACATTTGGTACAGATATAAAGTTGTCTTTTACTAATCCAGTAGCTTTCGTTTTTACATTTCTTACAGACAAAGCCATTGGGCCATTTAAAGGAAAACAGATAATCGTAACAGGCGCTTGGATTTGAAAACCGCAAGTCAAATTCGATTTCAGATCTTGGAAAGTCCTCGGGAATAGTGAAATCTTGCATATTGGCCTCCTATGTTTTTTGAGGCCAGAATATCATAGACCTGTGACAGATCCGGTCACACCCCGGTCATTTTTTTTTAACTGGAGCTTTATAGATAACCGGAATCTTTAATTCGACAGCTACCGAAATTTATAAAGATAAGTTTTGGATATCATATGGTTTTTGAAGTTGTCAAATGCTTGATAGATAGCAGTTGCGTTGCCAGTTTTAGTTATGTTGTTAGTATTGAATTTACTTCTTTTAGCTCTTCTTATCTTTTTCCCAAAAAATATAAAAAATATATCTAATTCTTCTAATTCCCTTTCATTTGGTTCTTTTTCTTGATATCTTATTCTTGACAACGGAATAGGAGGAAAATAGAAGAACATACCTCACCTTTCCGTGCTCATTAAAATCCTGATTATCAGGGCCTCAGGGCGAAAGGAGAAGTAATTGCATGAAAGCTGAACGCCTGAGGGAAAGACAAATAGTCGCTCCGCCTGAGCGGCCTCCAAGGAAGTTATTGGCATTCTGAGACCCAACCGCAGGGGTGCCCAGGCGCTCTCGAATTATGATGCGAGTCATTCTTACAATTTTGTAACTAATCTTATAACCAATTGAATACATTGCCAATATGAATTTTTCGCGTTTTCCTCAATAAACCTAATAATTTCAATCGGATAGGCCAACTCACAACATAATAGCAGTTCTCTGCAATTGAAAAAAAGGGCAGAGAATTAGAGATCTCCACCCTTTTTTCAATTATGTTATTGAGCTGGATAATAGTATCCCAAGACATCGATGACCGTGTGAACGGATGATACGCCGGAATACACCGTGATATCCGCACCAACACCAGAATTGGTCTTAACAGTGCCGGCGTTGGCTAAATTAGTATCAATGGTGTTGTAATTGACCGTCATGCCGGAGCCCGGCCCGGCCTCCTTGGGAAAGGCCTGCAGATTGCCTTTGCCGGCAGGATCCACCGCCACCATGTTGATGTGCGCTGCCAGGGGTTCACCCATGGGTGCCGGGCAGCCGGCTGCATTGCCGCCCTGGGCACTGATAGTGCCACCGTTGCCGTACACATGGAAATCGCGTCCACTCCAGGCGCCAATCATCCCCCCGGCGTTTCGGGTGTCAACGATGCTACAGGGCGTCACGGGTGTATATAATAGGTCACCATATTGATAGTAGTATCCCAACACATCAATGACTACATGTACGGATGAATAGCGGGCAGCAACTGTAATTTCAGAGCCAAGCCCCAAATCGGTTTCAACAATACCAGCATTGGCAAAGTTGGTTCCAATTGCCGCGAAATTTATCCCGAAATTGGCTCCTGGATTATCGCCAACTGCAAAGGCCTGCAAGTTGCCTTTACCTGTTGGGTTGACAGCAGCCATGTTAATGTGGACGGCAAACGGTTCGCCCAAGGGTGCTGGACAGCCAGACTGATTACCACCCTGAGCACTGATAGTGCCGCCATTGCCATGCACGTGGAAATTGCGCTGTGTATTAGCACCAATTATACCCCCTGATATGCGTGTGTCAGCGATTCGACAGGGCGTTACAGGCGTGTATGACAGATCCCCATTTGCATAATAGTATCCCAAGACATCGATGACGGTGTGGGCGGAGGAAACCCCCGAATAGACCGTGATATCCTTTCCGGCCCCGGAACGTGTCTTGACGGTTCCAGCATTGGCCAAGTTGGTGTCAATCGCATTGTAGTTGACCGTCATGCCGGAGCCTGGGCCGGCCCCCTTGGCAAAGGCCTGCAGGTTGCCTTTGCCAGTGGGATTCACCGCCACCATGTTGATGTGGGCTGCCCGGGGTTCACCCATTGGTGCCGAACATCCGGACGTATTGCCGCCCTGGGCAGATATTGTGGCAGCTTTGCCGTGCACATGGAAATTGCGTCCACTCCAGGCACCAATCATACCTCCGGCGTTACGGGTGTCAACGATGCGGCAGGGTGTAACGGGCGTATATAAGAGCTTAGCAGCCCCTCCAGTATTAATAAGTATAGAAACATTGTTGCTTCCATTATTCGCAATGGCCAGGTCCAGACTGCTATCTCCATTCAGGTCGCAGATGGCTATAGAGGAAGGCAAGGAACCGGCACCAAAATTCACCGCGCTTTGAAAGCTGCCGTCACCATTGTCCAATAGCACCGAGACATTGTCGCTCGAATAATTCGCCACGGCCAGATCCTGCTTGCCATCTCCATTCAGGTCGCCTATGGCAACAGAGGAAGAATTGTTACCGGTGCCGTAATTCACCGCGTTTTGGAAGCTGCCGTCGCCATTGCCCAACAGCACCGAGACATTACCGTTCCATATACCATTCGCCACGGCCAGGTCCTGCTCGCCGTCTCCATTCAGGTCGCCGATGGCAACATAGGAAGGCCCGTTACCTGCGCCGTAATTCACCGCGCTTTGAAAAGTCCCGCCACCATTTCCTAACAGCACCGAGACATTGTCGCTACCGAAATTCGCCACGACCAGGTCCAGGTCGGCGTCTCCATTTAGTTTGCCGATGGCAACAGTATCAGGACTGTCGCCGATATCGTAATTCACCGCGCTCTGGAAGCTGCCGTCGCCATTGCCCAACAGCACCGAGACATTGTTGCTATAGTTATTCGTCACGGCCAGATCCTCCTTGCCATCTCCATTCAGGTCGCCGATGGCAACAGAGGAAGGCCCGTTACCCGCGCCGTAATTCGACGCGCTTTGAAAAGTCCCGTCACCATTTCCCAACAGCACCGAGACATTGTCGCTCCAATAATTCGCCACGGCCAGATCTGGTTTGGCATCTCCATTAAGATGGGCGATGGCAACAGATTCAGCAGTATCACCGAAGTCGTAATTCACCGTGCTTTGGAATGTACCGTCACCATTGCCCAACAGCACCGAGACATTGCCGCTACCGAAATTCGCATTCGCCACGACCAAATCTGGTTTGGCGTCTCCATTAAGGTCGCCGATGGCAACGGAGGAAGGCTCGTTACCCGCGCCGTAATTCACCGCCGGTCTGAATTGCGGTACATATGTAAATATGCCAGTTGACGGATCACCATAGATATTGAAGACTGTGAAATTCATCCAAATTCCCGGAACGAGTACCTGTTTCATTTCGTATAAAGCATGACCACTATCCAACTCGTTTTCGATTAATCGTTTGGAATATTCATAAGTCATTCCTGAATTACTGGTTGAACCAATAAAATATGTCTCCCCCGGATCAGTACCAGGAGACTCGAGTTGCTCCGATCGTCCCGATACATCCATTTTTAAGCAAAGAGTAAGACAGGTTATCGGTAACTTCAGGGTAAGAATTATGACATGAGGCTTGGAACGTAAATCCAGGGTAACTATCGTCCAGTGTTGCTGCGTGAGAAAGATTCATTATCGAGGAGGCACTTGTTGAAGATCCATGCGTCCACCAGAAAATGGCTCCAAATTGAGAGCTATTCCAGGCATCGGTGACATTGTCATAAGTACACGGATAAGTTTCAGGAGGAGGAACCAGTCCATAATCTTCATCATAAACCCTATGGTAATCCCAATTATTTATAGGTACCACAATATCGTCCTTAATCGCTTCTCCTAAATGGTAACCAGGAGTTTGTGAATCAGATGGTTTCATGGGGAGAAGAACATTCTGCCGCCAAACCGCCTCATTTAAAGTTTCATTTTCGTATGCTATTATCTTAGCAAGGATTGCATCCAAATCATTCACATTCCCATAATAAGGGATACGTCCCACTAATACATCCCAGTTTCGGTCAACACCACCAGTGCCAAAATCATCTTCCCTCTCTCCGTAGAGGCCATCATTATCTAAATCCCAGTTGCCGGTAAGGTCAGCATAGTAATAGTCTGAAGGTGAGTTCCTGTATGTTTCGGCATCGCTTCGTGGCCAAAGCATCTTCATTGGAACATCACCTGAGTTAGGATCAGGGTTTCCGATTAACAAAACATATTCAATATTTTTATTCTCATAATTATTACTTAACCAGTCACGGATGTTTTCAGCAGCTGTGTCTCCGGTTCCACCGCCCCAAGCATCTTCTGTAACTACCTCAACAGTGAAACCACGCATCACTTTGCTGGAAACGAAATTTTGCAGTTCGTCCGAACCGAACTTGATATTATTTGTTGTTATGATGACATATCGGCTTATCTGTTGGGAAATTAGAGCTTGAGGAAATATTTCTTCGTATGCTGGACTTACTTCATTAAAATTTGCGGTGAGTTTTTTAGCGCTGTCTTCACCAATGCGATCAGGAATACCCGTTCTCTCCTTTAAAATAGAAATGGCTGTTGGGTCTATAGAAAACTCTACAATTAACTCTCCTTCGACTAAGCGTAAAAGTTTTTTAGCTACTGGGTTAAATTTATACATAGCGATTGGTATATCAACCATTCGCCATCTCCGTGTCTGACCAGCAGTTATTTTACCAATTAGATTTTCAGGGAAAAGAACATTTTTTTCATAAATATTTATGTCATAACCATTTACAATAGTTTTGCCTTTAGGCCAAACTGTTATCACCTTTTTACCGTCCCAAGTAGCCTCTGGCGGTCTAGGTCTAACTTCCCACTCCCCAGCTAACTCCTCAATTTTTATATTATCAATTGTCCCAGAAACTGTATTTAGATCTGCATCTGGTGGTAAAAGCACTTTAATTACCTGATAAGGAATCATCGGCTCTCCGCTTTGTGTAAGATACTGAACATTCTCACCTGAATATTTGGCATTTCCCTCATTATCTTTTGAAACATTTACCGTTGAAATAGGAATTTTTATTTTAATCTCATCAGCTAATGATTGACTTATCAGGCCATTTATAAGAATACAAAGTCCAAAAAAGGCAAAGCCCAAAGTTGTAATTATTCGTCTTCTCATTTGCCCCCCTTCCAATTCTACTTATACGAATTAGTTAGGTAGCGAAAGAAACCTGATATAGCCTCTAAAGGGCATAAACCACCCTCGGAGGCTTTTATATCGACATCTTCAAGTAACTCTTCGTCATGCCGTTCTCCACGAAATTTAAGGGTTAAAAGTGACTGATTTTTGACGATAGCTAACAGTAGGTGAATTTCGATTCGGGATGAGAATCAGCTCAGAATTGGATTCCGAATGAGACCAATAGTCGAATGAGAGGACAATCGGCATAGCGCTTCAGGGCAAGACCAATTATTCGCGTGAGATGAGCTTGAAAGTTGTTTCTTATTTCAAAATAAGTTTAGCTGCGATTGTAATATGCAAAAATCATGCAACATTTACAATTGTATCGGCAATTATATAGATATTAAACAGTTACATCAATTTAGGGGTAATAATGGCAATGCGAATTTTTGGAAAAATACGTGTAATTGGGAAATAATTTACATAAGAAGTGTGAAGTTTTGAAGAAGAGAAGAAGTGGCAGGTGCTAATATCAGATAGCTTGCCTTGTGTCCTCAATCGGCCTATCTATCTGTTTTAATTGAGTATATTGCTGATAGATCTGGAAATGAATATCTTATGTGAAAACAGCATGTTACAGGATTTATTACAAATTTGTAATGTTTATTAGAGACATAATAATGTGCTTATAAGCGGACTGGTATATCCGTCTGATCTCCTAGTACTACCACAATTCTTTCATAGTACTAGTATAGTCAAACCCATCTGGAGCATATTACCCCCTAAAATAATTTGTCCGGAACATGCTTGCTCAAAATTCATACAGCTCATGCATGTACCTCATATTCGCTGTGATAATATCACAATAATATATATTTTCAAGAACTTATACTACGTTATGTCCTTAACCGACATAACGTGTAGAATATATAAAACATATTTTTTATCTGACTGCACTCAATTCAAACATTTTTTCAAAAATTGCAAAACTGAATAGTAAGATTCTGCCAGCGTGAAGATAGTTGAGATATGAACATTTCAGACAGTGTGAGATATAAAAAATTCCTCCACTGTATATGGTCCCGGAATGGCAGGGTATGGTTTTTATTAAAACCGGCGGGGTACTGGCGGGATAGGCAGGGTATTATTTTAAATGGGGCGGGGTTTAGGCGGGATATTGGCGGGGTATTTCAATTGTTGGAGACCTAACTTGCAATAACATGTAATTCGATAAATATCGAAATCAGTGAAGATAAGCTTTGGATATCACACTGTTTTTAAGATTGTCAAATGCTGTATAGATAGCAGCTATCTTCAGGGGGAAAAGGGCAGAGATACTGAAATCTCTGCCCTTGAATTAAGTAGTACTAAGGAACCTGATAATAATATCCCAACACGTCGATGACTGTGTGGGCAGAGGAGACCCCAGAATACACCGTGATATCCGTACCAGTGTCAAAACTGGTTTTAACAGTGCCTGCGTTGGCCAGGTTGGTGTCAATCGCATTGTAGTTGACCGTCATGCCGGAGCCGGATCCAGCGCCTTTGGGAAAGGCCTGCAGGTTGCCTTTGCCGGTGGGATCCACCGCTACCATGTTGATGTGCGCTGCAAGCGGTTCACCCAGCGGTGCCGGGCAGCCGGCTGCATTGCCGCCTTGGGCACTGATAGTGCCACCGTTGCCGTACACATGGAAATTGCGCCCACCCCAGGCACCAATCATACCCCCGGCGTTGCGGGTGTCAACGATACGACAAGGCGCTACGGGTGTGTATAAGAGATCCCCATTTGGATAATAGTATCCCAAGACATCGATGACGGTGTGGGCGGAGGAAACCCCGGAATACACCGTGATATCCGTACCAGCACCAGAATTGGTCTTAACAGTACCGGCGTTGGCTAGATTGGTGTCAATGGTGTTGTAGTTGACCGTCATACCGGCACCGGGTCCAGCGCCTTTGGGAAAGGCCTGCAGGTTGCCTTTGCCATTTGGATCCACCGCCACCATGTTGATGTGCGCTGCAAGCGGTTCACCCAGCGGTGCCGGGCAGCCGGCTGCATTGCCGCCTTGGGCACTGATAGTGCCACCGTTGCCGTATACATGGAAATCGCGTCCACTCCAGGCGTCAATCATACCCCCGGCGTTACGAGTGTCGACGATGCGACAAGGCGCTACGGGCATGTATAAGAGATCCCCATTTGGATAATAGTATCCCAAGACATCGATGACGGTGTGGGCAGAGGAGACCCCAGAATACACCGTGATATCCGTGCCGCTGCCGGAGCTTGTCTTGACAGTGCCGGCGTTGGCCAGGTTGGTGTCAATGGCATTGTAGTTGACCGTCATGCCGGAGCCGGGTCCTGCGCCCTTGGGAAAGGCCTGCAGGTTGCCTTTGCCGGTGGGATCCACCGCTACCACATTGATGTGGGCCGCCAGGGGCTCTCCTTTCGGCGAGGGACAGCCGCCAGCATTGCCGCCCTGAGCACTGATGGTGCCACTTGAGCCATACACATGGAAATGGCGCTGAGTGCCGGCATTAATTATACCCCCGGAATTGCGGGTGTCAACGATGCGACAGGGCGTTACGGGCGTGTATAAAAGATCCTCACTAATTATTTCACCGCTGGAATAGACTTCCAGTCTGTCTATCATGGGTTGGGCATCTTCACCGCCAACATTGCCGATCTTCAAGCGGACGGTATTGCTGCCGGCAGGCAGGTTCACGTTCCAGAGTTCACTGGCCCAACTGCCACGCCGTCCGGTTAACTCGGGCTTCTTTCTCCCCTGACTGACGCCGTTAACGAAAAGTTCTAAATACCGAACAACCCCTTCCCAGCTGTAGCGTGCCGCAAGGATCCGGTCACCGCCGCCCGCCACATTGTTCCATTGGAGAATCGCCCCATCGCTCGTGACATCGAAATAGCCGCTGCCGGTATAATCCGGATGGTAGGTCTGGATACTGCCACCGGTACGGATGTCGGCGTTCTCTGCCTGATAGTTCGCCAGCAAACTACCGCGACTGCCAAAATCCCTCGGGGTTAACGAAACATCGTCCCAATAAGTCTCACCGCCGGTACAGTCCCACCAACTCCTAAACGAAACATCAACCCCGGTCGCATCCTGCGGGGCTTGCAGATGGAGCTTCATCTGCCGCCAGTCATAAGTGCCGTATGGCGCCCAATTGTACATTTCACTACGGATCTTTTGCTGCGCCGCGTTGCGCCAGCGCACGACCGCAAGGGGTTTGCCCCCAGCGCCAATCCCCACGACATTATTGCCTTTGACCCACACCGTGTAGACATACTCCCGGCCCCCCACAACACCGTTGATTTGATATTGGCCGGCGTTATGCGACGGGCGCGATAGTGCCATCGAAATCGTTGATCAGTTTAAGCGCTTTTGAGCCGGTGCGGGTGGGTGCACTAATAATGGAGGATCCATAGTCGCCTAACTGCCAGTTCGCCGTTCCCCCCTCAAACGAGGGGTCGGGGATGACGTTGGCCTGAGCAACGGAAGTGAGGCTGAAAGAATCCAAAAAGAACAAAAATGAGACCAATGTGGGTAAGAGTTTTCTTGTGCATTAGGTTCGATCCTCCTCATAGGAAATATAATGTATTGTTGATTGATAAGATTTGCCTATTGCTGTAAAAATAAGGACTTGCTTTTTCGAGCTGATGAATATAGTAGCGCTAGAATTGTTTGTCAAGCGAAAAAGCGATACTGCATATCGAACGGTCCCGGCCACCCCGAGGTCACTCATGTTTAAAAAAAAAGTAATGCTGAGAGGATGTACACTTCAATGTCGCATAAAAAACATGACAAAAAAGGGAGGGGGATAAAATAGACCCCCTTCCTCTAACTTGGGCTACGTAGATGACTATATACCTGAATTTTACCGGCGGATTGCCCATAATTTGTCCTTCATGTTTATAGACGATGTGGTATAATGCCGCAGCATCACCACCGGGTTGGATCCTTTCTTTTTGTATTTGTTCCATTGGGCAAATCTCCGCGAGTTCACAGGCGCATGCTGCCGGTTTCGCACGGTTACGATAAAGCGTTATTTTCATGAATATGCCGCGTATTGCCAGATTAAAAGGCTTGGTTTTGCGATGATGAGGGCACAATTAAAATGTCGATTCAGAAATATACATAGATATATACATTGACATTTACAATATTTTGCAGTAGGGTCTTTCGCGTTTGTGGCGCAAAATTAAGCTCGAGGTTTGCCGGTCAAATGGTTTATGCAAGTTCTACCTCTATCAAGTTGGATGTTTATCGAGCGCGCAAGCCCCGGGATTCCGCTTAGTACCGTTGTGTCGAAGATTGTTTTGAAACATTCAAGCAGGTTTACCAGGAACGTTTTGAGCAAAAACATGGGTTTTTCCGCCCCTATGTCGGTCAGGTGATGTTGCGGTACCTGGACTGCGGAATTCTTAAAAACGGCCATGCCAGAGTCCGATGTGAGCACTGCGGTCACGAATATTTATTGGCCCATTCGTGTAAACGCCGCCATTTATGTCCATCATGTCATCAGAAACGGGTGATGGAGTTAGGCGAGTGGCTTTGTCAGGAGGTGGTAAAGGCGGTTCCGCACCGGCATGCGGTATTGAACATCCCGAAAATTCTGCGGCGCTATTTTCTTTACGACCGCAGCCTGCTTTCTGACCTCAGTCGTTGTGGCTGGGAGGCTCTGAAAGCCTTTTACACAAATGGCGTGCGGGAGTCAAAGGCTGTGCCTGGTGCGGTTGTCGCCATACAGACGTTCGGGGATTTTCCAGTGGGATTTCATCCCCACCTGCATATCCTTGTTTCCGACGGTTGCTTTCATGAAAACGGCTTGTTTTCCGTCTCTCCGACCTTTGACACCAAGACTCTGGAGAAAATATTCCGGCACAAGGAGCACTATCGCAAGAAAAAACGGACAAAAAAAGGCCCTAATTCCCCCACACCTCCCGGTTGAGTTGAGCGACCCTCCGTAAGGGTCGCATTCCGAAGAAGGCAAGCTTGGTGAGCAGTTCCTTGGAGCTCATCACCTCTGCCCTCACCCCGCCTTTGATCACATCCCAGAATGGGCGTGAGAGAGGCGGCGGCGTCCCCCTTGCCTCCTGTTCCTGACGATATTGCTTGATTTCTTTCTGCCGTTGCGCCTTCCGACCATGTTGGACATCGGCCGGTGTAACGCCACCAAGGGCAGGACGCGGTATCTCATCATTGAGCAGATGAACGCTTTCAGCCGCTGCTAAATGTGCTCGCTCATCAATTGTTTTTTCTTTATCCGTTCCGGTAATAGTTTGACCTGAATTTATGCTGTAAAGGTTCGGCTGGCGGTTCGGTTTAATAATTGTACAAATTAAAAAGGGGTTAGATTTTCGTCTAACCCCTTGATTTTATTGGTAGCGGGGGACAGATTTGAACTGCCGACCTTCGGGTTATGAGCCCGACGAGCTACCAGACTGCTCCACCCCGCATCAAGTTTTTCAAGTAACCCTTTTAGCGGAACGGTAATAATTAGTCAAGGGGTTTCTGTCGACTCACCAAACTTTTTCGAACTACGCGGTTGGTCGGTTACTGATTTTAACCGCAAATGGATAAACCGGCTCAACTTCACCGTTCATATTTCTAAATTTTTCAGGCGCAAGCCAAGTATCAAGCTCGGGCTTCGCTCCAATGCGAATGCTGGAATTATTCCATGATTGGTGAAATAATTCAGATCTCCAGACCTCGTTGAATCGTTTACTGGTTGAATGGTTGATTAGGTAAATTATCGTCATTATTTTAGAATGTTACGATTGTTGTTTAAAAATTTTGGGGACACAGATTTGCACAGATAACAGCAGATTAGTACAAACCGCCTGGCGGCGGAACCATGTTCAGACATAGGTAGAGACCTGCTTGCTATGTGTCCTTTGTCGCCGATTGCGAAACAAACTTTCTTTTTATCCGTTTTAATCCGTGTTCATCTGTGTCCTAATTGTGCTTTCTTTTGAACCATTACGTGTCCAATTATTTTGAAAATATAGGATAAATCTATATTTACAAGTACTTAACCAATCAACTCATCAACCAATCAACGATATCTGTTTTTTATTTTGTTGTAGAAATTACGAGACTTAAGACTAGTTGTTTAAGACGGCTATACTCTTTTGCAGACATGTTGGTTCGGCCAGAGTGCAGCAGCACTTGTTTGTTGCGGCTGTTATGTCCGGCAACGATTTCTAAAGAGGATTTTGGGACTCCTAGAGCTTTTGCCAGAAATTTAATACTCATGCGGTTGGCGGCATGGTTCACGGGAGGGGCGGTAAGTTTGATTTTGAGCGCATCATCGTGAAGCCCAACAAGTATGTTTTGGGATGAGCGCGGCTGTACCAAAATTTTGAATACGACACCCCGGGAATTTTTCTGGATACTTATCATTTATTTTTGATGCTATTAATAATCTGAGTGGTGGAGATCTTTTCTGTTATGGGTATTCGTTCGATTCGTCCCCCGTAGCCTTCGACAATTTCGCGCCCTAAAATTTCTGCTGATTCGTAGTCGCTGCCCTTTGTCAACACATCAGGTCGAATGGCACCAATGACATTATCCAATTCATTGGTGGCAAAGACGACCACATAATCCACACTGTCCAAGGCACTGAGAATACGGACGCGCTCGGTGGCGCCGATAACGGGCCTGCCTGCGCCTTTCAGGAGCTTTACGGAGTCATCGTCATCAATAGCGACAATCATCACATCGCCAAGCTGTTTGGATGCAGAAAAGAGCCGGATGTGGCCCACGTGTAAAAGGTCAAAACAGCCGTTGGTTAATACGATCCGTTTGCGGTCTTTTTGCAGCTTTCGGCAAAGTTGGGAAATTTCGTTTAGCGATTTGTATTTGGAAGCGCTGCCTTCGGAAGTTGATTTTAAGGCCTGCAAAAGTTCCCTTTTGCTCAAGGTTGCCGTTCCAACTTTACCGACCACAATTCCTGCGGCGGTGTTGGACAGGGTAATTGCCTCTTTAAGGGGCAAACCGGCGGCCAAGCCAAGTCCCAAGACAGCCAGTACGGTATCTCCGGCGCCGGATACATCATAGACTTCCCGGGCCCTTGTACTGATCTTGAACGGTTTGCAGCCGGGTTCAAAAAGGACCATGCCGTCTTTGCCGCAGGTGATCAGTAGTTTATCGATTCCCGACTTTTCAATCAGGATTTTGCCGGCGACTGCAATATTTTTTTCGTCTGAAATTTCCATACCCGAGGCCAGGGAAGCTTCTTTGCTGTTTGGGGTAAGCAAGGATACCCCTGAATATTTTGTAAAGTCGAGCCCCTTAGGATCGGCAATCGTCATTTTATTGTTGTTTTTGGCGATTTTAACCAGATCGGCAACCAGAGTGCGGGTAATCAATCCTTTACCGTAATCTGAAATCAGAATCAAATCTACACTAGGGATGATTTTTTCAGCCAGCGCCGTGAGGGACTTGAAGGTTGAAAAAGCAACTTCTTTTTTAGTCTCACGGTCAATGCGAAGCACCTGTTGATGGTCTGCAATTATCCGCGTTTTTTTTGTTGTTGGTCGTGAGCGTTCCTGAATGACACCCCGGGTATCCACGCCGAGATCGCTTAATCTATTCAGCAAGAGCTTCCTGCCCCTGCCCGTGCCGGTGACACCGAGTACGGAAACTTTGGCTCCCAATGTCACTAGGTTGTTGACGACATTTCCGGAGCCACCCAGCGTGTAATCCTCATTTTTAACCGACACCACCTGAACCGGTGCTTCCGGAGAGATGCGATCCACTTCTCCCCATACATATTCATCGATCATTAAATCGCCGACTACCAGAAGGCGGCAATGATCAAACCTTGAAGTGTCTATCTGCATGGTTTTCGATCTCTGGTTTGTTTTCTGTGACCTCTATGGCGGGTCCGAATCAATTGGCCTTCTGTTTAGAAAACGGTTTTGGCGATAATCTTATTGATAAAAGCCGGAGGGCGCACGACCTTCCCTTCTTGGTTGATGCATGGGTGTTTGGTATACCCTTTGGCCAATAGCGTTTTCCCATCTTCCAGGTAGATTTCATAGTCGAACTTGAGCCCGGCTTTGATTTTGGGGTCCAGAGAGGTCTCAATCACAAGGACATCATCGTATTTGGCCGGTCTGGCGTATTTACAATGGGCTTCTGATACAGGGAGAAATATGCCATTGTCCTCTACGGCTTTATATGAAAGCCCCAGAAACCTGAACATTTCGCTGCGACCGATCTCAAACCAGCGAAAGTAGTTTCCATAATAGGCCTGACCCATGTTGTCCGTATCTCCATAAATGACGCGGTAGGTTGTGCGATGACTGAACATAAAGGGTTCCCCCCTGGAATGACTAATTTCGAATGACGAATGACGAATGAAGGAATGCTTTCGAATTTTAAATTGTTAAAAGATAGAATTCCTTCATTCGTCATTCGTCAATATTCATTATTCCTTCATAGGGTCCATCATTTCACGGAGTCGCTGTTTTAGCTCGTCGTAATTAAATGCCGCCGGAAATTGTGTGTATTCTTTTTTTACATTATCCGGCGGACAATACAAAATTGCGTGGTCGGCGGCCTTGAGCATGGTGATATCGTTATATGAGTCGCCGATGGCGATTACCCTGTAGCTCAGAGTTTTCAGCGCAAGAGCGACCTTTTTTTTGCCGTCGGGCTGGCGCAGGTTGTATCCGGCAATGGAACCGTCCTCAGCTACGGTCAGAGTATTACAAAAAAGTGTCGGTCGGCCCAGTTTTTCCATTAAAGGTCCGGCAAACTCAACATAGGTATCGGATACAATAATGACTTGCATCATTGATCTGAGCCAGTCTAAAAACTCGAGGGCACCTTGCAGCGGTTCCATTTTTGCGATGACCGCTTGGATATCATCGAGCTTAAGATTGTTCTCAGCCAGAATAGCCAGGCGTCTTTTCATTAGAACATTATAGTCGGATATATCCCTTGTCGTCAGTCTGAGTTCTTCAATACCTGTAATTTCTGCGAAATTGATCCAAATTTCAGGAGTAAAAATGCCTTCTAAATCAGAGCACACAATATCCATTTTAGTCAAATTTTTCCTTTCTTTAGGCCCAATCCGGACGCGCTGGAATTGACTATTGAAAATCGACAATATTCAATCATTTGAAGATGGTTAATGTATCGCAATCCATGTTTTCTTGACACCAAATATAAAAAAAATTTCCAAAGGCCTAAGTATTATTCCAGTTCTTCATTCTCGATTCGGATGAGAACCGCTTCACTGCTGACGACATCCAGAGCGTTAATTTCGTTTAAGGCACACTTGACATCGGCTTCCTTTGCCAGATGGGAGAGCATGACCACGGGAACGGCACCGTTCATTTTGCGGCCTTTTTGGTGGACAGACTGCAGGCTGATCCCATACTTGCCGAGAATACCGGATATGGTTGAAAGAACTCCGGGACGGTCGAGAGCGGAAAATCTGAAATAATAATGGGTTACAAGGTCATCAATGGGTAAAATCGGTATCTTGCGGATATTTTCCCTCTGATAGGAGAGCGCCGGGACTCTGCGGACGGTGCCGGATAATATATTGCGTGCAATATCGACAATATCACTAAGGACCGCGCTGGCGGTGGGCATCATACCGGCGCCATGTCCGTATAGCAATATGTCTCCCACCGCATCTGCTGAAACCGTAATGGCATTTACGGTACCTTTGATAGACGCCAGAAGATTGTCAAACGGTATCATTGTGGGATGGACCCGGGCCTCAACCCTGTCGTTTTCAAATTTGCTGATTGCCAGCAGCTTGATCCGATAACCGAACTGTTCGGCAAATTCGATATCCAATGGGGTGATTCTGGAAATCCCCTCGACATAAACATCCTCCAAATTAATTTCCATGCCGTAGGCCAGGGCCGTCAATATCGCAATTTTATGGGCCGTGTCGAAGCCTCCGACATCCAGGGTCGGATCGGCTTCGGCATATCCTTGCTTTTGGGCTTCCGCCAGTGCTTCCTGGAACGAAATGCCTTCATCCCCAATTTTGGATAATATGTAGTTGCAAGTGCCGTTTAAAATGCCCGTCATTGCGCTGATATGATTGGCCACCAATGATTCCCGGATGGATTTTATGGTCGGCATGCAGCCGCCGACACTGGCTTCAAAAGTCAAATCTACACCTTTTTGCGCAGCTGCCGCGAACAATTTATTACCATGGCCGGCCAGTAAGGCTTTATTGGCGGTGACAATATGCTTGCCGTTTTCAATGGCTTTAAAAATGAAGTCTTTGGCAATTCCCTCGCCGCCGATCATTTCAATCACAATATCAATTTCAGGATCATTGACTACTTTTTGCGCCTCATTTATAAAAACACCATCCGGAAAGCGGACACCTCTGTCGGTTTCGGTGTCAATGTCGGCAACCCACTTCAAATTCAAGTGCGCTCCCACCCGGGCGGTGAGAAGTTCTCTGTTATCGATGAGCAATTTTGCCACACCTGTGCCGACCGTGCCACAACCGAGCAAGCCGATATTGATTTTTCTCATACTTTTCCTAACTCCTTTGTACTTTAATCAAAAACAATTTATGAATAATACAACCCCAATGAAGCGAAGTCAAAAAAATTGTTTTGACTTTTAAGCTGAATAAGTTTAATTTTCAAGGACTTTTCTTTGGCCAACAATCATTGACGGGAGATGAGCATGACCGATTCTTTAACCTATGCGGACGCCGGTGTGGATATTGATAAAGCCGACAAACTGGTCGGCACTATCAGTGAGATTGCAAAGCGAACTCCCCGGACCGGAGTCATCGGTGAGATCGGTGGTTTTGGCGGACTTTTTTCACCAAACCTCGCCAATCTTGACAGACCCGTGCTTGTCAGCTCCACCGATGGCGTAGGCACCAAGCTTAAAATCGCCTTCATGCTCAATAAACACGATACGGTCGGGATTGATCTGGTGGCCATGAGTGTCAACGACATTATCGTCCAAGGCGCGAAACCGCTTTTTTTTCTGGACTATCTTTCCATGGGAAAGCTGGACAGTCAGCATGCGATGAGCATTATCAGCGGAATAGGTGAGGGCTGCCGGCAGGCAAAATGCGCTTTGCTCGGTGGCGAAACCGCAGAAATGCCCGGGTTTTACCAGAACAATGAATATGATTTGGCCGGCTTTGCGGTCGGCATCGTTGATAACAGCAAAATCATAGATGGTACCGACATTCGAGTAGGCCATCGCCTTATCGGCATTGCTTCGAGCGGTTTACACAGCAACGGATATTCCCTGGTACGCAAAATCTGTTTTGATACACTTAAACTAAACGTTGATGATTATGTGCCTGAACTGGGCAAAACCCTTGGTGAGGAGCTGCTCACACCCACCAGGATCTATGTTGAACCGATTTTGAGTATTTTAAAAGATTTGCCGATTCATGGGCTTGCGCACATCACCGGCGGCGGAATTTCAGGCAACATTCTCCGGATTGTGCCCAAAGCCTGCAATATATTGATCCAAAGGGAAATCTGGGATGTACCGCCTATTTTTTCTTTTTTGCAGCAGGCAGGAAATATATCCAAACTGGAGATGCGACGAACCTTCAACAATGGGATCGGTATGATTGCCATCGTTCCCGCAGATGCGGCCCAGGATGTTTTACAACGATTGGAGGCTATGAACGAAAAAGCTTATTTAATCGGCGAAATTCTGGCATGCAGGGATTCCGGCAACCAAATCATATGGGAGTAGATGTGCAAAACCACAAACATATAAGCGCCGCTCCAAAATCAGTGATGCGGAAGATATTCTTCCAGCTTTCAAAGTTTTTGGACTGGCTTGCCAAAGGATACGACGGGAATTCACCTTGCATCGGCTGAGGTACCAGTAAAACAGGCACCTGGAAGGTGCCGAAAAAATAAGGGCGTACACTTAACTCAGGTCTATAAATTCTTGGCTGGGATGCAGCGGCTCTGACAGTTGTCCGGCTCCCGGCCATTTCTGTTTTATTTATCCATTACCGGTTTTATCCCGATGAGGGTATTATGATCATTCTGGGTATTGAAACTTCATGCGATGAAACCGCTGCGGCGGTGGTCAAGGAGGGAACTGCGATAGCGGCTTCGGTGATTGCCTCCCAGATAGAGGTTCACCACAGTTATGGCGGAGTCGTGCCCGAGCTGGCATCCAGAAAACATATTGAAGCCATTGTCCCGGTTGTTGATGAAACTTTGAACAAAGCTGATTTGTATCTAAGAGATATTGACGCCATTGCCGTTACCCGTGGGCCAGGACTGGTTGGTGCGCTGCTGGTGGGATTTGCATTTGCCAAGGCCTGTGCCTATGCATTGGAAATTCCATGGGTGGGGGTGAATCATCTGGAAGGCCATATCAACTCGGTTTTTCTGGAATCCGACCCACCTTCATTTCCATTCATCGCATTACTGGTATCCGGAGGGCATACGGGCATTTACCATGTCACTTCGCATACCACGGTGGAACTGATGGGGCAGACCCGGGATGACGCCGTTGGAGAAGCCTTCGACAAGGTTGCCAAGATGCTTGAATTGGGCTATCCGGGCGGTGGCATCATCGACCGTATCGCGCGCGCAGGGGATCCTGCCGGGATAAAATTTCCTCGAACCTACCTGGATAAGTCCGGATTCGATTTCAGCTTCAGTGGCATTAAAACGGCCGTCAATCGCTACATCATGAATCACAAGGATCACATTAAAGATCGAACACCTGATATTGCCGCCGGATTTCAGGAAGCCGTCATGGACGTTCTGTGTTACAAAGCAATCCGTGCGGCTATGCAAAAAGGTTGTGAGCGCATTGCCCTGGTCGGCGGTGTGGCTGCAAACAGCCGATTAAGGGAAAGGCTCAGGTCCGATGCGCAGCGCAAAGGAATCAGCGTTCATATTCCGTCGTTGCATCTGTGCGGAGACAATGCGGCCATGATTGCTGCGGTCGGGTATCATTACTTGAAAGCTGGGATCGTCTCTGATTTGCAGGATGATGTTTTTTCGCGGAACCCATTGCCTCGTTGACTGGTTTATTGGTTAGACTGCTTTAGGTACTTTTCTTTCAAATTCATTATTCTGTTTACGGACTCAATTCCCTTGGCCTTCAAGTCTACGGAATCTCTAATACCCTGCAAAAATTCCTTATAGGCGATCTCAATATTCGGTCCTTTATGGCATATAAGGGCAAGGTCGATCTCGGCGGCAAATATCCGATGGATCACTGTTTGAATATCGTAATGTTGGACGATGGCACCCATGTCAAGATCGTCAGTCAATACAATGCCGTCAAAACCCATTTGCTCTCTCAAGAGAACCTTCGCAATTTTATCAGACAAACTGGCCGGCCATTGGGGATCCAGGCTCTTATAAAATATATGCGACAGCATCACCCCTGATACTCCCTGCTGAATGCCGGCTTTAAAGGGGATCAAGTCCATTCGCTCAAAGGCGGATATATCATCATCAAGCATTGGAAGATCCATATGAGAGTCCAGTATCGTCCGGCCGATTCCGGGGAAATGCTTGGCAACAGCTATGATGTTGTTGGACTGCAAACGCTCAATCACTTTCACCCCCAGTCGCGTGACCCAGGCTGGATCACCTCCGAATGCCCTTTGTGCCATGATGCTGTTGATTTTCTCAGGCGCAACATCCATGACCGGGGCCATGTTCATGTTGATGCCGACCCCGGTTAGCTCGGTGGCCGTCACCTCGGCGAAATGGATGGCATCATCTTCGCTGTTCATATGGGGATTTCCGGGAAATTGGGTAAAGGGTTCTTTGAGCCTGGCTACCTGTCCGCCCTCCTGATCAACGGCAATGAACAATGGCGGTTGCCCACACAATCGCGCATAATCCTGAATCTCATCGCACAAATGTTTTATCTGATCCGGTGTAGCGAGGTTTCTTGAAAAGAGAATAATACCTCCGGCTTTGAGGCGATTGATTAAGAATTTAAGGTCCGCATTGAGTGTGGTCCCGTCAAATCCGAGCATCAGACGCTGTCCAGCCAATTGTTCGAGTGAGAAAGCTTTTGTCTGCATATCCTTGGTTCCCATGTGGCGCGAAATTTTGGTTTGAGGCAATTTCGAAACTGCCCCTCAAGTAGTATGGATTTTATTTGGCCCTAAACTGAGCGGTTCAACCTAAATTGGCATAAAAAAAGAGCAGAGTCAATTTTTTGACTCTGCTCTTTATCTTTTTCCCTGGAATGTTAGGGGTGCTGAATTCCAAGTTTATGTTCAATTCGATTGAGCCGTCACTCCGGTTGATTGAGTGCGGAGTCGCCCGAAGCTGCAACAAAGCGGTATGCACTTCCGGTCATTATATAACGAAGGCCATGCCGTTTTACAGTTTCTGACCCCATATTTTGTGAAAAGGCTACCCAAAATGCCGTTGTTCTCGTGTGGTATCTTCTCAATTTGTGTTTGGGAAGTCCTCCAGAAAAGATGCACGCACATCCGAGAAGCCGTTTTTCTTAATTCTCATATTGAAATAATATTTGTTCCATATACAATTTTTATGCCAAACTTGGCAGGCCTATAAATTTTAAATAAAAACAGATTGTTAAGAATTTTTTGGTGAGTCCGAAACAATATCAGTTGAAAAAGACCGTCAATTTTCCGACTCCCAACCCGGACAAGCCGGTTGTAGCGAAGCGAAAATCCCGATTTATCGGAGAATTGACTATTGAAAATTGACTAATGAATATTCAATCGACGATATTCAATCGCTCCTTATCCTCTTTTGCTGGATTCATAACAGCGTCGTTCAACAAACCCGGATCTAGCCGTATCCCAGACTGCCTCGCTTTCGTGAATGAATTTTGGCGGCCCTTCCCAGGCACCACAGGCTTTTACTACGGTCTCGCCTAATGTGAACTTGCGGCTGCAGGCTGCACACCCCTCGGCATTGAGGGTGTTTAGTTTTTCAAGATCGATGATGAAGGTTTGCCTCTTTTTGTTGAATACCGCCATAATCAGCTCCTCGGGCCATTGGATTGAATTCCTGAACTAATTTAAGGGCGGTATGTTTCTGTGTCAAGCGCGGTAAAGCATTCTGCGCTTGAGCGGTTTCGGGACTCGGTTGCAGGCCTTATTTTTTTCGTCTCAATTGATATTTGCGTACAGCCTGATTGTGCTCTTTTAAATTTGTTGAGAAATAGTGGGTCGTGTCTCTTTTTGAAACAAAATAGAGAAATACGGTCTTTTCCGGATAGAGGGCCGCTTCCAAAGCGGCACGACCGGGGTTCGCAATCGGACCAGCGGGAAGTCCTTTAATTTTATAGGTATTATAGGGAGTCAGGGTGCCGAGGTGTTTGCGGGTGAGGTTGCCGTCAAAATTTTTTATGCCGTAAATTACGGTCGGATCCGATTCCAGGCGCATTTTCTTTTTTAAGCGATTGTGGAAAACCGATGAAATAATCGGCCTTTCAAAAGCTGCTCCGGTTTCTTTTTCAATGATCGATGCCAGGGTTACAATCTGGTCTACCGTAAATCCGAGCTCTTTTGCCCGCAGTGCCCATTCGGTAGAAAAAACGGACCGGAACCGATTCACCATAGTCGAAATGATCTGTTCCATGGCAACCTCTCTCGGGAAAAAATAGGTATCCGGGAACAGATAGCCTTCAAACGAAACAGCCTCGATACCGTTTTTTCGTGCCAGAACAGTGTCCGTGGCCGTTTTGATAAAATCGATTTTTGAACCGAATCCAGCGTTTTCCACCAGCTCAGCGATCTGTGGGATGCTATATCCTTCCGGAACAGTAAGTCTATGAAGATTGACTGCTCCTTTAATCATAATTTCTAGGATCTGGCGGGGTGGCATGGCTGCCGAGAGAAGATATTCCCCGGCTTTAAGATGTTTATCCAAGCCTTTAATGCGGGCGATGAGAATAAACTTCAGTCCACTTTTAATAAGGCTTGTCCGCTGCAAGGTTTCCGCGGTGGTCCTTAAGGTTTGCCCCGGACGAACATTGATGATGACATTTTGGGTGGTATTGACATTCGCGGGCGTATCAGCGTAGATGCGGAGCTCAAAAATAAGCCCGGCTGCTGCGCAAACGATCACAAATAGAAGAACTAAGATAAAGAGCAGCGCCTTTTTCAATACTAAATGAGCTCCTTTCGGACAAAAATAGGGGACACGGAAACGAATAATTTTAAGCATAATAAAAAATACCGCCTCTTGTCAAAGGGGTAAACCATCACGCCCTGATTTCAACCCGGGTTTTGCTTGACAACAGCATGGTAAATTAATTAATGTATAACCTTGTGAAGTCGGTGTGTTAGAGATTGACGGTAGTTGATTTTATTCATAGCCTAAACAAGTGGGGGTTGACTATCGAAAATATTTCAATCCAATTAGGGGATTCGTTTAAATGTTGCGAGGGATGGTTTATGGGGAAACCTAAGTTAAAGCAACACCATATCAATCGGGATTGGTGTAAGGGTTGCGGTATCTGTGTGGAATTCTGTCCGAAAAAAGTTCTGGAACTGGACAACGAGGACAAGGTCAAGGCGGCGCGACCTCAGGATTGCATCTGCTGCAGGCTTTGTGAACTGCGCTGCCCGGATTTCGCAATTGAGATCGAGTTGGAAGATGAAGGTGTATAAATGAGTGAGAACAAAAAATTCGTTCAAGGCAACGAGGCCTGTGTTGAAGGTGCACTCTATGCCGGTCTTGACTTTTTTGCCGGTTATCCGATTACGCCTTCAACTGAGATCGCCGAAATATTGTCTTATCGGCTCCCCCGGATCGGTGGCAAGTTTATTCAGATGGAAGATGAGATTGCGTCGTTGTGTGCGATTATCGGTGCCTCACTTACCGGTCGTAAGGTCATGACGGCCACCAGCGGGCCCGGTTTTTCATTGATGCAGGAAGCCCTCGGATATGCGGTTATGGCTGAAATCCCTTGCGTGATCGTCGATGTTCAGCGTGGCGGTCCTTCCACCGGAATTCCGACCCATGGCAGCCAGGGGGATATCAACCAAGCTCGCTGGGGAACCCATGGAGATCATGCCATCATTGCGATGACGGCTTCTAATCATCAGGATGTTTTCGCGGTAACGGTGGAAGCCTTTAATCTGGCCGAAACGTATCGGACACCGGTCATACTTTTATTTGATGAGGTGGTGGGTCACATGCGCGAGCGCCTCGTGATACCCGAACCGGGCGTCATTCCGCTGGTGGACCGACTCAGGACGTCCGTTAAAGGGGGGGTGGACTATCATCCCTATCTGCCCAGGGAAGACGGACGTCTTCCCATGTCGGATTTTGGCAGTGTTCACCGCTATAATGTTACCGGATTATTTCATGACATGTGGGGGTTTCCGTCGGCCGAACCTCGGGTGATCCACGGTCTGCTGCACCATCTGGTGGACAAGCTCGAAAATCGCACCAACCTTATCGCCCGCTACAAAGAATATTACCTGGAAGATGCGGAACATTTGCTGATTTCCTACGGCTCAGCAGCCCGTTCCGCACGGCATGTTGTGGAAAATAGACGTTTGAGAGGAGAAAAGCTCGGACTTCTGGAACTACAGACGCTGTGGCCCTTTCCCGAGAATATCGTGCGTGAAAAATGCGCAGGAGCCAAATCTGTGATAGTTGTGGAACAGAACATGGGCCAGATTATGCGCGAGGTGAAACTGGCGGCGGATGAACCGCAAAAGGTATTTCTCGCCAACCGCATCGACGGCGTTTTTATCACCCCGACGGATATCGTGAACATTTTTCGATTAATCCAGGGAAAGGGGGTTTGAAACATGGCTGCTAAAGACTACTTAAGGGAACGATTTTTTCCGCACCTATGGTGCCCCGGATGCGGGCATGGGATGGTGCTCAACGGAATGCTGCAAGCTGTCGAAAAGCTCGGTATGAGCAAAAACGAAATCGTGATGGTATCCGGCATTGGGTGTTCTGCAAGAATTTCCGGTTATGTCGACTTTCATACGCTGCACACCATCCACGGACGGGCGCTTGCTTTTGCCACCGGCGTCAAAATGAGCCGGCCCGAGCTGAATCTTATCGTTCCCATGGGAGATGGCGATGCTCTGGCTATCGGCGGCAACCATTTTATCCATGCGGCCCGCAGAAATATTGATATCACGGCCATTGTCATGAACAATCGGATTTACGGGATGACGGGGGGACAGTTTTCACCCCTGTCGGGTCCGGGTATCCGGGCGACAACAGCACCGTTTGCCAATATCGATTACAGCTTTGATGTCGTGGAGCTGGCAAAGGCCGCCGGTGCCACATTTGTGGCTCGGACCACCAGTTATCATGTTCAGCAGATAGCCGACATTATCAAAAAAGCCATCCTGCACGAGGGTTTTTCCGTGGTGGAGATTTTAAGCCAGTGCCCGACGTATTTCGGGCGCAAAAACAAAGCCGGTGATGCCGTGGATATGGTGAGGTGGTTTAAAGACAATACCACCTCCATTGGCTCCAAGGGAAAACAAGAAAATCCTGATTTGATTGAACGGGGTATCTTTGTGCAAACTGAGCGACCGGAGTACTGCAGTGAATATGATAAAATCGTCGAAATTGCGGTGGCAGGACAGAGCTAATTGGGCTGCGCCCTAATTGGAACGTTGGATTAAAGGTGCAGGACTAAAAAAAAATCTAACCTAATTTCATCATGGTGTCAAATTTAGGGGATGTATAAAAATGGAAAGATGCAGGATGGTATTTTCGGGATCGGGTGGCCAGGGCGTGATCACGGCGAGTATCATCCTCGCCGAAGCAGCCGTGCTGTATGAAAACCTGAACTCCGTACAGTCTCAGTCCTACGGCGCTGCAGCACGGGGAGGCGCTACCCGATCCGATGTCATTATCTCCGATTCGACGATTGACTATCCCAAGGTGATTCAACCCAATGTACTGGTTTGTCTCACCCAGGACGCCTATAACACATTTTCTCAGATTATACGTCCCGGGGGACTGTTGATCACCGACACCCGTTATGTAAAAACCCAGAAAAAGGTCGATGCCCGGCAAAGAGAACTTCCCATGTACGAGAGCGTTATGGAAAAAATCGGAAAGCCGATTGTTTTTAACATCTGCATGCTGGGTTCAGTGATCCGCATGACCGAGCTTTTAGCTCCCGAGTCCATTATGAAGGTTCTTGAGACTCGGATTCTGCCGGATTTTCTGGATATGAATCGGCAGGCTCTGGATCTGGGGCTGGCCCTCGGTGAGCAGTTTAAATCCTAAGCCGGATAAACCGGAAATAACAAATCACACGCACCAAATCACAAATAAATTCCAAATTACAATGTCCAAATCTCAAAAAAAGTCAAAATCCAATTGTTTGGAATTTGGAATTTCGGTCATTGTGATTTGTTTGGTATTTGTGTTTTGTTATTTGAATTTTTTTTATTGCTGAAACCTGAAACCTTACGTTTTTTAGAACATGTTTTTAGATATAACCCGGTAAAAGTCGAATTTAACATCATCTCAATAGATTAAAATACCAGGCGATCAGCGGCGAGCCGAAAAAAATATATGCAATGCTGCCGATGGATAAAAACGGACCGAAAGGCACGGCCAGTTTCATATCCTTGCGGGATTGCAGCATGACGGCCAAACCAGCCAGGGTCCCCACCAGTGATGCTACAAAAATTGTAAAAAGAACGCCTTGCCAACCCACAATTGCACCCATCATCGCCAGTAATTTGATGTCGCCCCCCCCCATGCCTTCTTTTTTCGTGATCAGACTGTAGATCCAAGCAACAAGGAACAGACTTCCACCCCCAATTAGGATGCCCAGTAGTGCTTCTTGGTATGTGACGGTCGGCAGGGCGAAGCCGGCCGCAAAACAAATGGGTATGCCGGGAAGGGTGATGACATCCGGGATGATACGATGATCCAGATCAATGAAAGTTACGACCATCAGAGCGGCGAAGAATAGAAAATATATTAATGCTTCGATGGTCAGACCGAATTTGAGATAAGTTCCCAGGGCAAACAGGCCGCCCAAGAGTTCAACCATTGGATATCGCATGGAAATCTTTGTCCGGCAATGACGACAACGCCCCTTAAGCCACAGATAACTTGCAATCGGGATATTATCGTAGGAGGCGATCAGCGTGCCGCAATTCGAGCACATGGACCGGGGATGAACGATTGATAGGGAAGTCGGTAGACGGTAAATACACACATTCAAAAAACTTCCGATGCATAGTCCGAATATGAAGATGAATATTTCGATCAAGTGAGGTAGCATCTACAGTCCTAAATTCTACTTTTTGAAATCCGAATGAAATATCCTATTATTTTGGCATGTTTCACAAAAAAAAACAAAGGGAGATTGTCAAAAAAAATATATGTATTATCTTACGTTACAGTTTTATATCTGTGTTTCCGAGATTATTTGGCGGGTGAACCCGAATTCAGGAAAATGAGTTATCGGGTTTCGCTATTTAAGCGTCCGACCTGAATTTGTGCATCTTTTGGTAAAACATTTTCGCCACCAAGACACCAAGACACAAAAATGATTTCTATTCAAAATTTTTCCTTTGTGCCTTTGGGGCAATTTTTGCCGGCTTGTTCGGGTTTGGGCATCTATAAAAACGTGTAAGGTGTTCGGATTCTTCCCACCGAGCGCCCGGGAGTGAAAATGGCCGAAACTGACAGAGATGATTTGATCAGTATTATTGAAGACGATGAAAAAGATGAAATAATACCCGGCATTCTGCCCTTGATGCCCGTGCGTGATGTTGTCATGTTCACGGACATGGTGTTACCTCTTTTTGTGGGTCGCGAGAAATCGATGCGGGCGGTACAGGAGGCTGTGGCCAAAGAAGGCTATCTGTTTCTGGCTACCCAGAAAGATCCGGCCATCGAGAACCCGGATACCGAGGAGATATTCAAAACCGGTACCGTCAGTCGGGTATTGCGGATGCTCAAACTTCCCGATGGCGGCATTAAAGTTCTCGTTCAAGGCTTTGCCAAAGCAAGGATTGAAAAATATACCCGCCGACGATCATTGTATCGCGTGAAGGTGGTAATGATCCAAGAGCCACCGGTTGAAGACATCAGTGTGGAAACCGAAGCTTTGATGCGAAACGTCAGAGAACACTGTGAGAAAATTTTAGTCTTGCGCGGCGAGATGACAGGCGATGTCATCACGATTCTGCAGAGTGTGCCGGAGCCGGGGAAACTGGCGGATCTCGTGGCATCGAATTTAAGGCTGAAAATTGAAGACTCCCAGGAATTGCTTGAGATTACGGATCCTCTGGAGCGTCTGAATAAAGTTAATGTCTTGCTTTCTCGAGAAGTGCAACTGTCAACCGTGCAGGCGAAGATTCAATCCGAAGTTAAAGATGAAATTTCTAAAAGCCAGCGGGACTATTTTTTGCGGGAGCAGGTGCGTGCTATTTACAAGGAGCTGGGAGATCAGGATGAGAACGCCCATGAGATGGTTGAATACCGAAAGAAAATAAAACAGGCCAGGATGTCGAAGGAAGCCGGCAGGGAGGCAGACAAGCAGTTAAAACGACTGGAACAGATGCACCCTGATTCGGCGGAAGCCACGGTTATTCGGACCTATCTGGATTGGCTGGTGGATATGCCATGGAGCAAGTCCTCTGAGGATATGATCGACATTTTAAAGGCCAAAAAGGTTCTGGACAAAGATCATTATGGGCTTGAAACTGTCAAAAATCGCATCCTGGAGTATTTAAGTGTTCGAAAACTCAATCCAAAAATGAAGGGCCCGATTCTATGTTTTGTGGGACCGCCGGGTGTCGGCAAGACATCTCTGGGCCAATCTATTGCCCGGGCGATGAAACGAAAATTTATTCGCATTTCGCTGGGTGGTATTCGGGATGAAGCCGAAATCCGGGGACACCGCCGCACTTACATCGGTGCCTTGCCGGGGCGTATCTTGCAGGGCTTGAAGCAATGCGGGACCAACAACCCGATCTTCATGATGGATGAAATCGACAAGCTCGGATCGGATTTTCGCGGTGATCCGTCTTCAGCGCTGCTGGAAGCCCTCGATCCTGAACAGAACTCGGATTTCAGCGATCATTTTCTCAACTTACCTTTTGATTTGTCCAAAGTCATGTTTATCCTCACCGCCAACGCAAGCGATACGATACCGTCGGCTTTGCTGGATCGTATGGAGGTGATCAGTCTTTCCGGGTACACCGAGGAAGAAAAGGCGGCCATCGCAGTGAAACATCTTTTTCCCCGTCAGATCAGGGAAAACGGCTTGAAACCTAAAATGATGTCGATCAGCGCAGGTGCGATGCGGCAGATTATTTGTGAATACACCTGTGAGGCCGGGCTTAGAAATCTTGAGCGCGAGATAGGTACCATTTGCCGTAAGGCAGCTCGCCAAATCGCCGAGGGTAAGAAAAAGACTTTTCAGATAACCAAAGGCAATTTGCATACATTTCTTGGAATTGCCAAATATATTCCGGAAATGGATCAGGAAGGAAGTCAGGTGGGTCTGGCAACGGGTCTTGCCTGGACCCAGGTCGGCGGTGAGGTTCTATATGTTGAAGCGACGTTGATCGGCGGCAAAGGCGAGTTGATCGTGACCGGACAACTCGGAGATGTCATGCAGGAGTCTGCCCGGGCAGCCGTAACTTATGCCAGGGCCAATATCGGTTCTTTCGGCGTTAATAAAAAGGACTTTGACAATCTGGACATTCATATCCATGTCCCGGCCGGAGCAATTCCCAAAGACGGTCCCTCGGCGGGTATTGCCATGGCCACGGCATTGATTTCAGCTCTGACGGATCGACCGGTTCGCAATGATGTCGCCATGACCGGTGAAATCACGCTGAGGGGCAGGGTCCTTCCTATCGGTGGCTTGAAAGAAAAGGCGCTGGGTGCCTTGCGAGCGGGAATCCGCAAGGTTATTATTCCTGAAAAAAACAAAAAAGATCTGACGGAAATTCCGCAAAACGTTAAACGCAAACTCACATTTATTCCGGTTCGACGCATGGAAGACGTTCTGTCGGATGCTTTGGTTGACAGGGTTACAGAGACCGGAAGACAGAGAACAGAAAACAGAAGGCAGTAGTAGGGTGTCAGAAACCCGTATCCAGTGACCGGCGATCCGCAGCCGGAAACGACCTACCATCATCATCAATTCAAAGGCTCAAAATCAAGTTACCATGAAAATCCTTGCGCTGGATACGGCTACGCAGAGTTGCAGTGTTGCCATAGTTGACGGTGAATCGCTGCTGGCGGAGTTGACCAGGGACAACCGTCAAACCCATTCCCGACATTTAATAGACCTGATCAATACGGTTTGCGGTCTAGCCGACATTAAAGCTGAGGATGTGGCTGGATTCGCCGTAAACATCGGACCAGGCTCTTTTACCGGGTTACGAATCGGTATCAGCACCATTAAAGGCTTGGCCTATAGCTTAAGCAAACCGGTGATAGGGGTTTCAAGCCTCGAAGCCCTTGCCTGGCAGTGTGCCCAAAGTGCCTATCTGATCTGTCCGCTGCTGGATGCACGCAAAAAAGAGGTTTATACCTGTCGCTATCGCTTTAAAAATAATGAATTAAAAAAAGACGGCACCGAAAAGGTTGCATCCCCTGCCGAGGCCGTGCGCGGCATCCGGGAGCCGAGTGTATTCGTGGGCAACGCCGTCCAGTTGTACCGGGAGAATATATCTGCCGAGCTGGGTGAATTGGCGTATTTTGCAGCTTGGGGTCAACATACAATCCGGGCCTCCTCTATTGCCTGGTTAAGTATGACAGGATTTTACAGACAGCAAACCGACGATGTCGCATTGCTGAAGCCACAGTATATTCGCAAACCCGATGCCATGGTCAAAAGCCATGGGAAAAGGATATCTGGCTGAAATTCTAAGGTTTATCCTTGACAAGACTATCAAGTATTGTTAAGTATAAAGTTTTTATTCAGGCTAAATGCTTCGTCAGCTTTTATACGAAACCGCTCACAGGTCCAGGGTTCAACTTTTAAACCGTATTTAAATGGATAAATTCACTAGATCGGATCTTCCCAACCGGACGGCCTTTCCTATCGCAAGCGCCGGTTACGCGTTTATAATCGGCGCGGCCTTCGCGACTGCCGTGCTGGCGCTAGCGGAGCTTACCACGCTCACTTTGATTGCTCTGGCAATAACGTTTTGCATTTGCGGATTTTTTAGAGATCCGGATCGGATTATCCCCGATGAAGAAGGTGTTGTGGTATCCCCTGCAGACGGGAAAATTATTCGGGCGGACACGGTGGACAACAGCCCCTTTTTCAGCGGCCAGGCCATGAAAGTCAGTATTTTTATGTCGGTCTTTAATGTTCATGTCAACCGGGTACCTTACGATGGTCGCGTAAAAGAAATAGACTATTATCCCGGGAAGTTTTTTTCGGCGAATCTAGACAAGGCTTCCCTGCATAACGAACACAATGCCGTCTTCGTCGAGATGGGTAACACAAAGCCTTTGTGTGTTGTTCAGGTTGCAGGCCTGATCGCAAGGCGGATTATATGCCATATTCAACCGGGGGATCATGTGCTTCGCGGACAGCGTTTCGGACTGATTTGCTTTGGTTCACGCCTGGATGTCTATCTGCCGACGGATATAAAGCTGAGAGTGGCCGTGGGTGACAAGGTTAAAGCAGGTACATCCATATTGGGGCAATTTGTATAAAGATATGGATTTGAAATTGAAAAAAGGTTGACTTTCGCAGTTAACCGGTTGCTTCCGTTATTGTATTTTGCAAGGGGGATTGGACAACATGTCTGAGAAAAAATTCAACGTTGCCGTGGCTGGCGCAACCGGTGCGGTGGGTAATCAGATGATCAATTGTTTGGAGGAGTCTGACTTTCCGATCGGCTCCATAAAGTTATTGGCATCTTCCCGTTCCGTTGGAAGGCCGCTGAAATTTAAAGGCGACTTGATTGCAGTGGAAGAGCTCAATGAAGGTTCATTTAAGGGCATGGACATTGCCCTTTTTTCAGCTGGTGGCGGTACCAGCGAACGGTTTGCACCATACGCTGCCAAAGATGGCTGCGTGGTTGTGGACAACTCCAGTGCTTGGCGGATGGATCCGGATGTCCCTCTGGTAGTCCCGGAGGTCAATCCCCACGCCATCGCCGGTTATACGAAAAAAGGCATTATCGCCAATCCGAATTGTTCAACAATTCAAATGGTTGTTGCGCTGGATCCTATCCACAAAAAATTCCATATCAAACGTATTGTGGTATCCACCTATCAGGCGGTGTCCGGCACAGGTAAAAAAGCCATCGATGAGCTTTTTGACCAGACCCGGGCAATGATAAATTTTTTGGATTTTGAAAAAAAGGTCTATCCTCATCGCATCGCATTTAATTGCCTACCCCATATCGATGCATTTTTAGATAATGGATATACCAAAGAAGAAATGAAGATGGTCAATGAAACCAGAAAGATTCTGGAAGACGATACCATCGGGGTTACCGCGACCACCGTGCGGGTCCCGGTGTTTTACAGCCATTCCGAATCCGTAAATTTGGAAACCCGGGAACCCATTTCCGCAGCTGAGGTAAAATTGCTTTTAGAGAAGGCTCCGGGGATAAAGGTGATGGATGATCCGGCAAAAAATGTTTACCCTCTTGCAACTGATGGGGCCGGCCAGGATCTGACCCTGGTGGGCCGAATCCGTGATGATGAATCCGTCTCAAATGGAATCAACATGTGGATTGTTGCAGACAATATTCGCAAAGGCGCGGCAACCAATGCAGTGCAGATCGCACGGGTTCTGGCGAACGAATATCTATAAGATTTAGGCATTTTTATTAGTCAATAGTCAATTCCGGCTTGTCCGGACAAGGAGTGTACGTTGGATCGAGTACCGGTAACCAGAGAGGGTTATGAGGCTCTTAAAAAAGAGCTGGAGAACTTAAAGCGCGTCGAACGCCCCCAAAATTTAAAAGCGATTGAAGAGGCCCGTGCGCATGGCGATCTCAGCGAGAACGCAGAGTTTGCTGCAGCCAAGGATCGCCAGGGATTTATCGAGGGACGGATCGGTGAATTGGGATTCAAGTTGGCCAATTCCGACATTATCAACCCGGATACGCTGTCCAAAGACAAAGCAGTATTCGGCCACAGAGTTTTGCTGGAAAACATAGACACCGGTGAAGATTTTGAATACCAGCTGGTGGGACCGGATGAATCCGATATTGAGCGGGGACGTATTTCTATTTCTTCACCGCTCGGCAAAGCCATACTAGGGAAAAAGCCGGGAGATGAATTGATACTCGTGGTGCCCGGCGGAAGGCGTGTGTATGAGTTGGTGGAGATTTTATAAGTTTACGCTTTGGAATTTTTAATCCGCCGCGACAGGGAAAATATGTAAATTCATCGAGATTCACAAATAGTCATTGAAAATGGAATGATTGGAATAATGGAGGTTTGCAGTGGCCCGTATTACAATTGAAGATTGCCTGCGAAAAGTGAATAACCGATTTTTGCTCGTTAACATGGTCGGCAAACGGGTGCGACAGATCCGTGAAGGATCCGATTACCTCGTCAGCTCACCGAAAAATGAAGATATTGTGGTTTCACTGAGAGAAGTTGCTGCCGGAAAGGTTGTATCCAAAAAGTCAGGCCTGCAAGAAGAATAAACGCTCGGCCTGAAATTCGCATATAGAAAAAAAACCTAGCAACCGGCAGCGGTATAGATTATTTATACAATCGGAATTTTTTGAATTTATTTGCCGAATGAACGCAACACATACAAAGCGCTGAACAGAGCTATGGGAAAGGCTTTGCACCGCTACCAGATGATATCTGACGGTGACCGAATCATTGTGGGTGTCTCAGGCGGTGCCGACAGTCTCAGCCTAATGTGGATGCTGTCTGAACGTCGAGCAAGAATTCCGATTAACTATGACCTGTTTGCTGTTTATATCGATCCCGGTTTTGAAGGAAGTTTCGCCGGAGCACTTGAAGCCTATTGTGAACAACTTGGATTTTCCCTCAGGGTCGAATATACGGATTACGGTGTCCGGGGACACAGCCCCATTAACCGGGAGAACCCATGTTTTTTATGCGCCAGACTTCGTCGCAAGCGCCTCTTTGAAATCGCGGATGAAATGGGCTGCCGCAAGCTAGCCCTCGGCCATAATAAAGATGATGTGATTGAAACCTTTTTCATGAATATCTGCTATGCAGGTGAGATCAGCACGATGATGCCGTCCCAGACCTTTTTTCAGCAAAAATTTACCCTGATCCGTCCCCTGGCATTTGCCGATGCGGATTTGATCCGGCGATTCGCCGGAGATCAACGATTTCCGGATTTTGAAAACCCCTGTCCGACTGCCAAAACGTCAAAACGCCAGGAAATAAAATCTCTTTTAAAACAGCTTTATCGCAGCAATAAGAAAATCAAAGGGAATATTTTTCGAGCGATGAGCCATGTCAGGCTCGAATACCTGCTAAAATCATGAAGGATGTCCAAAGTCAACCCGATTTCCGCAATATCCCCATCGATAAAGTGGGGATCAAAAAGCTTCGCTATCCCATCACCGTTCGAGACCGGCGGGACGGTTTTCAGCACACCATTGCCTTGATCAATATGTTCGTAGATTTGCCCCACAACAACAAGGGCACTCACATGAGCCGCTTTGTTGAGCTTTTGCACCTGCTGCGCCCGGAAGTTTCTTTGCAGAAATTTTCGGTCATTCTTGAAAACATGAAGCAGCATTTAAAGGCGGCCTCGGCCCATCTCGAGATGACCTTCCCGTATTTCATTGAAAAGAAGGCGCCGGTGAGTTTATCGCCGGGGCTCCTGGATTATACCTGCAGCATCATTGGGACCAGCGACCCGTCCGGAAAAGTCGATCTCGTATCACAGGTTGTCGTTCCGATCTCTTCGGTATGTCCCTGTTCGTTGGAGATCAGTGACTGTGGTGCCCATAACCAGCGCGGTGAAGTACAATTGAGCACCCGTTTCAAGAAATTCATCTGGATGGAAGATATGATCGAGCTGGTGGAAGCGTCCGCTTCCTGTGATGTCTTTTCCGTTTTGAAACGGGCTGATGAAAAATATGTAACCGAAAGCGCCTTTGCCCACCCCAAATTTGTCGAAGATATTGTGCGCGATGTCGCTGAAAAGCTCAATGCAGATGACAACATTACCTGGTTTTCGGTGAGTGCCGAAAATTTCGAGTCAATTCACAACCACAGTGCATATGCCAGCATCACCTCTAAATAGACTGAGGAATCTTCATTCAAAATGGTTATTCCAAAATCTTCAGTAGTTTGCGCATGATCGGTTTCGTCGATTTTCCGGGTGTATTGATCATTAGGACATAGCGATACAACCCACCGTTTCCATCGGCAATGTAACCTGCGCGGGTGCTGACGCCATAGAGCGTACCGGTTTTATAAAACTCACGCCCTTTTTTGCGCATGAGCTGGTGATGAGGTTCGAACTTGTCGAGAATACAAAGCATCTGATGCGCTGAAACCCTGTTCTGCCGGGATATCCCGGAGCCTTCAACAATTGACAGATTGTTGATATGTAAAACGTTTGACGCATATTCCCGGGCAGCAGCCACCCCTTTCCCAAGGTTGCCTGGCGGACCCAATGCCTCGATACCGGAAGTAATGAACAATTGATTGGTGGTAAAGTTGTTGGAATGCTCAAGGATTTTTGAAATGATCTGTGCCAGGGAAAACCTCGAAACATATCGATAGATGAGTTTATCCTCGGTTTCATTCACCCGTCCCAGTGTCACCGTCCCGCTAAATTTAACCCCATGCTGTTTAAGAAAATACTGGAAGAGTTTGCCGGCGTAAATGGTGTTTTCATTTTCGAGATGGGACAAGATGAATCTTCCATTTTTTAAATTCCGTGCCCTGATCTTTTTTTGCGCATACGGTAGAAGGGGTGTCTGGGCTTCGGCGCTGATATGACCGGATTTTGTACGTTTAAAGAAAACCGTGTTAAAATTGACACACAGTGCTCCATTTGGCGCATCATAAGGCTGCGAGGATGAACTGATGCCGGGAATGGTCAACGGCTGGTTGAAATAGGAATCATCGACGACCAGATCGTTGATGACGGTAGAACTTCCGATCAATTCGGAAAGCCGAGCCGCTAGATCGTTGACGATTTCTGAAATTAAGAGGGGATCACCAAATCCTTTTATTTTCAGATTTGAATGCCTGTCCAGGTAAAATTCAGTGGCGTAGCGATAATCCGGGCCCATGTAATGAAACGCGCCAAGCGATGTGAAAAGTTTAAGGATGGACGCAGGCACCAGTTGTTTATTTTTATTTTTCGAAATCAACGTCCGACCCTCAGAATCTGAGACTAGCAGTGAATCATGGGGCCCGATAAGCGATCTTATTTTTTCATATTCATCGGCAGCGGCACTCGGTGTAGCCTTTATGAGCATCAGCACCCATATCACCAGCAGCGTACCTATCACTGCCCGATTTAAGTATGTATCGGAATTTCTATGTCTGCATGTTTTTTTCAATCAACGACTTTCCAAAATGAGGGTGACCGGTCCGTCATTAATTAAGGCGACTTCCATCAAGGCCTGAAAACGACCGGTTTCAACTGATATTCCAAGCCGGCGCACCTGTTGGACAAAATTATCATATAGCTCTAAAGCTTTTGTTGGCCCGGCGGCAGCGGCAAATGAAGGTCGGCGTCCCTTGCGGCAATCCCCCAATAGGGTAAACTGTGACACCACCAACATCTTAGCGCCGATCGACAGCAACGATCGGTTCATTTTGGCGTCGTCATCTTCAAAAATTCTTAAATTAACGATTTTAGTCGCAAGATATTCAGCATCTGATGAGGTGTCACCTTTCGCCACCCCAAGCAATACCAGAAGGCCTTTGTCAATCCGACCGATGATTTCATTGTCTGCTTTTACCGAACTTTCCTTCACTCTCTGGACGACTGCACGCATAGCTTAGCCATTTGGATGGTTGATCGGTTGATAGGACAGTTGAATTGGGAAATTATAACATGGTTCTGTCATTCCAGTTCATTATTTTACTCCTCAGCGAGTAAATCTGAAAACGGATTGTTAAAGGGGGTTTTTTTCTTTCCGATGTTCCCATTGCGGGTTTTCGGATTTTTTGATTTTGGTGGCGGCTTTACTTTCTGTGATGATTTTCCGGGAATTTTCTTCATGGATAGGGAAATCCGGTTGCGCTCCAGATCCACCGCCATAACTGAAACTTCAACTTTTTGTTGCACCTTGATTACATCGGCAGGATCTTTGACAAATTTATCCGATAGTTCGCTGATGTGCACCAAACCGTCCTGATGAACACCGATATCGACAAAAGCCCCGAAAGCGGTGACATTTGTTACAATCCCGGGGAGTTTCATGCCGATTTCCAGGTCGGATATCTTCTCAATATCACCGGCGAAGGTAAAATTTTCAAACTCCTGGCGGGGGTCACGACCGGGCCGGGCCAGTTCCTTGAGGATGTCCTTTAAGGTCGGAAGTCCGACCTTATCCGTGACATACCGTTTAATATCGGTATTTTCCCTCAACTGCGAATTTTGTATCAGATCCGTCACCGTGCACCCCATGTCGTTGGCCATGGCTTTTACAATATGATAACTTTCGGGATGTACCGCGCTTGCATCCAGCGGGTTTTCGCCGTCTCTAATTCTTAAAAACCCGGCGGCTTGTTCAAAGGCTTTGGGGCCCAGTCGGGGAACTTTTTTTAACAGGTCCCGGGAGGCAAAGGGACCATTTTGCTCCCTGTATGCCACGACGTTTTTAGCCAACTGAGGGCCCAGTCCGGAGACGTAAGCTAATAATTCAACGCTGGCCCGGTTCACCTCGACCCCCACGCTGTTCACACAACTGACGACGATATCATCCAGGGATTGTTTCAAATCGGATTGGTCGACATCATGCTGGTATTGTCCCACACCGATAGATTTCGGATCGATTTTGACCAGTTCAGAGAGCGGGTCCATAAGTCTCCTGCCGATGGAGACAGCCCCCCGGATAGTGAGGTCGAGATGTGGGAACTCTTTGCGGGCCGTCTCCGAGGCGGAATATATCGATGCACCGCTCTCATCTACCAGAATGACATTAACCGAGTGATCAAAGTCAAGATTTTTGATAAAGATTTCAGTTTCTCTTCCGGCAGTTCCATTTCCTACGGCAATGGCTTCAATTCGAAAACGGCCCACTAAATCTTGAATTTTAAGGGCGGCATCCCGGCGTTGTTTATCTGAGGTATGCGGATATATGGTGTCATGGTGTTCGACCGTTCCCTGACGGTCTAAACAGACAATTTTGCAGCCGGTGCGGTATCCGGGGTCAATCCCCATAGTCCGTTTGGACCCCAATGGAGAGGTCAAAAGCAGTTCGCGCAAGTTGTTGGAAAATACTTTGATCGCCGCCATATCTGCCCGTTCTTTGGTGGCCAGTCTGGTTTCGGTTTCCATCGATCTGGACAACAGCCGTTTATAGCTATCGTGCACGGCAAGTTTGACCTGGGCTGAATCTTCACCATCTGTTTTTACAAACAGGCCTTCAAGAATCTTAATGGCCTCATCTTCCGGCGGACCGATGGACAAATTCAGGATATCTTCTTTTTCACCGCGCCGCATGGCCAACATCCGGTGGGATGGCGCCGTGAGCGCTGGTTCTTGCCAGTCAAAATAATCCCGGTACTTTGCGCCGATTGTTTCTTTCCCGTGCGATACGCGGCTGTGAATGATCGCGCGTGAAAAATACAACCGACGCAGCTTGGAGCGTGCTTCTTGATCTTCGTTGACAAGTTCCGCAATAATATCCCTGGCGCCCGCAAGCGCATCCTCGATGGTTTCAACGGCTTTATCCGGATTGATAAAATCAGCAGCAGCTTTAAGGGGATCTACACCATTTTGCTCGAAAATTAGCCCGGCCAGGGGATCGAGACCCCTTTCCCGGGCAATTGATGCTCTCGTTCGTCGCTTCGGCCGGTAGGGCAAATATAGATCTTCTAAAATTGACAGGGTTTCCGCTGCCATGACGCTTTCTTCGAGCTCAGCGCTAAGGTGTCCTTGTTCTTCCAATGATTTTAATATGGACACTCTGCGCTGGTCCAAGTCTCGCAGCTGATGCAATCTGTCGCGGATGGCAGTAACCATCACTTCATCCAAACTGCCGGTTGCTTCTTTGCGATACCGGGCGATGAATGGAACCGTTGCACCATCTTCCAACAGAACTGCGACGGCATCAACTTGGGCGCTCTTCAAGTTGAGCTCGGAGGAGATTTTTTTGATGTGTGAATTGGCCATTTTTATACACCTATTATCTTGCAAATATTGGATGAATCAGGATTTGCAGCCGTTTGACCCATCAACCAATTGCCGATATTTGAAGTCGTGACTGACGGCGCTATATTTCATAGAAAAATTGACCCGTTCCTGCAGGCGGACAATTGACAAAGTCAAGATAAAGATAAAATTATTGCGGAATCGATCCATTAGTTTGCTGATGGCGTGCTATTTTCTTGAAGATAGTCAGCTTTTGGTATATAAATTAGGTAATATGTACTCGCGATCCCGGGTAAAGGGTGGCGTGTGGTATCTATTCCAAAGGACGGTCTCATGCAATTCAATAAGTGGTTCGGGAAGCGATTTTTAAAACATCGCAGTCTCTATTACAAGCTAAATCTGATTTTTGGACTCTTTTTCTTGTTCCCAATAGCGGGGTTTATATTTTTCAGCATCAAGTATGACATGCTGGATGATGAATACCTGCCCTTTTTTTTTCTCGGCATTCTCGTTTTCTCATTTATTGCCTTTAACATACTGAAAAATCTTTTTGATAAAATTGCCAACATATCCGAGGAAATGTCATCAAACTATATCGCCGAGTTCTCAGATAATGAGGCTCAATCCGGCACGGATGAGTTGCACGCCATTGTCAACTCCTTTACCTCCATTGAAAGGCAATTCAGCAACACATTTAAACAGCTTGAGAAAAAAGCGTCCGAAATTTCAATCTTAAAAGAGCTTTCAGAGTTGTGTTATGTAACGGTCGATCCGGAGGAGATCCTTTATGTTACTCTGGAACGTGCATTGCTGTTAACGAACTCAGATCTCGGCTCTATTTTGACTCTTGAAAAGGTCGGGGCCAAATTTTTTGTGGTGAAAGCCACCGTAGGCCTGGGAAAATTTGTCAAGTCCGGCGACCGAATCGATTTTGATACCAGTATTGCCAAATACGCGGTCATTAATAAATCTGCACTGGTGGTCGAGGATATTGAAAAAGATAAGCGTTTTGGCCGGGTAAACATGGCGCATTACGGATCGAAGTCTTTTGTGTGCATGCCGATTAAAACCAGCAAAGAGATCATCGGTGTGGTCACTATCTCATCCAGAAACAAAAACAGAGTCTACACCCACAGCGATATTGAGGTTCTAACGCCTCTTCTCAGCAATGCGGCTTTTACCTATGAGAATCTGCGCCTTATGAAGGTAAATGAGCAGGGCACTGTTTATCATAGGTTTATTGAAAAGATTTTCAAGCTTTTCAACTCCAGTTTCAGGGACAGCGAGCTTATTCAAGCCATCCTCACCGAGATTCACACTGTGGCCGCCTATGATCTCGCCATTGTAATGACCAAACATGTGAACAAGCCTGGATATTTGAAGATTTCCGACTTTCTCAGCAACGGTCCGTCAAACTTAACGGTAGACGGTTCTTATTCCTATAAGGACTCGATGATTGAAAAAGTCTTCAAACAGGAAAACCCCATCGTTGTTGAGGATAGCGGTGATTTGACGAGTTCGCTGGATCAAATCATTTTTCAGGAGCACGGATGTAAATCTTGCCTGCTGGCTCCCTTAAAAATGGACGGCAGCATCACCGGTATACTAGCTTTGGCGTCAAAAAAGAGTGGTTTATTCAATGAAGTCCAGGAACTTCTAAAATGGATTGCCAACGGGCTTTCACTGGTTCTCGAGCGTAACCGGCTATCGGCGGCCGTGGTGAGGCGCAATCAGGAGTTGGACACGATACGCCAGATCGGAAGTGCCCTGGCGTCATCGACCTTCGATATCAGCAAAGTTTTAAAATACACCATGGACATGATCCGGGAAGTGATGAATGTGGAAGCCGGTTCTCTTCTGTTCCTGGAAGACAATGAGCTTGAAATTGCCGTCGCCTTCAACATCAAAATCAAGTCCATGAAAAAGTTCCGTTTGAAATTGGGGCAGGGCATCGCCGGCTATGTGGCCGCCAGAGGAGAGGCCATTGTGGTCAACGATACCGAGAAATCATCCCATTTCTTTCCAGTCATCGATGGCGTATCGGGTTTTACAACACGTTCGGCGCTTTGCGTGCCAATGATATCCCAGGGCCGGGTAATTGGGGTCATCGAGGTGTTGAACAAGATTAATGGTGAATTCAGCATCGACGATAAAGATTTGCTTCAGGCCATTGCAACATCGGTATGTATCGCACTGGAAAATGCCCGATTATACAAGGAAACCGTTTCAATGGCTGAACATGAACGGGACGTGCGCCAGATGTTTCAAAAATTTGTACCCAAAGAGGTTTTAGATAAGATCCTGCATGGCTCCGCTAACGGAAAACCGATCATTGAAGAAATCAGAACCATCACTTTATTGAACATCGACATCCGGGGCTTTTCACAAACAGCCATGGAAATTGGGTCTCAGAAAACCGTCTCATTACTCAACAGTTTTTTCTCAGCCATGGGTGGTATCGTATTCAAACATCATGGAATTGTCGACAAATATCTGGGTGACGGGTTCCTGGCGCTGTTTGGGGCTCCGGTTGCCAGCACCAAGGATGCGGATAATGCCGTAGCAGCCGCTTTTGAAATGAAGCATTCACTTCCGACCGTCAATAAATACCTGAAAGGAAAACTGGGCGCTTCCGTGACCATGGGGATCAGCATTCACACCGGTGAAGTTGTCGTGGGCAATATCGGCTTCGAGAAGAAAATGGACTATACCGTCATCGGTGATTCGGTCAATACGGTGTTCAGGCTGCAGAATCTGACAAAATCTAAACTCAATGGAATATTGATCAGCGAACAGACCCTCCGTGCGGTGCAAACGCGCCTGGAAGTCGCCGAGGTTGAAATGACCGAGAATATCAGCAAAGACGTCGGTCATATGAAAGTATATGAGCTATTGGACCGTCGAATGGAGAAAGCAGCGGTGGATGCCCTGGCGAATTAACTCCGGCCGATATCCGTCCGTACTCATCCTGCCAGTTTTAAAAACCCACGATGTATCCTTGACAAAGGATGCCGATAAAATTAGGTTTTAGCAACCACCCGTATTTTGCGGGTTCAATCTGCTAATTGGAGGATACCATGGTAACGAATCATTCTGCTACCCTGAAAGGGCATTTTCTCTTAGCAATGCCCAGCCTGGTTGATCCGAATTTTCATAAGACCGTTACCTGTATTTGCGAGCATAACGAAAGCGGTGCCATGGGTATCATCATTAACCGTGTTCATCGTTTTTTAACAGCAAAGGATATATTTGAAGAACTTACTATAGAACACACAACTGCTGCCCAGTCCGCACCGATCCATTTCGGGGGACCGGTTCATGTCGGAGAAATATTTGTGTTGCACGGCCCGCCCTTTTGCTGGGAAGCCAGTCTAATGATTACGCCTTTGCTTGCCATGAGTAATACAAGAGACATCCTGGAAGCTGTTGCCATGGGCAGGGGGCCCCGGGCGTTTATCATTACCCTTGGCTGCGCCGGTTGGGGACCCGGACAATTGGAATCCGAAATAAAAGAGAATGCCTGGTTGAATTATCCGATTTTTGAAGAAAATATCTTTGATATGCCGATTGAAGCTCGTTGGGAGGAAGCTGTTAAAAAGATGGGAATTGATCCGATCCTGCTGTCGAATATGGCAGGTCATGCATAACCGATTGTTTCGCTAAACTATCCTTTAGCTTTAGCTTTGGCTTTAGGTTTCTTTTTTTTGAGGCAGATTTTGTCCTTTCTGACGAAAGCGCAAAGCTTTGGATTATAGTATTCTTTGCAATTCAATGGATTATATAGTGGGCACTCAGGATTTTTTTCGGACATAAATCTCTATTTTCCTTCCAAAATTGGTTTCTTTCATCGATTTTGCTTTTTATAACATGAAACCTTAGCTTTTACAAGGCATTGATCTGACTCCCGGGCGGAATGACCTGACGTGTATCCAGCGGCCGCCGGTAGTGACAATAAAAAAATAACAATTGCAAGATGTTGGAATTAAACATAAACGGTATAATTTAAATTAATATCGAACCACACGCTATGGACACCTACAGCACCCTGAAAAATGAAATCCTGAACATCAATCGCGATGTTTCTTTGTTGTTTGCAACGGCCAAATCGATTCCCGGTATGGCGGATTACAGTTTTGGCGAATGGGAGAAAACCTGTGAAAACCTCCCCCGGCAGCTTGCGGAAGACACGCTCAGAGTGGCGATTGTCGGACCGATTAAGTCCGGCAAAAGTACATTTTTGAATTCGATTTTTAAAGGCGAATACGTCAAAAGAGGTGCGGGTGTTATAACCTCCATCGTTACCCGGGTACGTAGGGGTGAGCATCTTCGAGCAAAATTGTTCTTTAAATCCTGGCATGAAGTCAACGCCGAAATGGAACAGGCACTGGTGTTATTTCCTTCTTTGAACTGGCGCTCCGAAAATGCAGCGATCGATATCAGGCAGGAAAAAGAAAGACATGAATTAAAACGCGCGCTCAGTGAATTGAGTGCCGATCAATTAATCACCCAAAATAGCCGCAACATCAACAGTGTCATACTGAGCTCATATCTCAGAGGATACGACACGGTAAACAGCCTATTGACCGTGGAAAATGCTGTCAGACTGTATGAGGGTGATCGATTTGCCGACCATAGAGCCTTTGTGGGTAATGAGACGCTGGCGGTATATCTGAAGGATGTTTTACTCGAAATCAGTTCCGGCTATGTGGAAAGCAACATTGAAATTGCGGACTGCCAGGGCAGCGATTCATCCAATCCGCTGCACCTTGCCATGATTCAGGATTATTTGCTGCTAACCCATCAGATTATCTACGTAGTGAGCAGCCGGACGGGATTACGAGAGGCCGATATCCGATTCCTATCAATGATCAAGAACATGGGAATCCTGGAAAACATCGTGTTTGTCATTAATTTTGATTTTAGTGAACATGAATCCATCAATGATTTTAAATCCCTGGTCAATCGAGTTCGTGAAGAGCTTGCCATGATAAAACCGGATCCGGATGTTTATACCTTTTCCGCTCTTTATAATTTGTTCAGGGCGTGCCAAAAAAACCTTTCAGATAAAGACAGGCCAAGATTTGAGCAATGGAACGCCGATAGAAAATTTGCTGAGTTATCAAACCGTGAAACCGTCCTGTTTGAATCATTTTTTTATGACCGACTGGCCCGCAAACGTTACACTCTGTTGCTGAAAAACCATATCGAACGCCTTGGCGTGATTTTATCAGGCCTGGCAGATTGGATCAGCCTCAATCGAGATGTCCTTGCCCGGGATTCAGACAGCATGACCGACGCTCTGGGAAAAGTCAGAAGTCATCAGCAAAGAATCGACAAGATAAAATCTGCAATTAAAAAAACTCTAAATGGCGCCATATCAGACATAAAAAAAGAGCTTCAACGTGATACGCATCGTTTTTTTAATGGACAGCCCGGTAATGTTGCCGGGAATCTTGAAAATTTTATTCGCGCATACACGTTGTCACCGGAAAAATATCAGGAAAGTCTTAAAACCGCAGACTTTTCCCAGACCCTATACCTTGTATTCCAGGAATTCAAACAGTCCATTGATACCTATATTACGGAGTCGATTAATCCGGAAGTGATTCGGTTTTTGCAGGCCAGGGAAAAACGTATCCGGGAGTATTTTGCTGCGCTAATTGTTCCGTTTGATACCATGATAGAGGATGCCTATGAAGAATTTAGCGGAATGCTGGGTCGCAGCGAACTGGGTGGCGACGGGATTAACCCTTCGAGCAATAAACCGCCAAAGATGGATACCGTCATAAGTGCCGGCAGCATCAATCCGCCTCCGCTGGTCGCCACCATGAATTATTCGACAAAAATAAAAACCGAGGCCATTATGCGACTGGGATTTTACCGGGCTATGAGAAACGTCTCAAAATTGTTTAGAAAATCAGCCAACCGCGAAGGTGAGGAAGCACTCCGGGCGCTAAAAGACGCAACCCGGCGGATGAAGCGAGAAACCGGCAAGTCGGTGGCCTTCCATCTCAAAGACTACCGCGAGAATCTGAAATTCACATATCTTTTCAAATTGGCGGAAGCCAGCTCCGACGGTTTTGCCCAGACCGTGCTGGATCGCTTTCAGGCCTATTTCTCCGATCTTTCGGCAACTATAGAGCGTATCGGAACAAGTCAAAAGGATAAGTCCAGGGCAGAGAAAATTTTCAGTGAAATGGATCAGATCGCCCGGCAGCTTAATAAGAAACTCGATCTGATTCGCACGGAAATTGCGGAAGCATCATAGGCCCCGCCTAAAATGATGAAAATCACGCATGACATGACTCTCAATCTTCATCCCATTTTTTTCCGTTAGATCAACTTTTTGGGGCAATTTTAGATTTTGGATTTTGGCCTCCGGCTTGGAGGGGCCATAGGGGCCTACGCCCCGGAGGGATTGCGGATTTGTTGTATCGCTTCGCTCTGTCATTTTTTACTAAATTGATCCGCGGCGGCGGACCTTAAATCCGAACTCTAAAATCCGAAATCCAAAATTTATGAAGTATAAAGCTGGGATCACTTTTTAAAAGTAGCAATGCGAAAGAAAGCATGATTTTCGCCACCTTAGGATCCACTACCCCATCAGCTCCTGTAAGTGTTGCCTGGCAAATTGGATGGTGCCGTCCAAAGTGAGGGCCATTTGATAATAGCGGATGGCTTTTTGTTTTTCACCCATTTGACGGTAATTGGAAGCGATGTTGGCATAATCAATGGCAGAAGAAGGATCAAGTTCTATCACTTTTTTAAAGTCTTCAATGGCCCTTTCGTGTTCTTTTAATTTAAAATGGCAAAACCCCATCAAATTGTAAATATCAGTTCTGCGGCTATCCAGCTTTTCTCCTTCCTGAAGATTCGCAAGGGCCTGGCGATATTCTCCCATTTCTTTTAAGGCAACCCCCAAATAAGAATAAATGCTTGGAGTATCCTGACGGGTGGGATTGAGCGTCAACGCCCGTTGCAAAAAGGTGTGGGCAGTTTTAGGATCATTGATTGCCAGGTTACAGGCGCCCAGGTAAAAGTGAACATAGTACTTACCCGGCAGCACCTTATCCATGGCTTCCAATTCCAGAATGGCCTCTTTAGCCGGTTTGTTTTCAAAAATATGTTTGGCCGAAAACATGGCAACACTGGTTCCCAGTGATCTTTCCCTAAAATGGGCGCCGGGGATGATGGTATAAAAGGCAGGTATCGCAAGTTGAGCGTGCATGGTGTTTATTGCCAGTATTTCCATGTTATTTGCCGCCAAAGCGGAAAGACAGCTGAGAATTTCAATTTTCAAATTGTTGTCCGTTAGATCGGGTAAATCATCGATATCTATTTTTTTTCCGGGATTTATGACGAAATCGGCTTCTTCGATGGTGTTAAATTTCGGCAGCCCGCTGGCGACATAGTTGGCGCCGGTGTTGAAATCCCCTGCCAGTTGAGCGACTTCGGTCAAAGCCCGGCTCAGGGCTTTTTGGGGATTCGGGGTGGTTCCCGCGGTCCAGACAATTTCGCTCAAATGCGGGAAGGTGGCCGGATCATGTGCCAGGACACCCACCGTGGGTATACCGGTATCCAGGGAAAAATCTGATAAATAGAGGTCTACGCCGGCATTTCTGTATTTTTGAAGCATTTCCGCTATCAGCGGGTCGGAGGCTGATTCCGGTCGAATAGCAGCGACCTTTAACTTATTGTGGCTGACGAGGGATGAGGTGTGTCGCTCAACGATTTCACAAATACCCTGGATCAATGCTTCCTCCACGCAGTTACCGGCCGATGGCCCATTGAACTCATTGATGGAAAAAAACCAGTCAAAAGGGATGAGAACCTCCTTTTCCCGGGTGAGATTGTAGCCACGGGTCCATTTTAATGGCAGACTTTCAAATATTTTGCGGGAGAGTTTCAAATCATCCGATTCATCGTGGACGGATTTGGCGATCATTTCAAAAGCGATGGCATCTTCTTTGACATTGGTAAATTTATCGATGAAAAAGTTATCCGGATTTGCCGCAAAACTAAAAAAGCTGAATCGTTCAGCCAATTCCATCACAGCACTGGCTTCCGCCTGGCTGGGTGTTCCGCCCTTGCCCATTTGTTTTTTCGTTCCGATGACAGCCGCGGCATCTTTACCGCAGGTGCTGAAATATATCGGGATGTCCAAGCGACCATTATCGATGCGAATCGTATTTTTTAGAATATCAAGGTCAATCTTCTTTAGTTTGGCCTTGAAACGTTTCACCGTTTCTGCCGGCGGCAGTATTTTATCCTGGTCCAGTGTAAACTGTTTGTAGGCATTTTTTAAGGTAATGGTGTATTTCATCGAGTTTCTCCTGATGGCTTTATTGGCAAAATCGGTCAGCATTCAAGATAAAACCGAATTCTGAAAATTCCAGTCGGATATTCAATGCGTTTTTCAATTGACCTTGTTTTCTTGATTTGATAGGTATAATTTTTTTCGGATCTATAACCCAAAAGAAGGTAATCGATCGTGGGAGCTTTCAATTTCAATTAAATTCGGAGCATTGGAGTACTGGAGTGTTGGAGTAATGGCTAAAGGATTGATGTCTTTTTTTTTCAACACTCCATCACTCCAGTACTCCAGGGCCGAGACTTTCAAGAACTTTTGGCAACCTACAAATCACCTTTTTATTGATTAAAGTTCCGTTTTTTTCTATGTGGGGATGTAGCTCAGATGGGAGAGCGCGGCGTTCGCAACGCCGAGGTCAGGGGTTCGATCCCCCTCATCTCCATATCATCGACCTAAAATCATTGCCTATATTCTGGTTGATCGACCGATTTTACATTATATACCTAACAGATTAGGATATAAAAGACTTAACAGTTCAGCCGGCAATTTTATTTATTGCTTAACATGTTGTAACCATTTTAAGCCGTGTTGGCTCTTTAACAACGATGGTTCAATTTAACCGAGCCATCTCAGAGTAAGTGCGTGATAGTGCTTCATTCTGACCTCCTTTCACGGGTGGTTCATCGCTTGGTGGGCCACCCATTTTTTATGTTGCCATTTTTTGAAGGCGAATTTTTGAAGGTTTGAGAAATTTTTGAAATTCTATTGATTAATGCTGAATGTGGTTTATCTTTTATAAAGATATTTCGAATATATACGTGAGTCCAAGTGATCCTGCTTCCAAATTATTTATCTTAAAGAAGACTCTCTACTATCAATATGGACAGAACAGCCGACATTGAACGCGAAACAAAAGAGACCCATATACGAGTTTCATTGAAACTGGACGGACAGGGTCAAACTGAGATATCCAGTGGAATTCCTTTTTTTGATCACATGCTCACCCTGTTTACCGTCCACGGGTTTTTTGATCTTTGCCTGCATGCCAAAGGAGACCTAGACATCGATTTTCACCATACAGTGGAAGATGTGGGCCTGGTCCTCGGGCAGGCCGTGACCCAAGCTCTTGGCGAGCGCAAAGGAATAAGGCGTTACGGCCATGCCGTTACCCCCATGGATGATGCTCTGGCAGCTGTTACCGTCGATCTGTCAAATCGTCCCTTTTTGGTTTATAACGCCCCGGAACCGGCTGTATCAGAGGTTGGGCTTAGCCCCTCTTTGGCCAAAGAATTTTTTAAGTCACTGGTGAACCGAGCAGGTATGAATTTACATATCAATGTTCCTTACGGAGAAAATGAACACCATGTGATTGAATCCATCTTCAAGGCATTCGGGAGGGCTCTGCACCAGGCTTCAGCCTTTGACGAAGCGATTTCCGGAGTTCGATCATCCAAAGGGGTTCTGTGAACATCACAAATAAAGAGATGTCGAAATATCTAAAGCGTTCGGAAATACAATTGTTTTGATTTTCTGAACCCATCATTTCGTTATCCTCTCCGAGCCGGAGGCCAGAGCCTATGATAGCGCTAAAGCTTCACAGGGTGCCCAATAATTCAGAATTCCAAAATACCATTTGGGGCGAAGCCCCGAGCTCGTTCCTCAAATTATGCTCATTATACCGGCAGTTGATATAAAAAATGGAAAGTGTGTAAGGCTCGTTCAGGGACGTATGGAAGATGAGACCGTGTTTTCGAATGACCCGGTTGCCATGGCCCAAAAATGGGCTGTGGCTGGGGCTGAATTAATTCATGTAATTGATTTGGACGGCGCCTTTAAAAAAAGTCCGCAAAATATTGACGCCATCAAAAATATACTTAAGACCGTCGATACTCCGATTCAACTTGGTGGCGGTATTCGTACTGAACAAACAATCCGGATGTATCTTGATATGGGTGTAAATCGGGTTATCATCGGGACCGAAGCGATAAATAATCCGGAATTGGTAGAGCAGGCCGCCCGGGTTTTTCCCGGCCAAATAATCGTTGGTATTGATGCCCGCAACGGGCGTGTTGCCATCGAAGGGTGGACCGAAACCACCCCTATCAAGGCCGTTGATCTGGCCAAACGATTTCAAGAATGCGGTGTTGCCGCTATTAATTTCACCGATATTTACCGGGATGGAATGCAGACAGGGATTAACATCGAAGAGACGCGGCGACTCGCGGAGGCAATCAGAATCCCTGTTGTTGCCTCCGGCGGTGTCTCCAACATCAAAGACATTCAAAATCTTCTGCCTCTGGAGGTATCCGGCGTCACAGGAGTCATAACAGGGAAAGCACTATACAGCGGAACATTGGATTTTAAAGAAGCGTTAGCGGTAGCACAAGCAAAGGAATAGCACGTCCCGTCTTTTTGGGGTTTTGTGTTTAAGCATTTGATCACGTTCTTGTGTTACGGATTGGCAGACAGAAAAAATCCCTTGACAAATACAGCGTTGAGAATTAATTTCATCTGTTAAACTTGGTTGGAATCTGATTTTGGCACATATAGTATTTCCCGTGGATATTTTCAGAAAAAACATGTAATTTCGGATACTTCAATTTTGGCATATTTAATTGGCAAAGCGTTTATTCCAAGATCCTTCCACTAATATTTGTCTTACCTGTTTCATAGCAATGGAGGTTACTGTTATTGGCAGGTTTTATTCCTGAAGATAAAATTTCAGAAATCAAGCACGCAACTGAAATTGTGGATATCGTTTCAGAGGCTGTGCTGCTGAAAAAAGCAGGTAAAAACTTTATCGGTCTTTGCCCGTTTCATACGGAAAAAACGCCGTCTTTTACGGTAAGCCCGGACAAACAGATTTTCTATTGTTTTGGATGCGGCAGCGGGGGAAATGTTTTCAGTTTCCTTATGAAACAGGAAGGACTTTCATTTCCGGAAACCGCCCGGCGACTTGCCAAACGTTATGGTATCGATCTTCCGACCAAACCGCTTTCGCCGGACCAAAAAAAGAAGATCAGCGAAAGGGAAGGCCTGCTCGATATCAACCGGCGGGCCATGGACTTTTTTCATCAGGCCCTGTGCCGTGGCACCGCAGGACAGGCGGCAAGGTCATATCTCGTGCACAGGGGGTTATCGCAAAAAACTATTGATGACTTCAAACTCGGTTATGCACCTGATGGTTGGGACCGTCTCCTAAATTTTTTTTCTAACAAACGAATATCGCCCGCTTTGATTGAAAAAAGCGGCCTGATTCTCCCGAGGAAAAATAAGAGCGGCTACTACGATCGCTTCCGGAATCGGATTATGTTTCCGATTATTGATGCCAGCATGCAGGTAATTGGGTTCGGCGGCCGTGTATTGGACGATTCTCTGCCGAAATATCTTAATTCTCCGGAAACTCCGGTGTATAACAAGGGACGATCCCTCTACGGCATTCAACAGGCCAAGGAGAAATGTCGAACCACAGGTACGGTATTTATTGTTGAAGGATATCTGGATCTTTTAGCACTTTATCAGCATGGCATTGAAAATTCCGTAGCTACCCTCGGAACTGCATTAACTTCTGAGCATGTTCGGTTGTTAACCCGTTATGCCGGACGTATGGTTCTGGTATATGATTCTGATGAAGCCGGAATCCGCTCCGCTCAACGTTGCATAGGCACTTTTTGGCGGGAACATATTGATTTTCGCAGACAGGATGTATTCAGCGAAGAAAAAGCAGATACCCATATTCTGGTTTTACCGGCCGGTCATGACCCGGATTCATACGTGTTTGAATACGGACCGGAAGCATTCCTAAAGGCCGCGTCCAAGTCGCCGGGTATCATAACCTTTCTCATGAACCGTGCTGTTGATAAACATGGACTTTCCACCGAGGGGAAAATACGTATTATTTCGGAATTACAACAATCTCTGGCCGCCATTAATGATCGCGTGGCCCAGGCATTGTACATCAAGCAGCTGGCGGAAAAAATCGGGATTGCTGAAGCTGCTATTCTGGAACGAATAAAAGATATTTCAGCCAATAAATCCAGGCCCATCTCTACCGGCGTTCCAACAAATGCGCCTCTGGCCGGCTCTCAAAGACGTGACGAGAAAGAATCAGCTTTGGAGGCCAAGGGACCAGTGGATATTCTTACAGGAAACCGCGTTGAGCGACAGATCATTGCAATGATGATTCAATTTCCTGAGATTTTGATCGATGTTAAAAACTATAAAGTACTGGAATTATTCAATAATGATACACTAAAAGGAATCGGGGAATCAGTTTTAAAATTCAACCCGACTTCCGCTGATCAGGTATCAGAGTTGATGTCTCAGGTTGGTGACAGACAAACCCAAGCGTTGATTGCCTCCCTGGCGATGGGGGATGAGCCCTGGAATAGGAAAGGATGTCTCAGGCTTCTTGGAAGGTTTGTTGAAAGCGGGCGGCGGCTTCGCGATGGTGGTATGCTGGAGATGCAGATCAAAGACGCTGAAAAGAGCAATGATCATGCCCTGCTCTTAAAACTGTTGTCAAAAAAACAAAAAATGGCCGAACGCAGTGAAAAACAAAAAATGGCCATATTGAATGAAAATTAAGGATTTCAGAAATAAATATTGTCCCTGACTGCGAAGGATTTTGGTTCCGATTGCGGTTGATAAATTGAGGTATTTGGGAGGCATGATTTTATGGCCAGAAAAGCTGCTGAAAAAAAAGAAAGCAGTAAAAAGACTCAAGTGAAAGCATCCGTAAAAAAAGTTACCGGCAAAAAAAGAACCGCCAGAAAGACCGCTAAAAAGGATATTTCAAAAAAAGGAGCTTCCAATCAGAAAGATGACGGTAAAATAACACCTAAGACAATCAAGGCGCTGGTCTCCAAAGGAAAAAAACAGGGGTATTTAACCTATGATGAAATAAACGAGATGCTGCCGAAAGATATGCTCTCCGTCGAGCAAATTGATGAGACGCTGATGTTGTTTTATGCCAACAATATAGAGGTGGTCGATGAAAAACATCAAAAGAAAGTCGTAAAACTTAAAAAAGCAAAAGAAAAGAAGGCGACAAGTGGCAGTGCCGTCGCTGCAGACTTTGGGACAGTAACCGATCCGGTTAAAATGTATCTTCGCGAGATGGGTCTCGTCACCTTGTTAAGCAGGGAAGGGGAGGTCGTCATCGCAAAAAAAATTGAAGCCGGTGAGCAGGAAGTCCTCCGAGCCCTTTTAGAGAGTACGGTGGGGGTGGAGTCTATCATAAACCTGGGTGGAGACATTGAGAATGGGGCGCTGCGCCCGAAGTATGTGTTAAGAGATGTCGATGAAGGCGACACCTATGCCGACGAATTCGCCCAAACTGAAAAATTTTTGGAAACCATTCGGAAAATCAAGGATCTCCACGAAGAAAATAGAGGGTATCGGGAAAAGCTTTTTATTGAAAAATTGAAACCCGATGAAAAGCGTCGAATAAAGCGAAATATCGGCCGTCGTGCAAATAAGATTTTTGAATTGCTAAAGGACTGGCGCCTTGAGGCCAGTGTCATCGAAGGTATTGAAAGTAAAATCAGGCATCAAATCGGCTGGTTCGATGGAATGAATAAGAGGACTGCTGAGAGTGTTGAAATATTTAATGCATCGATCCTAGACGTTAAGGATCATTTAGAAACCAAAAACAAGTTTGTGAAATGGGCCGCCACCCGCTGTGATTTATCCAAAAACGAGTTGGCAAGCCGGTCTGATGAATTAAAAAAGATTTTAGAAGACATCAGAGCAAAAGAAATCGATATAAAAGCCGATTGCCGAATGTTAAAAAGGATCATGGCGAGCGTTGCGGAAGGGCGTTTCCGGGCAAAACTGGCTAAAAGCGAGCTTACCAAAGCAAATTTGCGGCTGGTTGTCAGTATTGCAAAAAAATATACCAACCGCGGCCTACAGTTTCTCGATTTAATTCAGGAAGGTAATATCGGCTTAATGAAAGCCGTCGATAAATTCGAATATCGACGGGGCTATAAATTCAGCACATATGCGACATGGTGGATTCGGCAGGCCATCACCCGAGCAATCGCAGATCAGGCCAGGACTATCCGGATTCCGGTACACATGATTGAAACCATCAATAAGCTCATTCGCACCTCACGATATTTGGTGCAGGAGGCGGGACGGGAGCCCACTCCTGAGGAAATCGCCGAAAAAATGGAGATTCCATTGGAAAAAGTTCGCAAGGTGCTTAAAATTGCCCGGGAACCGATTTCGCTGGAAACTCCGATCGGAGAAGAAGAAGACAGCCATCTGGGTGATTTTATTGAGGATAAAAAATTTATGCTGCCCTCCGATGCGGCTGTCAACATGAATCTGGCCGAACAAACCCGGAAGGTTCTGGCAACGTTGACACCACGCGAGGAAAAAGTGCTGCGCATGCGCTTTGGTATTGGTGAGAAAGCAGATCACACCCTGGAAGAAGTAGGGCAGGATTTTTCTGTGACCCGGGAGCGCATCCGGCAGATTGAAGCCAAAGCTTTGAGAAAGTTAAGACATCCTACCCGAAGTCGGAAGCTGAAAAATTTTATCGATACTTGACAAAAGGATCATGGATGGGGAGGAACGTTCTCGTTGTACGGGCCCATAGCTCAGCTGGCAGAGCCACCGGCTCATAACCGGTAGGTCCCTGGTTCGATCCCAGGTGGGCCCACTCCTTTACCAAAAATACTTTAACAAGCTTTTTAAGCTGCCGGGATCTGTTCACTTGGTATTATACGATAAGTTTTCAGGGTGATTCAGTATGGCGTAATTATTCGTCCGTGAGGATTCATAGTGCAGGCGTGGGTATGTAAAACCCGCGCCTTTTTTAATCCGCAGATTTTGTAGATTACGGCTTAATCGAATAAAAGTAACTAAAAATGACTAACAACAAATAGGAAACCCAATGCCTAAAATCACCGAAGAGCAAATCGTTACCCTGGTAAAGCTTCAAAAAATAGATACCGAAGTCCAAAAATTGCAATCGTTTTTGAAAGAAATACCCCTTCGGATCAGAATTCTGGATGAGAGGCTGGAAAAATTCGTGCGCAGTGTCGAGGAAGATGAAAACGTTATCAGCGAATTCAATAAAAAATACCGCACATATGAATCCGATGTCCAAATGAACCTTGGCAAGATCCAAAAAAGCCAGGACAAATTGCGATCGGTTAAGACCAACAAAGAGTATCAGTCATCATTAAAGGAAATAGAAGATATCAAGGCAAAAAACTCCAAGATAGAAGATGAGATGCTGGAATTCCTGGAACGAATCGAGGGCGCCGAAAAAGATTTGAACGAGCGAAAACAACGCTGTTCACAAATTGTTGACGACACAAACCGGGAAAAGGATTCCATCAACCGGGATACTGAACAATGCAAACAGAAATTGGCTCAGCTGGAGTCAGATCGCAACGTAGTTAAAGATACACTGGACGGCGCGATACTTGATATTTTTAACCGCGTAAAAGCGAAACAGTCGGATGCCGTGGCTATTGCGCAAGTTAAAGATGAGGTCTGTCAGGGGTGTAATCTGAATATTCCGCCTCAAATGTACATTGAGCTCCAGCATCGCAACAGCTTGAAAAATTGTCCCAGTTGTGAGAGGATAATTTACTGGGAAGACCATAACAAACGGTCGGAGTAACACAAACGATCGCTGGATCGACGCGTTGGTCCGGAGGAAAGTCCGAACACCACAGGGCAGGGTGCTTCATAACATGAAGTCGTGGCGACGCGAAGGAAAGTGCAACAGAAAGTATACCGCCCGGCACCGGACTATTCAGTCCGGTACCGGGTAAGGGTGAAACGGTGCGGTAAGAGCGCACCAGTTCTCCGGGTGACCGGGGAAGCTTGGCAAACCCCACCCGGTGCAAGACCAAATAGGGGAGCTTTTGAGGGTAGCCCGCCCGAGTTCCCGGGTAGGTCGCAAGAGATGTCGGGCAACCGGCGTCCTTAGATGAATGATCGTTGCCCGGTTTGGGGTAACCCGGATCGGGGACAAAATTCGGCTTATGGGTTACTCCGGCCGTTTACCCAAATGTTGTTTAAATAATTTGGCAAAGAATACGATTTCATTGCCACAAAATGCACAAATATAATTCGTCAGGACGCTAAGCTTTTTCCGAGACTACACTCGAAAAAAGTGGTGCCTGCGGGGCAGCTGTCGATGTCAAAATTGGAACTAAAAATGCCTAACCAGCATAAACCGGAAATAACAAATTACAAGCACAAAATGACAAATAAATTCCAAATCTCATTTTCCAAATCTCAAATAAGATCAAAAGCCAATTGTTTGGGATTTTGAATTTAGGTCATTGTGATTTGTTTGGTATTTGTGTTTTGTTATTTGAAATTTTTTATTACTGAAACCCGAACACTGAAACCTTCATTTTCTGACAACATGTTGTCAGAAAAAACGGACTAAGGGCCTAAAGAGTGAGTGGCCCATAGCCAGCTGCCAATCGCCGGCTACCCAAAAACGAATAAGGATGACATTCAATCAATGGTGAACTCACAATTCAACCACGAAAATTCCTTTGAAAAAAAAGTCCGTATCTTTTCCCACGATTATTTGAAGTGTTGTGTCTATATATCCGCTGTAAATGATCCAAAAAATGAATTTTCCAAAAAGCTCTATTCAAAGCTTATATCCACCTCTATGCTTCTCGAGGATTTTCTGGATTACCATGGTGCCAAAAATAATAAGGATTGGTATTTTTACCGTGAACTTTCGGCAGCCGTGCGACACCTGAGCCTGGGAGCCAACTTTCAGAAACATCTAACTAATCGACTTGCCTTTTACGATCTTGCGGAATATAGCGATTTTAAAAAGGAAGGAGAAGTCACCCTTGACTTTTTAACAAAAACCTTGATTAAAATGGCCCCGGTCATCCTGGAGGAAGCCAGGTTGCATGCCATTGCAATCCCACGAGACCGGTTCGGGGTCGATGACTTTCCAAGCATAACCACCCCGGATCTTTTACGGTATGACATTGACGATCAGGACAAAGATTCGCAGAAAAAGAACATTGTTAAAATTGCCAATGACTTCCTAAACATTACCAAAGATTTTGACCAGCTGAAATTCTATGATCCTTATGAATATGAGGACATCCTGGCCCTTGTTCCCGACAGAGTTAATGAAGTTGAGATCCGACGGCATGAGATGCTTTTGCACAACCTCCAGTCCTCTTTTGATACCTATGTCATTCATGGCGGCTTCCTTTACGGCAATCGAAAATTAAAGCAGTTGAGAGGATTCTTTTCAGTCGTGTTTCACCTTCTCCAGATGGTGGGGCGATTGCTTCATTTTTATGAGCGCCACCTGCATGAAGCCGGTTATAAAAACACCTATAAGGTCATTCAAGACCGGCTATCCGCTCTGGTTGACCCCGCAACCCTCCTTGACCGCACCATAAATTACGGCCTTTTTTACGCCTGTCATTTTTTGACTACCGGCCAGGAATTGGCGCGGGAAATTCTCAATGAAAATATCGAGCGGGCCAAGGTTAAAGTCGGTATTCCACAGAAACTCGGGTTCCACGCACGCCCCAGCCTGTTGGTTGCCAAGATTGTGCAGCACTATGGTGGGCGGGTGGAGTTGTGCATCAACGACGATCGCTTCGATGCAAGCAGTGTGCTTGATATCCAGTGGGCAGGTGGAAAGATTCAGAAGGAAAAGCTTAAAGAAGTTGTTTTTGAGGGTGATGCCAGAACCCTGAAAGATATTGAAACGCTGGCAAGTGTTAATTACGGTGAAGACACCATGGGCAAAGGGGTTCCGCTCCCGGTGGAGTTGAAATATCTAATCTAGTGGATACACCGCTAATATTACCTTTACTTAACTCAATTCATAAGCCACCGGCTATGGCGGTGAGAATTTAAAAGGTTCTACCGTTACCGCGAGGGCATGCTCCACGGGTGCTAATCTTTTCGATGCCGGCAGCTTATGAATTGAACCTCTCAACCTATATTTTACATAGAATACAAGGAGATCTGGATCATGCAACAAAAAACGACCAATGAGGCAACGCCCCAAAGCGATATGGCCAGTGAAGCCTACCTGGCGCAACTTAAAACGACCTTTGAGCAATTGCCCAATGACATTCCGCTTTATCTTTTTACGGCCAAGGGTCATGAAGACGTTTTCACCCATGCCAATAGGCAGGTCATCAGAGCTTTTCGCGAACTTAGTAACAAGATTAATTTGCGGGAATATGATTTAGACCACGAATTGGCGAAAAAATGGAATGTCACCAGTTCCCCTACCTTGTTGATTGCGCCGGAACGATATTCCATTCGATGGTTGGGTGCCCCCATGGGGGAGGAAGCACGAACTTTTCTTGAAATCCTGATATTGGTTGGGTTGGGTAAAAGTAATCTTAGCGATCAGTCGGTCAATGTCATCAAAAAAATTGATTCAGCGCGAAATATAAAGGTTTTTGTCAGCCCAACCTGTCCGTATTGTCCGCAAGAGGCCGTAAATGCAGTCAAGGCAGCCATCGAAATGCCCAAAACCATTTCACTTGAAATTATCGATATCCAGAGCGAGCCGGAACTGGCCAATCAATATGCGGCCCAAAGTGTGCCCCAGGCTTTTGCCAATGATGTTCTCATAGGGCAAGGGGCTCAGCCCGAAGAGGTTTTTATCCTGTCCTTGAAAAAACTTGAGCCTCAGACCATTTTTATACCCGACAGCGATGCCGAAATTGTGGAAACCGATTTGTTGATCATTGGCGGCGGGCCCTCCGGGTTGACGGCCGGGATTTATTCCGTCCGCAGCGGTTTGCGTACGGCCGTGGTGGAACGCGACGCCCTTGGCGGACAGGTGGCCACCACGCCGATTGTCGAAAATTATCCCGGTTTTACCTCGGTTGGCGGCAAGACTCTGGTGGATATCATGGTTAGCCACGCCCTGCAGTACGTCCAGATTTTTCAGGGAGAAGCGGTGATGGATTTGCAGGTCGCAAAGCCCATCACCGTACTGACCAGCCGCAGGAAGTTTTTAACGAAATCTGTGCTTTTAGCCACCGGCGCCAGCCATCGCCACCTGAATGTGCCCGGTGAATCACGACTTGCAGGAAGGGGTGTCAGCTACTGCAGTACGTGTGACGGGCCACTGTTTAAAGGAAAAAAGGTGGTTATGGTCGGCGGTGGCAACAGCGCTGTGACCGAAGCCCTGCATCTTTTCCACATGGGTATCGATGTTACCCTGATCCACCGGCGGGACAAATTAAGGGCCCAGGATTTTTTGGCGAAACAGCTTTCGGACAACAATATAGCGGTGCTCTGGGATACGGAAATTAAAGAGATCCGAGGAGAAGAAAGGGTTGAAGAAATTCTCATTGTCAACAATAAAACAAATGAATCTTCCACCTTTGAAACCAACGGCGTGTTCATTGCCATCGGATATACCCCGGCCATTGAGCTGGCTCAAAAGCTGGGGGTTGAGGTGACTGCTGACGGCTATATCAAACACGATGGCAGACACCGCACCAACATACCCGGTGTGTATTCAGCCGGCGATGTCGAAGGTGGCTACAAACAGATTGTCACCGCATCCGGCCAGGGAGCAGAAGCCGCCATGACCATATTTGAGGATTTGATTAATCCCTACTGGTTGAATTGATGAGGGAATTCCGATGGTCTTGAGCGAGTGCATGATGGAGGCGGCGCCGTTTTGAAACCCTCTTTGGCAGTGAGGAGAAAAGAATATCCGGATCAGCCGCGTGTTGCGGTTGGAGCCATCGTCTTCAAAGACAATAAGGTATTGCTTGTTCGCCGGGGAAAACCACCGGCCCGGGATTTATGGGCTATTCCCGGTGGCAGTGTCGAAATCTGCGAAACTCTTCAGCGGGCAGCCGAAAGAGAGATTTTCGAGGAAACCGGAATTACCATACAGGCGCTGGAACCGGTTTTTACCTTCGATTATATTGAGCTGGACGAATTCGGTTGTGCCAGATTCCATTATGTCATTATTGACCTGACAGCGGAGTATGTGGGAGGAGAACCGCGAGCAGGGGATGATGCTGCAGAAGCCCGCTGGGTATCCTCTCAAGAGATAGCGACCCTAAAAGTAAGTTCAAAAACCCGCCAGCTGTTAAAAGAGCGTTTTGATTTCGGTTAATTACCAATAGCCCCTTAGAGACCACTTTTGCAGAGTGCCGTCCTGGAAAAAGCTCAGTGCGTTATCACTCTGACCCATCGACGCTGAGCTCGATTTCCACGCGTCGGTTTTTTCGCCGACCCTCCGCTGTATCATTTGGGGCGATCGGATTTTCAGGTCCCAGCCCATCCGCTTTGATATTGGCAGGATCCGCCCCTTTTCCGACGAGATATGTTTTAATCGTGTTGGCCCGGAATCGGGATACGCTAACGTTATAGCTGTAATCACCTGTAGAATCGGTATAACCTTTGATACTGATTTTGGCGAAGGTACTGTGCAGCAGGAAGTCCGCAATGCGATTCAATGTCTGATAGGACTCATCGGGAAGTTCATTTGAGTTGCGTTTGAAATAGATTACTATTTTTCGTTCAAGAACGGGAGCTTCTTCCTGTTTTGTGCTCAACTCTTTCTTGGGCTCATCCTTAACTTCGGCTGGGGTTGCTACTACGGTCGGGGTATCTTCTTTTTTTTGTCCGTCCACCGCTTCTTTCTCTATAGGTGCTTCTTCCGCCGGCTTTGCCGCTTTGGTCTCATCGACTTTGTTGCTTTCGAAAGTTTTTAGTTCTTCAGATGCCGGCCCCTGATATTCCTGGGGGGCAATATCATCCATGGACCAGCGGGGCCTGTCGCTAATCTTTGAATCGAATAAAAAATAAATGCCAAAAACAAATAACATGAATATGGCAGTAATAATTCCCGCTTTTTTAGTGATAGCGGCCTTCGGTGCGACGTCAGATGTCGGTGTGTGTTTGTTAAAATTAATATTTTTTTCGTTGCCGTCCTTAAAGCCAACCGCCACTGGAATTTGAAGCTCTTGTTCACATTCCTTGATCACCTTCTTGTCTATTGATTTTAGATCGTAGGAATAGCCGGTCAACAGAGCATGGTCGCAAATGATATTAATCAAGCGTGGATAACCACCGGAATAGTTATAGATCTCACGAACAGCATCCCGACCGAAGATGTCCCGGGTGGCGCCGGCGACCTTGAGGCGGTGCTTGATATACAGGCGGGCTTCGGCTTCAGTCAGTGGATCGATATGGTAACTGACGGTAATTCGCTGTCGGACTGCTCTGTTTCTGTCCTCCATTAACATTTCATTGAATTCGGTCTGCCCGACAAAAAAAATATTGATTAATTTCTTGTCCTGCAATTCTATATTTGACAGCAGTCTGATTTGCTCAAGCAGATCATGGCTCAAGCGCTGGGCCTCATCAATGATTAACAATACTTTTTTCTGGGAAAAATGGGCCTTATGCAGAAATTGTTTCAGATGGATGAGGAACTCACCTTTGCTGTCGAATGTTTTGTTCATTTTAAATTCGATCGCCAGAAAGTTGAAAAATTCCAGACTGCTCAGTCCCGGATCCGGTATTTTGGCAACAATTGCCGCCACATCAATCATTTTTATCAGCCGATTTATCAGGGCAGTTTTACCTGTGCCCACATCACCGGTTAGAAGCAAAAAACCCTTATTCTCCAATATGCCGTATTTAAGGGTGGCCAGAGCTTCAGAGTGCTTTTCGCCGAGCCAGAGAAACTTTGGGTCCGTCGTAATCTGAAACGGCATCGCTTTTAAATTATAATGAGTTTCGTACATATGCTGTTATCTTAAAATTCGCTCCTGTTTTCGAGACAACCCGGATTCCTTTTTTATTACATCTAAATGGTTTATATTACAACACAATTGCACTCCATCGTACGGCAAATACTTCGCTTTGTCAATTGCCCGCATTTCTTAAGTTTTGATGTATTTCAATCAGGTTCAGAAACAGGTATGCAACTACGAACACTTTCACCTTTTACTATCCCTATTTTTCGAATGGATATCTGCGGGTTGGATTGAAATCTGCGAAGCGAGGCGGATGCCGGATTGCCAGTTTTTGCAGGTGTTTTAATCTTAATCGGAAGTATCTCACGCTTCAGGAGATTGACAGTAATTTCATTCCGATTGCTGCTGGTCAAATTGGGATGTAGGGGATTGAAGTGCCTCTTTGATCGCCCTCAGCATTTCGTCTCGATCGATTGGTTTGGTAAGGGTGCAGGCGGCACCAAGTTTTTTTGCTCCCTTCAGATACCCCTCGGGTTTATTCAAACCGCCGCCGGACATCGCAATGATTTTTACATGCGGAAACTCTTTTTTCAAATCAATGATCATTCCAACGCCATCCTTGTTCGGCATTATCAGGTCGGTAATGATCAGATCGGCCGGCTTCTGGCGGTAAACTCTAATCCCCTCTATTCCATCAGGCGCTTCAGCAACTTCATATCCGTCACGTTCCAACATGAGTTTGAGCATTGACCGTATCTGAGGTTCATCGTCAATAATAAGGATCAGTGCCATGGTTTTTATTTCCTTTCCCTGCTCAAATGGATCGAGATCGATAATGTTTTAGAATTAGATCATAACTTTATGAGTCTTTCAACATTAAAAATAATATGCCGGCTCTTTGATAATACTTAATATGCACGATTTTTTAAAAAAATCAAATCATTACTTGACACTTTAATTGGGGAATGTTCAAATAGGCAACGTTCAAATAGTGAACGCTTATACGTATCCGAATCCAATATATATTACTGCCTGGGATGATTTGCATAGATTTTTCTATGTAATTTGCCGGGCGGAGCTGTGGGCCAATAGGCACAAGCCGAAAAGTCCGAATGCCGTAAGACGACTGTTTTGCCGAGCCGCCAAACACCCCTATCCAGTTCCCAACGCGCCATAACACTAGCTGAACTCACCACACCTCGTTCCCCAGATTCAAATGATGGACCCCATTGATTTACGTACCCTAAAGATCCTTGAAAAGGTCGACAATGACGGTGCTCCCAGCCAGAGAGATTTAGCGCGGGATCTGAATATTTCCCTCGGGCTTGTAAACTCCTTTATCAAGCGACTGGCCAAAAAGGGATATTTCAAGATTGGTCATCTTCCCAAAAATCGGGTGCGATATATTCTCACACCCCGGGGTATTGCAAAGAAGTCCCGGCTAACCTATGAATATATCCAATATTCCTTTAGGTTTTATAAAGATGCCCGTCAAAAACTGTGGAATTTATATGCAGAGCTGGAAACACAAGGTGTCAGGCGCATTGTATTCTACGGGGCCGGCGATCTGGCTGAGATCGCCTATTTATCCTTACAGCAATCCTGTATTGAACTTGAGGCGGTGGTCGATGATAGTAAAGTCGGCAGCAATTTAATGCAAATTACTGTTGCCCATCCAGATCGGATTGAATATCTTAAGTTTGACAGGATTCTCATAACATCCTTAGATTCAAAGGAATCGATTTTTGCAAAAATAGCGACCATGGGAATATCTCCGAGTCGCGTGGTGGAGATCGGGTAGAACGAACCCTCTGGATGCTTGTGCTATGCTGGGGATCTTCAATAATAGCAATGGTTAGATATGAACCCGTTTTAATAATTTCCAGGCATGCCAAGGTTTGTTCAGGGAGGCTTTTTCAAGCAGGACAAATGCTATTCCACAAATCAGGCTCAATGGATAGAGACTAAATTTGGAATAAAATGATTGCGTCAGACCGCAGTAGACCAGGTTGATCCACAATAATGCAAAGGTGACGATTATAAGATTCTGATCGCTTTTATCCCTTAGGCGGCTGTATCCCCGCCACAGAGACAACAGCAACCATGCAATACCCCCAATAATTATTGAGAACCCGATTAACCCGTTTTCAAATATTATTTGAAAAAAAACATTGTGGGGGAAAACATGATAGATACTTGTACTTGCCTCTGAGGTGTTAGTGAATATCTCAAAGTGATACCGAAAGCTGCCAATACCATGGCCGAAGATCCAGTCCTGCAGTGAGTTTTCAGATAACAGTCGCAGGGTATCGGTCCAAAGCGCCACTCGTTCCTCCGTGCGCCAATGAGCAAAAAAGTCCAATATACGATTGCCGGCGTCGGAGAAACCGGAAAAAGCGGCGGCAAGGCAGGAAATAATTGTAAATAGGATGATGCCGATTATTATCCGTCTGAGCTTAAAAAAGAGAATCGAAGTCAAGAAAATACTGCTAAAAAAGGCAAGCCAGGCTATCCGCGAACTGCTTTCCAAAAGAAGATACATGGCGGCTAAAATTGTCAAAGCGATTAAAATCCGAATCCTGCCCTTTGAAATAGATAAGAAATACCACAAAAGAGGAATGGTCAGACTGGCAAAATAGCCGAAGTGATGAAAATTGCCATACATCCCCCAGGATTCATTGGTGCTAAAAAATTTATACGCAATGAATTGGATAAGGACAGCCAAAATGACAGCAGACAAGTATAAAAATTCAGGCATCTTATGCTCTGCCGTCGACCGTCTGATTGATAGACAATGAATCGCCATGATCAGCCAGGGGAATGCTAAAAAATAGCGAACGGAACGACGGTGAACTGTGGCATCCGGCACTAAAAAATGGATCACCAGCAGAAGCATAAAGACTGTAAAAAAAATGATATGGCCCTGGGTAAGCTGCTTTAATCGGTAGTTTCCTACTATCACATTGAAAAAAAAAATCGAACCGGCAATCCTCATAAACTCCCCCAATGCCCCGGGATTAAGCGTAAATCCAAAAAAAGAGGTCAGCACCGCCAGCTCCAACAGAAGGTAGTTGCCCCCGACACACTTGATGAAGTAAAGAAGCTTTTGCATGTGGTTCATAAAGAAATTGGACAGAATTCCTTCTCTCGCAATGGTACCATTTAAATTGAATCGGGAATTTAACTTAATATTCTAACGGAGGCAACCTTTTTCCCGCGGATGTGTTTTTTATTGACTTGCACACCAAAATATGATCAAACTTCCTGTTTTAATTATTTTTAATCTCAAGTACTTAAAATCAAATCGACAACGAGCGCGGTTTTATATGAAGCCGAACAGGTAAACCACCCGGCGGAGCCATGTCCATCCCATGAAAGGAATTCTTGCATGTCGACAAAACAGACCCCTTCAAAAAATTTAATGGATAATCATCAGAGTGAAATTAACTATTCGACTTGCCCGTCCGGGGAAAAATTCCCATTACCAAAGGCTGCTGACTATGTAAGCGAATTTAAAAAGATGCAAAAATTGGTCGAGGAGCAGCGGCTGAAAAATCGGGAAATCATTGTTGTCATGGGCGTCGGGTTTGTCGGCTCGGTTATGGCGGGAGTTGTTGCGGATTCGGTTGATCCCGAAAGCGGTCAACCCACAAAATTTGTCATCGGCATGCAGCGACCATCCACAAGATCTTTTTGGAAAATTCTATATTTGAACCGCGGCCTGGCTCCGGTGGAGGCCGAAGATCCGGAAGTGGCGCCATTAATCCGGCGTTGCGTTTTAGAAAAGAAAACTCTGATTGCCAGCTTTACCTATGATGTGCTTACCCTGGCGGACGTGGTTGTGGTGGATGTTCAATGTGATTACCATAAAGAAACTTTCGGCAATGTAAAACAGGGGCATGCGGATATTGCCGCCCTGGAAGCCAGTTTGAAAATTATCGGTGAAAAAATTAAACCCGAATGCATGGTGCTGATTGAGACCACCGTTCCTCCGGGCACCACCGAGTACGTGGCTTATCCGATTATAAAACGAGCGTTCCAAAAGCGGGGATTGGAAAATACGGAACCGCTGTTGGCGCATTCATTTGAGCGTGTTATGCCGGGACGCAATTATGTGGCGTCCATCCGTGATTTCTGGAGAGTATGCAGCGGCATCAACCCTGAATCACGAAAACGGGTCACAGATTTCCTAAGTGGTATCCTCAATGTCGAAAATTTTCCTCTCACGGTCCTTGATCGGCCCATCGAAAGCGAAACATGCAAAATCGTGGAAAACTCTTATCGGGCGACGCTTCTTGCCTTTTTAGACGAATGGAGCGTGTTTTCCGAGCGCAACGGGGTTGACCTTACCAAAGTAATCAAAGCCATAAAGGTCCGTCCGACCCATTCAAACATCATTTTTCCGGGACCAGGAATTGGCGGCTATTGCCTGCCAAAGGACGGTGGTCTCGGCGTGTGGGCCTATCATACCCTCATGGGCTTCGAAGACGATATTTTTAAAATGACCCCCCTGTCGATCAATATCAATGACACGCGCGGCTTGCGGGTGGTCCAGTTGGTGCGCGACGCCTTGCGCAATATGGGGAAAATCGTGGCCGCCACTAAAATTTCCGTGCTGGGGGCTTCTTACCGGGAGGATGTCGGTGATACCCGATACAGCGGCTCGGAAATTATCGTTCGCAAATTGACCGAAATGGGGGCGGATGTTGTGGTCCACGACCCCTATGTAAAACACTGGTGGGAGATGGAAAAACAGGATACCTATCCGGCACCCGACCACTCCCTGTCTCGATTTTTTCGAAATCAGGAAACACTTGGCGATTTGCGCATGATGATAAATTTAGATGAAACAGTCAAAGGCGCGGATGCCCTGGTGATTGCCGTTCGCCACCAAGACTATCTCTCCCTGGATCCGGATGAAATGGTAAAAATGGCGGGTAAACCCATGGCGGTGATCGATTGTTTTGGAATCCTCAATGACGCTACCATCCGGCGATACTTTGAACTGGGCTGTGAAGTTAAAGGACTGGGTCGCGGGCACGTTAAGCGGATAAAGGATGAGGTGAGAGGGAATTAGAAGTCGGCATTCGGCCTCCGGCCTCTCCGAGCTGTAGGCTCTATCTACGAGCCGGAAGCCGCAGGGGCCATAGGGGCCTGCGCCCCGAAGGTAATGAGGATGTCGGAGCTATAGGCAAAAAACAGTAAGTGCGACCCGACGTCGTCCGATTTACAACTGACAACTTACAACAGACAACGGATTAAAATTATGCAATTCATAGATTTAGCTGTTCAACAAAAACGAATAAAAGAGAAAATTGATGCCAATATTGCGGCAATCCTTGCCCATGGCAAGTACATCATGGGCCCCGAAATTGGGATCCTCGAAAATCGATTGGCCGATTATGTCGGCGTTGGGCATGCCATTGGCTGTGCATCCGGTACTGATGCGCTGCTGATGGCATTGCTGGCCAAACAGATCGGACCGGGGGATGCTGTATTTACCTCTCCATTTACCTTTATTGCGACAGCGGAAGTCCTCAGCCTGCTGGGCGCCACCCCGGTATTCGTCGACATTGATCCCCAAACCTTTAACATCGATCCGGGCAAACTTCAAAGTGCGATTCAAGCACTTGTGAACAACGATCCACTAAAACATCCCCTGCCGGCAACAAACTTCCGCTCCCGGTTCTCCAACCACAGCCCTTAAGCCGAAAGGTATAATGGCCGTTGATCTTTTCGGTCTTCCTGCTGATTACAACCGCTTAGACACCATTGCCGGAGAACATGGTTTATTTGTTATCGAAGACGCCGCTCAATCCTTTGGGGCGGCCTTAAACGGTAAAATGGCCTGCTCATTTGGAAGTATCGGATGTACGTCATTTTTTCCTGCCAAACCCCTCGGCGGCTATGGTGACGGCGGCATGTGTTTCACAGATGACGGGCAATTGGCGGAGATTATGGGATCTTTGAGAGTTCACGGGAAAGGGCATCATAAATATGACAATGTCCGCATCGGGGTTAACGGCCGTCTGGATACGATTCAAGCGGGCATCCTGCTGGCCAAGTTCGATATTTTTCCTGAAGAAATCGAGCTACGGCAGCAGGTCGCCAAACGCTACACTGCAATGCTGAATCCACTCGCCAACATCGAGATCCCTGCCATCCCTCAGGGTTATAAGAGTGCCTGGGCGCAATATTCCATCCTCGCCGCTGGTGATAAACAGCGCACAGATTTGCAAAACAAATTAAAAGAGGCCGACATTCCTACCGCCATCTATTATCCAAAACCATTACACCTTCAGAGTGCTTTTTCCTACCTAGGCTATAAAAAGGGGGATTTTCCGATCAGTGAAGATATCTCCAGGCGTATTTTCAGCCTTCCGATGCATCCGTATTTAACTGAAGAAGCGCAACAGAAAATTGCCGGGATTATGGGTAATAGGTAGGTAAGGGTATAGGTGAATGGGTCATGGGTTATAGGAGATTGGTTCAAAGGAGGACAAAGGATGAGCGGATTCAAGGATTATGAGAGTTTGGCAACGTTCAGAAAGAACTCGCAGTACTTATTTATAATGACTCACACACCAGGGCCCATTTACCTTATTCATAAATGCTGGAGAATAAATGACAAAAAAAATCCCATCACCCATTACCCCTAAGCAATCACTCGAAGCAGAAAGCCCCGCTGTCGCAATTATCGGCGGCGGCTACTGGGGGAAAAATCTGGTTCGGAATTTTTATAATCTCAATTCTCTGAAACTCGTATGCGATAAAAATGAAACGATTTTATCAAATTATAAGGATCAGTACAAAGATATCGAAACCTGTCTCGCGCTAACCGATGTGCTTTCGAACAAAGCCATCCAGGGCGTGGTGATTGCAACCCCGGCTGAAACCCATTTTAACATTGCCAGAGAGAGCCTGCTTGCCGGCAAACATGTTAACAAGGCGGAGCCCGAAAGAGTGGATATTGCCCAGGAGGAGCCTTTGCGCCAGGAATGCCGGCACTTTCTTAGACTGTATGACCAATGGCACCCAACCGATTACCGACGGGCAAGAAGGCTTAAAGGTACTTAAGATTCTGAACGCCAGCCAGGCCTCTTTAAATGACAACGGCCGCATCATCAAGTTGGGCTTTGGTGCGGAGGATATGATTTAGATGCCCAAACAAATTCCCGACTGCGTCTGATAGAAACTCTGATCCGGCGTGCTGAAGCGCAGGGTGCCTTTGTGCATCCATCAGCCATAGTTGACGACAATGTCAAAATCGGCAGAGGCACAAAAATATGGCACTTTTCCCATATGCTTTCCCATTCAAAAATCGGTGAAAACTGCAACATCGGCCAAAATGTCGTTGTCGGACCGAATGTTGACATCGGAAAGGGCTGCAAGATCCAAAACAATGTGTCCATCTACAAGGGTATCACCCTTGAAGATGGCGTGTTCTGCGGACCTTCCATGGTCTTCACCAATATTTATAACCCAAGAGCTGAAATCGGCAAAATGGACCAGGTTCGACCCACTTTGGTAAAAAAAGGTACCACCATCGGTGCCAATGCCACAATTGTATGTGGCATAACACTCGGGCGTTACTGCTTCATTGGTGCAGGTGCTGTGGTGAATAAAAATGTCCCAGACTTTGCTCTTGTTGTCGGCAACCCTGCAAAACAAATCGGCTGGGCTTGCAAGTGCGGTGAGCGTTTGTCGGATGATCTGGAATGCCTTGCCTGTGAGACACAATACAAAAAGTCTTCTAACGGACTGTTATTGTAAGATTTAAGCTAATATTTGAAAAAACTCAACGTTTCATTGAAGGAATTAGGGCCCATTTAATGGAAAAATGAAAAATCAAGAACTTAAAGTAAGACACACAACCATTAATTTTAAAGATCTTAAAATCGCACTTGAAGGGTGTTCAGAAGTTTCAGCTGCTTATCTTTTTGGCTCTGCTGCCAGCGGAGAGACAGTAGTCAATGATCTGGATATACTTGTGCTGCTTCATCAAGAAATGGATAAGGATGAAGCATATATTAATCTCATCTACAACTTGTCCAAATCTTTAAAAATACCTGAATCTTGTGTCGATTTATTGTTTTTTGATTCAAATGAAGCAAACCCCTCAATCCTGACCCGGGCCGTAAACCAGGGAATTTTGTTAATCAACCATGACCCCGAATATCTTAGCAATATGATTGATAATGTCTCAAGAGATCTGCTGGAAAATGAGGCCATGATAATCCGGGCGCGGCGTTTGCGCCGCGAACGAACGGAGGTGTTCGGTGAAACTTGATTATGAACGCCTGGGAAAATACCTGGACGAGATAGCTGCCGAGACCATTTCAGAAACATGCTTGTCCATCAATATTGGAGGGTGGACAATAAGGTGTTTGAAAGTAACCTCAGAGATGGTTTGCATGACTTTCGAATTTTTGTCAACGAAATAAGGAAGATCATCGAAGAAGATCGTGAAGAAGCAAAGGAAAAGGATTGAACCAATAGTATATTACCTAAGTTTATCCCATGAAAATCGTCACCATCATCGGCGCTCGGCCGCAGTTTATCAAAGCTGCTGTAGTTTCACGCGCCATTGCAAATTATAACAGAGACGTCACTTCCAGCTCCTTGCTGTTTACCGAGGTTATCGTTCATACCGGCCAACACTATGATCGGAATATGAGTGATGTTTTTTTTGAAGAGATGAACATTCCCAGCCCGCACTATTTTCTGGATATCAACGGGCTTTCACACGGTGCCATGACCGGTCAGATGCTGGAAAGAATTGAAGCAGTGCTTGTTGAGGAAAAACCGGATGTGGTTCTGGTTTATGGGGATACCAACACCACACTGGCCGGCGCTCTGGCCGCGGCAAAGCTCCACATCGCTGTCGCTCATGTGGAAGCGGGACTTCGATCTTTCAATCGTAAAATGCCGGAAGAAATCAACAGGGTTTTGACCGATCATATTGCCAGTTTCCTGTTTTGCCCCACAAAGCAATCGGTTGAGAATTTGGAGGCAGAAGGAATAATTAACAAAGAACCCGTATCAGGCAACAACAGTCATTCATCTTCCATAGCCTACAATCCTGTTGTCTGCCTTGTCGGCGACGTTATGCTGGATGCCGCTAATTATTACAAAGAGCGCGCCCGGAAGCCCCAATTTGTTCTTCCCGAAAAATTTATTCTGGCGACCATTCACAGGGCCGAAAACACGGACAATTCCTTAAGACTGAAATCAATTTTTGATGGATTCGAAAAAATTGGAAAAGAAATTCCAATTATCCTACCACTTCACCCCAGGACCAGAAAAACAATCGAAACATTGGATCAGAAAACCTCGAATTCAATAAAAATTATTGATCCGGTTGGTTATCTTGAAATGATTTACTTGCTGGAAAATTGTCTCCTGGTTATGACCGATAGCGGAGGATTGCAAAAGGAGGCTTTCTTTTTTAAAAAGCCATGTATTACTATGAGAGATGAGACCGAGTGGGTTGAGTTGGTTGAACATGGTGTCAATTCATTGGCAGGAGCCGAAGCCGAAAAGATTTATGATGCCTATAAAGCTATTATTGAAATAGATTTAGATTTTAACATCGAATTATATGGCGATGGAAAAGCAGGGGAGCGGATTGTTGATTTTTTAATATCGTTCAGCCACTAAGGCACTAAGCCACAAAGGTTATAATATAAATAAATCCTGAAAATCCAGTAAATCCTGTCTAAAAAAATTAAAGAAGGTCATGCTCAATGGATACGAATGATTGTCAAGAATATTTAAATAGATGGAAATTAGTGGCTGCAGTTGAGCAGCAGGAGATAAGGAAAGCGTCTTTTAAACTAATGCTTCGCCAGACTTTCTCTATCTGGGATATTGGTAGATCACTTGGATTTTCAGATCGGGATGAACAGCCAAACCCTTTATGGATCCAATTGCAGTGTAAATGGAAAGAGCACCATGCCTAAAAAAGGTCAAGTAAATCCGCTCTCCCCAGCGATTAAAAGTATCAGTCAATTGTTAAAAGAAGACGATGTGGAAGGAATGATCATTGGGGGGTTGGCTGCCAGCCTTTTGGGTAGACCCAGATTCACTAATGACATCGATCTTGTGGTCCTTGATCTTGATGATCGCCTCCCTGAGTTTTTTGAAAAAATAAAGAAATTCGGAATTGAGCCAAGGATTGAGGACGCGGAAGATTTTGCACGAAAGTCACGTGTGTTGCTGATGCGCCATAAGGAAAGCGGGATAAATATCGATATATCTATGGGCATATTGCCATTTGAGAGGGAATCAGTCAGTCGAAAAAAGATTGAGTCCGCTTTTGGTCTGGAAGTACCCCTTCCTTCGCCGGATGATCTAATAATATTCAAGGCAATATCAAGACGTCCCCAGGATATGGAGGATATCAAGGCAATCATTGCACGGCATTCTGATCTTGATAAGGGACGCGTTCTATCGGTTATCCGCGAATTTGCAGATATCTTAGAGTCAAAAGATATATATGATAATATTAAAAAATTATTGAAATAGACAGTGTATAAAATTGATGCTTTTTGTTGAGCAGGTGGGATGAGCAGACCGCGGAATGAACTCCATCGCCTGCTTTCGGGCAAAGTTATTAAAATTGGCGCTATTGATCAATCCAACCTTTTCTATCGCATACTCACCTCTTATAACTGTTATACAATTTTGAAAATTATACCCATAAAAGATGGCTTTCGAAAAATTTAAAAAGAGACGTGCTGCTGAACTGGAAAGGCGCAAAATTCGTTCAAAACCGGGTTAAGTTGTTACTCTTAGAACGCGGGCTGTCCGTGTTTAGTAAATTTGGTGTCTGTAAGGTGATTGTCTCCGGATCAGTAGCTGATGGCGTATGCAGTGAGATGTCTGACATAGATATTTTGGTAATGCCCCTGAAAAATAACCAATATTGGGATTTTCGATACGAACTTGAAGAGGCAGTTGGTTTACCCATTGATCTCTATACGGATTTAGATGATCCGATCATGGTAGAAAAGATAATATCACGTGGAGAAACACTTTATGAAGTATGAGTTTGAACTTCTAATTGACGATGATTTATACCGCCTTTTCGATGATTTCTGTGCCTTTCAGCATAAATTTAGGCATTTGTATTCTTTCGAACTGGATTGGGAAAGAGAATGCATAGTTGCCAGGAAATTTCCAGTGACAGTCAAGAAATTTAAAGTACCGATTACCGATTTCTTTAAGAAGATGGAACAGGTGGATCAAAACGAGGAATCGGATTAGGTTAAAAAGTGAGAGTAAAAAATGAACAGGTTGTATTTTTAAAACAGTCGATAAAAAAATATTTGCTGGACGCCGACCTATATCTTATCGGTTCAAGGGCAAATGATAAGCTAAAGGGAGGGGATATCGATATCCTTGTCATTGGTGAAAAAGCACTTACGGGTCAGGAAAAAAGAAATGTTAAAATCGCATTTTATAAAGAATTTGGGGAGCAAAAAATAGATATTGTCAGTTTCAAGAGGGGTGAACCATCTAATTTTAAAGAATTGGCATTAATTGAAAGTGTAAAGTTATGACTATTAACCTCCAGATTTGCACGTACGTCTGATATTTTAACCCAAAAAGTATTATCAGAAACATCTTTCTTCAACTTATCCGGATGAGGAAATTAAATAGATCTGATTCATATCACCACCCAATAAGGGAGAGTCTGTGTCTGTCGGTGTGTGTCTGTGGCAAAATATAAAAATCTATGGGGATCACAGTAAAAAACGTATATAATCATTGCTGCCCTCCTCAATTCTATCTCATCAAAGTATCGGCCTTCCAATGAAACTAAAAGAAGTTCTAAAGATACTAATTGACAGATTCCAAAAAGAAGATATTGATTTTGTGCTATCAGGTGGTCTTGCCTTAAGCACAATGGGTATATTCCGATTTACAAAAGACATTGATTTTCTCGTTTATGAAGAATCTAAAGAAATAATTCATGATATCATGACGGATCTTACCTATCAAAAACAAGAGTTTAGCACTGAAGAGATATTTTCCTATTTGTCTCCCGTTAAAGCCTTAGGACAGGTGGACTATCTTTTTGCAAGGAGAAAATACACAAAGGCGATGATGCGTAGGGCTAAAAAAAGTTCTATTTTTGATGGTAAGTACAAACTAAAGACGATACTCCCTGAGGATTTGATTGGACTTAAAGTTCAGGCAATTTCCAATGATCCCAGAAATCGATTCCCTGTGGATGCTCCGGATATACAAAGGATTCTTCAAATTAAAAGCAATGAAATTGATATGGAACTTGTTAGAAAGTATTTCGAATTATTCAGCAAAGGGGATTTATTGAATGAATGGCTCGCCGAAATTAACCCATAAAGAAAGGTTGGAAATGATAGAAGACGCAAGAAATATCTCAAGGAGCGAGGTGTTTCAGGCAGCAAGAATGACTTCTCAGAAAGGTAGTTTAGATGATTACATCGA